>CACYPV010000031.1 GCA_902776375.1 uncultured Ruminococcus sp. | reverse complement strand
TCTCATTCTATTATGTAAACAAGAAAAGAGATAACGGGGCTCGAAGGCGAGCGTTAAGCAAACAGTCCGGTGGACTGTTTGTAGCGAGAGCGTTGCAGACACGCCAAGCCCAACACACGCCGCATCAAGCGAGGTAGGCATTTTCTGAACCGCCGACATACGTCATCTCCGCCATATCAAAAACCGCATCGGGAAGTCGTCATTGGCTTTTCGGTGCGGTTTTTCTTTTGTGTATATTATTCTGTATCGGAATAATGATCGAATTACCAAAAGCAATACCCGGGTAGGCTAAAGGGCAGCGCCTTATATTCGATCATTATCCAAACGTCACATCAAATTCTGCCAAATAACGTTGTATCACCGTAGCGTCGTTTATTCCAAGGCTCCAATCATCATCAACATTACCGACATAATAACCGACCGAATCAGGATCTATCGAATCATACGCCAGCTTTCTTTGAAGCGATGTCACATCTCTTATATCCAATTTGCCGTCAAGATTCACATCGCCCGCGAAATACACGGACGCCTGCATATACCTTGCCAGCCTATCCATTTCCCCGCCGCTGACATAACCGGTTTTATAAGCGTAATACAGCTCGATCAAACGATCCTCGTCCGCGATATACAGCATAGGCTCGGGATAAGAATACCTGTACATAGTATATTTATTCAGGCGGTGATAAACCTTCTCCTCTGCAAACGGAACAGATTCGGCATAGAAAAGCGTAACGACCCCATTATCTACCGGAATACGGTATTCCAAGCTGATCTCGCTTTTATCGTCGATCTCATATGTTCCGGCGATACAATCTATCAAAGGATCCGGCGTTTGATCTTCAAGGATCGGTTCACCCTCTTCATAATCAAAGTCGATTTCATGCCCCTGCATATACTTAACGCAGTCCTGATCGCTCGCAAGATAAATTTGCTCAACGGTCAGATTCCATACCGGAAGGATGCTTGTGTGTATTTGATCTTCCTCGGGAACACCGAGAAGTTCAGCCAATTCAACCGCATATTTGTTCATAAGCTCGTTGAGTATTTCGGCGTTTACCCTGTTATACTCACGCTGACCCTCGATATCTTTCGGAACCGATGTAAGCCCCAAACGCTCCAAGGTCATCCGTTCAACCTGCTTCAAGCCTGCAGGATCGGTCTTAAAGGCACTCTTCACATAAAGATAAACCGTGGTTTTCTCGCCCGGCGCCATGTTCCGCATTATAGATTGAAGATCACTTTTGATTTTTGACTGATCTGCGGCGCTGCTTTGGAAAACAAACGACGCGCAAAAAATTGAAAAAACAAGAATAAATACCATCAGCATTTTAATAACGCGTTTCATACCTGCTCAACTCCTTCCTAAAAAACATAGTAAATACCATAATTAATTATTCTTTGTAATTGAATAACATCTCTTATGAATAATTTTTCAATTATATTATATCATAGTATCAGCAAATAGTAAACTGTAAAAGTCCACAAAATTACTATATATTACCAACAGTACATGATATTATTGTAAATTTTTCTTCGCAATTAATTAAAACACATTATAAAACATGTTATACCCCTGCTCTATTAACCATTGGTTTCTAACTATCAAAATTGCATAAGGTGCATTAAGCAAAGTAAGTAGAATAGAAATAAGCAGTCTCTGCCATATTTTAAGTGTTTTTCTCCACGGTCTAAGCTTATTCATAACACCAAAATTCAAGAAAAAATTTACACAAAAAATCAGTGCTGTTCCAATAGCAAAACCCAAAGCAATAAAGAAATAATTCAAAAAATGTATCTGTTCAGCTGTTAATTCTTCCAAACGAACAAATAGTGGTATAAATTCTTGCAAAAAAGCAACTACAACAGCAATTAAAACGCCAGCAAACCCAGCCAAATATGAAAAGCCAAAAGACTTAAAGAAAAAACCACAATTAAATCGTTTAAACAATACAAATGATAAACACATTATAATCACTGCGTCAATAATCAGGTTACCAATAAGTGGAATTAAAATCAGCTTTGAAAACAAAACTGACAAATACATCGGAAGATATAGTTTTATTCCATTTTTCATGCTCATTTTTCCTCCTTAAATTGGTTTTAATAATAAAAAGTATACAGCATTAACAACAGAATTATAAAGACTATCAATTTTTTTAACACCAACTGCTGCAAATGTTGGTTGAAGTATACCTAACAACTACTTTTTCTGGAATACAGTTAATTAAAAAAACAAAGAAAGTATCGGTAATCGTATTTTCATTATACCCATAGGCAAAACCAATAGCAATATGGTCAAACACTTCTCTCATAATTTCAGCATAACCGACAAAGAAACGCTCTGCTGTTTGTCAGTATTGCTGTTGAACATCTTCGCGTTTCTTCAAGGCCTTTTATCTCCGCCGTTAACGAGGCAGCCGCCGGCAAAAAGCTTATGATCAAAGCCGGCTTGCATATTGATTTTTAGGCTATTTAATGATAGAATCAAAGTATATGGTTTAGGATGAGCAAAAAGTCTGCCAAACGTCAAATCGGCAGGCTGAACAACATTCAAAAACGGCAAAAGAAACGGAGTGATAGAATGAAAGAGGTTAAATTAAGGCGCTATCAGAACCTGCTTGCGCTCAGCGGTCTGGGCGTGATAGTATTCGGCTTGTGGAGCATTTTAAAAGTGTTTTTGATCCTGCTTCTAAACGACGACACTATTTCCGAAATGATCGAGGCGGCTGAGGTGCCGGACAATTCCGTCACCCGGCTGATTCTGTACCTCCTTTTGGCGGTTTTGCCGCTGATCGATTTTTCGATGCGTCTGTTCGTCGGCTTATCGGCGCGCTCCGAGAGCTTCGGCAAAAAAAGGGGCTGCGCGTATATCGTGTTTGCCGCCCTGATAGCGCTGTCGTCGCTGATTTCGGTAGTGTTCATCTTTTTTGACACGCCGCTCACAAGCATTTCTTCGGTGCTCGAGCTTGTTGTCTCGGTGTTCGTCGAGGCTACCGCCACGGTAGTGATGATCGAACTGCTGGTTTCCGCTATCACGGTCAAAAAGCTCAACAAAGAACTTGGGGAGGTGCGGTAATGCAGCTTGATTTTCATTATTACGCCACCTACTGCGCGGCGTATCTGGCGGGGTATTCTCACGAAGAAAGCCTTTCGATATGCCAAAGCGCCCAGTTTGTAGACCGCTGCACCGCGACGCTGCTGACAAAGCTCAAAGCGCCGCGCGCCGCCGCGACCACCCAGCTTCCGCTCGAGATGATGGAGAACAGCTCAGACCGCGTCGGAAGGGAAAACATCACGCGCATATGGTCGTCGTTCCATTTTTTGCCGTATGACCTTTACGCCGCCAAAAAAAGATGCGGAAAAAGATATCTTGACAAGTACCGTCTTATTTGCCAGCCGAACAGCGACCTTGTGGTCGAGACCGTCAAGCTCGCCAAGGGCGGCTCGCTTCAGGCTGTGGGCGTGGCTATGCACGTGCTCGCCGACACCTGGGCGCACAGGAATTTCGCCGGCACGCCGTCGCTCGTCATCAACAACACGAACTATCATTTCTATGAGCTGCTGCCCGACGGCGAGACCGTCACAAAGCGCAAGATCAAATTCATCCACAGCGCAGTGGCGAAGGACGACTTTGAAAACGGCGTTTATGTCAACTCGCTGTATCAGGCGAGCGAAAACGCGGTCATGAACATCGGTCACGGCAGAGCGGGGCACTTGCCCGACTACAGCTTCGCGCGCTATCAGTATTTGCCGGCATGGGCTGATTACGAGGAGATCACCAAGGACAATCCAAAGGAATACTATCTCGCCTTTTGCCAAATGGTTTACGCGCTTAGATATCTGCGCGGCGAAACTCAAGCCTTTGAAAAGGAGACCTACGACTTCGAAACGGTCGCCCCGTGGGAATCGCAAATCAAAACCGTCCTGCTAAAGCGTCAGGGCAAAGAGGAAGCCTGCGCCGACTGGAAGGCGCTGGGCGAAAAAATGTCCGGCACAGCCATAGGCGACTTTGATATGGAAGACTATCAGGCGGAATATTTGAACGCGGCTGACAGCGGCAAGGACGACACCTATATCGGCAAGTTCATTCAGGCGGCGATAGCGCACAAAAGCATGGTGACCAACATGATATTCAAATCCGGCAATAAGCTCGCGGGCTTTCCCAAGGATTACGAACGACCGGCAGCCCTATTGCGGCGCGCGCGCAAAAAGGAAGCCGCCGAGCGGAAAGGAGGCGGAGAAGCATGAGTAAGATCCAACGCGTACAAACCATTATTATCGCCGTGTTCATCATTGCGGCAAGCATATTTATGATGCTGATCACCCCCGACTCCGCGCTCAACATCATGGCGGGTATACTGAGTATCTCGCTGTTTATTTACGGTGTGCGCAGACTTATCTACTATTTTTCCATGGCGCGCCATATGGTGGGCGGAAGGCTGATGCTGTATCTGGGTATCGTAATATTTGATTTCGGAATGCTTACGTTGATGATGGCAAGCATCCCCCGCTTTTACATCGCGTTATATCTGATCGCGGTCTTCGCGTTCTCCGGTATCATAGACGTGGCTCGAAGCCTTGAAACGATGCTGTTCAGGTCGTCGTCGTGGAAGTTCCGACTGTTTTCGGGCTTGATAAGCATCGCCGTAGCTATCCTCTGCATAGTATACATCAACTCCGCGGATATGCTCGTATATTTTTACTGCGCGGGTCTTATTTATTCCGCCGTCGCGCGTATCATAACGGCGTTCCGCAAAACCGAGATCGTTTATATACAATGACCCCGTCGGACCTTTACAGTCTCGTTTTCGCAAAGCAAGGCGCGCCGCAGATCGCGCAGCGTCGCCCGGCAGCTTAATGATCATTGCTCCGGCTCAAAACTTTTCCACAAGTTTTGAGCCGGTTTTTTTCATATTTTATCAGATGATACAGTCCGAAAACAGAATATAGACAAACCCGTTTGGGTGTGATATAATCGGAAAAGAACAGAAAATACATACCATCGGCGAGCATGACGAAAGGAGATACATATGAATACCGAACTTGAATACAAAGAAGCGCTCGGCATCGGCCAACGTGAAGTTTCCGCCGCTCCGGCAAAGAGCGAGGGCTCAGCCATGCCCGTGCTCGACAAGATAATCCCGCCCGAAAAATCGTCCACCGGCATACACATCGGCATCGAGCAGATACCGATGAACCTTATCGTCGGCACAAAAACCGAGGGCAGGGTCAACGCCTTCTCCCCCGGCTTCATGCCGCTGCTTCCCGAGGACAGTGAATTTGCCGCTAAGTGGAAGTCGCTGTACGAATCGCATATAAACGAGGGTATACGCGACCCGATCAAGGTCTACGAGTATCGCCACCGCTACTACGTCGAGGAGGGCAACAAGCGCGTAAGCGTGCTTAAATACTGCGGCGCATACAGCATAGCCGCCGACGTTACGCGCATAATGCCCGAGGACGACGGCAGCGAAGAGGTCGAGCTTTACAAGGAATACGTTGAGTTCAACCGCTGCAGCAAGATCAATTTCATAGAATTCTCCAAAAAGGGTAGCTACCGCGAGCTCCTGCGCGCTATGGGCAAAACCATTGACGAGCAGTGGGACGACGACGAGCGCACCCTGTTATCAAGCGTATATTACCGCTTTGAAAAGGCGTACTACAAAAACCGCGGTGAAAAGCTGAAAATCACCACCGTCGGCGACGCCATGCTCAGTTATATCGACGTTTACGGCTACGAGCAGCTTTGCGAAGAAAGCAGTGACGACATCAAAAAGAACCTCAAAAAGATGTGGGAAGAAGTAGCCTTGAACGAGGAAAACGAGGCTATCGAGGTCAAGACCGACCCCGGCGAGGAGAAAGAAATCAAGCAGCCCCTGCTCGCAAAGGTCTTGCCTATCGCCAAGCCCGCAAAGCTGAAAGCGGCGTTCATCTATGACGTTTCGCCCGAAAAGTCCGGCTGGGTATTGGATCACGAGTCCGGCAGACAGTACGCTCAGACCGTATTGGAAGACAAGGTCGAAACCAAAGCGTACAACTGCAGCGGCGAGGCAAACTACCCCGAGGTGCTCGAGCAGGCAATAGCCGACGGCTGCGGCTTGATCTTCACCACCTCGCCCCGCATGCTCCAGGCTTCCCTGCGCGCCGCGGTCGAGAACCCCTCGGTCATCGTCATGAACTGCTCGCTCAATACATCGCACCGCTACCTGCGCACCTATTACACGCGCATGTACGAGGTCAAATTCATCCTCGGCATCATCGCCGGTTCGCTGACGCAGAGCGGACGGCTCGGCTATGTCTGCGACTACCCCATCTACGGACAGATCGCCGGCATCAACGCCTTCGCGCTCGGCGCGCAAATGGCGAACCCCGGCTCTCAGGTCTATCTGGAGTGGTCTGCTGTCAAGGGCGCTAAAGAGGCGGCGCTCTCGCTCAACCGCCAAAACATACATTTTATCTCCTCGCAGGACACTTCCCGCTTTACCGAGGACGACCGCGCCAGCTTCGGACTTTCGCACATCGACGGCGATAACACCGAGCTGCTAGCCGTGCCCGTTTGGAAGTGGGGCGTGTACTACGAAAAGCTGCTGCGCTCGGTGCTTGACAAAACGATCAAGAGCGAGTACGACAACACGGCGCGCGCGCTCAACTATTACTGGGGCATGTCGGCGGGCGTTGTTGACATTGAATACGCGCCGGCGCTTCCGCTGCCGTCAAGACGGTTTGCCGACTTTTTCCGCAGCAGCCTGATAAGCGACGCGGGAAGACCGTTTTTGACCCCGTTCTATTCACAAAACGGCGATAAGATCGGCGAGGGTCAGACAGAGCTAACGCTTGAACAGATCATCAATATGGATTATCTGGTGGACAATGTGGTCGGCAGCATCCCGCAATACGGCGAGCTTACCGATATGGGAAAGGCGACGGTCGAGACCGTCGGCGTCCGTCAGGCTAAGCAGGAAGCGGAGGTCGAAGAATGAGGATCCTCGCAGTTTCCGACGTTCCGTCCGACAAGTACTACAAGTTTTACAAGCCCGGGAAGCTCGATGAATTCGATCTCATCCTTTCCTGCGGCGACCTCAGCCCCGAATACACTGAGTTTTTGGTGACTCTTGCGCATTGTCCGCTCGTTTACGTACACGGCAACCACGACGGAAAAAACATTCGCGAGCCCGAGGGCTGCATCTGCGCCGACGGGCAGCTAATAGAGATAAACGGCCTGCGCATTCTAGGTCTGGGCGGCTCATACCGCTACCGCAAAGGTCAGTACATGTACACCGAAAAGCAAATGAACACGCGCGTCCGCAGCTTTTCGTGGCAGCTCAAAAAAAGCCACGGCTTTGATATCCTGCTGACGCACGCGCCCGCCTACGGGCTGAACGATCTGGAGGATCTTCCGCACAGGGGCTTCGAGTGCTTTCACACTCTGCTCGACAAATACGAGCCGTCTTATTTCATCCACGGTCACATCCACCGCAATTACGGCTGCCGCATACCGCAGAAAACCCAAAAGGGCAAAACGACAGTCATAAACGCGTTCGACCACTGCATTATCGATATAGATATCTAACGCTATAAAACAAAAAACAGAGCAGGGCTTTAAATCACCTGCTCTGTTCGCGTAAAAAAGAGGTGTGCTGCTTTGCACACCTCTGATTTTTGTGTAACGTCAGTTGAAAGTAACTAAATACTCACTGCTGACAAATGTATTCGGCAAAGCCGAATTACTTCATTTCTACCTCAGCGCCGGCAGCCTCGAGCTTCTCCTTAACAGCCTCAGCGTCTTCCTTAGAAACCTGCTCCTTAACGGGCTTGGGAGCGCCGTCAACAAGAGCCTTAGCTTCCTTCAGACCAAGACCGGTGATCTCACGAACAGCCTTGATAACAGCGATCTTGTTGCCGCCGGGAGCCTTAAGGATAACGTCGAACTCGGTCTGCTCGGCCTCAGCGGCAGCAGCCTCTACGGGACCTGCAACTGCAACAGCAGCAGCAGCGGATACGCCAAACTCGTCCTCTACAGCGTGTACAAGCTCGGAGAGCTCAAGAACGGTGAGGCCTTTTAATTCTTCAATAATAGCAGTAATTTTCTCAGATGCCATTGTTATTTACCTCCATAATAGTAAGTTATTTTTAAATTATTCTGCTGCGGGAGCTTCTGCTTCCGCGGGTGCTTCGGCTGCTTCCTCAGCGGGAGCTGCCTCGGCTGCGTTCTTTGCGAGGCAAGCGTCAAAACCGCCCTCGTCAACTACAGCCTGGATAACGCGCGCAAACGCCGCGATGGGAGCCTGGAACGCGCCGAGTACATTCGCGAGAAGTACTTCTCTTGTCGGGAGCTTGGAAAGAGCTGTGATGGTGTCAAGATCCACAACAGCGCCGTCGAGGTAGCCCGACTTTACCTTAAAGTTTTCGTGATCCTTAGCGTACTTGCAGAGGATACGCGCAGCGGCAGCGTATTCGCTTTCGCTGGTAGCAAGAGCTGTGGTGCCCTCAAGAACGGGCTTAAGTCCCTCAAGACCGACCTCGTCGCAGGCGCGGGAAAGAAGCGTGTTCTTAACAACGGTGTACTTAACGTCGTTTTCACGCAGCTCCTTTCTGAGCTTGGTGTCGTCCTCGGTGTTGATACCCTTGTACTCAACCACCAGACCTGTTACGGAGTTCTTAAGTCTTTCGGAAAGCTCTGCAACGATTGCTTTCTTTTGCTCTAAAACACTCTGACTTGGCAAAAAATTCACCTCCGAAATAGTAATATTTCGCAGTTCAAAAAAACACTGTCCGAAGCGCATACCTCGGACAGCGGACAAAAACATAACTGTAATTGCACTTTCCTCGGCAGGCTGGGTTACCATTTACGCTGATAAAATCAGCACCTACTGTCTTTAGAACTGCATATATTCAATTCAAAATGAATCAAACACCGAATTTGGTGGGGTTCATTCTAACGCTGGGTCCCATAGTGGAAGCGACAGCGATTGAACGAACATACTGACCCTTTGCAGCGGCAGGCTTAGCCTTGATGATAGCGTCCATAAGGGTATCGAGGTTCTCAGTGAGCTTATCGGTACCGAATGAAACCTTGCCGATGGGGCAGTGGATGATGTTGGTTTTGTCAAGACGGTATTCGATCTTACCTGCCTTGGCTTCCTTGATCGCCTTCGCGATGTCGGGAGTAACGGTACCTGCCTTGGGGTTAGGCATCAAGCCGCGGGGACCGAGGATACGTCCGAGACGTCCAACCAGACCCATGCAGTCGGGTGTGGTGATAAGAACGTCGAAGTCCATCCAGTTTTCCTGCTGGATCTTCTGGGTCATGTCCTCAGCGCCTACGTAATCAGCGCCTGCCTCTTTGGCGATATCCTGGTTGGCGCCCTTGCAGATAGCAAGGATGCGAACGTTTTTACCTGTACCGTTGGGAAGAACGACAGCGCCGCGGACCTGCTGGTCAGCGTGACGACCGTCGACGCCGAGCTTTACGTGAAGCTCAACGGTTTCATCAAACTTGGCTGTTGCGGTTTTGATAACAGTGTCAAGAGCCTCGTTTGTATCATATAATTTTGTTCTGTCAACGAGCTTTGCAGCGTCGACATATTTCTTACCGTGTTTCATCAGTTTTCCTCCATGTTTAGGTGGTCAAGCGGAAATATCCTCCCACCCGGATTAAATATTAGTCAACTACTGTAATACCCATGCTTCTTGCGGTACCCGCGATCATCGAAGCCGCAGCTTCTACGGAGCCTGCGTTGAGGTCGGGCATTTTCTGCTCGGCGATCTTTGTGATCTGCTCCTTGGTGATCGAGGCGACCTTAGTCTTGTTGGGCACGCCCGAACCGCTTTCAATGCCGCAAGCCTTCTTGATAAGAACCGCTGCGGGCGGAGTTTTTGTAATGAAAGTGAACGAACGGTCAGCGTATACCGTGATAACTACGGGGATGATAAGACCGATGTCATTCTTTGTGCGCTCGTTGAAGTCCTTAGTGAACGCGACAATGTTTACGCCATGCTGACCAAGTGCGGGTCCTACAGGCGGTGCCGGAGTAGCTTTACCGGCAGGGATCTGAAGCTTGATTAAGCCTACTACCTTTTGAGCCATTGTTTAAACCTCCATAATTCGTGGTAAATTGCGGGACGCCACTGTGTAGGGTCCCTCCCACAGGGAACCGAGATTCCCAATAAAAAGCCCGTGGGCTGATTATCGTAAATTAAAATTAATCCTCTATGGGTTCCGCCTGTCCGAGCTCAAGCTCAACGGGCGTTTCACGTCCGAACATAGATACAACTACGCGGACATAGTTTTTGTCGGCGTCGATCTCCTCGACCGTGCCGACGAAGTCCTCTAACGGACCGTCGATAATGCGCACCGAATCGCCTACAGCATAGGAGACCTTGACAACACGCTGTTCAACTCCCATTCTGTAAACCTCTGCGTCGGTGAGTGGAACGGGCTTTGATCCCGGACCGACAAAGCCTGTGCAGCCGCGGATGTTGCGGACCACATACCATGTTTCATCGGTATAGACCATTTTTACGAAAACATAGCCCGGATATATCTTATGCTCGACCTCTTTTGTCTTTTCCCCTACCGTCTCGGTGACGATCTCGGTGGGTACCTTGACGTCGATTATCATATCCTGAAGCTGGCGGTTCTCCGCTGTTGTCAGCAGATCGTTCGCGACCTTGTTTTCATAGCCCGAATAGGTATGGATAACATACCATTTTGCTTCATAATCAGGCATTCGCTGTCTTCCTTTCGTAAAGATAAGTAAGCAAAAACCGGCTTATGAGTTGGACATATCCATAACCAAACCAAGCAGCTTGTAAAGACCCTGGTCAAGACCAAAGATAAACAAGCCCATAACAAGGATAACAACCAAAACTATAAGAAAGTTCTTGGTTGTCTGCTTAGGCGTAGGCCATGTGATCTTTTTCAGCTCACCCTTGCAAGCGACAAGGTACTTCCAAAGTCTTTTAAAGACATTTGGCTTCTTTTTGTTAGCGGGCTTTTTAGCGGGCTTTTTAGTTTCCTGCTTTTTAGCCGCGGCTTTTGAATCAGCCATGATGTACCTCCTTATTTTGTTTCCTTGTGAAGAGTGTGCTTTTTGCAGAAGCGGCAGTACTTGTTCATCTGAAGTCTGTCGGGACTGTTCTTCTTGTTCTTCATTGTGTTGTAGTTGCGCTGTTTACATTCTGTGCAGGCCAATGTGATTTTAACTCTCATAACGGCACCTCCCGGTTATTCGGAATAATTTTAGCCTCCCTCAACAGGGCACAAAAATAAAGCCCCTTTTAGAGGTAAAGCTATTCTAACATAAATATTGCAAGTTGTCAAGGGATTTTTTAAGTGGAAAGTTGAAAATTGAAAGTTGAAAGTGAAGGGTCGCTCCGCTCCGATTAATATTGGTGCAGTGCGAGCGGATAACGCGGGCGAGCTATGCTCGCCCCTACGAATCACCGCGTTTGATTTTATAACTTATTACTTATAACTTATAACTCACTAACCACTAGCCACTAATCTATCTCTGCTGATCGTTCAGCGTCGAGAACCTCGAGGGCTTCTTTACCTTTACCACCTCGGGCTTGACGGTTTTGTTCTTGTATTTTCTGGCGAACTTCGCAGCTCTGCCGAGGTCGTCGTCGAAATACTCTGAAAGCGTGTTGTAATCTTCGTCGTCAAGGCTGTTGATAATAACGGTGGTTATCACCGCGCGGGTATCCGCGTCGCCGTTGCCGTACTGGGTGTTGAAGATACCGGCGAACTTTTCAAGCTCCCTTTTGTTCGCTCTGTGGATGTAATCGGGCAGCTTGGGCGCGATGTGCTCCTTTGCGAAGGTCGCGCCGCGGAAGGGATAGTAGCAGTCCTCTTCCATCTGGATCTCCTCCCTGAGCTCGGGGAACACGGTGATAAAGCGCTTTGCCAGGAACTTGGGATCGGCGTTGCCGTCCTCCTTCTTCTTTTTTGTCTTTGACTGCTTGGCGCGCTTGATGGCGACCGTGCCCGAAACGCCCTCTACAAAGTCGTTGGCGATGCTCATTGCGTCCTTCTGATCGTTCGCAGAGTCGTCATAGAGCCATGTAGCGAGGGTCTTCCAATCGTTGTCGGGACCTTCGTCGGCGGTCATGCCGCAGGTGCGCAGCTCCATAAGCTGCTTGTCAACGGTGTAGTGCACCGAGTAAGCCACGTTCTCGCTTGTGAACAGCGACACCAGCTCGTTGTCGTTGTCGGAGGCGACCTTCTCCTTGTTAAAGCCGGTCTTTTTAAGCTCCTCCTCAACCTTTTCGGTTATCAGATCAAAAGCCTGTTTGTATTCAAAAGCCATATATATTTTCCTTCCTTTTGTATTAGAAGCTAGATGCTAGATTCTTATTACTTATAACTTATTACTTATAACTTATTACTATAACTTATTACTTATAACTTATTACTTATTACTTATAACTCACCGACTGCTACATACTGTCGGGGCAGTTTATGTTGAACATCGTCAGCACGTTTTTGATGACTGCTCTTGTACATTCGCAGAGCGCGAGCCTCGCCTGCATCAGTCCCTCGTCCACGCCCTTAACGCGGCAGGCGTTGTAGAACTTGTGGAACAGCGTAGCAAGCTGAGTCACGTAGCGGGTGACCCTTGTCGGGTCGTAGTCCTTCGCCGCGCCGATTATCTCGGTCGTGTACAGCGAAAGGTGGTTGATAAGCTCCTTCTCCTCTGGAGCGGTCAAAAGCGCGAGCTCGCTGTCGGCACATTCGCGCGGAGATATCCCGTCGGCGGCGAGCGCCTTGAATATGCTGCAAATGCGCGCGTGAGCGTACTGGACATAGTACACGGGATTTTGATTGTCCTGAGTTACCGCGAGGTCAAGGTCAAAATCCATCTGCGTGTTGGCTTCCCTGGTGTTGAAAAGGAAGCGCGCGCTGTCTACGGGTACCTCCTCAAGCAGGTCGCGTAGCTGTATAGCCTTGCCCGTGCGCTTGCTCATCTTAACGGGCTTGCCGCCGCGCACCAGATTAACAAGCTGCATCAGCACGACGTTAAGCTTGTCCCCGTCGCAGCCTATCGCGTCCATAGCGCCCTTCATGCGCATAACGTGGCCGTGATGGTCGGCGCCCCAAACGTCGATAAGCGTTGTAAAGCCGCGTTCGAACTTGTTTTTGTGGTAAGCGATGTCAGCCGCGAAGTAAGTCGGGTTGCCGTTTTGGCGTATCAAAACATCATCCTTGAGCTCGAGGTTGTCTATATACTGTTGGGTCTTGCCCTCTTTCAAAAGCTTTTCGGTAACAACCTGTTTGTTTTTGTACCAGACCGCGCCGTCCTGCTCGTAGGCAAGCCCCTTTTCGGTCAGCAGATCGACTACGGCTTTCACCGCGCCGCTGTTGTGGAGCTCGCTCTCAAAGAACCACTTGTCATAAGCGATCCTGTAGGTCGCCATATCCTCTTGCATCTTCTTGATATTCTTCGGAAGCGCGTAATCCACAAGTGCCTTTTTGCGGGCGTCGCTGTCAGCTTCAACAAAGCTGTCGCCGTTTATGTCGGCGAACTCGCGGGCGAGGTCTGTGATGTCCGCGCCCTGATAGCCGTCCTCGGGGAAGACTATCTCGTCGCCCTTGAATATCTGCAAATAGCGCGCCTCAAGCGAGCATGCGAATTTGTCGATCTGGTTGCCGGCGTCGTTCACGTAGAACTCGCGGTAAGCGTCATAGCCCGCCTTTGACAGCACAGCAGCGAGGCAGTCGCCGAGAGCGCCGCCGCGCGCGTTGCCCATGTGCATGGGGCCCGTGGGGTTAGCCGAAACGAATTCAACGTTTACCTTCTCCCCTTTTCCGTAGTCGGAGGAGCCGTAGCCCTGAGGGTCGGCGAGCACGCTTTTTACCACGCTGACGTAGAAGTCGGCGCCGAGGAAGAAGTTTATAAAGCCGGGGCCTGCGGTTTCAAAGCGCTCGCAGAAGGTGCCGCTGAGATCGAGATTAGAAGTTATCGCCTGAGCGATCTTGAACGGCGGCATGCGAAAGGCTTTTGCGCCCGCCATAGCCGCGTTGGTGGCGAAGTCGCCGTTTTTGTTGTCGGCAGGTATCTCGATGATAAACGCGGGCAGATCCGCTTTAGGCAGCTCGCCCTGCTCTATCGCCTTGTTCATCGCCGCCGTTACAGCGTCTTTCAGCCGCGTGACAACAAGTGAATATGTATCCATGGTGTTACCTCACTGTGTTATGTTTTTCTTCAATGGTTATCAGAAAGCGGTTCTCGCTGACGAGGTCGGTGTTGAAATCAAGCGTGTAGCTCACTTCAAGCGAGCCGCCCTTTGAGGTCAGGTTGTTTTTTAGGGTCTTAGTGAACACGCCGATGTTCAAATCGCCCGCGATGGTCTGGTATATGCACTGGTGCCGTCTGCCCTTTTGGAGCATGAGCTGCGAGCGCATGGGACCCTTGCGGTTTATCGTCACCGTGTCGCCCTCAACTTTTATAAGGTTGTTGTAGTAAGTCTCGGGATTGTCCTCATCATATTCCTTATAACCTATATAATAGTGATCCTTGCGCTTCATGAAGTTTCCCGCGGTGAGCACCTCGATCTTGTCGGTCTCGCCGTCAAGCTTCTGCTCGCCGAGGATAGAGATCAAATAGCGTTCCTTGTCTTTTTCCTTATCCATATATAGCCTCAATACTGTTCTATATCTATTTGGGTAACGGTGTGCTCCATGTTCCTGCCGAGGAACAGCCCCGCCACATTTTCAAAGCCCTCCGGCGTGTCGCTTACAAAGAATTCGGGGCGCTTTACGGCGGTATCGTCGTTGAGCAGGCCGTTCTCCTTTAGCACCTTCGCGGCGTAGCCGGCGGTCTCTCTGCCCGAATCCACAAGAGTAACACCCTCGCCCATGTAGTCCGATATAGCCTCGCGCAGCAGCGGAAAATGGGTGCAGCCCAAAATAACGGTGTCCACGCCGTTGTCCTTCAGGTCAGCCATATAGCGGCGGACGACAAGGCGGGTGATCTGGTCGTCGCGGTGGATAATGCCGTTCTCCACAAGGGAAACGAACAGCGGACAAGCCTGCTCAAACACCTGAACGCCGGGGTCGAGCTTTTGCAGTCTGAGCTTGTAGCTGTGGCTGCCGACCGTGGCGGCGGTGCCGATAACGCCTATTTTGCCGTTTCTGGTCTCGCGCACGGCGGTGTACGCGGTGGGATTCACCACGCCCGTGTACGGAACAGGCAGTCTGGCTTCAAGCGCGTCGCCCGCGACCGAGCTAACAGTGCCGCATGCGGCTATTATCATTTTGACGTTGTGCTTCAAAAGAAACTCCGCGTCCTGAAAAGCGTATTTCCTTATAGTGTCGCGGCTGCGCGTGCCGTAGGGCACTCTGCCGGTATCGCCGAAGTATATGATTTTCTCGGCGGGCAGCACGTTCATCAGCTCCTTTACGGCGCTGAGTCCGCCCAAGCCCGAGTCAAAAACGCCGATAGCGTTAGATGACGACATAATCAGACCTCTTTTTCATTGATTTTCGCGATTTGGGATTTGTTGCATAGTTATACATTTACTACTATACCACAAACATTCCCGAGTTGCAAGAGTATTTTTTCAATTGGAAGCCAATGTTTATGTTGCAATCACCCTCAGCGCATGGTACAATAGTATCAGTCTAACCGGAATAATTATCATATCATCAGGAGATACACTATGCGCTGTTACAACTGCATGAAGGAGTTGCGAATCGAGAACGCTTTATTCTGTCCGTTCTGCGGCAAAAATCCTAAAGAACAAAACGCGCTGCACCGCCTTTCAGCCGGCACGGTATTGCACGACAGATATCTTGTCGGCGCGACCCTCGGCGAGGGCGGCTTCGGCATTACATACGTAGGCTTTGACACAACGCTTCAAATGAAGGTTGCCTTAAAGGAGTATTACCCCTCGGGTATAGCAGCGCGCGTCAACACGGTATCCAACACCGTATCTGTAGGCGTTGAAAAACAAAAAAATATTTTTGACAGCGGAAAAGACAGCTTCCTAAATGAAGCGCGCAGCGTTGCTCAGTTTTCAAAGGAACGCGGTATAGTCGACGTGCGCGACTTTTTTACCGAAAACAACACCGCCTATATCGTGATGGAGTTTTTGGACGGCGTAAACCTAAACGAATACATATACAAAAACGGCGTTATTGAAGCAAAGCAGACCTTTGAAATGATGCTGCCGCTGATGCGCTCGCTGCAAAAGATGCACAAACAGAACGTCATACACCGCGACATCTCCCCCGACAATATAATGCGGCAGAACGACGGCACTCTCAAGCTGATGGACTTCGGCTCGGCAAGGCAGTATTCGCGCGAGGGATCCGTATCGCTTTCGGTCGTACTTAAACCATGCTACGCACCGTATGAGCAATACAGCCGTAAAGGAAAGCAGGGACCGTGGACGGACGTGTACGCCCTGTGCGCAACGATCTATAAATGCATTACAGGGCAAACTCCGCCCGATTCGCTCGACCGGGCGATAGAGGACGACCTGAAAAAGCCCTCGGAGCTGGGCATTTCAATACCCGAAAGCCTTGAAAACGCGCTGATGAAAGGACTTGCCGTCCATTCACAGGATCGTTTACAAAGCATGAACGAGCTTATTGCGGCAATAGAGGAAAAGCCGGAGGCTGAGAAGAAAAATCCCGAAATAAAGAAAACCGAAAACAAAACCATCGCGGCGGATGATATCGAAACCGGCAAATACATCAGTATAACCGCAGATGATAACGAAATCGACGACAGCAATACTACCGCAACGGACGATACGCAAATCGATGATAACAGAACGTTAGCGGCGAATTTTCCCTATAACGACCCGGAGAAAACCGTTTCGGCTGAGGGGTTTACCTCCGCCGTGTCGAGTCCTCAGCGGATACCCACCTACGGAGACAGCAGCAGCTACCACCGCAACGTCGCCTCCGCTCAAAACAACGAGGTCTTAGCCGCCGATAAGCCAAAAAAAGGAAAATCGGTCACTGAAACAATCATAGGGCTCGTGCTGCTTTTCAGCTTGATTTGCGCTATCATCGGATTCATTATGACCCAAATCACAAACTGCTCAAAAGAAAAAGGAAAAGAAAAAACGACCGCAGTTTCAATACCCGAGTCTATTGAATTTAACACAGAGTCGGCAACCGCTACCATACCGCCCTTGACCGAAGATCCCAACCGCGACCTCACCGCCGAGATTGACGCCGTCTACGATTTGCAAAAAACTTTTTCCATCTGTAGCAACCGCTTTGGCTATATCGATTCCGGCGGCAATGCTCACCTGTTCGAACTCAGCGAAACGGGAGTTAGACAAATATCGCTCAACAGTGCAGACAACAGCGACCTTTCTGTTATCTGCTGCACAGAAGTAGGTGTGGTTGCTGTC
This sequence comes from uncultured Ruminococcus sp., assembly GCA_902776375.1. Classification (GTDB taxonomy): domain Bacteria; phylum Bacillota; class Clostridia; order Oscillospirales; family Acutalibacteraceae; genus Ruminococcoides. The sequence continues at coordinate 10,820 of CACYPV010000031.1, read as the reverse complement.
AAAAAGAACGGCAAACCCGTTGTTCTGGAAAAAAGCGCTGATGATGTAGACTATTTGCAGTTCCTGTCGTCATGGAGCGGGCTCGCCGATATTTCTATCCACCCCTACTCTTTAACAATCCGAAACAAATCGCAAGAGCCGTATTTTATTGTAGATGCCGTGGGCCTTCGCAAGGATGGAACGGCGATTTCGGCAAGGTATAACAACAAAAGCGGATTTAACTTCGACGACCCGTTAGAGGTCAACGAATGGACAAACATCAAAAGCATTTCGTGGCATTGGGGCATCACGCCAATTGGCTTAAAAAGTAACGGAACACCGATGCCTGAAGAACTATACAAAAACCGTACCGATATAGCCTCCCTCGGCGACGGAGAGATCATGATAAAAAAGAATGGTACAACATACGATGGGCTAACTACCAATTCCCATTACCTCGCAGTTTCCAACGGCTATGGGCTTAAGACGGACGGAACGGTAAAAAAACTGACGCCATCCAGCCAGCCAAAAAAATATAATGTATCTGATTGGAGCGGTATAACCGCTATCGATTCAGACCAAAACCTCATGGTCGGCAAAAAATCGGACGGAACTTTTATCCTCGCCTCCGGCAGCGACACCCTGAACCGAAGCTTTGACAGCGTTGTAAATTCATAATAAACCAACTGACCAAAAGGCAGACTCGAACGGGTCTGCCTTTGGTTTATAGGTTAGAGGCCGGATACTTATAGCCACAAACCACCAGCCATTAATTTTTTACTCAAAAAGCTTGACAAATCCCCTGCAATGCTATATAATAGCCGAGGTGTACAGCTTTTTTCTTTACACCTATCCATGTCAGGGAGAGCTGTAACTATGGAAAAAAACATTGAGATCTCGCTGCTTTTGGACTTTTACGGCGAGCTGTTAAAGCCCTCGGTACGCGAGACCATTGACCTTTACTACAACGACGATCTGTCGCTCGCTGAGGTCGCCGCTCAGTGCGGCATCACCCGTCAGGGCGTGCGCGACAGCGTCAAGCGCGGCGAAGCGCAGCTTTTCGCCTATGAAGAAAAGCTCGGGCTCATGCGCCGCTTCCGCGAGCTTGAGGACGGGCTGGACGAAATATCCGCCCTCGCCGAAAAAATCGCGGCAGGATCATCCGATGAAAAAACCGCTTTGCTTGCCGCGCAGATCACCGCGCTGGCGGGCAAGCTGAAGGAATAGAGGATTTTATGGCATTTGAAGGACTTTCCGATAAGCTTAGCAATGCATTCAAAAAACTGAAAAACAAAGGCAAGCTGACCGAAAGCGACGTTAAGCAGGCAATGCGCGAGGTTCGCCTCGCCCTGCTCGAAGCGGACGTAAACTACAAGGTCGCCAAGGATTTCACCAACAAGGTCACCGAGCGCGCCATCGGTCAGGACGTTATGGAAAGCCTGACACCCGCGCAGATGGTAATAAAGATCGTCAACGAGGAGCTCACCTCTCTTATGGGCGGCGAAAACGCGCGGCTCGAGTTCGCGTCGAAGCCCCCGACGATCATAATGATGTGCGGCTTGCAGGGCTCAGGTAAAACCACCCACTCCGCAAAGCTCGCCAAAATGCTCAAAGAGCAGCAAAACCGCCGTCCTATGCTCGTAGCCTGCGACATCTACCGACCCGCGGCTATCGATCAGTTGAAGGTCGTTGGCGAAAAGGCGGGCGTGCCCGTGTTTGAAATGGGCACCGAAAACCCAGTTAAAATCGCCAAAGCCGCTGTCAAGCACGCCAAGGACTACGGCAACGACGTAGTTATCCTCGATACCGCCGGCCGCCTGCACATCGACGAAGTGCTGATGAACGAGCTGAAGGACATCAAGGCTGAGGTCGAGCCCGACGAGATCCTGCTCGTCATCGACTCAATGACCGGTCAGGACGCCGTGAATGTGGCAAAGAGCTTCAACGATCTGCTCGAGGTCACGGGCGTTATCCTCACCAAGCTCGACGGCGACACCCGGGGCGGCGCCGCGCTGTCTGTCAAGGCAGTCACCGGCAAGCCCATCAAATTCGCCGGTACGGGCGAAAAGCTCGAAGATCTCGAGGTCTTCCACCCCGACCGCATGGCGAGCCGTATTTTGGGAATGGGCGACGTGCTGACCCTTATCGAGGACGCGCAGAACAAGCTTGACCAAAAGGAAGCCGAAAAAATGGCTGAGAAGATCATGGCTAACCGCTTTGACTTCAACGACCTTCTCGGTCAGTTTGAGCAGATAAAGAAGATGGGGCCGCTTAAGGGCATCCTTTCAAAGATTCCCGGCGTGGGCAAGCAGCTCGACAACGTGGACGTCAACGACAGACAGATCGACTGGCTGCAGGCCATCATCCTTTCGATGACCCCCGCGGAGCGCGAGAACCCCTCGCTCATGAATCCCTCGCGCAAGCGCAGGATAGCGGCGGGCTCCGGCAGAACGGTCGAAGAGGTCAACCGCCTTATCAAGCAGCTTGAACAGATGCAGAAGATGATCAAGCAGATGAACCGCGGCGGCAAAAAAGGCGGCAAGCGCAAAAAGAAAATGATGCTCCCGGGTCTCGGCGGCATGCCGATGGACGGTATGGGCGGCATGGGCGGCAACGGAATGCCGTTTTAACAGTTGATTCTCCAATTATTTGGTGAATATAAATTCAAAAATTTTTTATATGAGGTGTAAATTATGGCAGTAAAAATCAGACTCAGAAGAATGGGTTCAAAGAAGGCTCCCTACTACAGAGTGATCGTAGCGGATTCCAGATATCCCAGAAACGGCAGATTCATCGAAGAAGTCGGCACATACGACGTTCTCAAGACCCCCGGCGAATTCAAGGTTGACGCAGAGGCAGTTAAGAAGTGGATCGCCAACGGCGCTCAGCCCACCGACACAGTTAAGGCGCTGCTCAAGAAAAACGGCGTTATCGACTGATCACGGAGGTCAACTTTATGCAGGAATTACTCGCGATCATCGCAAGAGGACTTGTTGACGAGCCCGACGCGGTAAGCGTAGACAAAGACGAGCCCGCCGAGGACGGCACCGTGACATATCACATCCACGTAGCCGAACCCGACATGGGCAGGATCATCGGCAAAAAGGGCAGGATCGCAAAGGCTATCCGCACCATCGCCCGCACCGCCGCGATCCGCAGCAACGAAAAGGTCGTTGTTGAAATAGACTAACACTGAAAAGACTGCCGTCTCGGCGGTCTTTTCTTTTTATTTTTTATTGAAATAATGCTCATTTCATGGTAGTATACTATTATCTAATACATGTTTTGGAGCTCATTATGAAAAACTTTTCAAACATAAAATTCAAAGGTACCTTTCGCGATTATCAGGCGTGCGTTCTGCAAAACGCCAAAACGCACCTCAAAGACGGAAAAATACATATCGTCGCGGCGCCGGGAAGCGGCAAAACCATTTTGGGGCTGGAGCTTATCAGGGAGCTCAGATCTCCCGCTATCGTGCTTTCCCCTTCGGTGACGATCAGGCAACAATGGGGCGAAAGATTTTGCTCCGGTTTTCTGCCAGACGGCGAGGACGAAGCCGGCTATATCTCATACGACCTAAAGCAGCCCGGGCTCATCACCTCGGTCACATATCAGGCGCTGTACGCGGCTTGGAACAAGCAAAAGCTGAACTCGGCGGAGGAAAGCGAGGAAGGCTCCGAGACCGCCGACTTTACCGGCTTTGATTTGATCGAAACCGTTAAAAAGGCGGGCGTCACAACGATTTGTCTTGACGAGGCTCACCATTTACGAAGCGAATGGCAGCGCTCGCTTGAAGCTTTTCTCGGAGCCCTCGGCAAAAAGCTTACCCTTATCGCGCTTACGGCAACGCCGCCGTATGACAGCGCGCCCGCCGAATGGAAAGCGTATCACACCCTTTGCGGCGATATCGACGACGAGATATTTGTGCCGCATTTGGTCGCTCAAAAAACGCTCTGCCCTCATCAGGACTATATAATTTTCAGCTACCCCACCGACGAGGAACAAAGGCTGCTTACCGAGCGCCGAAAAAAAGCGGCTCAGGTGATCGGCGGACTGCCGCAAACTAAGTTCTTCGCCGCGGCGGCAGAGGAGTTTTTCTCTAAAAACGGCGCCGACAGCGACTTCCTGTACGAAAACTATGACGCCTTCACAACGCTTATCACTCTTGCAAAGCAGCAAGACCCCGCGCTTGCCACAAAGCTTCCGTTAAAAATCAAGCCCTCAAAGAACAAAGGCGTCACGCAAGACGAGCTTGAAGCGGTGTGCCAACTGATCGTGAGCAATCAAAGGGAATTCGGCGAAATAAGCGGCGTGCTCGAATACAAGCTGAAAAACGCCTCGCTCATCCACAGGGGAAGGGTCAATTTCAGCGACACCGAGCTTGCTGAGAAAACGCTTGTATCCTCAATGGGCAAACTGAAAAGCATAGCCGATATCGCCGCGGCCGAGGAGAAGAATCTCAGCGATAAGCTCAGAATGTTGGTGCTTACCGACTTCATCGGTCAGTCGCATATGAACGCTATCGGAGGGAACGACCCGATCACCTCGATGGGCGCGGTGCAGATTTTTGAGCATTTGCGCAGAAGCGGTATCCCGGACTTGGCTGTACTTACCGGAGCGGGCGTTATCCTTTCCGAAAAATCCCTTGAAGCCGCAAAGAAAATCGCGGATGGTCTGGGAATAAGCTTCACCGCCTCCCCTACCGCCGACAAAAACTATTGCCGGGTCAACGTTTCCGGCTCTAACAAAAACAAGGTCGCGCTTGTTACCGAGGCGTTTGCTCAGGGCATTTTCCGAGTGCTTATCGGCACAAAATCGCTGCTCGGCGAGGGCTGGGATTCGCCGTGCATCAACTCGCTGATCTTGGCAAGCTTCGTCGGAAGCTTCATGCTGTCAAACCAAATGCGCGGACGCGCCATAAGAACCGACAAAAACGCCCCCGAAAAGGCTTCAAACATTTTCCATCTGGTCACCCTTGACCGCGACGGCGACTATTCAAAGGAGCTTTCGGGCGCCGATTACAACACGGTAAAACGCAGGTTTGACACCTTCCTTGCGCCTGCATATCACAGCAACGTCATCGAAAGCGGAACAGACCGCCTTGACGTTATCAAGCCGCCGTTTGACGAGCAGGGACTTGAACGCGTCAACCGCGAAATGTACGCCCTTGCCGCCGACAGAGAAACCATGAAGCAGCGCTGGAACGCTTCGTTTACCGGCGCGGGAAGCTCGCCGCAGATCGTCGACACGGCGGAAACCGAGTCCATCCCTCTGGTTTTCTCAGACAAAAGCGCTGGCTCGGCGGTCATTGCGCTGGTTGTAACTCTGCTAATTTTGGCTTTCATAAACATTCTTCTGTTTTTGCCGCTGTGGCTCAGACTGACGCTTTCAGCCATTACCGCGGCAATTGGCTTCCCTGTTTTTGCATTCAAGCTTAAAAAAGCGCGCGAAATGGGCTCTGCACTCGGAAACATGAAGATAGCCGCCAACGCGGTTTGCGAAACTCTGAAAAGAACAGGCGCGATTCAATCAAGGAATTGCATCCCCGTTTGCTTTCAGGGCGCCTCGTTTTTGACCGCCGCGCTTGAAAACGCCACCACGCAAGAGCAGGACACATTTAAAAAAGCGATCGCCGAAATGTTTTCGCCGATCGATAATCCCAGATATTTGATTTGCAAGGGCAGCAACGGGGTATCAAGCTTCGCCTGTCCCTCGGCTGTCGGAAACAAAAAGGAAAACGCCGAATATCTGGCTTCAATACTCAACAAAACCGCAAAGGATTTTCACGTCGTTTACACCAGAAGCGAAAAAGGCAGACAGGAGCTGTTAAAATGCAAACAGCTCTCAATCACAAACAACGCAAAGCCCATCAACACAAAAAGAAAGCTGATATGACCACAAAAAAACAGCCGCCCATCCAAAGGCGGCTGCCATTTTTTAGTTGATAATTGCAAATTACAAATGACAAGTTTAGTTAATCAGCAACCGTTGCGTATAATATCAACTTGCAATTTGTAATTCGTCACTTGTAACTCAACTCTCAACTCTCAACTTTCAACTCTCAATTCAATATATTCCCTGCGCGGTCACTTCACCCGAATTCACAAGGCAGACAGCGCCGTCGGCAAGCTTTACCTTAAGCTCACCGCTCTGCGCGATCCCCACGGCGAGCCCGTCGACGGTCACGCCGCCGCGCGTAAAGCTCACGTTTTTTCCGACCGTGGCGCACAGCGCGGTATATTCTTCAAGCGCCTCACACGACAGACTTAGATCGTTCTTCAAAAACTCCTCCTCGATCTGATCCAACAGACAGGCAAGCGCTTTATTCTTATCATAGCGCACGCCCGCTTCGAGGAAAAGCGAAGTCGCCTTTTGCGCGATATCGCAGGGAAAATCCGCCTGATCGACGTTCACGCCTATACCGATGACGATGTACTCCACCGCGTCAAATTCGGCGCTCATTTCGGTCAGGATGCCCGCGAGCTTTTTTCTGCCGATGATAACGTCGTTAGGCCATTTTATGCGGCAGTCAAGCCCCGTAAAGCTCCTTAGCGCCTTGCACACGGCAAGCCCCGTAAGCGGAGTTACAGCCGCTACCTCGGCGGGCGCGAGCTTCGGGCGTATAAGCAGCGAGAACATGACGTTCTCGTCTTTTTTGCTCTGCCACTCTCTGCCCAGCCTGCCCTTGCCGCTCACCTGCTCCCTAGCCGCGACTACCGTGCCGCTTTTGCAGCCGTTCGCGCCCAGGTTTTTCAAATAATCGTTTGTGGAGCCGACGGAGTCAAGCACCGTCAGCTCCTTGCCGATGATCTTAGTGTTCAGCGCAGCCTTTACCGCGTGCGCGTCCGGAAACGCGGGCGTCGCCGACAATCTGTAGCCGCGGTTCGGCACGGACTCGATCTCATAACCCCGCTCACGCAAAGCGTTTATCTCTTTCCAGACCGCCTGCCGCGAAACGCCGAGCGTCTGCGCCAAGCTCTGCCCCGAAACATATTCACTTGTTGAGGTCAGGATATCGAGTATCTTATCGCTGTTCATAAATTAAATTCTGTTTTTTGTCACCGCAAACAATGCGCGGCAAATTCCGGTGCCGAGCACAAGGTTGACGATGATTTCCGTAACTGCGTTAATGGTTGCAATCGCAAAAATGAAAAGAAATACATTACCCGTGGGCTTGTTGCCAACCTTGTCAATAACATCGGGGTTGGAAACAAACGCGTCCTTAAAGAACACCCACATCAATCCCAAAAAGCCGATAGTGTTGAGCACAGCGGTCAGTCCGCAGCACAAAGCGGAGCTTCCCAGACGCTTTGGCTCGTTGCCTTTGGGCAGCACCTTATACAGAAGTCCGGGCACCCAGCCGCAGATAACGCGAGGCACCACGCACATAACAAAGGTTAAAAACGGATTGATGCCCACAAGCACTGTGGTAAGCGAACCGGAAGTATAGCTTGCAAAAAAGCTTGTGAGACCGAACACCAGTCCCAAAATGGCGCCGTAAAGCGGACCGAGAAACACCGCGCCGACTGCCACCGGCAGACAGTTGAGGGTGAACACAAGCGGACCGACGCGCAGGGTGCCGACCGTGAAGGTGAGCAGCACAATCAGCGCTGACAGCAATGCTGTGAACACAGGCTTAAAAAGCTTTGGGGTTGCGTTCTTTTTTGTTGTTGACATAAAAATAACCTCCTGCTGTTTCCCCGGCTTTCCGGGTGAAACGCATTTTTATTTACAACGCGTATAATATACGCGGTTGCAGCTATTTAAATTGACAATTGACAGTGGACAATGGACAATTAAGGGCGGGACACCCGCACCCGATCATAGTGTTTCGGTGCGACAGAACACACGCAATATCACAAATCCGGAGCGAAGCGACCCGAAATTGTCAATTGTCAACTGTCCATTGCTAAGAAATCACCTGTGATTCTTGGCATAAATGCTTTTTAATCCGTTAAGTATGATATTCTCCTCATACGCTATCTCGTGCGTGCAGTTTTGTATCATCTGCGGAGCAAGGCCGCCCGTGGCGACTATCTTGCAGCTTTTGCCCGTTTCGCGCATAAACAGGTCTATCATACCGTCCAGCATACAGGACGTGCCGTTCATTATGCCCGAACGCATGCAGTCCACGGTGTTGGTGCAAATGGCTTTTTTAGGCGCCATAAGATCGACCGCCGGCAGCAGCGCGCCTCGGCTTGTCAGCGCGTCAAGCGAAATGCCCACGCCCGGCGCTATGATGCCGCCGCGGTAGGCGCAGTTTTCGTCCACATATGCCACTACCGTAGCCGTGCCCATGAATATCACAATAAGGGGGCCGCCGTATTTTTCATACGTGCCCACGCAGCCGCAGACTATATCGCCGCCCAGCGTTTCGGGTCGGTCGATCTTGAGGTCCATTCCGGTTTTAAGCCCCGGCCCTATGATAAGACTGCGAACGCCCATAACTATCTCGATAGCGTCCACCAGCGGCTGAGTGACCTTCGGCACGACCGAGCTTATGATCGAGCCGTCGATCTTCTTATAATCGATGTCGTAAATCTGGAAAAAGGTGTAAAGCTCCACCGCGAACTCGTCGCTGGTCATTTTATCGTTGGTTGAAAAGCGCAGCTTATAGCGCAGCTCGTCCCCGTCAAATATACCGAGCTTTATATTGGTGTTGCCCACGTCGGCAGTCAAAAGCATATAAAACACCTCATTTTTCTTTGAAAAAAATTTCCTTATTAATTATAACACAAATCCGGCTTGTTTCAAGGGTGTTTATAGATATTTTCAAACAAATTTAAAATATACCGCCGAGATTGTTGAATTTTTGACAATTTCGTGTATAATAATTATAGTTGCGAGGTGCGCCTAAAGAATATGGCTCACCGAGGAAAGGATTGGTTAGATAATGGATAGTTCAGAAATCAAGCAGCTCAGAGTTCTGGCTAATAAAGCAAGAATGGGCGCAATTCTCGGCACATATCATGCAAAATCGGGTCACCCCGGCGGTTCTTTGTCTGCCGCGGATATTTTTACCTATCTTTATTTTAAAGAAATGAACGTAGACCCGCAGGTTCCTCAGTGGGAGGATCGCGACCGTTTTGTATTGTCAAAGGGTCACTGCTGCCCCAGTCTTTACGCCGTGTTAGCTTTAAAGGGCTTTTTTGATTGGGACGAGCTCACATCGCTCCGCCACGTCGGCGCTATGCTCCAGGGTCACCCCGACATGAAGGGCACACCCGGCATCGACATGAGCACGGGCTCGCTCGGTCAGGGCGTTTCCGCCGCGTGCGGAATGGCGCTCGCCGGCAAGCTTGACAATAAGGACTACCGTGTATATACCGTGCTCGGCGACGGCGAGGTAGAGGAAGGTCAGGTCTGGGAGGCGGCAATGTTCGCTTCTCACCATAAGCTCGACAACCTCGTAGTAATCGTCGACCAAAACGGACTTCAGATCGACGGCCCCGTAGCCGAGGTCGGCGGCATCGAACCGCTCGACAAAAAATTCGAGGCGTTCGGCTTTGAGGTCATCAAGATCGACGGTCACGACTTTGAGCAGATCAAGGACGCGCTTGACCGCGCAAAAACCGTAAAGGGCAAGCCCACCGCCATTCTCGCCAAGACCGTCAAGGGCAAGGGCGTTTCATTCATGGAAAATCAGGTTGGCTGGCACGGCGTTGCCCCCAACAAGGAACAGTACGAAGCCGCGACCGCCGAGCTTCAGGCTGAAAACGACAGATTGGAGGGCAAGTGCTGATGGCTGAATCCATATTGAAAGCAACAAGAGAAAGCTTTGGCGAGGCGCTTTGCGAGCTTGCCGAAACAAATAAAGATATCGTGGTGTTCGACGCCGACCTGGCGGCAGCCACAAAAACAAGCACATTCCAAAAGGCTCACCCCGACCGCTTCTTCGACTGCGGCATCGCCGAGGGCAACATGATCGGCGTAGCGGCAGGCATGGCTGCGGCAGGCAAGATCCCCGTAGCGGCTTCCTTCGCGATGTTCGCGACCGGCAGAGCCTTTGAGCAAATCAGAAACTCCGTCGCCTACCCCGAGCTCAACGTTAAAATCGCGGGCAGCCACGCGGGTATCTCCACAGGCGAAGACGGCGCGACCCACCAGTGCATCGAGGACATCGCGATCATGCGCGCTATCCCCGGCATGATGGTGCTCAATCCCGCCGACCACTGGGAGATGAAGGCGGCTACAAAGGCGGCGCTCGAACACAACGGTCCCGTTTATATCCGTCTGGGCAGACTCGCCATCCCGAGCTTCAACGATCCCGAAACCTACGAGTTCACACTCGGCAAGGGCATCACCCTGCACGAGGGCAACGACGTCGCCGTTATCGCCACGGGTCTTGTAGTCAACGAGGCGCTCAAGGCGGTAAAAGAGCTTGAGGCTGAGGGCATCAACGCACGCCTTATCAACATCCACACCATCAAGCCCATCGACCGCGACATCATCATCAAGGCGGCAAGCGAGACCGGCAGGATAATCACCGTTGAGGAGCACAACATCGTCGGCGGTCTTGCCGACGCGGTAAGCGAGGTCGTAACCGAGGAATGTCCCGTAAAGATCACGCGCATCGGCGTCAAGGACGTATTCGGCTACAGCGGTCCCGCGTGGGAGCTGCTCGACAAATTCGAGCTCACCCAGCCCCATATCGCCAAGGTCATCCGCGAGGTAGTAAACAAATAATAATTATAAATGGGCGGAGATCATTCCGCCCTTTTTTTCTTAAAGCAATGTCATACTGAGCGGTGCCGGAGGCAAAATCGCATTTGCGATTTATACTAATTCCTGATAGAAAGTAGACTTATATTTTGCGAGGATATTTTTCGCAAGACAAGGCG
>CACYPV010000030.1 GCA_902776375.1 uncultured Ruminococcus sp. | reverse complement strand
GCTTCAATTGCATATCCAAAGGCAATACCTCCTTTCATATTATACTATATCACACATAGTATTATATGTCAATAGGTATTTTGTTTTTTCTCAAAAAAAACCATTCACCCAAATGGTGCAAAACTCTCATCCTTGGATAAAGCAGTTACTACCTGTGTTACACCAATTTCCTTGTTATTGGAAAGAAATATCGGTTTAACAACAGAAATAATCTTATCAACCCATTCAATATGGGGTACCCCAAAATGAAAATGGCACCCCTCAAAATGAAAATGAGGGGTGTTTTAACTGTCGTTCATCGACCGCGATAAAAATTGTATCAAAGGTGGAGTGAAAAGCCATAATTATCCTACAGTTTTGATACAGAAAAAGCTTAAACACGCCATTTAAGCAGGTTAATGGAAAAGCAAACGTTTCAAAAGGTTTGATTAGTTCATGCGTCACGCTCGCTTTTTCTGTCATTTGGCATCGATCCTTTCTATCAAATGAGGCAGGACTCTTTCAAAATCAACACCGTACCAATTTGAGCCGGGTGTTTCTTTTGTGAGCCTGATGCTTTCCGCCGTAAAATCAGCCGCGATTTTTACGCTGTCTAAAACGGATTTTCCGCGAAGCAGCAGACCGGTGAAGGCAGAGCTGAAAACGTCGCCTGTTCCATGATAAGACGCGTCTACCTTGTTTTGAGCATAGAAGCGAAACTCTTCCGTTTTGCTGTCATAAATCAAAACACCGTATTTGCCGTCAAACGCCGCTCCTGTCAACACAACGGTTAAAGCTCCCTGTGCGGCAAGCTTTTTGACTACTTCTTTTGCAAACTGCTCGTCATAGCTTTCCCGGTAGGGAGTATCGGTCATCAGGCACGCTTCGGTAATGTTCGGCAAAACAATATCCGCCTGCGCCGCCAGCCTTGCCATTTCCTTAGGGAAGCCGCTGTCAAAAGCCGGATAAAGCTTGCCATTGTCCGCCATAGCCGGATCAACGATCACAAGGTCGGCTTCGCGTTTCAGACTATTGATCAATTTCAGAACCTTATCGATCTGCTGTGCCGAGGCAAGATAACCCGTGTAAAAAGCATCAAAGGTAATGTTTTCATCCTTCCAGTGCTTAGCGATCGGCAAAATCTGATCGTCCAAATCCTTGCAGGTAAAATTTTGAAACATTGTATGAGTGGAAAGTACAGCGGTCGGCAAAATTGCTGTCTCAACACCTGTTGCCGAAATAATCGGAAGTGCTACGGTCAGAGAGCATTTTCCGACGCACGATATATCCTGAATAGTTAATATGCGTTTCATTATGCGAACACCTCATTTTCTAAGTTTATATATATCCGAAAGCCTGTTGAGAGCTTCATTAAGAGTATCGTTTTTCTTAGCAAAGTGCAGACGGATCAGGTGGTTAACGTTTTCACGGAAGAAGCTTGAGCCGGGCACGGCGCCTACGCCGACCTTTTCGGCGAGCTTTTCGCAGAAATCAAGGTCGCATTCATAACCGAATTCCGATATATCGAGAAGCACATAATATGCACCCTGCGGATTCGTGTGGGCTATCCCGATATCGTCAAGCCCTTTCAGGAACAAATCGCGTTTTTCGGTGTATTTTTCAGCAAGCTGTCTGTAATAATCGTCTCCGAAGCGCAGTCCGGTCACCGCCGCCTCCTGCAAGGGAGCCGCCGCACCGACGGTCAGGAAGTCGTGAACCTTTTTCGCAACGTCAATTATTTGCGGCGGAGCGATGATATATCCCAAACGCCATCCTGTGATAGAATAGGTTTTTGAAAGCGAGGAACAGGAAATCGTCCTCTCCCACATATTAGGCAATGAAGCGAAATAGGTGTGTTTGTGCGGAGCATAGACAATGTGCTCGTAAACCTCGTCGGTAATCACAAACGCATCGTATTTTTCGGCAAGTTCGGCAATGGTTTTCAGCTCGTCGTAAGTGAACACCTTGCCGCAGGGATTTGACGGATTGCAGAGAATCAACGCCTTGGGTTTCTGTCTGAACGCCGCTTCCAGCTCGTTTGGGTCAAAGTTGAATTCGGGCGGATAGAGCGGAACATATATTGGTTCCGCCCCCGACAGGATCGTGTCCGCGCCGTAGTTCTCATAAAACGGCGAGAACACGATTACCTTGTCACCCGGATTGGCGACTGTCATCATCGCTGCCATCATTGCCTCGGTGCTGCCGCAGGTCACAACGATCTCCGCGTTAGGGTCAATTTTTCTGCCCATCAGCCGCGATTGCTTTTCAGCCAGCGCCTCACGGAAATTCTGCGCGCCCCATGTGATGGAATACTGGTGAAAATCCTCGTTTGACACCTCGGCGAGCCTGTTCAGCAGCTCACGCGGAGGTTCAAAATCGGGAAAGCCCTGCGAGAGATTCACTGCTCCGTATTGATTGGAAATGCGCGTCATACGCCGAATCACCGAATCGGTGAAGGTTTCTGTTCGTTTTGAAAGTTCGGGCATAGCTGTGCCTCCGTTGAAAATTTTGATTCAATTATACACCGATCAAATACTATAATCAAGTGTACGTTCGTCGATGACACGTCTGGATTTGTGCTCCGAGCGGGTATCAAGACCGCCGTCGGGATGCACGACCACTCTCGCCGGCTTAACGCCGATACGCGCCTTCAACGCCGCGGTCACCTCCGCCGCTACCTCGTCATCAGACTTGGGATTATCGGCATTCTTTTCGATTTCGACGGCGTACTTATTGGTGAAATCCCTCTCAAAGATCCTGATAAGATATTCGCCGGTAATGCCGTCCTGCTCGCGGATGACAGCCTCGATGTCGCTCGGGAACACGTTTACTGCGGAAACGATGAACATGTCGTCTTTTCTGCCCAGAATATGTATCCTGCCGTGCGTTCTGCCGCAGGAGCATTTTGTGTTGTCGATTCGACCGATATCGCCTGTGCGGAAACGGATGAGCGGACGAGCGTGCTTTCTGAGGGTCGTAAATACAAGCTCGCCGACCTGACCCGGCTCTAAAATCTCGCCTGTATGAATATCGATCGTTTCAACAAGAATATGGTTTTCTGCAATGTGAAGTCCGTCCTTAGCCTCGCACATTGCGGCGCAGGCGCCGAAAATGTCAGACAAGCCGTAGAAATCGTAAACCTCCGCTCCCCAAATATCTTCGATAGCCTTTCTGGTGGCGTCGATCGAGCCGCCGAGCTCGCCGGCAACGATGATTTTCTTGATATTCAAGTCCTTCTTGGGGTCAATGCCGCTCTTCAGGGCTTTTTCGCCGAGCTGCCATGCGTAAGACGGAGACGTCCAAATTACGGTTGGCTGATAAGTTTTCAACACAAACAGCAGGCGTTCGCTCGGGAGCGTACCACCCCAGATGCAGAGCGCGCCGAGATTCTGCGCGCCGATAACGTCGGGTCCACCTACATAGAGCGAGAAGTTGAGCGCGTGAACATAGCGGTCGTTCGGGCGCATACCGATCTGCCAAAACCAGCGGCTTTCGGTATCCTGAAACTCGTCAAAATCCTTCTTGGTGAATGGGCTCATGGTGGGAACTCCCGTTGAACCGGACGAGGTGGAAATGAATACCACGTCCTCCTCCGGAACAGCCGCAAGCTCGCCTAAGAATGAGCCTACGCCCTGAGTGTCGCGCTGGGTTTTCTTGTTTATAAACGGGAACTTTTGAATATCCTTGAGGGTTTTGATGTCCTCGGGCTTTACGCCTGCCTCGTCAAAGCTGCGCTTGTAATAGGGCGCGTTTTCATAGGCGAATTTTACGATCTCCTTCAAGTCCTCGAGCTGTCTTTTTTCAAGCTCTTCACGGGGCAGGGTTTCAAGCTCCTCATCCCAGAATTTATTATTGATATCTCTGCTCATTTTGATTACTCCTATCTTTTACTTAAAGTTTTTCTTGATAAACTCCCATTTTTCATCGCGGGATTTTGTAATGATCTCTATGTCTGCGTCGGTCAGGTGCTTGAAGCGGCTCTGACGTTTGAGATAAGCCGAAACGTCTGAAAACTCCTTAGGGCGTTGGTTCAGCGTAAATTCGCCGTTCTCGTATTCGGCAAGGTACCACAGGCCGCAGTCAACGACCTCCTTGGCGATTTCAACAGTTTCGTCTGTTTTTACACCCCAGCCGGTGGGACAGGGCGCAAGAACGTGAATGTACTTTGTGCCCCTGATATTCTTTGCCTTTTCCACCTTTCGCATAAAATCGTTGAGATATCCTACGCTTGCGGTGGCGGCGTAGGGTATTCCGTGGGCGGCGACGATCTCAAAAAGATTCTTCTTGGGTCTGAGGTTGCCGCGGATGTTTTTGCCTGCGGGAGTGGTGGTCGTCCTTGCGCCGAATGGCGTCAGCGAGCTTTTTTGGATACCCGTGTTCATATAGGCTTCGTTGTCGTAGCAGATATAGAGGATATCGTCGTTGCGGTCTATCGCTCCCGACAACGCCTGCAAGCCGATGTCAGCCGTACCTCCGTCGCCCGCAAAGCCTACCGCGTGAAAGTCGGTGATACCCTGTGCTCTGAGTCCGGCTTCAACGCCGGTCAGCATGGAAGCGGTTCCGGCAAAGGTGGATATAATGGCGTTGTTGCCGAAGCAAAGCTGCGGAAAGTTAAAGCCGACAGCCGACATACAGCCTGCCGGAAGAACGGCGACGGCGTTTTCGCCCAAAACCTTTAGTGCGATCCGCACCGCTAGGCTTCCTCCACAGCCGGCGCACGCCTTGTGACCGTAGAACAGCTCTGTTTCACTGAGAGTTTTCGCATTAATCGCCATTTGCTTCACCGCCGATCCCTAAAAATTTTACTTTTGACTGCTGTTTTTCAAGCTCGTCAAAGATATTGATTATTTCTTCAAAGGAAATATTCTTTCCGCCGAGACCGCCGATATAATTTGATGTCGGAAGCGTTATTCCTGCTTTTTGCAGAGCGGAGTTGACGTTGGTATAAACCGTGCCCTCGTTGCCAAAAGAGACATCCTTTTCAAGTACCGCCAAAGCCTTTGCGTCTTTGACAGCGTTTGCGATTTCCTCATTCGGGAACGGACGGAGATAGCGCAATCTTAACAACCCTGCGCGTTTCCCCTCCGCCCTGAGCTTATCCACTGCCTCGCGGACAAGTCCCGAAATACTGCCAAGGGTAATCAGAATAAATTCCGCGTCATCGGTTTGATAGCTCTCCGTCAAACCGCTGTAACGCCTGCCGAAGATCTCCGCAAAACGCTCCTCGGCTTTTTCAATGATTTTGGAAGCATTCAGAATACCGAGGTGCTCCCTGTACTTAAAAAACGTGTTGGTGTCGGGTCCTGCCGAGAAAGCAAGGTTACGCGGATTTTGCAGGTCAAGCTTGTTTTCCGTTTCGTACTTCGGAAGAAAAGCGTTCGCCTGTTCCTGCGTAGGAACGTCTACTACCTCATAGGTATGGGTGAGCACAAATCCGTCGAGATTCGCCATAAACGGCGTGCTGACTTCGCTGTGCTCGGCGATGTAAAAGCTCATCAAAGCCAGATCAAGCGCCTCCTGCGCGTTGCCTGCATATGCCTGGATCCAGCCGCTGTCGAGCTGAGAGAGAGAATCGCGCTGATCGCCGTAGATGTTCCACGGAAGTGCCGTTGAACGGTTGGCGTTCATCATGACGATCGGAAACCTGCCGCCTGCGGCATAAGGCAAACACTCAGCCATATAGAGCAAGCCCTGAGAGGAGGTCGCGGTAAAAGCCCTCGCGCCTACCGAGGATGCACCGATTGCGCAGGAAAGCGCGGAATGCTCGGATTCCACATGAATGAACTCCGCGTTCAGACTGCCGTCCTCAACAAATTCCGAAAGCTTTTCAACCACGATCGTCTGCGGCGTGATCGGATAAGCGGAAATCACCTGCGGGCGAGCAAGGCGGACGCCGTATGCAAACGCCTCGTTGCCCGATAAAAACTTTTTAGACATTACTTTTCCGCCTCCATTTTTATCGCCCCGGGCTTGCAGATCTTAGAGCAAATGCCGCAGCCCTTGCAAAAGTCGTAATCTATATTTACCTTACTGCCCTCGCGGAAAATCACGCCGTCGGGGCAATAAAGATAACAATTCAGACAGCCGATACATTTTGTTTCGTCCAATACCGGCCTTGTGTTACGCCAACCCGCGTTTTTTGTGACGAGATAGCCTGCCTCATAAGCGGTCGCTTCGGGAATGTCATCATAAGAGGTCGGGACGAAATCCCTCAGATAAGGCTTCATGCGACAACCTCCTCAAAAGCTGCCTTAACAGCGGCGATATTCTTTTCGTGCAGGCGGTGCGGCATTGTTTGACGTATTGCTTTGTTGATATCTTCAAGTGTTATTTCTCCTGAAACCGCCGCAAACGCGCCGAGAAGAATCGTATTGGTAATAGGCAAGCCCAAAATCCGCGCGGCAATACCGTCTCCGTCAAGCGTGATCACACGCGGATCATCAAATTGCTTCTTTGTATTCAAAAGTATTATTCCGTTTTGCTTTAGCTCACGGAAGGATTTTTCGTTAAAAAGCGTATCGTCAAGAAAAATACTGTAGTTTGATCTTGTGATCTCGCTGCGGTTGCCTATCGGCTTTGTATCGAGCTTCGTGAACGCGCGAATCGGCGCGCCTCTGCGCTCGGGACCAAAGGAGGGGAAAGCCAGCGCGTAGGCGTTATCCTTCAGCGAATACGCGTCGCCGAGAAGTCTTGCGGCTGTAAAGGCTCCCTGTCCTCCTCTGCCGTGCCATAATATCTCCGTCACTTTGTTTCCTCCCTTCAGTGCTTCCAGCGAAGCAGGTATTTTTGTATCTTATTGAACGCAAACGAGATCGCGACGATCACTATGCCTATAACGATCAAGCCGACAAGCGTTCTGGTGTAGTCTCCGAAATCGGAGTAGTTTTTGATGTAATAACCCAAGCCGCTTTGTGCTCCGATCATTTCAGCCGAGGTCAGAAGCACGAAAGATACTGTCAGCCCTTGGTTGCAACCGATAAAGATTTGTTGCAGCGACGCCGGGAGAATGACGGAAAACAGCATAGTGAATTTTCCGACATTTAAAACCTTTGCGGAGTCGATCGTCTTTTTGTCTACATTCATAACGCCGCTCATAGTGCCGGCGAGAACAGGCCAGAAGGTCGCTAAAAAGATAACGAAGACCGAGACCGAGCGGAAGGTCGGCAAAAGGGCGATGCCGTATGGGATATAAACGATCGGCGGGATCGCGCCGAAAAATTTTGAAATGTAGGTTGCCGCGCTGCCGAGTCTCGCGCTCCACCCGAGAAACAGTCCGAGCGGGATCGCTATGACCAGCGCCAGCAGATAGCCCTGCAAAATGATGCCGATGGAGCTGAAAATGTTGGTGATGATCGTTTCGTAATCACCGATCATTCTCCAAAAGACCTTTCCGGGCGGTGGGAACAGCGCAGGCTTTAACAGATTGAATTTGGCTGTAGCCAACGTCCATGCGATCAGCAAGCCGTAGATAAAGCTGACGATATCCGTAAACAGATTCAAACCGACCGACTTTTTGATAAAGGAGGATACGAGGAGCGTCAGCACTTCAACGCCGACGGCAAACCATATAACGTACTGCGCGTAGGTATCGCCGCTGAGCTTATCAGGCAGAAGCTGAATCAGCAAAAGCACGATAAACAGCGCGTGAACGACTCTGAGATATCTCTTTTTGATTGTCATTACAGCACCACCTCGTCTCCGCCGATCTTGCTGACGATGTCGCTGTAGAACATCGCCAGCAGCTTATTCCTGAACTGATTGTATTCCTTTGTCTGAACAAGCTCGCTTCGGTTGCGCGGACGATCGAAGGGAACCTTGATCTCACTGTACACCTGACCGGGATTCGCGGTCATCATCACGATTTTGTCCGAGAGCAGGATAGCCTCGTCGATATCATGCGTGACAAACACAACGGTTTTTCTCGCGCTTGTTCCGTCGCCCTCCCACAGCTCAAGCAGAAGCTCCTGTAAAATGGTGCGGTTTTTCGCGTCGATCGCACCGAACGGTTCGTCCATCAGGAGAATGTCGGTGTCCATCGCCAAAGCTCTGGCAATAGCGACGCGCTGCTGCATTCCGCCCGATAACTGCGATGGATATTTGTTTTTGAATTCGTTGAGTCCTACCTTTTCCAAAAACTCATCGGCGATTTTCAGGCGTTCGGTTCTGCTCGCCTCTTTGTTGACCTGCCTGATACCGAAAGCAACGTTTTTTCTGGCGGTCATCCACGGGAACAGCGAGTAGTGCTGAAACACAACGCCTCTGTCAGTGCCGGTGCCGTGGATCGGCTCGCCGTTTATAAGGATCTCGCCCGCTGTCGGCGTATTGATACCTTCCAAAATGCTGAGCAGCGTGCTTTTGCCGCAGCCGCTTGAGCCGATAACGCTGACAAACTCACCGTCCTCAATGGAAAAGCTGACGTTTTTAAGCGCGGTAAAGCGGTTCTTTTTTTCTGTATAGTCAACCGTTAAATTGTTTATCTCTATCTTGCTCATATAGGATCATCTCAGTTTATAATTTAGTATATCTTATTCAAATTCTTCAAAGTGCTTTTGAAGCTCGGCGTATACCTTGTCGCCGGGATTTTCTTTTATCAGGCTTTCGAGAGCGTTCTTATAGATATCGGTATTATACAGCTTGTCGATATCGTAATCCTCGGCATAGCCAAGCTCTACGATCGAATTTTTCAGAGTGACCGTACCCTGCTTGTCGGGGTCGGGAACAGAGGAACCGTAACCGCCGTAAACCTCGGTGTTGATCAGATTTTCCTCTATATCAATGTACTTTTTGACGTCCTTGACGGTCTGCTCTTTGTTTTCCTGAGTAAACTTATAAGCCTTTATCAGCGCGCGCTCAAAAGCGTTGTAGGAATTTGGATACTTTGCAAGCGACTCGGTAGCGGCTACCTGACGGCAGCAAGGCTGATTTTCGAGGAGCTTTTCCTCGGAGCAGCGGTAAACGATCTTGTAGCCCTGGCTCTCTGCAAGCGAGGTGTAGGGCGAATACGCCGAAGCCGCGTCGATCGAATCGTTTTGGAGCGCGTTGTAGGCGTCCTTTTGGCTGTCAAAGTAGACGATGTTTACCTTGTCCTCACCCTCGCCGATCTCGATCCCTTTGTCCTTCAAAAGGATTTGAAGCTCTGCGTCCTGAACGGAGTTCTTAACAGAAGCAACGTTTCTGCCCTTGAGTATTGAAACATCCCAATCAGTCTTGCCATCGACAAATTCAGGCTTTATCACATAGCCGTGACCGTTTGTCATCTCACCGCCGAAAATCGTGAGGTCGTGACCCTGACTCTGGAAGGTGAGCGTAGGAACGGAGCCGATGAAGGCAACGTCGAGCTTATCGTTTTCCAATCCGCTTGAAAGCTCTGCCGCAGAAGAAAACAGTGTAAGCGTTACGTCGAGTCCTTCTTCCTCAAAGTATCCTTCCTCCTTTGCCACAAATCCGAGCAGATGAGCGGTGGAATTGAGGTGACCGAGGTTGAAGGTCGTCTTTTCAAGCTTTGCTTCACCGTTTGAAGCTGTTGCGGAAGCTTTAGAGGCAGTTGAACTGTCTGATGATGTATTACAGCCTGCAAATGCAGCTATTGAAAGTGAGGCGGCAAGAAGAGCCGCGATGATTTTTGTTTTCATGTTGATTTCCTTTCTGTGTGTCAATGATTATTCTCCCGAACAGCAATCGGGAACATCGGAGGTTTCGGATGAGTTGCTGTCCGTATGCTCTTTGTTTTTGCAGCAGTCGGGAACCTCGGAGGAGGTCGCTTCCTTGTCCTTACAGCAATCCTTCGTTGCGCTTTCGCTGTGACTGCTTTCGTTTGACGCGCTTGTTGCGCAGCCGGTTACGCTGAACGCCGCGACAAGCGCGATAATACAGATAATCAGTAATTTTTTCATTTGATTACTCCCTTTCCACCCGCTGTCGGGCATAAAAAATAGCCGGTGGGCACACCCTCGCCGGCATTCTCGTTGAAGCGCAAAATGCCCTTCACATTCGGAACGCACAGCATGCCTTAACGCAGAAAACCGCCTTCTGCATTTTACACATAAAGGTATTCATACACATTGTTGCGTAGGTAGTCATTGCGTTTTCTCCTTTCGTTTCAGTGAGCCCATTATATCATTAGTTTTTCTTATTGTCCAATATCCTATAGGTATAGTTGGTAATAGATTCAACCTATAACCCTTAACGCGTTTTTGTACGCGATTTTCTCAAATTCTTCGGTCGTCAAAGGGAGATTTTTAAAAGCATTTACCTCGGTTTCAGGGCTCCACAGAGGGAAATCCGTACCGAACAAAACCCTGTCGGCTCCGTAGCCGCGAATGTATTTCGCGACCTTTTCCGATGGCAAAAACATCGTGCAGCTTGAAATATCGAAGAAGCAATCGCTGCTTTTCAGCAGCGCGAACGCCTCATCAAACAGCGACCAGCCGCCGAGGTGCGCGGCAATGACGCAGAGCTTTGGAAAATTGTCTATCACTTTTTTCAGGCGGCGCGGATGGGAATAATCAAACCTTTTGTCGCCACAGTGAACGATCAGCGTTCCTCTGCCCTGCAAATAATCGTACACCTCAAACAGCCGTTTATCATCGGTATTGAAGCCCTGTGTATCAGGGTGCAGCTTTACGCCCAAAAGACCTGATTGCAGGATATATTCCGCTTCTTCGAGCATTGTTGCGCTGTCGGGGTGAAGCGTTCCGAAACCGTGAAATTCGGCGTGGGCGTTTACCTCGCCGCTGATAAATGTGTTGATACTCCTCGCTTGTTCTGGTTTTGTTGCGACCGGCAAAAGGACAAATTCGCTGATACCTGCGCCTTTTCCCTCTCTGAGCAGCCCTTCGCTTGTTCCGATACAGGCAGGCGTTATACCGTAGAAGTCGCCCGTGGCATTGGTTGCCTTTTCTGCGATTTTGTCGGGATATATATGCGCGTGAAAATCAATGATCCGCATTTTAAACGTCACCTATTCATAAAGATGTTTTGTAAAATAACGGTCGCCGCGATCGGGAAGAATAATGACAATATTGCCCCTCGCCCCACTGTTGATCAGCTTTTTTGCCGCTGCCAGAGCCGCGCCCGAGGAAGAGCCGGCAAAGATGCCTTCCCTTGACGCAAGCTCGCGTGCTCCGTCAAACGCCTCTGCGTCGGTCATTTTGACCACCCTGTCAACAAGCGACATATCCATGGTGTCGGCTATAAAGTCATTGCCGATACCCTCGATATTATAATCGCCGTGCTCGCCGCCGCCCATCGTGGAGCCGACGGGATCGGCAAGCACACCTGTAATGTTTTTGTTTTTCTCTTTCAAAAACCTGACAACGCCCGAATAGGTGCCGCCGCTGCCCGCGCCTGCGACAAGATAATCTATTTGACCGTTCAGATCCTCAAATATTTCTTTTCCCGTCGTTTCATAATGCGCCTGCGGATTCGCCTGGTTTTTGAACTGTTCGAGCGTGACCGCACCGGGAATGGAACGGCGTATTTCCTCTGCCTTGTCCCATGCGCCCAGCATACCGCCCTCACGGGGAGTATTGATGATCTCAGCCCCCAAAGCGCGCAGGAGCGTCTGCTTTTCTTCGGAAAATTTAGTCGGAACGACAAAGATGATCCTATAGCCCTTGTTCAGCGCGGCAAAGGCGATCCCGAGACCGGTATTACCTGCCGTTGCCTCTACGATCGTGCCGCCCTTTTTGAGTATTCCGCGTTTTTCGGCGTCCCCGATCATATATTTTCCAATCCTGTCCTTAACGCTTCCCGAAGGATTGTACAGCTCTAATTTTGCATAAAGATTCGCTCCGTCAGGCAAATCAATGTGATTTAGCTTTACGAGCGGAGTGTTTCCGATCAACTGCTGCATATCGTGATAGAGTGCCATGTTTATTCCTCGCTTTCCGCTATTGCCTGGTCCAAATCGGCAAGAATGTCGTCAATGCTCTCGATGCCGACGGACAGTCTGATCAAGCCGTCGGTAATGCCGATCCTTTGGCGCACCTCGTAAGGGATCGCGGCGTGCGTCATGCTGGCAGGGTGGCATACAAGGCTCTCCACGCCGCCGAGACTCTCCGCAAGCGCAACAAGCCTTAACGCCTTGAAGAATTTTTTGATATTGTAGTTCTCGTACAGCTCAAAGGAAATCATAGCTCCGCCGTTTTTCGCCTGCCGCTTGTTGATCTCATAGCCCTGCGCGTCGGGAAGTCCGGGGTAGTAAACCTTTTTTACCGCCCTGTGGTTTTGCAGATATTCAGCCGCTTTTTCGGCGTTCTCTACATGGCGGTCAAGGCGAACGCCGAGCGTCTTGATTCCTCTGATCAGCAAAAAGCTGTCGAAGGGTCCCGGCACGCCGCCTGTTGAATTCTGGATAAATGCGAGTTTTTGCGCGAGCGCGTCATCATTGACGACAACCAAGCCTGCTACAACGTCGCTGTGACCGCCGAGGTATTTTGTCGCGCTGTGTACGACGATATCAGCGCCCAGCTCGATCGGTCTTTGGAGGTACGGAGTCATAAAGGTATTATCGACAATTGAGAGAATACCGTGCTTTTTCGCCAGAGCTGCAACCGCCGCGAGGTCTGTGACCGTCAGCAGAGGATTTGCCGGGCTTTCGACGAGGATCGCCTTGACCTCGGGGGTGATTTTACTTTCCAGCGCGGCTAAATCGGTGGTGTCCTCGATCGAATAGCCGATGTTAAAATTACTGAACACCTTGTCGAGCACACGGAAGGTGCCGCCGTATACGTTGCTCGAAATCAGAACCTTATCGCCCGATTCAAACAAACTGAGAACCGCCGTTATCGCTGCCATGCCCGAACCGAAGGCAAAGCCCGCCTTGCCGCCCTCAAGCTCTGCGATCAACGCTTCCAACGCGGCACGGGTCGGATTTCCCGTGCGCGAATACTCCCACTTTGGCTCCTCGCCCAAGCCGGTCTGCTGATAGGTCGAGGTCTGATAGATCGGAACATTGACCGCTCCCGTAAATTTGTCTGTTGATATTCCGCCGTGAATCAGAGCGGATTCTATATTTTTATAATTTGCCATGTTGATTACTCCTTATAGTCCAAATCATTTTCATTCCAATTTTTCAAAACAGAGAGCATATCTCTTGCCGTTTGCTTTGCTGCGTTCAAATCATGCTCGGCATAGTTTCCGCACTCCGTGCGTTTGCTTCCGGGTATTTCCCCCTCAAAGCCAGCGATATATTCCAAGCTGTCTCTTACCAGACGGACAGCACGGTCATGAGATACGCTGTCTCTGACAAGCAGATAAAACCCTGTGCGGCAGCCCATTGGACCGACGTACACAACATCGTCCGACACTTCGCTGTTGCGCGCGTAGGTAGCGAACAAATGCTCAATCGTATGAAGCTCGCCGTTGCCGAGATAATCTCCTCCGTTCGGTTTTTTTATTCTGACGTCATATGTCACAACATCTCCGTCAACACGCGAAAGGTACATTCCTTTTTCAAGCCTGTCGTGATTAACTGTAAAGCTAGCTATTGTTTTCATCAAGCAACCTCCCCGGGTATTTTTTCTTTGCAAGCCAAAATAAAATTGATATTCTCAAATGCAGCCATATCGCTGCGGTTCTCAAAATAATGCATTTGTATCATCTGCGGCGTTTCATGCTCCTCTATCTCAAAGCCGTGAC
The DNA here is from genome assembly GCA_902776375.1 of uncultured Ruminococcus sp. Lineage (GTDB taxonomy): Bacteria > Bacillota > Clostridia > Oscillospirales > Acutalibacteraceae > Ruminococcoides. The sequence goes on along the minus strand of CACYPV010000030.1, from coordinate 32,710 downwards.
GTTCGAGCACAGCATATATCTCCTTGTAAGAATAACCGTGCAACATTTTTTCACCGAGCTTTTCGGTGATACTCGCAAGCATATGGACACGCTCGGTGCTTCGACCGCGCAGTGTGGTTTCGTCGGGATAATCAAAAACCACCTTGCTTTCCGCTTTACACAGCGAGCTGATTTTTCGAATCGTATCCTCAAAGACTGATAGCGTCAGATAATATGACACGCCGAGGATGGCAAAGAACGTCGGGATTTCGGGATCATAGCCTGAAACGAGCAGTCTTTCGCTCATGTCGTCCTTTGAAAAATCAATCGGTACAAAGGTAAGGTTATCGGGAATGATCCACTCAAGCTCCCTGATTCTGCGCCGCTTATACCTTCCCGTGTCGGGGTGGTCAAGCTCAAACACCTTGATATCGGGGTTATCGTTACGAAACGCGAAGGTATCCATACCTGCTCCGCAAATCACATACTGACATTTACCGCAATGCTGCGCAAACGCGTCCAACTTATTCTCTGCAAAAGCGATTCTCGAAAGCGGGATCGGCGTGATATAGCGGTTGATGCAGTTTGCAATCTTATTTGACGCGAAGGTGTAGTTTTTATCCGATTTTTCCGCGTCGAAATCATTTTGTATCAGCTGACCGATTTTTTCAAACTCGTCCTTTCCCATCAAATCATAAGCGAGATAATCGTCGAAAATCTTATTCCTTTCGATATTGGAATGAAAAGCACGGGCAAAGGAACAGAGCTTTGCGGTAACGCTTTCCCTTGTTTCTATCATCAGTTTTACCTCCGTTCAGGCATAAAAATACCGCCTGCGCTGCAAATGCAGACAGACGGCTCAGGATTTATCTCATTGATTCCCCTTAACTGCCGCCTGTGTTCACAACACAACACATACAACGGGCGCAGAAGGGCGCAGCAATGCTGCCGAAGCCAATTACGCCGACTTCGGTATAAACAGTATTGAACTTTGCATTGCTGTTGATAATCATTTTTTGTACCTCTTATTCTGAAAACATGGGAGTTGAAAGATATCTTTCTCCCGTGTCGGGCAAAATTGCCACGATGATTTTTCCTTTATTTTCGGGACGCTTTGCCAATTGAGCCGCAGCCCAAACAGCCGCCCCCGATGAGATCCCGACAAGCAAGCCCTCATGCTTGGCAAGTGTTCTGCCTGTCGCGAATGCGTCCTCATTCGTTACCTTAATAACTTCATCATATACGTCGGTATTGAGTGTTTCGGGAACAAACCCCGCGCCGATGCCCTGAATCTTATGCGGTCCGGGCTTTTCTCCCGACAAGACAGGAGAGCCGGAAGGCTCCACGGCGACGACCTGAACATTAGGGTTCTTATTCTTTAGATATTCGCCCACGCCCGAAACGGTTCCTCCCGTGCCGACGCCCGCGACAAGAATATCGATCCTGCCATCGGTATCGTTCCAGATTTCGGGACCGGTTGTATCGTAATGTGCCTTGGGGTTGGCGTTGTTCGTGAACTGGCTCGGAATAAAACTGTGCGCATTTTCAGCCGCGATCTCCTGTGCTTTCTGAATAGCACCTTTCATTCCCTTAACACCCTCGGTCAGAACGACCTTCGCGCCGTATGCCTTCAGAAGATTTCTGCGTTCCACGCTCATTGTTTCCGGCATGGTAAGAATCACCTGATAGCCTCTCGCTGCGGCTACGGCGGCAAGACCGATGCCCGTGTTGCCGCTGGTCGGCTCCACGATAACGGAATCCGGCTTCAATATTCCTTTAGCCTCCGCGTCGTCTATCATCGCCTTGGCGATCCTGTCCTTAATGCTTCCGGCGGGATTAAAATATTCGAGCTTGCCGAATACAATCGCTCCTGTGTTTTTTTCTATACTTTCGAGCTCCAAAAGCGGTGTGTTACCGATCAAGTCGGTAATTTTCTTATATGTTCTCATAATAACTGACTCCTTCTTAAATCATATTGATATCCAACAGAGTCAACATCGCCTAAAAAGATAAAAAAGGGTCATAATCATTCCTCTAATCTATAATACCTATATACTTAGTAGGTTTATTCTGCAACATATTATCTCATATTTCACTTCATTTGTCAAGATGTTTTTTGACATCACAGTTATATATTATTTCTATTGCCGGGTATAGACTCTTGACAAACCGATTATTCCGTACAAAAACAGCCGGGTGTTTATCAACTGAAACACCCGGCTGTTTGATTTATCTTTCAAAACTCGTCAATTCTTTGATCACTTCACCGGCTAGCATTCTTCTTCTCCCGAATAGATGAATTCAACCGTATCGCCGTCTTGAAGCACAACGTCATTAAATCCGCCTTCAAGCAACAGCTCTTTTCGTGTAACGACTGAAACATAGCGCGGTCTGCCGTTCGTTTCGCTGTTGATCAGTTGTGCGACAGTCAGCCCATCGGTCACTTCTTTTCTTTTTCCCGAAATAATGATCTTCATAAACAATCTGCTCCTGTTTATCTTACAAACGGCGCGGTATATTCCGCGTTGATTTCTGCGATTTCCTTTTCGCCGTCAATATACGGCTGAAATAAGGCTTCTATTCTTCCGCCGCCCCGATTGTCGCAGCCGGAGCAGAATTCACATTCGGCTCCGCAGCTGCCCCATAAAGACTGCTTAACGATTTGTTCGCGTTCTTCTCTGGTTGTATCTTTGATTAAAATTGATTTCATAAGATTACCTCTTTGATGACTATACAATCAATATGCCGGTTTTGTCGTCGGAAATCTGCGCACCGAGGTTTTTCTTGCTGAGAAAATCGGTCAAAAGCTCCATATATTCTCCGTCAAAGGTCTTGCCGTCTGCCGAAAAATACTGCGAAGAGCAATGATCGTGCAAATGAAGCTCAACGCCAAAGCGGTCGCGGCTCTGATTCCTTAATTCAACAAATTCCTGTATGGATAAAGCTTTCATTTTCTTACCTGTTGGAATTTATATCATATAAAACCATGTTTCATCCAATTCAACGTCCTTACGCTCGACGGGATGCTTGGAGTCGTAGTTGTACATCAGCTCCTGACTCTTTACGCTGACTCTTGCGCCCTCGGGAATGGAGCTTGTGATGAAGGCGTTGCCGCCGATGACGACGTTTTTACCGATGACGGTATCGCCGCCGAGAATAGACGCGCCCGAATAGATCGTCACGTTGTCATGAATGGTCGGGTGGCGCTTTTTGCCTCGCAGATTCTGACCGCCCCGGGTAGACAGTGCGCCGAGCGTCACTCCCTGATAGACCTTGACATTGTTGCCGATCACGGTCGTTTCACCGATAACGATGCCTGTACCGTGGTCAATGAAGAAGTACTTACCGATCGTCGTACCCGGATGTATGTCGATACCGGTCAGGCTGTGCGCGTGCTCGGTCATGATGCGCGGTATCAGCGGGACTTCAAGCAAAAACAGCTCATGGGCGATCCTTGCGGTAAAAATCGCGTACAAGCCCGGATAGGTGCAAATGATCTCGTCCTTGTTATAGGCGGCGGGGTCTCCGTCATAGAACGCCTGAATGTCGGTTTCGATGTACTCCCTGATTTTCGGGATTTTGTCGAGAAATGCAAAGGTGATTCTCTCCGCTTCCGCTTCGCGCACGTCGTTGTCAGGGTTTTGGTGTTGCGGCGCGTATTTCAGAACGACAGCAATCTGCTTCGTCAGGTTGTAAATAATATCCTCGAGCAGAATGGAAATATTGTTTTTGACCGTGTAGGTGCGGTAATTGCCGTTGCGGTGATAGCCGGGATAAATGATGATCTTTAGCTTTTCAAGCAGGTCGATAATCACCGCCCTGTCAGGATAGTCGAACATCTTTATCTCATCGATCACTCTGCCCTTACCGTAGTCTGCCATCAGTTTTTCGGTCAGACAGGTTATTTTTGATTGTATCTCATTCATAGGATTACACCTCGGCATAGCTCTTTATTATGGTTTCTATGCTCTCGCCGTTTTGCAGCCGGCGGAGCATTTCCTTTGCAGGATTGGTGCGGTTTTCGGTTCTTTTATAAAGCGGTTCCAGATATTTTTCCTCGCCCCGTCCTCTCTCGGATAGTCCCTCGCGGCAGAGGTCGAGAACCTTTGATACAAGGTCATACAGCGCGTCCCTGTCAACAGTGGACGGCAGTTCCTTACGGACAAGCTGTTTTCTAAGTTCGGCGGCGTTGTAGCCATGGTGATATAGAGAAACATCACTGTCAAGCAATTTCCGCAGCTCTTTAACCTTGCCTTGCAGACCGAGATGGAAGGCGGCAACGGTCATCACGTCGCCGATCGGCTGACAGCAGGCGCTGCGGTATTCAATCGTACCGCGGTAGGTCAGATCCTCAAACTTAAAGGTGCGCAAATAGGCGATATCGTCGGGCTGCGGCTGAAATTCCATCAAAATATGCTCGCCGTTTTCCGTGTATTCTCCCGTCAACTTGTCGCGCGTGAAATACTCCAAAATATTGACCGGCGGAAAGTTGAGGTATTTGCCGTTTCTCTCCACACAATAAATGCTCGTAGTGGATATGTAATTTAAAATGTCCTCGGTCGTTTGGATGTCACAGTCGTACATTCCGACGTTGTGCGGATTGATTCCGTGAGTGCTGTTCTTCCAGAGCATATCGCGGCAGCAGAGCAAGTCCTCGTTCTCGCCGAGCAGCACGGAATTTGCGAACAGCAGCGCCTTGATCGGCTCTAACTTGTTGAAGGTGTCGATGATCTCGGGCAGCGAGTCATGATCCACATCGAGCTGTACCTGCGACGCGCTCGAGAACATTCCGAACTGCGGATAGCGGTGGAAGAACATGGGAATGTAAAAGTATTTGGAAAATGACGACAGGTGGTTGAACAGCATTTTGTACCTGCCGTTTTCAATCGGGATATTGTGATTCAGCTTTCGGTTGGGGTTGATCCCCATTCCCGTCAGCGTGTAGTGGTGCGGCTTGAAAAAATCCTGTACAAAGCCGTAATACAGCTTGAAGCGATCGTGGATTGCTTGCAGATCTGTTTCCTTGCCGAATGAAAACTCCATATTATTGTAGGAGCAGTCGTAGGAAAACACGTCGCCGAACGTGCTGTTGACGGCGGAATAGACGTGCCCCTCCTCGTCGAAGCCCGTCGCAGTGAAGTCAAAGGCTTTCAGAAAAGCCGCGGTCAGCTGATGCACCACGGCAAAGTCCACCGCTTCATGGTTGAGGTTGACGATCGGCATCTCGATCTCCACGCCGATAAAGCTCTCTCTTTTTTGTTCGGTCGGTCGAATAAAGCGGTCATACAGACGGTCCATTATTTCTTCTTTGGTCATGTTCTCACCTTAGATGCCCTTATAGGTTGGCGAAGATTTGATAGATCAGCTTCATCTCTTCCTCGCTTTGGATATATTCGTGCTGATGTTCGGTTCCTATTTTGATCAGCTTACCCTTACTGAACGCAAGAAGCTGACAGAAGGGTGCAAGCCGCCAGTTTTCACCGGTAAGAGGCTGTGTGGAAACGAACGCTACGCCTTCCTTTTCAAGATAATGCATCGTACCCTTACAGTTGGTGTGCGCATACAGGTATTTGCCGTCGGCAAAGAGCAGGTTGAGCTTGTTGCCCCTTGACATATCGCAGATGATCTCTTCAAACAGCCGGAAGCGTTCTTCAAAATGCAGCCTTGCGCCGTTTTTGCACGTCGCCTCTTTTAGCTTATCCAAAAGATAGAGGAAAACGCGCTCGCTGTCGGTGTCGCCCTTTTGTGTTTTGAGGTAGGGATACAGCGCGGGATAATCGAAGATCGTGCCGTTGTGAATGAGCGTCCAGCGCCGTCCCGTGCAGTCTTTTCCCGTGAACGGATGGCAGTTTTTGTACTCAACGTTACCGATGGTGGCATAGCGAATGTGCGCGAGCAGGAGCTTTTCGGTGATCGGCTGAGATAACCTCTCGCGCAGATAGTTGCTTTCGGAGGCTTTGACGCTCTCCTTTTCCACAAGCGCGCTGTTTCGTGAAACGCAGGCTAAGCCCCAGCCGTGCGGATGAAAATCGCTGTGGGCGTAAAAGGCTTTCAGGTAGTTGTTAGCATAAAAATCATCTCGTGCGGAAACGCCGAATAACTCACACACTGCGCTCACCTCCTTGGTACCGCCTTGCAAGCGCAATACCTTTTTTCATGTAGCCATCGGTAAATTTGCGGCTGACGATCTCGGCGTAGCTATTGCCGTCGGTCAGTTTATTGAGCTGATAGTTGATGACGGGCAAAAAATGCGGGAAATATTGCCGGGTAAAGCGTTTGATTTCCTCAAGCGTTTCTTTGGCTCTCCGCTTGATTTCCGCATTGCCGAAAACGGCGGCGGCTTTGACGTCCGCTATCGACTGTATCTGCTTTTCTTCGTCAAAATCAAATTCGGGCAGACTTGAAAGCCAGAGCAGAAGCAGGTGGATAAAGCGGATATCCTCTGAAAAAATGCCCGTGCGCGTCAACGGATTGACGTCGAGGACGCGCAGCTCCAAATGGTTCACGCCGTTATGTAAGAGCGTTTCCAAGCTGTTTACGCCGCGCGGCTTAACACGGACGGGATAATACAACTCGGAAGCGGCTTTCAGGTCGCCGTTTACGATATAGCGTGCGATACTGCGGATATATTTTTTCAGGCTTGAATAGTCGAGGATGGGCGTAAATCGGTTCCAGTAGCCGTGCTCCGAACAGCGGATCGAGGAATAAACGTTGCTTTTGATGCCGAGAGAAGCGTCCGCGACAGGGCTTGCAGCGGTGAGATAAACCGCCAGCCACGCATACTGCGTCAGGCGTTTTGCGAGGCGCAGGTAAAAATCATTCTTAAATGCGGTGTATATCTCAGCGCCGCTCTCTTGAAAAGCGGCTTGCAGCAGGCTCTCGGTAAAGGAAATGTTAAGATGGATTCCTGAAAACAACATTTTTGTTTTTCCGTATTTTTCCGCGAGATAGTAACGGTATTCCGACTTACCGCGCTGTGCGCCGTGGAACCGGGCGACGGGTATTTCATCCTCCGAATCGAATTTCGGTGGATTGGAAAACGCCCAGAGCAACTCGTTGTTTTTGACAAGCTCAACGTCTATCTCATTGAGCAGACCACCGAGCTGGCAGATCAGGTCGGCAGGATCGTTGAAAACGTCGCCGATAATCTCAACCTGATTTTCACAGAAATCGCGGTCGATATGCGGATCACCGACAAAGGGGTGCTTTGTCTGCGCAAGTTTACCGTCAGAGGTGACGCGCAGGCTCTCGCGCTCGATACCGAACTCAGCCGTCTGCGCAAGCCGGTTTATATATGAATTGTTGAAGCAGAGAAGCATGCTTTTCCTCCAAACAAATACAATTAACTATTGACACAGTAGGTCAATTATATAATATCGAAATCTGATTGTCAATATACACATCAAATAGAAAAGGAAACCTCCCAAAACTGCGTTTTGACGCTGTATTGCCGGAAGGTTCCCTATTTATTATTCTTTAACTCGGTAAGGGCTTATACAGCGGCGAAGCCGTTTTCCAGATCGGCGATGATGTCGTCGATGTGCTCCGTACCGATGGAGAGGCGGATGGTGTTTTGGTGGATTCCTGCCGCGTCAAGCTCCTCGTCGGTGAGCTGTGAGTGGGTCGTGGTGGCAGGGTGTATAACGAGGGATTTCACGTCCGCGACATTCGCGAGCAGCGAGAATATCTTTAAGCCGTCGATGAAGCGGAACGCCTCCTCCTTGCCGCCCTTGATATCAAACGTAAAGATCGAACCGCCGCCGTTGGGGAAATACTTTTTATAAAGCTCATGGTCGGGATGGTCTGCGAGCGAGGGGTGATAAACCTTTTCGACAAGCGGATGCTTTACGAGATAATCGAGCACCTTCTTGGTGTTCTCCGCGTGGCGTTCGAGACGGAGCGAAAGCGTCTCTGTTCCCTGCAGGAGCAGGAAAGCGGCAAAGGGAGAGATCGTCGCGCCGGTATCTCTGAGCAGGATGGCGCGGATATAAACCGCAAACGCGGCTTTTCCTGCGGCGTCGGTGAACTTCACGCCGTGATAGCTGGGGTTCGGCTCGGAGATCCACGGATATCTGCCCGAGGCTGCCCAGTCGAAGGTGCCTCCGTCTACGATCACGCCGCCGAGGGTGGTGCCGTGACCGCCGATGAATTTAGTCGCTGAGTGAACGACGATGTCTGCGCCGTGTTCGATCGGTCTGATAAGATACGGAGTGCCGAAGGTGTTGTCAATAACGAGCGGAAGTCCGTGTGCGTGAGCGATCTCGGCGAGCGCGTCGATGTCGGGGATATCGCTGTTCGGGTTGCCGAGGGTCTCGATGTAGATCGCCTTGGTGTTGGGCTGGATAGCCGCCGTGACCTCCTCGAGGTTGTGAATGTCGACGAAGGTGGTCTCAATGCCGTACAGCGGTAAGGTATGCGCCAGCAGGTTGGCGGAGCCGCCGTAAATGGTCTTTTGTGCGACGATGTGCTCACCCTGAGTTGCGAGAGCCTGGATCGTGTAAGTGATCGCCGCCGCACCGGAAGCTAACGCCAAGCCTGCTACGCCGCCCTCGAGAGCCGCGATCCTATCTTCAAACACTCCCTGCGTGGAGTTGGTAAGTCTGCCGTAGATGTTGCCTGCGTCGGCAAGACCGAAACGGTCGGCGGCATGCTGGGCGTTGTGGAATACGTATGATGTGGTTGCGTAAATCGGCACCGCGCGAGCGTCGCTTGCGGGGTCTGCCTGTTCCTGTCCTACGTGAAGCTGTAAGGTTTCAAATTTATATTCTGACATGGTAAATACCTCTTTCTTTAATTTAATATAGTTAATACATGTAGTGATAAAACAAACGGGTCAATGCGGTTACCTAAGCATTCGCTCCATATTTATATTTGCGTTAGTCAGCGTTTTTAAAATCAGCGTCATGACTTTCGTCTCCTTTGTTTTTGCTGATTGCATTATATACCAAACAGATAGGTTTTGTCCAATACACAAAAAATATACCCGGGTATAGATTGAATCTATAACTCGGGTATATGTGAATTATTAATGATTCTCCTGATAGTCTTTCAGGTAGTTGTCAAGCTCATTGACATACAGCTGAGCGATATGGCTCAACAGCAGATTTTTCTTTGAAATATAGCCAATGACCATGTTGCTTGCCGCGCTATCGTCGTCGGGTTCAAACGGTACCGCCAGATAATCCGAGCCGTTGAGCTCCTCGCTGATAACGCCGGAGCAAAGGGTGTAGCCGTTCAGCCCGATCATCAGGTTGAGCATAGTCGCTCTGTCGGTCGCCTTTATCGTCTTGGGGTACTCGTTTGTGCTGAGTATCTCCTCGGCGTAATAGAACGAACCCTTGTCGCCCTGCTCGAATGAAAGACACGGATACTCCTTCAGGTCATCAAATTTAATTGAGGCTCTGCCCGCAAGCGGATGACCCTTCCATAAGTATACATAAGCGTTGCACTCGGTCAGCGGCGTGAAAACCAAGCCGTTTGATTTCAGCAGCTTTTCCAGCGGCTTACGGTTGAAGTCGTTCAGATATAATATACCTATTTCGCTTTTGCCACCCGCAACGTCGTCAATTACGTTGCGTGTCATCGTTTCGCGTATTGCAAATTCATACTCGTCCGTTCCGAAGTGCTTTACCATTTCGACAAAGCTCTTGACCGCAAAGGAATAATGCTGGGTGGAGATGCCGAACTTCTTTTTCAGATTTCCGTTTTTGCCGTATTTTTCAAGCAGATTATCATACTGCGACAGCACCTCGCGCGCATAGCGAATGAACTCCAAGCCGTCGTTTGTCGGCGTGACGCCTCTGCCGCCGCGGTTAAAAATCGTGATACCGAGCTCCTTTTCAAGCTCCTGTACGGCGCTTGTCAAAGACGGCTGTGCGATATATAGCTGCTCCGAAGCCTTGTTAAGCGAGCCTTCCTCGCAAATAACAATGACATATCTCAGTTGTTGAATCGTCATCTCAAATCATCCTAAATTATGTAATCAAAGCCCGCATTATCCGTGCGTGTTAGATCCGCAACGGTAAAGCTGTCGGTGTAACGGCGGATCGTTTCATCAAGACCGCGCCAAAACTCAAGCGTTCGGCACTCGGCAGTACGCGGACAGGGCGCGTCCTCTAAACAAGCAACAGGCGCAAGACTGCCCTCCATAAAACGCAGCACCTCGCCGACAATGATTTCATCAGGTGCTTTTGCTAATTTGTAGCCGCCACCCTTACCGCGTAAGCCGGTCACGATTTTATTCAGGACAAGCTGCTTGACAATGCTCTCCAAATACTTTTCGGAAATCTCCTGCCGATCCGCTATATCTTTTAATTTTATATATTCGTTTCCGCTGTGTTCCGCCATATCGATCAGGACACGAAGCGCGTAACGTCCTTTTGTTGAAATCAACATCTTTATCGCCTCCGTTTCCCTATTATAACAGTATGTTGATATGTTTTCAAGACTTTTTTCAAATTTTCTATTGACAAATTCAAAAATGAGGAGTATGATATAGCCATTCCACTAACATACTTCTTTTATAGGTTATAATTTTAGGAGGCAATCATTATGAGTAAGATTTATCAAACAGCAGACCAATTGATTGGCAAAACCCCTTTGCTTGAATTGACGCACATCGAGAAGGAACTCGGCTTGCAGGCGAAAATCGTCGCAAAACTCGAATACTTCAATCCTGCCGGCAGCGTCAAGGATAGGATCGCAAAGGCGATGATCGAGGACGCGGAAAGCAAGGGTCTTATCAAACCCGGCAGCGTTTTGATCGAACCGACATCGGGCAACACAGGAATCGGACTCGCTTCCGTCGCCGCAGCAAAGGGTTACAGACTGATCATCACTATGCCCGAGACGATGAGCGTTGAGCGCCGCCAGTTGATGAAGGCATACGGCGCAGAGCTTGTACTCACCGACGGCACCAAGGGTATGAAGGGCGCTATCGCCAAAGCTGAGGAGCTTTCTAAGGAAATCGAGAACAGCTTTATTCCCGGTCAGTTCGTCAATCCCGCGAACCCCGCCGTTCACAGGGCGACGACAGGTCCCGAAATTTGGGAGGACACCGACGGCGAGGTGGATTTCCTTGTAGCGGGCGTCGGCACCGGCGGTACCGTGACCGGCACGGGCGAATATCTGAAATCACAGAAGCCCGATGTAAAGGTTGTCGCTGTTGAGCCGGAGACATCTCCCGTTCTTTCCAAGGGCGTCGCAGGCGCACATAAAATTCAGGGTATCGGCGCAGGCTTCGTTCCCGACGTGCTCAACACCGATATTTACGACGAGATCATTCCCGTTTCCAACGAGGACGCCTTTGCGACCGGCAAGCTGATTGGCAGAAGCGAAGGCGTATTGGTAGGCATTTCATCCGGAGCAGCGACATTCGCGGCGATCGAGCTTGCCAAGCGTCCGGAAAACAAGGGCAAGACCATTGTCGTCATCCTCCCCGACACAGGCGACCGTTATCTCTCGACGCCCCTTTTTGCAGACTGATAATCACAGAATGAAAATGACAGCCCTCTTTCTCACAGCAAAACGAGAAAGAGGGCTTTGTTGTTTCCGGTTCCATGTTACAGAAGATCCGATAACTTTTTTGAATAGAGGAAATCATGGATAAGATTATTCAGCTCCGACCACATCGGAAGGGTATCGCACTCGGCAGCTCTGGGGCACACCTCCGCGCCGTTTTCAAGGCAGGACACGACCGCCATCGAGTTTTCCATCACATCTAAAATCTCGCCGACAGGATATTCCTCAGGCTTGCGGCTCAGCTTGTATCCGCCGCCCTTGCCGCTTACTCCTTTGAGAAGCTTCGCGCTGACAAGCTCCTTGGCGATGATCTCCAGATATTTTTTGGAGATGCCCTGCCGCTCGGCGATCTCCTTCAGCGGCACATAGCCGTCGCTGTTCTGCCGCGCGAGGTCGATCATCACCCTCAGCGCGTAACGTCCTTTAGATGAAATCATAGGTTTTCACTCCTCCACAAGTAATCAAATAATCAAACTTTTCGGTGCGCCGTTGATGAAGGTTCGCAATAATAAAAAGTGTTCCAAAGACGCATAAAGTGCCCACCGGCACATTTCGCCCTATTATAACATAGGATTAATGGAAAAATCAAGTTTTTGTTATTTACCTATTGACACGGTAGGCGAATATGATTATAATATTTATATTGCCCGCTCGATTTGCCGCTTTGCGGCAAGAGCGATGGCTGATTATAACCATCATTTCTTTGTAATGATGGTTATAATAGAATCCGTAGTTATCACAACCAAGGAGTTGACATCATGCAAATATACGCGGACAACGCCGCCACCACTAAAATGAGCGAGGCGGCTATTGAGGCGATGACAGAGGGTATGCGGAATTGGTGGGGTAATCCGTCGAGCCTGTACACCATCGGTCAGAAGGCGAAGGAAAAGTTAGAGGAAGCGCGCGAGGAAATCGCCGCCGTGATCAATGCGAGCCCACGTGAGATCATCTTTACCTCGGGCGGCAGCGAAGCGGATAATCAGGCGCTGCTTACCACCGCACTAAACGGCAAGAAACAGGGCAAAACACATATTATATCAAGCGCGTTTGAGCACCACGCGATCCTCCACATGCTGAATAAGCTTGAAAAGAACGGCTTTGAAATCACGCTCCTGCCCGTTCATGACAACGGAATCATCATATTGGATGAATTGGAAGCCGCCATCCGCGAGGACACCTGCCTCGTCACGATCATGACCGCCAACAACGAGATCGGCACCATTCAGCCAATCGCCGAGATCGGCGAGATTTGCCGGAAGCACGGCGTTCTCTTCCACACCGACGCGGTTCAGGCGGTCGGTCATCTGCCGATCGACGTCAAGGCGCAGCACATCGACATGCTCTCCGCCTCGGCGCATAAATTCCACGGTCCCAAGGGCGTGGGCTTTTTGTACGCGCGCAAGGGAATCGTCCTGCAAAACCTGATTGAGGGCGGCGCACAGGAGCGCGGCAAACGCGCCGGAACGGAGAATCTTCCCGGCATTATGGCGATGGCAGCCGCGCTGAAGGAAGCCGCCACAAGCATGGAACAAAACAACGCGCATATATCGGCGATCCGCGACTATATTATCAAAGGCTTGTCCGAGATACCGCACAGCGCGCTCAACGGCGACGCATCCCAAAGGCTCCCCGGCAACGTCAATTTCAGCTTTGAGGGAATCGAGGGCGAGGGAATTTTGCTCCTGCTTGACCAAAAGGGTATTTCCGCTTCCTCGGGCAGCGCCTGCACCTCGGGCGCGCTCGACCCGAGTCATGTGCTGCTTGCTATTGGCAGGATACACGATGTAGCGCACGGCTCATTAAGACTTAGTATCGGCGAGGATATTACCCGCGAGCAAGCTGATTATATTATTGGATCCGTCAAAGAGGTAGTGGCGCATCTCAGGAGCTTCTCACCGGTTTGGCGCGATCTGACGGAAGGCAAAAAGGAATTTATCTTGAAATAGGAGGATTTTTACTATGGCATTATACAGCGATAAAGTGATGGATCATTTCTTGCAGCCCCGCAATCTGGGCGTAATTGAGGACGCGGACGGTATCGGCGAGGTCGGCAACGCCAAATGCGGCGACATCATGAAAATGTATTTGAAGATCAACGACGATATCATCACCGATGTAAAGTTTGAAACCTTCGGCTGCGCCAGCGCGATAGCGTCCAGCTCGATGGCGACGGAGCTGATCAAGGGTCAGCGCGTGGAGGACGCCATGCAGCTCACTAACAAAGCCGTCGCCGAAGCCCTCGACGGTCTCCCGGCTTACAAAATGCACTGCTCCGTACTCGCCGAGGAAGCGATTCAGGCAGCGCTGGAGGATTATAAAAAGAAACAGGAACAGGCGTAACCCGACCTCTGAACGAGTGGGCGAACGAAAAAGGTTCCATTGTCATAGAGATCATATTATACGTTGGAAACATATCCGCCTCATCTCGCAATGAGCTCCATATTCCTTTATTTATCTATACTCATTAGATGTCTTATGCCGCCTTTTTTAAGGCGGCGATTTCTATTTATAGTTTTGTCTCCAATCGTCGTATTGTTCTTTGCTGATTTCGCCTTTAGTATAGCTTTCGTGCTTCCTATGCCATTCGTTAATTGCCATTTTCAGTTTGTCGGATGTGCAGTTTTCAAGCGTAAAGCGAAAGCTGTATAAATCCTCCAAGATAAACAAGGTGTGCATTACGCCGGATACGGTATCAAAATCGGGGACGACGAAACAGCAGCACCACTCGACGCGAGAGCTAAAACCATATAGTTATATTGCACACAAAATAATCAGTTGACAATCCTATGCAAATGGGCATAGAAAAAGCGGGCAGTCACAAGGCTGTCCGCATAATATATACCGTTTATTTACCAATCATCGTCGTCATCGCCCCACGATGAACCGAAGCCGTTGTTATTGTCATCCCATGATGAACCGAAACCATTATTGTTATCATCATCGTCCCATGAAGAACCGAAACTGTTATTGTTATCATGCAGCTCACCGGAGTCCATGTCCATCGCCATGTTATCGCCTACACGCATCATCATATTGCCGTCGGAGTCCATTCCCATATCATCGGACATCTTAAAGCCGAATTTGCCTTTAAAAATATCAAAAAACATACTTAATCCTCCTTGTCATAGTTCTCCAAAACATAGTTAAGCATTCTGAATGCCGCTTTTTTCTTTGCTGCTTTTTTTGAAGTTGAAGTTGCGTTGAACACCTTGTCAAACCCATTGATCATACACGTTACCTGCCATTTCGGATTGCCGTCCTTATCGTGAGTTTCGGTGTATTTATATTTTGGCAAATCAAAATAACCGCGCCGTGAAAGGATTTCGAGCTGATTGATCGCCATTGCTTCACTTGGTTCTTCGATCTCGTCTTTGATGGAATGGAGCAAGCCTTTCTCTTTGAGATGTTGGTATGCAAACCGGAATACGTTGTCTCTTGCTTCTGCACGCGAGTCCCCTGTAGCACGAAACGAGAATTCATATTCTCCAAGCGTCAAATAGCATTCACACCTAGCAAAATAATTCGGCACTGGGGCTTGCAAAAATGCATAAGGATGACAATATCGGTCAAAGCAAGTTTCCGGCACACAACCGTATTCATCTATTGTCCACTGGGTTATACCACGCACATGATTTTCGTCAAACAAAAACTGACCGGGGCAAAGCATTACTTCAACCGCATCCTGCATCTTTTTGATATCCCACTTTGAATCAAGCGCAACCGCTCCGAGTATCGCCTCAAACAAATCCTCTTTGACCGAATCTTTGTCGCGAACGCCGTTCTTCTCGTCACCTTTTCCAAGCCGCAAGTAACTTTCCAAATCCAAATCATAAATCCTTTGCGCAAGAGTTTGCCGGCTGACAAGCAGCTTTCGGAATTCTGTTAACTCTCCCTCATTGTAATCAGAGTGATATTGACCATTCGGTTCGAGCTGATTAAAAGCGTAAATGCCGCTTCTTGTCTGTGGTCTGTTGCTTTCTTGTATTTCTCCATACCATTCCGAAAACAATCTGCCTACAATAAACTCCAAAACCTTGTCGCCGTAGAACTCCAAGACCTCGTTGTTTTCGCCGCCGTGTTCCTGTGAATAGGAACGCCGTGTAAACGCCTGTTTTAACAATTTCTTGTTTGTGAAGGGATAGCCTATTTGGTTTTCGATTGCTTCATAATTAAAATCACACATAAAAAATTATTTCTCTGTCCTCTTGACGTGGTGCGGTTCATAATGCGGCAGCCTCTTTTGACGGTATAGTTTTTTTATTTCTGCTGATAATCCGACCAATTACCCGCGGAATATCTGTGCTTTGTTTTCATTTTTCCGGGGTCGGTCGAGGGTTCGACAGACAGATCTATTTTATAGACCTTGCCCATCAAATCGGCGCTGTATTTCAGGTCGGTAGTCTGATACGCCGTCTTGCCCTCGGCGACCGCTCTGTCGGTAACTCCCGAGTCAAAGATGATTCCCGTAACGCCAAAGGGTGCTACGACGCGGTAGATATCGCTTCCTTCTATCCGCTCCATCTCAAATCCCGGCCACTCGGCAAAATAATATGCGTCCTTGGTAACGCTGTTGAAGGACATTCCGCCCCACCAATAAGCGTAGACCTTATCCCATTTTGTCTCGCTGTTATCATAATAAACATATCCCGGCGTAAAGTCGTTTATGTCCATTCCCATTTCATCGAGGTATTCCTCAACAGGGTCGCGGGTGTCTTCGTATTGTACGGGAACGCCGGTCTCGAGCGCCGAGACGTTCTGTGTGAACGCAGCCTCCAAGAACTCGGGATATATGCTTCTCCAATACTCTATCAAATGCTCGCCGGGCTCGTATTTGCAGAAGACAAGCTTATCCTTCGGGTATCCGCTTTCGATGAGCCTGTTGTTCATTTCCATTGTCACATCGCCGTTATCCGATGAGTATCCTCCGGCGTAGAAGTACAAAAACGGCGCGTTTTTCATATCCGTTTTATCTTTCAGAAATTCCTTCCATTCCTTTTCGGCGAACATATCAAAGGTAGGCGACATAACGCCGCCGGTGCCGAACTTATCGGGATGTGCCAAAACCGTATAGAAGGTCTCGAGTCCGCCCAGCGAGGAACCCGCCAGAGAGGTATGCTCAGCGTCGGTGTAGACGTTGTAGTTTTCCTCAACATAAGGCATAACGGTATCGCATAAAAAATCAGCAAAGGCGCTTCCGCGTTTATGGGTGAACTCGTCCGGGTCCATGTTCGGATCCCCACCCTCGGTATTGATATCTCCCAAATCGGGGATAAGCTCGTCGTTTCTGTATACGTCATTGTTGGTTATTCCGACGATTATCGCCTTGTTATCCGTAACGGACATCATACTCGTTACGCTTTCGCTGACGTTCCAGCACACAACGTCATTGTCCATTCCATTGTCTACGCCCTTTGCCAGAATACTCTGACCGTCAAACATATAGATAACGGAATATTTATCATCCGACTTTTCGTCATAATCCTCGGGAGTCCAGATGTAGACCTTTTTATCCCTGCCGTCAAACTTGAACTCCTTCGTCTCAAGCTTTGGATCATAACTCGGCTTTGTGCCCGCGACATACGGAAGCGGGTTTTTCATATCTTCAAAATTCCAGCCGCTTATAAAGCTGTTGAAGGCTACGTCGAAACCTTCCTTTTCACCGTTCTTGACCCGCACCAAATTATAAAGGTTAACGTCGGCTTCGCAACTGAAGATGGCGCAGGTGTCATCCTCGCCGCTTTTTGTCATTTTGACGTCAGCTGTTTTGCCGCTTCCGGTGCAGGAAAACATAACTGTCAGCTCGGTAAACTCCTTGGGAGCCCTGATATACAGCTTGTGGAGCTTTTCTGTCTTGACCTCTTGCGCCTCGCTGCTTTGAGCGCTCTGTGGATTTGCGCAGGCTGTCATCATAGACGTGCCGAGGCAAACGCACAACAGTCCTGCTAAAAAGTATTTGATTTTCATAAAATGCCCTCCTGTTTTGCTTACATACTTATTGTAAGGCATAAACAGCGGGATAACAAGAAACAGTCTATGGATTTATACAACGCCTCGTCTAATAATTAAACTGCGCGTTTAGAAAAACGGTTTCTTTCTGTTATGCACCCCGAAGAACGGGTGCACATCATCCTTGGCGATCTCGTCGGCAAAGCAGATCAGCGGCACGGCAAAACCCTCCGGACAAATGGCATATGAGTACATCTCTCCCTCGGCTGTCGCTATCGTTGTACGCGTCGCAAGGTGACGGTCACAGATACGCTCCATATATTCCTCTACCCTCTTTTCGGAAAGCCGGGTGTGCTTGCTTATAAGCGAAGCGGCAACGGGCATGACCGGCAGCGAATATAGATAACAAATGATCTTTAACGCGTTTTTATCCGCGAAAAGCTCAAATACCTTTTGGAGCGAATCAATGCTTTCAAGGTGCTGCAGCACGCCGCCCTCATTGGGAGTGCGCATCAGGAAAAAGTGCTGCGGCAGCGGCGAAACGCGGCTAAGCGCAATTCCTTCATCGTGTATCAGCTTAGCGAAATGCTGATTCGTTTTGTCCAGTTCGGTAAATCCGCGGTTTACAAACAACTCGATCGCGGAGTCCTCGCCGAGCAAGCCTACCTCGATCGCCCAACATATCTCAAAGGCGTAGCGGTAGGCTTCGTCCTTAGGCAAACTGCAGAGCTTTTTTGCAAGATCGACCGAGAGGTTCCGTTCCTCGCGCCCATACAGGGCTTCTATACTTACGCCGAGCGACTGTGCGATAAGAGGAATGATCTCAGCGTCGGGCATACTTCCGCGTTCCCACTTTGAGACCGCCTGTGTTGTGACTCCGACCAGCTGTCCGAGCTTCTCCTGAGTATAACCTTTTTCGCTCCTGAATTTTTTGATTTGTTGTCCGAACACTTCCATAAATCAACCCTCCGTTGTATTCTGAATCCATTTTATCAAATCCAAACGGGATTGTCCATAGAAAACGAAAAACAGCAGCTCTCTTTTTTCGAGAGCTGCTGTTTTGAAGCTGTTGGTTTATTAACGGGAATTTATTTCATCAAATCTTTCCGCATCGAGCGTTTTTATCACTCTTGCAGGATTGCCGACAACCACCTCATAGTCGCCTACATCATGCGTGACAACGGCTGATGCTCCTACGATGGCATATTTTCCGATGGTCACGCCGGGCGTGATAGTCGCGCCTGCGCCGATCCACGCGCCTTTCTTGATAAGAATAGGCTTACAGATGAGGATCTGCCTTTCATACGGGTCGTGGTTATTCGTCAGAAGCTGGACGTTTGCCGCAATCTGAACGTCATCCTCGATCGTTATTCCGCCGCGAGCCATCGCAAGCAGATTGTTGTTGATAAACACCCTGTTGCCGATAGTGACTTTATCGAGCGCTGCTCCCGCAAGCGGTGCGCGTACAAAGGAATCCTCGCCTATCCTGCCGTCAAACAGCTCGCGCAAAATATCCATATATTCCGCTGTGCGCGGCATGGTTTGGTTGAGCTTAAAAAGCAGCTCCTCGTGCTTGGCGTACAGCGCCATATCCTTTTCGTTCATTTCACGCATATCTACTCTGATTTCTTCCATTTTAAGCACCTCTGTTTGTTGTGATATATTTATGATAAACCTTTGAGGGTTCTTCGTCAAGCCTTGAATCTGACGGAGAAGGTAGTAATTTGATTTCCGTTTTCTTTGATTACAGCGTCGCATTTTTTGTTCACTGCCATATCAATAATAAAAACTTAAAAAAAGGAACTTTGTTTTTATTTGTTTTTATATATTCATTGAAACAATACTTTTCAAAACAGCCTCACACAACGCGCGGTGACCTTCCTCTGTCAGGTGCTGTCCGTCCAAGCTGCTTGCCTTAGCATGATCCGAAGCGGCGAGGAAAGCAGTATTGTATTTATCCGCCAATTCCTTGTAATCCTGCTTCAACTCTCTGCTCACCGCAATGGAACGGTCATTAAAGCCAAAATCAAAAGCCGCCGTTTCAAGATAAAGCGGAGAAATCAGCAAGATGTTTTCAGGGGCAACAACATCAAGGAGCTTTTTAAGGCACAGCTCCAACCCTGCCGTAATTTCTTTTGACGAAGCGTTAAATGCGCTTTTACAGTCGTTAGTGCCAAGCATAATGACCGCCGCGTCAAGCGGTTGATTTCTTCATCATCAAAAGCGGTCGTTCTGCCGCACAAGCCTTCTTCAAGTACCAGCGCGTCTTTTCCGAGGGCTTTTTGCAGCAAGCCTGTCCAGCGGATATAGAGATTGATGACGCTTTCCTGAATATCTAAGGTTGCCTTTTCGATCGTCGGATAGCGAAAGATCATCAACCATTTGTGTATCACCTTTTGCAACGGTTGGTGCGCTAGATCCGCTTCGGCTATCTCTTTTTGAAAAGTGGTGATATAATCATTTATCTTTCGCAGCAATGTTTTTTTGGCCGGCGCACAAAAGCCTTTCCGCCTTGTCACACCTTGCTCATCACGATATCGAACTGCTCCTCCCCATCGATTGTCGTTTTGCTTATATACCGTGCCTTTATTCAGCAACTTTTTCACTGCCATCTGACCGCCTCTTTTCAAGCGGAACAGCATACCACAGAAAACAGAAAAGTCCAGAGAAAATCGGATCATCTTTGATTTAGCATCGCAAAAAAATTTATTTCAGACAAGCACTTGACAACCGCAGAAAACAGAGTATAATGCAGTATAACCCATTGATATATTTATATTTTTTCAGAAAAGAGGGATAACCAATGCAATCCAATAGAAAAGAAGAATTGAAGGCAGTTTTCAATGATACAATGCTTCAAATTCAAGTCATCGACAAGCTGACGCAGGCTACCCGTAGCAGTATTGAAAACACAAGGTATTACGCGCCCGATGACTATCCGGTGATCAATCACGATGAACGTTCTCAAACGAAAATCGCCGTAACGCGCAGCACCACCTTTGACGCCGCGCGCAAGCTTCACAAAACGTATCCGGATAAAAGAATTGCCGTGTTGAACTTTGCTTCCGCAGTCAATCCCGGCGGCGGCGTAAAGCTCGGTGCCTCCGCTCAGGAAGAAGCCCTGTGCCGTTGTTCGACATTATATCCAACGCTTGATCAACAGCATATGTGGGATAACTATTACAGCGTCAACCGCGAGGACAGAAACGCTTTGCACACCGACGCATGTATCTATTCGCCTGACATCATTGTCATTAAGAATGACGCTTACATTCCACAGTCCACGCCCGAAAGTGATTGGTTTTCCGTGGACGTCATCAGCTGCGCCGCGCCGAATCTCCGAAAGGTTGTCAGCAACGCTTATAACATAGAATCGGGAAACGCAGTCAACGTGACTTCCGGAGAGCTTTATCAAATCCACCTGCAAAGAGCACGGCACATTATGACGGTTGCCGCCGCAAATCATGTGGATATTCTTGTGCTCGGCGCATTTGGCTGCGGTGCCTTTGCCAATGATCCGCGTGTTGTTGCCAAAGCAATGTTTGACGCGCTGAAAGAGTTAGTCGGCTGCTTTGATTTGGTTGAGTTTGCCGTATACTGCCGCAGCTATGAAACAGAAAACTATGATGCATTTGTCCATGCATATGAAAACATGATGCTTGCCCTCTGACGATGAAATTCAAAACGCCGAAAAGAATCTGGCTAACTTGACTTTTGTTCAAATCCGCGTAAAATAATTGCATATGCTGCTATTATTGGAGTGTTAATATGATCTACTACATTGCCGACACGCACTTTGGGCATAAGAATATACTAAAATATGATAAGCGGCCTTTTGCCGACACCGAGCAGATGGACGAGGAGATCATCCGCAGGTGGAATGAGCGCGTGTGTGATGATGACACCGTGTATGTACTCGGCGACGCGTTTTTTAAGGGCGAGGAAAGAAGCATTGAAATAATGAAGCGCCTGAACGGGCACAAACGCCTTATCCGCGGCAATCACGACCGCAACAACGGCAAGCTGCTAAAGCTGTGGGAATCCGTCAGTGAGTACGAAGAAATCAAGGACGGCGGACATTTGGTCGTGCTGAGCCACTATCCGATCATGTTCTACAATCATCAGCGCGACGGCGCGGTGATGCTGTACGGTCACGTACATAACACAAGAGAATGGGAACTTGTCGAGAAGTGGCAGCAAGAGCTTTTGCAAATGGATATTCCGGCGCGCATCATCAACGTCGGATGTATGATGGAATATATGGATTACGCGCCGAAAACGCTTGATGAATTGCTCGCCGCAAACAATAAGGAGGATCACTAATGAAACGCTGCGATCTACATACTCATTCCGTTTTTTCGGACGGTACTTTTTCGCCTGAACAAATTATTGATTCATCAATCGAAGCGGGTCTATCGGCAATCGCATTAACTGATCATAACACTGTATCAGGGTTACCCGGTTTTATGTCTTATGCAAAAGGTAAACCTATTGACGCTGTTCCGGGTATTGAGTTTTCAACCGGCTATATGGAAAAAGAACTTCACATTCTGGGATTGTTTATCAAGCCCGATTCATTTGATGATATAACCGAATATGTTAAAAATGCTGATGAACGGAAGGAAAACAGCAACCTCGACCTTGCCCAAAAGCTTAATCAAAACGGGTATATGATCGATTACTGCAAAATAAAAAGCGAGCGCCCGGACGGAAAGGTAAACCGCGCGCATTTTGCTGCCGAACTTGTCAAACTCGGTTATTTTGAAACAAGAAATGACGCGTTTAACAGCATTCTTTCCAAAGAATATGGCTGGTACGATCCGCCCGAGAGATTATCTGCATTGAAAACGATAGAGTTTATTTGTGATCTCGGCGCAGTTCCGGTATGGGCGCATCCGTTGATTCATATGAATTATGAGGAATGCATGGATTTTCTGCCGATTGCCAAAAAACATGGTCTGGTCGGAATAGAAACGGTCTATTCACTTTACAGCGATTCTGACAGCTCGTTTGCAAAAATGATGTGTAATAAATTTGATTTGCTCGAAAGCGGCGGCAGCGATTTTCACGGGTCAAACAAACCCGATATCGCTCTTGGCAAAGGCAAGGGAAATCTTGAAATCCCGTACATATTCTATGAAGCCTTGCGTAAAAAAGCGACGCAATAAAAGTACCGGCTCCCCGGTCACAAACTCTTTACATTTCCCAAAACCAACAGCAGCTCTCACCAAAAGAGAGCTGCTGTTTTACTATTTAAGATGCCGGAAAAAGAAAAACACACCGATAAAGAAAATTTTTTTATATTTTTTTTAAATTTACAGATATTTGCAAAGAAGTTGCAAAGGTCGGTTTGATATACTTTAGCCACAGTCAAGGGAAAAGCCGAGGCTCGGAGCCCTCGGATAACGACTGACGAGGACTGAGCTGTGAAGTCGCGGCAGGCGACGGAACAGATCAGACGAGTGGGAGTTATACGAGGATCAGCGCAGAGCAACGAGGCTGGACAGGGAAACACAAAAACCTCCCCGAAACTGCTGATAAAAAGATTTCAAAAAAATTTGAAACTTTTTTAAAAATCAAAGATTTTTGCAAAGAAGTTGCAAAGATCACCCTGATATAATAAAACCACAGTAAAACAAAACCAAACAACGAAAGGAGCTTTCACCATGAAAAAGACAAATCAAATCACAACAATCAATACAACCGACACAACTAACACAACAAATACTAACAACACAAAAGGAGAGATCACAATGAAAAACACGAGAACAAAGAAACACAATTATAAAAACAGACTTATCGCGGCGACCTTATCGGTAATTACGATTTTCTCGGTAGGAGCCATGACAGTCGGCGCCGCGTCGGTTACGGTAAGCGCGGCAACCACAGAGGAAACCGGTAAGAAAATGGGCATAGACGCAGCGGACGCCGCGTTCGATACCATCGGCGATCTGTTCCCGGGCGCAAAAATTTTAGTTTCACCCTTCAAATCTTTATTCCATTCGGGTGTAGACGATAAGGATCCCATGGAGATCATAGGCGAAAAGCTGGATCAGATCGACAACAAGCTCGACCAGCTCGACGCAAAAGTCAATGAGCTTAACGAAAACATCAACAAGAACACCGCGTGGATGGCGCAGAAGGTACAGAACACAGCCGATATGAGCGAGCTCCGCGGAGAATTCAAAGGACTCAGCCCCCAGCTTGTAAAGTTCGTAAAGGACGTCAAGGCAGTCGAAACAGACAAAAGCCTCAACAAGAGCCAAAGGATCATGCGTCTTGCCGCTCTGACAGACACGATAAGATACGACTATATCACGACATACGTTTACAACATCATGAAGTGCATGGACGGCACAGACCCCGCTTATGTGGATATGTTCAAGGCTCTTTATACAAAGGAAGCCCTCAACTCTATGTTTGCAAGAGAAGCCTATCAGGCGGCTCTCCCCACTGCGGAAGCTCTTGTTACGCAGTATGTTTCCGCGGTAGCTCTTATGCAGGAGTGCCAGACGGCAGTCAAGGCGGTTTCTCAGTTCACCGAGGAAAACATCAATGAGCTCAACACAGCCTATGACGCCAACCTCTATAACAACTTCAACCAGTACAGACATTCTATGGATGATGACGACGCGGCAATAGCCCTGGTGGCGGCAGCTAACGGAGTTAATAACTTCCAAACAAAGTACGACAGACCTGTATACATCAACAAGAACGCCGACACAGCAGGCAGAGAAGTACGTCTGGATTATGATCAAGGCCGCCGTTGTGTATGGAATAAAGACAGAAGCGATTATCTTGACGTCGAAGGCAAGGTTAAGGAAAATGCTCTGACTATAAAAGAGCTTACCGCGATCGCCGATCATGTCCGCACCAAATTCCCCGCAAGAAGCATGTATGAATATCTGATAACCGATATGCGCATTAATGCAAATGTGACCGGTGACTGCTACATCATCCTCAGCGATGAGGTAAATATCAGCAAAACAAGAAATACCAAGATCGACAAATCCTTCAACGATGGTATATATAAATGCGCAGGTTATGACAGAGTAGGTACCGTCAAAGCCATCCGCATGGGCGACAGGAACAAGGCAGTCGTTGACCTCAAGCTCTT
The DNA here is from genome assembly GCA_902776375.1 of uncultured Ruminococcus sp. Lineage (GTDB taxonomy): Bacteria > Bacillota > Clostridia > Oscillospirales > Acutalibacteraceae > Ruminococcoides. The sequence goes on along the minus strand of CACYPV010000030.1, from coordinate 8,145 downwards.
CACCTATCAGCAATGGGATGACGAGTTTATGAAGTCGATATTCGGAACCTATTATGCGGTCGGACTCAGCAATTCAACCTTATTCAAAGTAAAGATGGTCAGAGTATACAACGCATAAAAAATAATACAAATCGATAAACCGTAAAACCGCATAAAAGCTCTCCGCAACACCATTTTGGCGTTGCGGAGTTTTACGTTGCCCTTGATCGGTGAAACAGGCGATATGGCGGCAAAAACGCCCCGGCTTATCAAGCCGGAGCGCTTCGATCATAAATGGGATTAAAGTATCTGGGTGGACGTATAGGGGGACTTGAGGTAGCTGCAGTAGCTGACCGCTTCCTTGACGTCCTTGCCGGAGGAGCCGGTGCCGCAGTAACCGTCGTTCTTCAGAGTGCCGTCCTCCATATAGAGGTATTCGGCGTCCATATACATTGTTTTGCTGTACTTCTGCGTGGCGTTAGTGTAAACATAAACAACATATGCTCTGTCGTCGCTGTTGGTTGAATAATAGATATTGTTAAGTGTTATCTGGTCTTTTTCATCTGCCTTCCAGTCCTCTTTCTTAACGTTGTCGTTGAAGAAGGTTTTCAGCGCTTCCACGTTATTCTTGGCAACGTCAGCGGTGAATTCCTCGGGGCCGACGACGGTATAGGTGATTTTATCACCGGTGAGCACAACGCCCTTGTCCGCAAGGCTGGTGACGTCATAGCTGTCGTAGCTGACCGTGATCTCCTCGTTAGACTTCAGATAGTTGTGGTTGCTCATCTCGATGTCGAAGGAGCCTACTTCCTTGTTGCCCTTCTTGACCGTGACGTTGGTGTAGTACTCGTCGTCCGGTTTTGAAACGGTAAAATCGCCGAAGGTGGTTTCAAACTTTTTGATGCTGAGCGAGATATCGCCGCTTCTGTGACCTTCCTGTACAAACAGGTTGTTGTCCTTAATGTAGCCAAGCACATTCATTTCGGTAGGTACGGCGAGCTTGATGCCCTGCGCGTCAAGCGCGTCGGCTACCTTGATCTCGCAGGAAAGCGGCTTGTGCTTGAACTCAACGCCGAGCTCATTTTCGATCTTTTCTATCTTTTTCTCGGGATCGATCGAATCGGACAAACTGCCAAAGCCGTAATCATTAAGCCTTTCGCTAATAGCGTCCATTTCGGCGCTGCCGCCGTCTGTAGGCCACTCTACGGTGATGGTGTAAACGTCCTCCGCCTTTACGTCGTCAAGATAACCCGACACGTCCTTACCGTCCTTTACGACCTTTACGTTCAGCATATCGGACAGCCTGTCGAGGTAGTCTTCTGCCTTTTTCTCGTCGACCTTATTTTCTTCGGCAAACTTTTTGTAGTCGATTCCAAAGCTGCCGTCGATTTTGCCGTCGAGAACAGAGGGGTTTTCCTCCTCTTTGTCAACGCCGTCGATTTTAATGGTGTAATATTTGGTGATGTCGATTCTTGACGCTTCGCGGGCGGCGGGAATGATGACCGTGAACAGGACGATCAAAAACGCTGCCAGAACCGCTACGCCGGCGCCGCCGAAGATGATGATTTTTTTCATCTTAGGAGACAAAGGCTTTCTGGGCGCCTTGGGTGCGGGCGCGACCTGCTGTGCCTGACCGGGAGCGGGCGCATACTGCTGAGCCTGTTCGGGTGCGGGCGCATACTGCTGCGCCTGTTCGGGTGCGGGCGCAAACTGCTGTGCCTGCTGAGGCGCTTGTTCGGGAGCCTGCGAAGCCGCCTGCTGAACCTCCTGAACCTGTTCCGCCGTTTGCTCGGCTGCTTGTACGGGAGTCTGGCCGGGTACGGGCGCGCCGCACTTCTGGCAGAACAAATCGCCGTCTTTTATCTGATTACCGCATTTTTCACAAAACATAAATACTCTCCTTTTTAGTGAATTGAAAAACCGCTGGCTTTCCTTTTTATTATACAGTAAGCCATTGCGGGTTGTCAACTTTTCAATGCACAAAACTTTTAGATTTAGGGAATTGTTCTTTTGTGCAAAGAGCTATATATCATTATAGCGTTAAAATAATATACAAATAGTAAATATACATTAAAAAACCGGAAACACCCGAACTAAGCTCTGTGCAGGTCGGGGTGTTTCCGGATATTTGAGGATCCTGTGCTCCGCAACGATGCAAAAGGTTCAGCACCGCACAGAAAGCGCCTAGCCCGGTCATACGTTGCGGGCTCCTCTTTATTACTTTACAAACGGCAAGTTAATCCCTGACGGTATGAGTAGTCAGCAATTGTTGACCGCTTGTGAAAGCCATTTTTATCCTGCCTTGTAGTTATAGACAGGCTTTAGGTGATGAATGATATCCGCCGTGGGTTCGATCAACCGCTCTATCATACTGCCGTCCTTGTACGCCATAGGAGCTTCATCAAGGGTTCGGCTTCCGACGCAGGTTGTAAATATCCCATCCATCTGGCGGGCGTATTCGTCTACGTCAAGGTTGGTTCTTGCGTCCTTACGGCTCATCAATCTGCCCGCGCCATGAGGAGCGGAGCAGTTCCAGTCCTCATTTCCCTTGCCGACGCAGATCAGCGAACCGTCGCGCATATTGAGCGGTATAAGGAGCTTCTCTCCCTTTTGCGCCGATACCGCGCCCTTGCGGAGTATCATATTATCCGTATCGATGTAGTTGTGGATGGTGGTAAAGCGATCCGCCTCGTGCCATCCCATACCGTTCATAATGATGTCCACCATCGCCTGACGGTTCAGCACGGCAAAGCGCTGGACGAGTTTCATATCGTGTATGTAATCCTCGAACAACTGACCCTCCACATATGCCAGATCCTTAGGCAAAGGAGTGAGCATAGCGCGTTGCTTTTTCATCCGTTTGATGGTCTTGTGTATCTCTTTTGTGTTGCCGCTCTCCTTGAGCTCCTTGATTTTCGCGTCGATTTGGAAACGCGCGTTGCCGCAGAGAGCCTTAAAGCCCTCGCTGCCGTAGTATTCGGCGGTTTCTTTTCCGAGGTGTCGCGAACCGGAATGGATTATAAGATACAACGCGCCGTCCTCATCGCGGTCGACCTCGATAAAGTGGTTGCCGCCGCCGAGAGTGCCTATGCTGCGTGACGCCCGAACAAGGTTCACATAAGGGCTGCAGCGCAGTTCATTCAAGTCTATCCTGTCAAAATACTCGTGCGGGGTCTCGCGGATATCATAGCCCGAAGGAATGTCATAATACGCGATGTTATTGAGCTTTTCAAAATCGATTTCGGTTTCCTTTAGCTTTACGGTTTCCATACCGCAGCCGATATCGACGCCGACCATACCCGGCACGACCTTGTCGTGAATAGTCATGGTTGTGCCAATGGTGCAGCCGAGCCCGGCGTGAACATCGGGCATAATGCGGATTTTGCAGTCTGAAAATTGCTCAACGTCGCAGACTGCCTTTATCTGACCCGCCGCTGCCTTATCGATCTCATCAACAAAGCATCGGGCGGTGTTGTACTTACCTTGTATATCGATCATTTATCTCAGTTCTTTCATTATCAGGCTGAGATTTTTTCATACCTCTCAGCCGATAAGATTTCGAGCATCAGCTCATAGGGCGTGCTCAAATCGCCCTCGACCATTTGGAATATCCTCGGCGTGCAGCCGCTGACAAGCGCTGCTCCGTTCTCGTTCATCGTAACGGGCAGGTTGCGGTTGCGGCTCTCCACGTTCCAGAATACTATCTCAGGCAGGTCGTAGCCGTGCGCGGCGTACTTTCGCCTTGCGTTGTCAAAATTCGTCGCGTCCGCGTTGTAAATGCAGGAGTTAAACTCCATGTCGGAGATGATGACAAGCTTCTTCGGCAGCTCGTCCTGCGGCACGTTATTGTGAACGGCGGCATTGAGCACCAAATCAAAAACCGCTTCCAAATCAGTGCTGCCGATCTCGTTAAAGGTGCAAGCATAGCGCAGCTTGTCGGCAAAGGTCTCGCCCTTTAGCTCGATCAGCTGCGGGGTGTTCGAGAACTCAATAAAGTGGTTTGCAAATACGCCCTTGTTGTGCTCGGCAAAATACAAGCCGAGCGAGAGCGCAACGGCAGCAGGAAGCGGAGGATCGCTCCAGTACATCGAGCCGGAGGTATCGACGACCGCAAGCGCGTTTTCATCTGTGCCGAAGTGCGGCAGCGACTTCCACGTCGCGTTCAGATACTGCTTTTCTTCCTCGGTGATATCGCGCATAAAGCTCTTGTTCGCTCCCCAAAACCTGTCGTGGATGTACGGCAAAACAAGCTCATAGGGATAGAGCGTATCAGCGTGGAGCTTCACCTCGCCCGAAACCACCTTTTGCAAAAACTCGTTGTAGCGCTCACCGTCATTGCGGTAAAACGCCGCGCGGTACTTCTTCATTGCGCGCGAAGGCTGCTTTGAGTAGTCAAAGGTGTAGTCGCGCTCGCGAAGATTGTTTTCGATTATTCTTATCTTATCACGCAGAGCGACCAAGGTCTTTCTGTAGCTGCGTTCGGTATAACCTAACTTCTGCATCAGGTATCTTGCGTTTTCGCGCGCGGCCTTTGAGGACGTATTCTCGGACGGCAGCCACTTTGCGAGCAGGCTGACGTCTTCGCCCTTTTTAAGGCTGCTCATATCCTTGTCAAGCTGCTCCTTGATGACGCGCACCGCCTCACCCTCGCACTTGGTATGTAAAAGGCAGAGAAGGTCGTCAAAACGTCCGTACTCGGCAAAGTACTTGATATTCTTTTTCAGCGTCGCGGGCTCGTTTTGCGCAAGCCAACCGATGATAACGCGGAACACTCTGCGCTCGCCCAAGCCGCCGCGGACGTCGCGCGCATAGAACAGAGTTTTAACGGCGAGGTCGCGGTTTTCGTTGAACGCGCGTGTAAAGCGCGCGATTATCTCATCCTCGCTCTGACGGCGCAGCGCGCCTACTGTTGCGAACAGATCAAGGCAGTCTGACTGTGTGCTTCTATTTGTAAGAGCTCCGTTTTCGGTATAAGCGCGGTTCGCTTCATTCTTTAATTCGTTTAGCATTCTCTTCTCTCCTCTCAATTTGTAAAATTCAAGACACCAAAGGAATTTTCATTCCCGTGCTCTTTGAGCTTCAAAGTTTTACAGACTTCGGTAAAATTGCTGTTGGTGTCTTAAGTTTTTGCGCGGCGTAGTGCCGCGCGCAGGATGCGTCTTTTATCCGTGCCCGGGCTTTCACCGCGCCGCAGCTTGCTTATAAGGCAAGTGTCCCTTCAAGTGGACTAACGAAGGAGGTCATAATCGCTGTCCGCATCCTAAATCAAGACGCTGTCGGCAATCTCCGGTAATCTGAGAGCACTGCTTTCTCCCAAATCATCCGACATTCAACCTGATTGCTGTTAACGTCATCGAGATGCCCGTGGCATATTCTCCGTTTACACAAACAGCGGATACAGCTTTGCGGCGTCCACGCGCCGTTAAAGGTACCCCACAACATCTGTTTTGTAATTTCAGGATTCGGGTTGCCGTCCCGATGGGCGAGTGTCAATTCTCAAAATCGCTGTGTGCATCTCTTGACTATACAATACCAAATCCTTCCTGTTTTTTCACGGAAAAAAAGTTGCGAACTAAAAAAACTTTAAATCCCGCCGTTCCGCAAACCCTGAAACCGGCAGTTGTTTTTAATAGGCGGAGAAGGCGCCCACCGGCGCAAAAAAGTTGCGAACTAAAAAAGTCCGCAACTCTTTTCTGTGCCGAAATATTCCTTTGTTTTATCAGGCGTTCCCTGATTTTGTTGATGAACCGTTCGGGCGCGACCGCTTTTACCATCGGGCCAAAGCTCAGCACGCGGATTATCAACTCCGTTTCATCGTCGGCGTCGTAAATCAGCTTTACACGGTAATGCAGATCATCAAGCTTTTCAACGCTTTTTTCAAAATGCGAGAAGTGCGTCATAACGCGTTCAAGCGCGTTTCGCTCGTCGGTTATCTCGAGCAGCAATTCTCTCGGACGTTCCGAATGCGAACGATCTGCAATGTAGTTTCTTCCGTCATGCACTTCACAGACTTCCATCCTGCCGAGGTTGATAACGGAACCGAACCTGCCGCCCATTACATACAGGCGAAATTTGTCGTCCTTTTCGGAGTATTCAAGCCGCTCGGGTCTGACGGTGACGCTCACGCGCTTGCCCTTGCTGCTGTGAAAAGTAATGTCAAGCGGCTTGTCATGGTGAAGCGCGAACAGAATGTTTTTGAAGCGGTGAATGTAGTCCCTGTCATCATACGGGTCGCCGTCGCAGTAGCTGTCAAAAACGCGGTAATCCTCGTCCGTGAACAGCGGATCGACGTCAGCCAATTCGGGAAAATCCCACTCGCCGAACAGCTTAGAACGCCTGTCTAGCGTCACGCTTTTGAGCCACCTTTTTTGCAGAGTGGTGAGCGGCATCGTCGGAGTATACTTCAAATCAGTCGTGTAGTCGCTGTGTATCACCTGCCACCGCTCGGCTGAGATCGCGTCGGTTATCTCGACCGCGCTTTCGCGAAACGCGGTATTGCCGATTATCTCGCGCGCCCTGGCTGCGGTGAGCGGTTCACGCTGCGCCTGCTTTATTATCTCTGCCAGCGCGTTGTAATACGCGCTGTACAGCTCGCTGAATACCATACTACCCCTCCTTTATCCCGTAAAGCTCATACATCTTGTCAAGGTCGTTCCAAAACGCGCGTTCAGCCTGCTTGTTAGAGCTTTTGAACTCTGAAACGCGGCAGATAAATGTTCGAAGCCACGGCAGCATTTCGCTCGCGTCAAAGACCTCGGCGGTGAATTTCACGGTGTGTTCGTCGATGATCTCAACCTCTCCGCAGCGTTTTTCGCGTTCAAGGCGGTTGATGATATATCCCTCGTTGTCGCCGATCTTGACGGTCATTTCCACCTTATCATAGCCGCGCATACTGTTGCGCAGAGTCACGCCCCACATATGCTTTTCGTTCCTTTTCAGCCACTTTCGAAGGCTGTCAAAGTCCTCGGCGACGTCCTTTATCTTGATATTCGACAAATAGTCCACGCGATAGGAACGCATCTGATCGTACTCGCGGCTGTACCCGATAAGATACTGCCGTCCGCCCTGCACGCTTATCAAAACCTTCAGCGGAACGATCGCGACTTGCTTGGCTTGCGAAAAACGCGGGCTGTAATTGTCCGCCGTTATTTCCCTGTGCTCTCGCATGGCAATAAAGATATCGCACAGCACGTCGCTGTCTAAAGCCGAGAGTATGTAATGGTGCTTGAAGTTGAATATGTGCCTGCTCTCCGTTTGCTTGTCGAGCAAAAACGAGCCGACCACGCCGCAGGGCAAGACCTCGCTGAAAAATTGAAGCATATACGGCGGTATCTCGCCGCCCTCCTTCGTCCGGCTATACAGGACTTTTCTGCCGTCCTTTTGCGCCTTGACGATACCCTGATCCACATATTCCTTCAGCTTTTTACGAACGGTAGATTCGTCAAATTCGATCGGTTCATCAAAGCCCGACAAATAGCCGTCTATCCTTTCGCATAGCTCAGGCGCGCTCAACGCCGTGTCGGGCGAGCGCAGGATATCAAAGAGGATAAAGTGCAGGGTGATATCCCTGTCGGTAAAGCTCGAGGTCTTGAACGCTTTATACAGCGGATTCTCCGGCATCGCGCGGCTGTCGATAGAGAGAAAAACACTCTTTCCTTCCTCAGTCTTTAAAAAGCGCATATAATCGCCGAGCCAGCTCTCTATTCTGCGCCGCTCGTTATCATATGAACGCCCGCTCTTTTTGCTGTACTCGTCACGGCTCTTGAAGCCGAAAACATAGAACGCGCGCATATAATCCCTAACGCGCTGAAAGTTTTTTATCAGTTCGCTGTAAGCCATACTTCACCCTCCTTTCAAAATTCCTTTTATTCATTGTAGTGCAATTTGCCTGCTTATGTCAACCGATCGTGACGATTTTAAATCTCTTAAAATTACCGTAATACCCTTTTTAAAACTCACTTTTCAACAGCTTTTCAATCGCATCCAAGTCAGTCGGCAACAATAAGAGCTGATCTAATAATTCTTTAACTTCTAAATCCAACATGTAAATCCCTCCTAAATAATATCTATTAGCCCTGAGCAAAACTCAAAAAACCTGACAAACAGTGAGTCTTTCTCAGATAATAATTTAATTTATCACTCAAAAATATAGAAACAGCCAGCCAA
>CACYPV010000029.1 GCA_902776375.1 uncultured Ruminococcus sp. | reverse complement strand
TGTCACGCCGTCTGCTGTTGCAGAAGTAACAACCTTGGGAACATTTGCGGGAGCCTTAATTGTTACGCTCTTGCTGTTCTTCTGAACCTTGATGGGAGCCTCGTCTACATCAGTCATGGTGTAGGTGCCGGCAGCCTTGATAAGCTCGATAACATCGTTTGTGCTTGTGCGAGCCGCAACAGCCTCGGCAAAGGTCTCGTACTTAACGTCGCCGACTTGAGCTACATAGGTCTTAGGAGTTACGCCGTAAGTGCCGTTGCCGTTATCTACAGGCTTGTAGCCGTCTGCGCAATAAACTTCGGGAACGGGAGCATTGAAGACACCGCCGGAAACTTCGAGTACCGCATTGTCCACCGCGCTGAGAGTACCGTTAACAGTACCGTCGGTGATAGCGAGTGTGCCATGACCGTAGCCGGTATCATGTACGTAAATATCGCCATTGAAGGTACCGCCGATTACCGTGAAGGTGGCGTTGGAAGCAGTGCAGTAAATGGCTTTGCCTGTGCTGGTGAAGGTGCCGCCTTCAACAATGATAGTACGTCCGGTATTATCGCTGATGCACGCATTGCCGGTGTATTTCGGGGTGATGTTGATTCCGCCGGTACCTACTGTATCTTTAACGGTAAAAATGTGATCACCGTTCCAATAGTAACCCATGCTGAAATTCAAGCCTGCGCCGCCTTCAACATTGATCATATGACCGTTGAGGTCGAGGGTAACAGGAGTTTTCTGAGAGTTGATCTGCTGCTGTTCATAGAGATCAGCAACCAACTTAACAGTGCAGCCATCGCCGCCTGCTTCAATAGCAGCGTCGATAGAGGTATAAGCGCCGACGAGATCGCCGTTAGCGTCATAGGCTTCTACCGCCTTGGTCTTTTCTACGCCGTAAGTGCCGTTGCCGTTATTAACAACATTATAGCCGGGAGCGAGCCAGCCTGCCTCTTCGAGAGTGCCGGGGCTGTTCGGGAGCGTTGCCATGCTGCCGCTGGCAGTTGCTACGCGGTTGCCGTTTGCGTCAACGGGGTTCTCATTCAAGATAACAGTGTTTCTGTCAAAGGTACCGCCGTCGATCACATAATTACCCCAGTTAGAGTCGGACATACGTCCGGCAAAGGTACCGCCGTGAACGATGATAGTACCCGGGCTGGTAGCGTAAGGCTGTGTAGGATTGCTTACGCCGGAGTAGAAGACCTTGCCTTCCTTGCCTGTAGTGGTATCGTCGATACCTTGCGCGCCGTTGACTACACAATCGTTGATAGTGATGGTTGCGCCATTGAGCGCGTGGATAGCTGTCTTATTGCCGTTGTAGCCGTAATAGTAGCCGGCATTAATCTCAACAGTGGTGTTCCCCTTGGCAATCAATGAACCGTAGTTATTGCCGCCGCTGGGACCCATAATGGCATTCTGGGTCGGGGTGTTTTCAGCCTTATCCGTATTGGTGTTAACAATGGTGAGCTTTGTGCCGTTATCTGCCGTAATAGGCTGGCTCTTCGTTTTAGAAATGATATTGAATCCGTTGAGGTCAATAGTGAGCGTCTTGTTGGAAATTGTTAAGGTTTCCTCAACGCTCGCCAAAAGCTTGATAGTGTCGCCGGTCTGAGCTGCGTTAATAGCAGCCGCGAGGGTCGCGTAACCGGTACCACCAATCTCAGCTACATCGCCGGCTGTCGTGGGAGTGATGACAGGAGTGGAACCGCCGATTTCGGTTCCGATTTCTCCGGAGCCGGAGCCGCCGGGAGGCGCTGCGTTTACTGTCATCGGTACAGCCGCGAACAGGCTGACGATCATCAGTATTGATAATATAACACTGACGGGTTTTTTGAGTTTTTGCATAATTTAAAATTCCTCCTTCATTTTTTATTAAGGCAACGCCGCATAACTCACGGCGCGTGCCCTTTGCAATCCGCATTTTTCACTTGCGTGAATCATGCGGTGTTGCCTTAAATTTTTTATAGCCATTGTTTATTCGGATCTGCCCGCTGACCACATATTTTAGGAAATAAAATACCGGGTTTTGGCATAAAGCCAAACAAATAAACAAACAGTTGATAATTATTGAGGCTATCGTGCCATTATTGTTCATTATTATAGCTCTTTTTTGTTCAATTTGCAATATGTTTTGCCATATTTAGAAAGAATTTTTTTAAAATAATGTTATTTGCCAATATTTTTTACCTTTAGTATAATCGGTTGTGTCAATAGTACTGAATCACTGCAAACAAAAGCACAGCCGCAATTATACTGCGACTGTGCCTTATGATAGAATTATTCCTTTTTGAACTTATGCTGCTTGAAGCATGTCAAACCTTTTAGGTTTTTCTTCGTATAGATTTTTCGGCGGCGCATATCAGCTTGCCCGTGCCGAAGATCAACAGTATTTCGGGTACGCATTTTACGCCCTGACTGATGACCCTCGACAGCAACCACGCGTCGTATGATTTGCCGCTTCCGCCGCTGTAGAGCAGGAACAGCCAGTAGGCGGCAAGGAAGGTCTCGACCGCCAAAGTATTTACCGCCCACGCGATTATAACGCGCGGCAGGGTGAATTGGTTTTTATAGAGAACGAAGCCGTAGATAGCTCCCGTCAGCGCGCCGCTTATTGTGAAGCCCGGGAAATAGGTTCCCGTAGGCACCAGCAAAAACGAGATGATATCGCCCAGCGCGCCCACGAGCAGCGCGGGAAAGGGTCCGAACATCGCGCCGGCAATGGCTATCGGCAAAAACGCGCCGCTTATTTTTACCGCGTTGCCGAAAAACGGCAGCGTAGTGTTGGCGAACATTCCGAGCACTACGCGAAGCGCGAGCAGCATTGCGATGAACGCGAGGGACTGAATACTTTTAAATTCTAAAAAAGAATTTTTAAATGATTTTAAAGGTGACATAGATCCTCCTATATGACATGCCTGCAAAAAAAGAGCAGGCAAAAGCCCGCTCATGATTTTGAAGCAACAGCGGGATGCGAAACCGGCATCGCGGAACACCCTTCGTTTTCGCGGCAACTCCCCGTCCGCAAAACACTTTAACGCGCCGGCTTCTACTCTGTATTTACATTGATATTATAGCATTTTTCGGTGGTTTGTCAACCTTTTTTGCGGCCGCTGAGCGAATCGTTCATTTTTACGATGAGATTTGAAAGCGGCTTGTAGATGAACATTGTGATCGCCGCGACAATAAGCCCTTTGGCAAGGGTGAACGGCACGTTGAAGATAAGCAGCGCTTTTTCAAGCGTGTCGGCTGCGGGCAGAATGGTTCTGTACATGCCGACTATCGGGTCGACCGTGCCGCCGAACCACATTCTGGCGTACGCGGGATAAACGATGAAATAGTTGGTGGGATAGCTGACCGCCGCCATCGCAAGCGCGCCGGCAAGGCAGGCGAGCAGCGCGGTTTTGCGGGTCTTTTTGTGCTGATAGATGAGCCCCGCTACGATAACGAAGGTCGCGCCGAGCAGGAAGTTTGAGAGCTCGCCTATGCTTCCCGAGGTGCCGAACGGGATGTGGATGAGGTTTTTGAGGAAGCAGATCAGCACCGCCCACCACGGTCCGAGCACGAAGGTGCCGATAAGCTCGGGCAGGTCGGAGAAGTCAAGCTTCAAAAACGACGGCACGATCGGGATGGAAAACTCGATGTACTGCAGCACGACCGCTATCGCGGTGAGCATTGCGGTTACCGCAAGCTTGGTTGTAAGTGTTTTTTGCGTAGATTTTGTTGTCATGATAACAACTCCTTATTTTATAGTAAGGCTGTCAAAATAAAAAGCCCCGCAAAAAAAGCGGGGCGGGTTCGCGAAAGGATACCGTATAGCGGTATTGCGCGGTCTTCTTTCATCCGGACTGTAACCGTCGGTGCCTGAATTTCACAGGCTCGGCAAGCATTTGCTTGTTCGTGGACTATACCACCGGTGGAGAATTTCACTCCGCCCCGAAGACAACCTTCATTATTATTATATGTTTTTCAGCCGATTTGTCAATAGGCTTTAATATTTCGATATTAGAATTATATTGACAAATCCATTATATTTTAGTATACTGTTGTCGGATAAGGCAAGCCAAACTACGGTAGGCGGTTAATCTGAGCCCTCGAAAGGGGGCGTTGCGAATGGAATACATAACTGTTTTAACTATTGTTTTAATCGTTATTTTCTATACCGTTCTCGCAATAAATAAGAAATAGACCGCCTCAGCCAAAAGGAACGGTCTATTCTTATAGATTCACTTGAGGGCTAACCGCTTATCGGTTTGCCTTATCTTTACTTATATTATAAGCAAAATATATGCTTTTGTCAAGCCTTTGCGTTATGCAGGGGCTTTATTTTATTGCCGCTTTCAGAGCTTCGGTCTTGTCGGTCTGCTCCCACTTAACGCCGAGGTCTTCCCTGCCCATGTGGCCGTAGGCGGCGAGCTGATAATACTGCGGCTTTTGCAGCTCGAGCTGATTGATGATGGAGTTGGGGCGGCAATCGAAAACCTTGTCTACCGCTGCCGCGATCTGAGCGTTGGTGTATTTTGAGGTGCCGAAGGTGTCGACCATGATCGAAACGGGCTTTGCGACGCCGATGGCGTAGGCAAGCTGCACCTCGCACTTTTCGGCAAGACCCGCCGCAACTACGTTTTTGGCGATATAGCGCGCGTAGTATGCCGCGCTGCGGTCGACCTTTGTCGGATCCTTGCCGCTGAAAGCGCCGCCGCCGTGGCGCGAAAAGCCGCCGTAGGTGTCGACGATGATCTTTCTGCCGGTAAGTCCCGCGTCGCCGACGGGGCCGCCGATGACGAACCTGCCCGTGGGATTGACGAAGATCTTGGTATTGACAAAAAGCTCCTCGGGGATGATGGGCTTGATTACGTACTTTATCATGTCCTCGCGTATCTGTTCGAGGGAAACGTCGGGGTCGTGCTGGGTGGAAACGACGACAGTGTCTACGCGAACAGCCTTGCCGTCCTCGTACTCAACGGTGACCTGAGTTTTGCCGTCGGGGCGCAGATAGGTAAGAGTGCCGTCCTTGCGCACCTTTGTGAGCTGCTTGGCGAGCTTGTGAGCAAGCGAGACGGGCAGCGGCATAAGCTCGGGGGTCTCGGTGCAGGCGTAGCCGAACATCATGCCCTGATCGCCGGCGCCGATCTGATTGTTGATATCGTCCTCGCCGTCCTTGAGCTCGTAGCTCTCGTTCACGCCCATGGCGATGTCGGCGGACTGCGCGTCGAGCGAGGTCATGACCGCGCAGCCGGTGGCGTCAAAGCCGTAGCGCGGGTCGTTGTAGCCGATGTCGTCGATCACCTTGCGCGCTATGGAGGTGATGTCGACATGAGCCGTGGTCGATATCTCGCCCATGATGTGCACAACGCCGGTGGTAACGGTGGTTTCGCAGGCGACATGCGCCTTGCTGTCCTGCGCGAGGATGCTGTCGAGCACCGCGTCTGAGATTTTATCGCAGACCTTGTCGGGATGTCCCTCGGTCACGGATTCGGATGTAAATAAAAACTTTGCCATGATGTCACTCCTTAAAAATCACTCTTGATTCACTCAATAAAAAACGCGCCATTCGTCCGAAAGGCGCTTACAATAAACTCATCTTTCGGTAAATACCGCAGGATTTAGCACCTTGCAATGCAGGTTGCCGGGCTTCACAGGGCCTGTTCCCTCCGCCGCTCTTGATAAGGTCGTATTCAACTGTAGAGTATTATATAATATAGATTTAAAAATAGCAAGTGTTTTTTCAAAATAATTTGCCGAAACAAATCATTCTGTGGTATAATAGCTTTGAAAACAAATCATGAAAAGGAGAAGCATATGATTTACGATTTTAAAAACGAGACCCCCGAAGCGCTGCCTAACTTCAAGGGCGGCGAGGGCGAGTTCTTGGCCAAGATACACTTTGACGGGCTGAACAAGATACTGCACGGCACGCTGCCGCCGCACGCGACTATCGGCTTGCACACCCACGAGAGCGACAGCGAGATAATTTACATTTTAAGCGGACACGGTTCGGTGATCGACGACGGCGAGCTTTTCGCGCTGGAGGCGGGTCAGTGCCAGTACTGCCCCAAGGGTCACAGCCACAGCCTGATAAACGACAGCGAGGAGGATCTGGTATTCTTCGCGGTCGTAGGTTAGAGGCTAGAGGCTAGAGGCTAGATATTTTACAGAAGCGTTTATGCCTTACATCGGGGGATCCTTCGATTTTTTCAGTACGCGCTTTATACATATAGAATAAAGATTAACGTTTCAGCACGCGTTCTGATGCGGCGTTAATCCGAAGTTGCGGTTACGCTTTTCTATCCAAAGCCGCGCTGCCATCCCGTGGCAACGGGCACCGCTTAGGATGACAGGCAGAAGGCTTTTTTACAACCTCACCCACTCGGTTTCTATATCTGCCGGGGTGTTTTTTGTGCAGACGGAGACGGTGTAGTCGGAAAACGCCATTGTTTTAAAATAATAAATATCGCCGTCCTCGGCGAAGCGGTCGCCTGTTACCTCGACCGTTTTTGCCGCGCGGTGAAAGCCCTTGCCCATGCATTTGAGCAGGGCTTCTTTTTTTGTCCAAAGCTCGTAAAACCTGCCAAGCCTGTCGGGATTTGAGCTGATATATTCGAGCTCCGCCCCGGTGTACACCACCTTGCCGAGCCGCAGGGGATCGACGAGCTTAAAACGCTCGATATCGCAGCCGACCTCGGTTTCGCCGACCGCAAGAATGACCCAGTCGCCGCTGTGCGAAAGGTTGAAGCACACGCCGCTTTCGGCGCGCGGCTTGCCGAAGTCATCTGTATAGACCTCGGTATCGCCCAAAAAGCGGCGCAGGAGCAGACCGCCGGCGACGCAGCGCTTTTGATCGTCGGCAAAACGGTAACGGCGCGCTTGTTCGGCACGCCGTGGGGAGATCATGTTTATATGTTCGGGTAAAATATCGCGGATATCCGCAAAATACAGTTTCATAATATCACTTGCAATTTAATATATTATAATCAGTGAAACGACTTCTAGCTTCTAGCCTCTAGCTTCCAGCCTCTAGCCTCTAGCTTCTAAGCTTCGCAAGGCAGTCGGAGCAGATGTACTTTTCCTCAAACTCGGTCAGATTTTCAAGGGCGTTGCAGAAAACGCACTTCGGCTCGGCTTTTTTGATCGTGATACATTCGTCGTCGGCGTTTATCTGCAAAATATCGCCTGCCTGAATATTGAGGTGGCGGCGGATATCCTTTGAGATGACAATTCTTCCCGCTTTGTCGATCTCTCTGAAATTCGTAAAAATCATGGCTCCGTCTCCTTTTTCATATTTTTACAACAGTATACCATTTAACGGTATATTTGTCAATAAATCCCACAATAATTCAAAATAGCGTATGAATCAACACGGAGGCGCGCGATGCTTGGATATATATGGAGCTTTATTATTATTTTCAGTCTGATTTGCTCGCTTTTCCTCGGAAACACGCAGAATTTCTCGAATTCATTCACCGACAGCGCGGCGGACGCCATTGAGCTTTTGCTGACGCTTGCGGGGGTGATCTGCCTTTGGTCGGGGCTGATGAAGATAGCCGAGCGCAGCGGCTTTACAAGGGTTATAGCAAAACTGCTTTCGCCGCTTTTGAAAAGGCTGTTCCCGAGGCTGGACAAAAACAGCGCGGCGTTTGAGGCGATATCGATGAATATCAGCGCGAATCTGCTGGGGCTGGGCAACACCGCTACGCCGCCAGGGCTTAAAGCCATGCGCGAATTGCACCGACTGAACGGCGAAGGCGATAGGGCGAGCGACGAAATGGTGACCTTTGTGGTGATGAACACGGCTTCGCTGCAATTGATGCCCACGACTCTGGGAATGCTGCGCGCGGGCTACGGCAGCGCCGCGCCGTTTGAAATATTGGTTCCCGTTTGGATAAGCTCGGCGTGCGCTCTGACTGTCGCGCTGGTTCTTGCCAAGGCGGGAAACAGGCTGACGGGGAGGGCGAAATGGAGCTGATAATGCCCGCGTTCGCGGCGGTGATAATCATCTTTGGGTTGGTAAAGCGCGTGCCGGTTTTCGACTGCTTTATCGAGGGGGCTAAGGAGGGCTTTTTGACGCTGTACCGCATAGCGCCTACGATTTTGGGTTTGGTGTTCGCCGTGGGGCTTCTGCGCTCGAGCGGCGCGATCGACGTTATCTGCACGGCTCTCTCCCCCGTCGCGGACGCGGTGGGCTTTCCTGTGGAGGTCGTGCCGATGGCTTTGCTTCGCCCTGTTTCGGGCGGCGGCTCGACCGCTCTGCTGATTTCGGTGTTTGAGGACTGCGGCCCGGACAGCTTTGCCGGCAGGGTGGCTTCGGTGCTCGCGGGCTCGAGCGAGACGACGTTTTTTGCGATAACGATGTACTTCGGAAGCGTCGGAGTAAGGCGGATACGGCACACCGCTATAGCCGCTGTTGCCGCCGATCTGACGGCAATGATCATGAGCGCGGCGCTCGTCAGGCTTTTTCTATAGGGTTTTCGGCTTATAAATCAAAAATGTAATTTAATAATTCGTTTTTCCTATTGACACGCAGAATATACACTTTGTATAGGCGAATGTGGAAATTTCTTTTCCGTAAAATTGGCACTATCGACTAAAAATCACCGGGATTTTTTACACCCTGATAAAAACGCCATGTTGTTGGTTATAATCATTCCACGGATTTTAACACTTTCAACAGAGTTTTCAACATCATATTGAAAGAAAAGAATTTTACGATTTGTATATTTTCTTGTGCGGCAATTTATCTGCCGCCTTTTATTTCCAAAGAAAAATAATACAACTTTGTAACGGGAGGCGATATCAATGGCTGACAAAAGATTATTGTGCCTTGAGGCGGCGGGAGCGGTGTTTATAGGGACTGCGGCTCCTGTAACAACCGGGTTATACGGCTTTTTTGACGGTGAGCTGATAGGGATACTTTTCGGCGCGGTGAACGGAAGCGTATGGGAGCGGTGCAAGACCTTGCTGCTCGCTTACCTGATTTGGGCGATACTTGAAGCGCTGACCCTGAAGCTTGAGGTGCGGCGCTTTACCGTCGCCAAGGCGGCGGCGCTGTATGCCCTAGGCGCGATTTATATCATGCTGTGTACGGCGCATGTCGAGCGGCATGTCGCCGCCGCAGTCGCGGTGATAGCGGCGCTTGGGCTGTCCTTTTTGCTGTATGGTTCTCCCCTGCCGCTGCGGCGGTTTTTCGCGCCGGCGCTGATAATGCTGTTTTTGTTTATAGCGCTGTATTTCAGCCTGACTCCGTTCGCGCCGGAGAACGAAATTTTTCGCGACCCCGAAACAGGGCTGTTCGGAATACCGCGGCGCGCAGCGCAACACGTTGCTTGCATGTGATTTTTCGGCGTAATTTTGCTGACAAAAAGCGAATATTCTATTTTTAATTCTGATTTATAATATTACTTTCGGATATTTTATGTTATACTAATGATGTATGTAAACTCATACTAACATTCAATAAAACCCTTTAACATCTGTCGCGTTAAATCCCGCTGACATCTGTTTAAAGCGTTTTAATGAAAATTAGTATTATGTGAGGTTTTGTTATGAAAGACAAAAGCATCGAACCGAAACCCGACGTTATAAGCGGCAGGAATCCTGTAAGCGAAGCTATACGAAGCGGCAGGCCTATTGATAAAATACTGGTGGCGCGCGGCGAAAAGAGCGGCGCGGTAGTGGGGATACTCGCCAAGGCGCGCGAGAAGCAGATACCCGTAAAGGAAGTCGAGAAGGTAAAGCTCGATTTCCTGAGCGGCAGCGCTCCGCACCAAGGGATAATCGCCCTTGCGGCGGCAAAGGAATACTCCACTGTGGAGGAGATATTTGAATACGCCGAAAGCAAAAATGAGCCGCCGTTCATAGTGGTGCTGGACGAGCTTGAAGATCCGCACAATCTGGGCGCGGTGATACGCACAGCCGAATGTGCAGGCGTTCACGGGGTGATAATACCCAAGCGGCGCAGCGCGGGGCTGAGCTACACAGTGGGCAAGGCGAGCGCGGGCGCGGTGGAATACATGCGTGTGGCGCGGGTAACGAACATTGCGAGCCTTATAGACGACTTGAAGTCGCGCGGAGTGTGGGTATACGGCGCGGATATGAACGGCACGGACTATTTGCAGTGCGACATGTCGGGAGCCTGCGCGATAGTCATAGGAAACGAGGGCAAGGGCATTTCGCGGTTGGTGCGCGAGAAATGCGACATGATAGTTTCTCTGCCGATGAAGGGCAGGATAAATTCGCTTAACGCCTCGGTGGCGGCGGGGATATTGATCTACCACGCGCTAAAGGGACGGGAATGAGCGGAAAGGAAGTGTTGATATGCCTGACAACGAAAAAAACAACGGTCAGCAAAAGGACCGTGAAATAGAGAGCATACTTGAAGAGCGGAAGCGCATTGTCGACGAGGAAAAAATGCAGGAGACCGCGCAAAAATACCGCGCCAAGCCGAAAATAATCGACATTTACAGCAACGCGGACAGGAAGCCGCGGCTTGTGAACATGAGTCCGTTCGACTACGAAAAGAAGGCGGACGAGCCGCCGGAGTCGGATGTGTCCGAAAACACGATCATCGGCGCGAAAACAGTGACTACGATGAAGGGCGAGCTGATAATGGAGGGAAGCAAAAGCGGCGAAAGGCTGATGACCCCCGAGGAAGCTCAACAGGCGGCAGAGCGCGGCAAGGAAGAAAAATCCGAAAAACCCGAAAAAACCGAAACCGGTAAAATAATAGTCCTCAACCCCGATCTGAGCGCAGACGCTCATACATCGGACGGCGCGGAACCTAAGCGAAAGCAGCCCGTTATTGAGGACATAAACACGATAGATATTGAAATAAAGGACGACGAACCGCCAAAGCAGCCCAAGGAGAGCGCCGAGGCGACGCCGGAAATAAAGAACGTAACTCCGGAAACGGCTGACGCGGAACCCGATCCGTCAAAGGCTCCGGCGTATGAAGCCGAGGAACCGCAGAATGTCCTGAACGTTAAGGCGGGGCGGTTCACCGAGGTGGTCGAGCGCGAATACGAGGAGTACATACGCTCAAAAAGCCCGTCGGTAAAGGCTCATGTGGTGCGCCCCGAGCCTGAGGATGACGAGCAGGAGGACGAGGAGAAGCCTCGCCGGTCGTTCCAGGAAAAGATCACGAGCGCGTTGGTGGGATTTTTCTCGAAGGATGAGTCCGACGACACCGACACGCCTAAAAAGAAGAGCAAGCCCGTTGAGGATTACACGGGCGAAGATGACGAGGAAAGCATAAAATTTGAACTGAACGAGAACATCCGCAGGCTGTTTTTCCGCAGTGTTCTGTCGGGCGTGATGGCGCTGGCGGCTATCATCATCGCCTTTATAGTGCGCATCTTCCCCGACTCTATCATTTCGGCTATACCCGTGGCTCCGGCGGCATACGCGGTGTTCAACCTGCTTCTGACGGGCTCGGCGGTGGCGCTGAACCGCGTGGCTATGGTGAACGGACTGACTCCCCTGCTGAAATTCAAGGGCAATTCAGACACCGCCGTAGCCGTGGCGGGATGCGCGGCGGTAATACAGACCATAGTTTCTTTCTTCTGCCTGGGCGACATGTCGTCGTTCAACGTCAATTTTTACTGCGTTATAGTGCTGCTGGCGTTCCTCGCCAATAACGCGGGCAAGCTGATGCTGGTGCTGCGCGTGAAAGACAACTTCCGCTTCCTGACCGCCAAGGGCCAGAAATACGCGGCGAAGATATACAACAACGAAAGCGTCGCCCACAAAATGCTGAGCGGCACCCCGTCGGAAAAAAATCTTATCGCCTATCAGCACAAAACCAAGTTCGCTTCAAACTTTTTGAAGATATCTTACGCGCCCGACCCCAGTGAGGATCTGGCGTCGAAGCTGGCGCCCGTCACGACGATAATCGCGCTTGTGATAACCGTGATGTACGGACTGATAAAGGCGTCGTTTACCGACGCGGTAAACACCATGGCGCTATTAAGCGCTATCTCGATACCCGTTTCGACCCTGCTGGCGGTCAACGTGCCCGTGCGAAAGCTGTGCAAGACCCTTAACAGTTACGGCGCGATGATGTCGGGATATCCGTCGATAAAGCAATTCAGCGACAGCACCGCGATAATGATAGACGCGGAGGAGCTGTTCCCCGCCGATTCGATCGACCTTGAGGGAATCAAGACCTTTGTGGAGTACAAGGTGGACGAGTCGCTGCTGTGCGGCATAGCTATACTTAAGGAAGCGCAGAACCCGATAGCGAACGCCTTTGACTCGGTCGTTTCCGAAACCAAGGAAACGCTCCCCGATGTGGAGAGCGTGCTGTACGAGGACGGGCTGGGACTTGTAGGCTGGGTAAACAGTGAGCGCATTTTGGTGGGCTCGAGAGCGCTGATGGAAAAGTATCAGGTGGAGCTTCCGTCAGACGACTACGAGGAGAATCTGGTTTCAAGCGGCAGGCAGATAACCTACCTGTCCCGCGCGGGCAGCCTTGTCGCCATGCTTGTGACGCGTTACCGCGCCGACCTTGAGCTTAAAAGCGAGATGCAGCGCGCCGAGGCGAACGGCATAAGCTTTTTGATACGCACCACCGACTACAATATCACCGACGACTTGGTGGCGAACCTGTACGATCTGTTCTACCGCAGCATCAGAGTGCTGCCCACGGGACTGGGCAACGTGCTTAAAGAAGCGCAGAGCGTTGTTGAGGACAACTCGCGCGCGTATCTTATCACGCGCGGAAAGACCTCGGGCATGGCGCGCGCGGTATCGGGCAGTGTGAAGATAAAACAAAACATCTCGATGGCTATCGTCATTCAGCTTATAGCGGTGATTCTGGGACTTCTTATCGCCTCGCCGCTGGTGCTTTACGCGAGCGTGGGCGTTATGGGAACGCTTGAGGTATTTATTTACGTATTGTTCTGGGCGGCAGCCGCGATAATCGCGCCCGCCATACAAAAGCCATAGGATATAAGAAAAGGGTTTGAGAATATGAAAATAGCTCCCTCGCTGCTCTCGTGCGACTTTTCGCGCATGGGAGAGGAAATAAAACGCATGGATGAAGCGGGCGCGGACTGGATGCACCTGGACGTTATGGACGGTCATTTTGTGCCGAACATCACCTTCGGCGCGCCTGTTATAAAGTGGGTGCGCCCCTACAGCGAAAAGCCCTTTGACGTGCACCTGATGATAAGCGAGCCGCTGCGGTATATAGACGACTTTGCCGACGCCGGAGCGGACATAATAACCTTCCACGTGGAGTGCGATTCGGATATTGACGCGACTATAGAAAGAATAAAGTCGCGCGGCATGAAGGCAGGCTTGGTTATAAAGCCGAAAACGCCCGCGGAAGCGGTGTTTCCGTATCTTGAAAAGCTCGACCTGGTGCTGGTGATGACCGTTGAGCCGGGCTTTGGCGGTCAGTCGTTCATGGCGGACATGCTGCCGAAGGTGGGCGCGATAAAGCGCGAATGTCAAAAGCGCGGTATCGAGCTGCTTGTAGAAGCGGACGGCGGCATAGGCGAAGCGACGATAGCTCAGGCGGCGCAAGCCGGCGTTGACGTGTGCGTTGCCGGCACGGCGGTGTTCAAGGCGGACGACGCGGCGCAGGCGATCTCTAAATTGAAAACCGTAAGTTGAAAAAGATGACAGCAACGACGCGCCGGTATAAATCGGAGCGGAGCGACCCTTAATTGTCCATTGTCAATTGTCAACTGTCAATTATAAAAAAGCTGCCGGTTCAAGCCATAACGGTTTGAACCGGCGATTATTTTTATGAAAATATCAGAGAGTGTTTATGTACCATTCGCCGTCGACTTTGGCAAACGTCAGATTGGAATCTACGCCTTTTTTGCCGATGATAGGCAGCTCGATGGCGATCTCGACCACACCGGTCGCCTTTTCGGCGCCGTCAAGATACTCCAGATTTTTCAGCGTGCAGGTGTATTCGAGCTTTTGACCCGCCTGCTCGGCTAGGCGGTTGAGCCCTGAAACGAGGGCGAAAGCGCCTTTTACCTTTGTCTCTCTGTCCTCGGGTCTGAAAAGGCTCATCATTATCTCCTCGTCGTTGTCGTTGAGAGCCTTTTCAAAGCGCTTTACAAGCGATTCGGGGTCGGACGACGCGGGCTTGGGAGCCGGAGCGGGCGTTACTTCCACAGTTGACGACTGCGGCGCGTCGGGCTTGCCGGGCTTGTCGCCCTTGCCGCCGAACAGACCGAGCTTGGACGCGAAGAATATACCACCCGCGACAAGCAAAACCGCAGCGCCGGCTATGACGATGATGGTCACGATGCTGACTTTCTGCTTTGTCGGCTCGGCGAGATCATCCTGAGCAGGTCGATACTCGGAGGGCTCGGGAACTTGGTTGAAAGCCGATTCTGCGGCTATTTCTTCCTGATGATCCTGCGGCTCGGGAATAGTCGGCTGCTCTGGCGGCAGCTCGATCCTTGCTCCGCAAGCGTGGCAAAACTTTTCATTTGGTTTAAGCTCTTTATTGCAATTTGGGCAATTCATTTTTCACCTCCGGATATTTACTTGACGATTCCCGCTGCGATCAGATCCTTATTGGAATCGAGATCGTGCTTTTCTTTATAACCCCGTTGCTTCAGCTCAGCCGCGAAGTTGTCGCAGCCGCAGCGCCCGCAAAACTGATAGCCGTTTAAGGGTCTCATGCATTTTTGACAGTATTCCTGCATTTATTTTGATTATAATTTTATTTGCATACCGCCGATGAGACCAGCGAACCATCGGAATCGACGTAAGCGTAAACCATTACCATATTGGTTACCCCTGTTTGAGTTCTGAGGGTACTGAGCGTCGCGGTGGATTTTGAAGGGAGCTCTTCAAGAGTTTTGACAGCTTCCGCTCTTTCTTCACTCGACATGGGAGCGGTGTACTTGTATTCATACACAAGGGCGTTGCCCTGCGCGTAGGTGTAAACGGTCATAACGCCGAGGTTGATCGATTCGGGCATATTTGAAGCCTTGAGCGCGCTGTTTATTTTTTCCTGGGAATAGGAATCGCCGGAGTCGATATCGGGATCCTCGGCGAGCTTCAAGCCGTCTCTGTTCACTATCTCGTTCGCACTTCCGGGCACGGGCATGGGCGCGGAGGTATCGTCGATTTTTGAAGATTCGGTTATATTGGATGAATCGTCGATTTTTGAGGATTCGGTTATATTGGATGAATCGTCCGTCTGATATGAGCTTTGCGACGATTGCGCGTCGGATGTAGAGTTGGAGCTTTCGTCTTTGGTCGTTGTGCTGACCGCAGAGGTGCTTTGAGAAGATGATGAGGAATCGTTCTTTTTATCGCAGCCGCCGAAAATCCAGACAGCGGCGAATACTGCGGCGCCTATCAGCACCACCGCGGCTATAACGATGGCGATGATGAGCGGAGTTTTGTTTTTATCGGGCGGCAAAGAACCGTCGCCCTGACGGGTGCCGGGCATACCGGTGCCCTGCTGATACTGCTGAAATTGCTGTGAGAAGTCTTTTTTGGGTGAAACGGGATCGGGCTGATAAGGCTGTCCGCTTCCCTGATAAGGCGGGACGGGCTGACCCACCGGCTGCTCGGGCGCCTGATATGCGGGCTGCTCTGGCTGTGACCATGCCGGCTGTTCCTCGGGCTGATATGACTGCGGAGCGGGGATATCGTCGATATCAGCAGTTGCTGTTAAGTTTTCGTTCATCACGGGCGCTTCCGCGGGAGCGGGGACGGGCTCGGTGATCATCGTGCCGCAGTAGGGGCAAAACTTCTGATTAGGTTCAAGTTCTTTGAAACATTTCGGACAATTCATATTTTACCTCACTTTTTAAAGACATTGACAGAGCGCAGACCACCGCGCTCTGCCATTTTTTATTTTATTACTTCACTGTATATCAGATCGCCGTTGCCGTCAAACAGCGCGTAAACAGCAACCAGATCGCTCACGCCGCTTTGAACGCGGGCGGAGGCGAGATTTGACGAGGAACCTGACAGGTTTTGCTTTGCAAGAGCCTGATACGACGCCCTTTCGCTTTCGGGGATAGGTGAAAACAGCCTTTCCTCATATACTACGGCGTTGCCCTTTCCGTAAACCTTCATGGTGCCCATTTGCGAAGTGGTGCTGCCGTTGCCGCTGGCGTTGATGAAGTCGTTGATCTTTTTCTCTGCGGCGCTGTCGCCTGTGTTGATCGAGCTGTCGTCAGCTACGGTCTTGCCTGAGATCTCTATCTTGTGCGAGCCGCCTCCCGCGCAGGAAACGATAATCAATATCAGACCGACGATCAAGCCGACCGCTACCACGACGGAGGCGATGATTATGGCGATCTTCTTTTTATTTGCGGTCTTGACCGGGGCCTGTGGCGCAGCGGGAGAATAGCCGTACTGATTGCCGGAATAGTACGAGGTCTGCTGATACTGAGCGTGATTATCCGGCTGCTGAGGCTGATCCCACGCGGAAGCCACCGAGCCGCCTTCAGGCCATTCGGGAGATGCGGCTTTCGCTTCGGGCTGAACCGGCGGTTCATGCGCCGCGGGCTGGGGCTGCGAGGGCGGTTCATAAGCCGCGGGCTGAGGCTGTGCGGGCGGTTCGTACGCCGCGGGTTTAGGCTGCACAGGCGGTTCATACGCCGCGGGCTGGGGCTGTGCGGGCGGTTCATACGCCGCGGGCTGGGGCTGTGCGGGCGGTTCATACGCCGCGGGCTGGGGCTGTGCGGGCGGTTCATACGCCGCGGGCTGAGGCTGCGCGGGTTGCGACCAAGGGGACTGCTGCACGGGCTCGGGCTGTGCCGGCGGAACAGGAATGTTGTCGATATCCGCCGCTACGGTTCTTTCCGTATCGAGTTGGATGGGCGCGAGCGGAGCTCCGCATGCCTCGCAGAATCTCTGTCCCGGCGATACGGGAAAATTACATTTTGGGCAGTTCATGATATACCTCCGTTTCAGAATACTGTTTGTTATTTATCCGAGAAACTGGCTCGGGTATATTCCTCTGTCAAAGAAATGCTCTGTGTGCTTACTGTCGAACGCCTCGATATAAATGATAGCGTCATCGACTCCTGTCGCCTGTCTCATCGGAATGATCGTTTTCTCGAGCTCAGTGCAAACGTTTTCGAGCTCGGCGATATAATTTTCAAATTTTTTCTTTTCGGCTTCGTCGTCGGACTTTGCGTCGCCGTCATAGTGGAGATCGATCATAACCTGGTTGTTATCAACATGGAAATCGTTGCGTGCCTGTATGTTTTTTATCAGGGCGTATCCGTCCGAGCTGCGGAAGTAATCTTCAAGCGACATGGGGGCGCCGGAAGGTCCGGTAGCCTGAGGCGCGGTCGTCTCGGGTGCGGGCGCGGAGGAAGGCTGTGTCTCGGTTTCTGTCGCGGGCTGTGTGGCAGAATCCTTTGTTGCGCCCCCGTTAACGCCGGTAGCCGTGATGTCCTCGACCGATGTTGAAGCGACAGGTTCCTCGGTTTTTCCGCTGTTGTTCATGCGCATGAACATCAACACGGCGAACACCGCGCTGCACACCAGCAGCACTGCGGCGATAACAAGGAAAACCACTCCCCTGCCGCCGTTCTTCTTCGGTGACATATTTTCAGCGCCGAAAAGGTCTGTTGTTCCGCGGTCGACGGGCGGCTTGTTCTCCTCGGAGAACACCAGATCGCCGTCGTAATCCAAAGCTTCCTTTGGATCGGAAAACTCCCTTTCAAGCGTTTCATCATCAAAATACATTTGCTTGGGATCATCCATAATGAATCCTCCTCGATCATAATATTACAATTATAATATATTTTAATAAATAATTCAATCTTTTTGCACAAATTTCATATTATTTTGAAAATGGTAAGTTTTGCGGTAAAAAATTACTCCTCCGATATGCGGAGGAGTTGATTTTTATCTGTATACGCCCATGGTTACGGGGATATCTGTTTCGTTGTCGACCAGCATAAAGATGAACGGACGGTCAAAGGTGACGGTGTCTTTTGTTTTGACGGCAGCGCTCGTTTCAGCCGTTTCGTCTTTTTCGGCGTTCACGCCCGAGCGGGTGAGCGAAAAGCGCGGCGGGATCTCGTACATTTCTCCGAGGGTCGCCTGAGTGGTGTAGCTGAGCGAGGAAAAGCCCGACTTGTCGCGGAACAGCTCGGCAAACCCGCATTTGCCGAGGGCGGCGGATAATGCGTTTGCCTTGCCGTCGCTTTCCACCGTGAATTCGGGGATGACGGCGGTCGTCTTTTGGGTGATGTCTATGCTGCCGAGCAGATCTTTCAGCTCGGAATAATCGAAGCTTTTAAGGTATTCGTCAAAGGCTTTTTCATCCTTTGAGGTCACGAGCACCAGCTTAAGCGGATTTTTAGCCGCGTATTTTACGACGCCCACAGCCTTGTCGGACTTGACGCCGCTCTCTGCGGAGCGCAGGAACTCGACCTCGCGCGCGCCGCCGTCGCCGTTGAAGCTGCCCTTGGTGATATCGGCTTCGGCGTACGGAACCAGCCAGCTGTCCTTGATTTCGGAAGCGGAAACGGTGTTGAGCGAGCTGCCCTTGGGAAGCGAGATACCGCTGCCGTCGGTAAAATCTTCGAGATAATCGTCGAGCTTTTCGGCGGCGTCCTCGCCGTTGAAATCATACCTGAACACATCGTAGCCGTAATAATCGCTTACCATCTGCAAGAAAGAGGACTTGACTTCGACGCTCTCGTCGGTCAGCATGGCGCCGCTGAGCTTGACCTGCTGCCAGTCGCCCTTTTCGGGACCCTTTTTGCTGACGGTCTCCATGCGGCTTTTGAAGTATGAGGAGCACGCGTTGAGGGCGTCGACGGTCGCCGCGCCTCCGAGGGCGCTGATGATATCGGCGCGCCTGTCCTTGCCGGCAGCGTTTGAGAGCATGGAAAGCTGAAGAACAGCGGATACGGGCGAAATAGTGAAGCTCGTTTTCTCTGCCGCGCGGCTTGCGAACAGCTTTAGCGAGAGCTCGCCCGCCGAGAGAGAAAAGTTGTTGTAGCTTGCGGGCGGATCCTCGGCGCCGTCCGAGAAGTTGTAGGTCGCAGCGTACGCGCTTTTGTCGCGCGAGTATTTTGCGGAGATCTTTTCGTCGTCGGAAAACTCCTTGGGATTTGCGCAGGCGCAAAGCGACAAGGCAAACAGCAGACACGTCAAAGCGGCTGCAGCCGCGCGCCTGATCATGCCGGTTCTCCCGTATGGTTTTCGTCGTCGAGCTTTTTGGCGAGCTTATACATATCCTCAGCCGCGTTAGGACGCGCAAGGCGGATGCAGTTTTCGCGCATTTCCTCGAGGCGCTCAGGTGAATCGAGCAGCCTGCATATTTCCTCTGCGCCGGTCTTTTTGTCTACGGAAATAGCCGCGTTCTGTTTAAGCAGGAAGTTGACGTTGAACTGCTCCTGACCCGGGTAGGCGTTGTAAATAGCCATGGGCAGGTGGCAGGCGAGGGCTTCGGATATAGTAAGTCCGCCGGGCTTGGTGACGATGAGGTCGGAAACGTGCATGTAGTCCTCGACGTTGTTGACGAAATAAAGCAGCTTGGTGCGATCCGCCGCACCTTCCTCCGCCACGACCTCCTGAAGCTTTTCGTAGAGCTTTTCGTTTTTGCCTGTTATAACGATGAATTGAAGGTCGTTGTTTACACGGGCAAGCTTTTTATAGAATTTGAGCACGCCCGTAACGCCGAACGAACCCGCCATTAACAGGACGGTGGTTTTGTTGGGGTCAAGACCCTCGCGGCGGCAGATCTCTTCCCTGACGCCGGGCACAGAGAATTGCTCAAAGGTGGGTATGCCCAGCGGGAAAATGCGCGATTCGTCCACGCCGAACTCCTCGATGAGCTTGGGCGCCATCTGCGGCTCGGCGAGCACATAAGCGTCGATATCGGGCGCGACGTAGGTGCGGTGGGCGTCGTAGTCGGTGATGAGCGCGATGGTCCTGACACCCGAGAGCTTGCCCTGCTTTTTAAGCTTTGACACCATTACCGTGATGAACGCGTGGCACATGATTATAACGTCGGGGTCATGCTTTTCGATCTCTTCGAGCAGCTTTTTGGATTTGGAGGCGTTTATCTGCATTGCCGCCTTGTAGGCTATGTTTTTGCGGTCGGTCACCTTGTAGATACCGCCGTAGAGCTTGGGCGCCTTTTTTACAAGGAAGTAGTAGCCCTTTACCGCGGTGGTGTCGTAGACCTTGCCTATCGCGCGAAGTCCGTCCACCACGGTGACCTGCGCCTCGGGGTTGAGGCGGTGTATGGTGGCTTCAAGCGCCGCCGCGGCGCGCTTGTGACCGCCGCCCGTTGACGCGGAAAAAATCAGAATCTTCATATATTATCGCTCCTGAATTGAATTGACATAATTAATACCGGTAACGTCACAGTCACCCTCATTATAATTATACTGAAAGCCGCGCCGTTTTTCAACAGATATTTTTCAAGAAATGACTATTTTTCTTTCAGCCGGCGGCTGCCGGTCACTCGTCAGGAATGAATAAAACGCGCTTTCTGTCCAATAATACATCTTATACTCCTTATAATATACGAAAACAGTAGGTAATTTTTTTCTTTTTTTGCAATTTACCCCTTTATTTTTGGGAAAATATGTAGTAGAATAGTATTACTAATATAGAATAATAAAAACCGATCGGGGTGGATTATGGAATACGCAGGCTACTACAGCGCTGCTGCCGCGAACAATTATGTAGATATATCATCAAGCAGCAAGTCTGCCGGTGAATACAACGGCGGAGGCTACGGCGGCTATAACGGCGGCGACGGAGGCAACAAGAAAAATATAGCGTTAATAATAGCGTCTGTTGTGGCGGCGGTACTTGTTGCGGCGATAGTTGTTTTCTTTTGCTTTTATTTTCTAAAGGGCGAAGGCGAAACTAAGAAAACTGCCGACGCTCCGAAGATTTTTGAGTTTTCCGCAAACACGAAGGTTTCGGGTATAGATATTTCGGGCAAGACCTTTAATCAGGCAAAGCAGCTTCTTGAACAGAACAAAGCTAACTTTATCACGCCCGTAAGCTTCACCGTTAAATACGGTAAAGAATCCGAAACGCTTACGCAGGACGACTTCAACTACGAGTACGATATAGATCAGGTGTTGACCGGTATAAAGGCAGAGGAAGAAGCCGAAGAACAGGCAGAAAACGATACGGACGGCACTGCACCCGTACACGAATACAAGGTCACGGCGACAGTCACCAAAAAATCCATAGACGAAAAGGCGGAGGAATTCTGCGAAGATCATTTCAGGACCGCCACCAACGCCAGCGTGTCGGCTTTTCACCCCTATGCCGACAAGCGCTTTGAGTACAAGGAAGCGGTAAGCGGCATAGCGATTGACGCCAACGACCTGAACAGTCAGATAAGCGCCGCCTTTGAGGAAGGCAAGACCGAGTGCGAGCTGACCCCCTATACTGAGGAGATACCCGCCGAGATAACATCGGATTACCTGAAAAAGAATATCGTCAAGCTTTCTTCATACGAGACCTATTCGAGCAACACCGAGAACGGCACCCACAACATGAAGATATCGCTCGCGGCGTGCAACGGTTCGATCATCGCCCCGGGAGAGGTGTGGTCGTTCAACGATTGTACGGGCGACTCCAACCTTGCCTCAAACGGCTACAAGCCCGCCAACGTAATAGTGAACGGCAAGATAGAACAGGGCAACGGCGGCGGTATTTGCCAGTCGAGCTCGACGATCTACAACGCCGCGATACGCGCCAACATGGATATCATTGAGCGCATGCCGCACGAGTGGGCGTCGTCGTATGTTCCGACGGGACTTGACGCTACGATCGACTACCCCAACATCGACCTAAAGCTTGAAAACACCTCGGACTATCAGATGTTCTTGGAGTGCAAGCTGGATGGCTACACGCTGTACGTAAGCTTTTGGGGCGTTAAAAGCAGCGATTATGACGAGATAAAGGTTAGAAACGAGCTGGGCAAATCGAGCGAAAAGACCTACAATGTAAAGGCTTGGCGCGTTTATTACAAGAAGGACAAAAAGGTAAAAGAGGAAGAACTGCCGTCCTCGAACTACAGTCTTTCGCACGGCAAGAATTTTTATTCGGTAAGCTGACCGATAAAACAGCATGATTTTTCAGCCTCCGCTGCAAAGTGCGGAGGCTGTTTTTACATTCGTATAATATTTATCAGGTGGGCGACGGACGGGATGCTTTTGCCCTGCTGCGCCGTGGTGGCGCTGAGCAGCGCGCCCGTGGCGACGAAAAGTATATTTTTGAGCGCGCCGCTTTGGATATCGGGCAGAAGCTTTGAGCAGAGCACCGAGGCGCAGCAGCCGGCGCCCGAGCCGCCTGCGTGGACGTCCTGCGCCTCGCGGTCGAAGATCATCAATCCGCAGTCGTTGTGGATGCCGCCGATATCAACGCCCTCGCGCTTAAGCAGGTCGCGCAGGATATCGCTGCCGACCTCGCCCAGATCGCCCGTGAACAGCGCGTCGTAGTCGGTTAAGGCGGTGTCGGTATCGCGCAGAAAACGAAGTATGGTATCCGCCGCGGCTGCCGCCATAGCCGCGCCCATGTTGTTGGCGTCGGTTATCTGCATGTCGGCGATCTTGCCAGCGGTCGCCGCCTTTATGCCGATGTCTCCGGCGCTGCCTATAACGCAGGCGCCCGCTGCGGTGACAGTCCACTGCGCCGTAGGGGTGCGCACCGCTCCGTATTCAAGCGGGAAGCGATACTGCCGCTCAGCCGCGCAGAAGTGCGACGAGGTAACGCACAGCGCGTTTTTTGCCGCGCCGCTCTCGGTGAAAACCGCGCCGACGGCGAGGTTCTGCGCCATTGTTGAGCACGCGCCGTACTGCCCGAGATACGGGATATTGAATTCCTTGAGCCCGAACGACGAGCCTACGCACTGGTTCAGCAGATCGCCCGCGAAAACGTAATCTATATCCTCGGCGCGCAGCCCGCTTTTTTCCATAGCCAGACGAGCCGCTTCGCGCTGGAACCTGCTTTCGGCGTCCTCAAAGGTCTCCTCTCCCCCTCGGCTGTCGCTTATCACCATATCAAACAGCCCTTTTAAAGGCCCCTCCGACTCCTTTTTTCCCGCGACCGCGGCAAAGCTGGCGAGCTTTGGGATGTTTTCAAAAGTGAGCGTTCCCGCCCCTATTCTTTTTACCATAAATAAAACCTCCGACTATATTTTTAGCGGAGGTTTTGGTTTTATTCAGGAATACAATTCGTTAGGCTGACCCTTTTCCAAGGTTACGCGGCGGCTGCCTGCGCTGTCGTTCGCGTATTTTTCGGCGAGGGCTTCGATGTCGGCGCGCGCTGCGATAAGGCGCTTTTTGCGCAGATAGCTTTCAAATGAAACAGCGGGCTCATTTTCAAGAAAAGCCTTTACTTCGTTAGCCGAAACGCCATTGCCCAGCGGATAGAAAAACGCGTTAAGCAGAGCTTTGAGCTCGGCTTTATAAGCTTGGTTTTCGGTGTCAAAACATTCGAGCTCTATCGTTTTATTGTTTTTGAAGTACGACGACATGTCCGTTGACAGGGGCGCGGCGCTGTAGCCTAACGGCTTTACGGCGCTGTTTTTATAGGTAAGGAACGAGAACTTTATGCCATCGTGCTCCTTTTGCTCCGATTCTTCCGCAACGCTCCATTCGGGGAGAGAATCGAGGTCAGGCAGGAAGGTGTCAGCCTCGCCGTTGAAACGCATTTTGGTTATGAGCGCTTCGGTGCAGTACGGCAAAAGCTGCGTGTATATCCCGCCGCCGCCGATAACCATTACGTCGTCGGGCGCGAAGCCCGCCAGGAACGCAAGCAGGCTGTCCATGCCGTCGCAGACAACGCAGCCCGGGAAGCGCGCGTCCTTTTGGCGGGTCATCACGATATTGAGTCTGCCCGGAAGCGGCTTGGCATTTGGGAAGGAGCGCAGGGTCTTTGAGCCCATGACGAGCGCCTTGCCCTGCGTGGTCTGTCTGAAAAAGCGCATGTCCTCGGGGATAGAGGTCAGCAGGTCGCCGTTTTTGCCCAATCCCCAGTTTTCGTCTACTGCGGCGATCATTCTCATGGCGTCAGCTCCTTATATAGCTACGGGGATTTTGTGGTTGAACTCGTGGCTTTTATAGTCGATAAGCTTGAAGTCGTCGGGCGTGAAGTCGTAGAAATCCTTGACTTCGGGGTTTATCCAAAGCTTTGGCGCGGGGTAAGGCTCCAGCTCGAGCAGCTCCTTCACCATCGGGATGTGGCGGTCGTAGATATGCGCGTCGGCGATGACGTGCAGCAGGGTGCCTGCCTCGAGCCCCGACACCTGTGCGAACATGCAGAGCAGCACGGCGTACTGGCAGACGTTCCAGTTGTTGGCGACGAGCATGTCCTGCGAGCGCTGGTTGAGTATCATATTGAGGCGCTTGCCCGAGGTGTTCAGCGTGACGCTGTAGGCGCAGGGATAGAGGTGCATTTCGGAGAGGTCGGCGTGGTTGTAGATGTTTGAGATTATGCGGCGCGACTCGGGATTGTGCTTGAGGTCGTAGAGTATCCTGTCCACCTGATCGAACTCGCCCTGCGGGTATTTGTGCTTGACCGAAAGCTGGTAGCCGTAAGCCTTGCCTATAGAGCCGTTTTCGTCTGCCCAAGAGTCCCAGATGTGGCTGTTGAGGTCCTTTACATTGTTGGACTTTTTCTGCCAGATCCAGAGCAGCTCGTCGACGCAGCTCTTAAAATAGGTCTTGCGAAGCGTCATTACGGGGAATTCCTTTTGCAGATCGTAGCGGTTGACGACGCCGAACGCCTTTGTGGTGTGCGCCGGCGCGCCGTCCTCCCAATGCGGGCGCACGTTGCAGTCTATATCCGAAAAACCGTTTGTGAGTATTTCATTACAATTTGCCTTAAAAACTTCATCTGCGTAGCTCATTCTAATCCCTGCCTTTTAAATATTGTTTAGGTTTTGCTTAGTTTATTATACTTTTTCCGCGCGGTTTTGTCAATAACGCAGAATCGCTTTCCCATGCAGTCAGAGGGGCAAAAAAGCCTTGACTTATACCCTGCGATATAATAAAATAATAATGTATGTGAATCAAAAAAAGGAGATGAGAGAGTGGTATTTTCCAGCTTGGTATTCCTCTTTGCGTACCTGCCGATAACGCTGCTGATCTACTACATCGTACCGCGCAAGGGCAGAAATATTTTTCTGTTTTTCATTAATCTCTTGTTCTACGGTTGGGGCGAGCCTCTGCTGGTTTTCCTGATGCTGTTCAATGTGGTTGTAAACTACATAGGCGGCTGGGTAGTGGAAAAAAACCGTGGCAAGGGCAGCGCAAAGGCGGCGCTGATAATCACCTGTATCATCGATATCGGCGTGCTGTGCGTGTTCAAGTACACGGGAATGATAATCAACACGCTCAACATGTTCGGGCTGAATATACCCGCGGTCGACATCAGTCTGCCCATCGGCATCAGCTTCTACACCTTCCAGACGATGAGCTATGTCATAGACGTTTACCGCGACGACGCTCCCGCCTCGCGCAACTTCTTCAACTTCGGAACCTACGTAGCGCTGTTCCCTCAGCTTATCGCGGGACCTATAGTCCGTTACCGCGACGTGGCGGAGCAGCTTATCCACCGCCGCGAGACCTTGGCGATGTTCACGAAGGGCGTAAAGCTGTTCTGCGTGGGACTTGCCAAAAAAGTGCTTATCGCCGACCAAATGGCGGCGCTTATCAAGCTTATCCTGGCGACCGAAGACCCCGTGACCCACGCGACCGTCATGGTGGACGGCAACGGCGTGCTTGGCACGTGGATAGGACTTATCGCCTTTTCGTTCCAGCTTTACTTTGACTTTTCGGGATATTCCGACATGGCATGCGGTCTGGGCAACATGATGGGCTTTGAGTTCCTGAAAAACTTCAACTACCCCTACATTTCCAAATCCATCACCGATTTCTGGCGGCGCTGGCACATCTCGCTTTCCACTTGGTTCAAGGAGTATGTGTACATCCCGCTCGGCGGCAACCGCAAGGGCGTGCCCCGTCAGATCGTCAACCTAATGATAGTTTGGGGCTTGACCGGACTGTGGCACGGCGCGGACTACAACTTCATCTTCTGGGGCTTGTATTTCGGCATACTGCTGATACTCGAAAAGTTTTTGCTCAAACGCTTTTTGGACAGGCTGCCCTCGGCTGTGCAGCATTTATACGCCATCTTCATCGTCATCATCGGCTGGGGATTGTTCTACTTTACCGACATGAGCCAGTTTGCTCAGGCGTTCACGCACCTGTTTGATTTCAGCCGAGGCTTGGGCAGTGAAAAGACCCTGGTTTCGATACTGAGCTATCTGCCTATACTTGTCGTCGCAGGCGTTGCGAGCACCCCGCTCGCCTCTAAGCTTTACGGCAAGGTCGCGGGCATGCGCTACATTTGGGTAGCCGAAAGCCTGTTCTGCATCGGCGTTCTGACGCTCTGCACCGCGGCGCTCGTAAGGCAGGATTACAGCCCGTTCCTTTACTTTAGATTCTAAGGTGATATAATGAAACATTACGCTGACGAAAAAGAATATAACGGCATGCAAAAACGCGGCTCGGAAAACCCGGTGGGCAGGCATTTTGCGCCCGATCCCGACGAGCCCGCGAAGGCAGAGCCCGCAAAAAAGGCGGATACCGAGCGGCTGAACAAGGACGGCACCAAGCGTCCGCGCACCGACGTACCCGCGACTCCGACCGCTCCCGTGCCTAAGATGAAGGCAGGCTACGCGCCCGCGTTTATCTTTGCCGGCTTCATCCTTGTGATGATGGGCTGGTTCGTTTACAACACCGTGAGCTATTTTTCCAACGGCACTCAAAAGGAATACGAGCCCTCGGAAAAGCGTATCCTCGCGGACTTTCCGAAGCTTACCGCCGACAATTCGACAAAGACCGGCGTTGACAGCTTTTTGGAAGGCTACGAGACCGTATCGAGCGGCAAGTTCGGCAAGGAGTTCGAAACCTTCTTCGCCGACCACTTCCCCGCGCGTAAGTTCTGGGTCGGCGCCAACGCCTATGCCACTCTTTACGAGGGCAACAACGGCGCGAACGGCGTTTACAACTGCGGCGACGGTTATCTTATCAACACGCCCGTACCCGAAGACAACCAGATAAAGAACAACCTCGAGATACTTACGGACTTTAAAACCGACGTCGGCAACGTGCCTATGACGGCGATGTTCGTTCCCTCGACGGGATATATCGCAAACGATGTTCTGCCGCTCATTCACATGACCTACCGCGACGACGAGTATTTTGACACGATATCCTCAACGCTCAAAAACGCAGGTATCGACTTTATCGATCTGCGCGATACGTTCAAGTCTGAATACAAAAACGGCAGGCAGCTTTACTACAAGACCGACCATCACTGGACTACCGCCGGCGCTTATGTAGGGTACAAGCAACTCTGCGAAAGGCTTAACCTCACCCCCGCGGCTGAGAGCTCCTTTGATATTGAAAAACACGACGGCTTTTACGGCACGACGTACTCCAAGAGCGGATTCTGGTTCACCCCGCCTGACACGGTCGAGGTGTGGAAGAACCCGAACAACACCCCGGATAAAATAAGCATAACCATCCGCGACGGTTTGGATGAGAAGAAGCAGGATTCCATGTTCTTCTACGATCACGACAAGGCGGATGACAAGTACCCGATATTCATCGACGGCAACCACGCCTACACCGAGATCACCAATAAGAACGCCAAGGGCGGCACGATAGTAGTTATCAAGGACAGCTTCAGCCACTGCATGGCTCCGTTCCTCGCGGAAAACTACAGCAAGGTCATCCTGGTCGACATGAGGTACAACACCCTCGACATCACCGCTCTTGTTCAGCAGGAAAAGCCCGAGCAGGTGCTTGTTCTCTACGGTATCGACAACTTCGCCGAAGACACCGACATAGGTCACCTCTGGGGCTAGCTCGTTGCCACGAGGGGGCAGCGCGCCTTTGAATAGCGTCGCTTGGAGGAAAACTTCAACTAACGGCGCGTCAAAACTTTGTGCATTGCTTACGTTCGTTTTACTGTTGCCGCGAGGGGGCAGCGCGCCTTTGAATAGCGTCGCTTAAAGGAAAACTTCAACTAACGGCGCGACATCATGCAGAATATTACCCTGCCGCCCTTTACACTTAGTGTAGGGTGTGCAGGGTTTTTTGCAAACTTCCTATATACTTGAAAAAATTACATACTTTTATATAATTTTTTTATTTTTGTAAAAAGTCTTAAAAAACTATACACACCCTACACCAACAGCCAAAAACGGCTTATCTATGCGGTTTATGTGATGTAGGGTTACGTTTTATCACTATACATACTATACATTTACATTGCCGCCTAATGTCATCTCGACCAAGTGGAGCGCAGCGAAACATGTGGAGAGATACCCCCATGTAAGGCAGAAGCTTTTGTGCATTGCCGAGGGGTATCTTTCGATTTTTTCAGTACGCGCTTCATACAGATAAAATAAAGGTCAACATTTCAGCACGCGTTCTGATGCGGCGTTAATTCGAAGTTGCGGTTATGCTTTTCTATCCAAAGCCGCGCTGCCCTCCCGTGGCAACGGGCACCGCTCG
Organism: uncultured Ruminococcus sp.; assembly: GCA_902776375.1. Classification (GTDB taxonomy): domain Bacteria; phylum Bacillota; class Clostridia; order Oscillospirales; family Acutalibacteraceae; genus Ruminococcoides. The sequence goes on along the minus strand of CACYPV010000029.1, from coordinate 137 downwards.
AGATGACAGCTTCTTATAACTTATTACTTATAACTTATAAGTAACCGCTCAACAATCACCCCTCTGTTCAAGCACGGACAAACATGAGATAATGTAACCGGGCAAAACAGTCCCCAAAAGTGCAATGGAGTAAATTG
>CACYPV010000028.1 GCA_902776375.1 uncultured Ruminococcus sp. | reverse complement strand
CGAAGCGCTTTACAGCGCGCATTACGAATCAACCAACCCCGAGGTCGTCAGCGTTACGTCCTCAGGCAAGGTGACCGCGGTCAAGCCGGGCACCGCCACTGTTACGGCAACCGCCTATAACGGAAAAAAAGCGAGCACGGTAGTTACGGTGCTGGCAAGCGCAGGTTCTACTGTCAAAACAACCACGGCAGCCGTTGCGCTGCGTTCAGACGCTTCTTGGAAAGGCTCAAACATCGTGATCCTGCCCAAGGGCACCCAGGTGACGGCGTTCGGCACCAGCACAGACGGCAGATGGATCAAGGCGCAGTACGGAGATCACTGCGGCTGGATCTATAACAAGGCGCTCGGTGTGACGACGAATTGCACCACCGTGACGGTGAGCACCCTGCCTGCCGCCGCCGATGACTTGATTTTTGACTGCAACCTCAACACCAAAAAAATCTTTGATTTTGTGCTGTACAAGCTCGCCTACCGTTCTATCAATGAACAGGGCTTGGAAGAAATGGCGGCATATGCGCTGCAATACCGCCGCGGCGCCTGCTATCAGCGCGCGGCGCTGATGTGCTATCTGCTGGACAGGATCGGCTATGATACTATTTATGTGTCGGGCACCGTTACCATTTACGGCAACACCCACCACAAATGGTGTCTGGCAAAGACGGCAAACGGTTGGCGCCATTTTGACCCCACGCCCGTCACCGTTACCGAATACTGCAACGTGACCGATAAGGAAATGTCGATTTTTGCGTGGGATCACACCAAATATCCTGCAGCTAACTGACGGGAGTCTCTTTTTGCCTGTTGTCTATCTTCTGTATTTGGCGATACCGAACCTAAAGGCGCGCAATATTCTGCTTATCGTCGTCAGCCTGGTGTTTTACGCCTACGGCGAGCCGGCAGCCGTGCTTTTGATGATCTTGTCGGTTATCTGCAATTACTTTTTCGGCCGGGCTATGGCAAACGAGCGCTGCAAAAAACCGGTGCTGATAGTTTCGGTTGTGTTCAACGTGAGCATGCTTTTTGTGTTCAAGTACCTCACCTACACGCTTTCGCTTGTCAAAACCGTATTTCACGCCGGTTTTTCCGTGCCGGATATCGCGCTGCCGATAGGTATCTCCTTCTTTACCTTCCAGGCGATGTCCTATGTGATCGACGCCTATAAAAAGCCGGCGCTGATACGGCGCAACATTCTAGATATTTTTCTGTACATCTCATTTTTCCCGCAGCTCATCGCGGGACCGATCATCCGTTTTGAGGACATTTCACGCCAGATCGACTGCCGCTCTGTCACCGCGCAGAACACCGTGGACGGAATACAGCGCTTTATTTGCGGTCTGGCAAAAAAGGTGTTGATAGCCAACACTGCCGGCTTTGCTGCCGACACTGTGTTCGGCCTTGACCTGACGCAGCTCAGCATAGGCGCGGCTTGGATAGGCGCCGTCTGCTACACCGTGCAGATTTATTTTGATTTCAGCGGCTACAGCGATATGGCGATCGGCTTGGGCAAGATGTTCGGCTTTACATTCAAGGAAAACTTTAACTATCCGCTTGCGGCAGGCTGCATGACCGATTTTTGGCGCAAATGGAACATATCGGTTTCGACCTGGTTCAAGGAATATGTTTATATTCCGCTCGGCGGCAACCGCAAGGGCAAGCACCGCACGGTCGTCAACAAAATGATCGTGTTCCTGCTCACCGGCATCTGGCACGGCGCAAACCTAACCTTTGTTATGTGGGGCGTGCTGCACGGTCTGCTGCTGTTGGCGGAAAGCTACACGGCATTGCCGGCGCGGCTTGCCAAAAACAGGTTCCTCACAGTGCTGGGACATGTTTATACGCTGTTTTTTGTGATACTGGCGTTTGTGCTGTTTCGCGCGGACACAATCGGCGACGGACTGGTGTTTATCAGCCGGATGTTCTGCGGCTTCCGCTTTGACGCGGTATCGGGATTTCCGCAGGCGGTCAGCCTGTTGTCGCCGTATTTTCTGTTGCTGTTTGCAATCGGCGCGGTGATTTCGGCTCCGGTTTCCAAACGGCTGCGAGCAATGATCTGCGGCGGAAGCTGCGCCAAGCTTTACGCGCCGGCAGCGGCTGTCGGCACGCTGCTGCTCTTTGTTCTCTGCATTTTGGCGCTCTCCACCGACGCCTATAATCCGTTTATTTATTTCCGGTTCTGAGGAGGGCGGCATGAAAAAGAAATTACAAATAGTATATATCGCCGTGTTTCTGCTGCTCTGCTGTGTGCCGATGATGCTCAAGCCTTTTTCAGGCGGCGCAAAAGATATCGGCAATGAAGCGGAAAACGAATTTCCGCAGTTGATAGGCGAAAACGGCGTGAACCGCAGCTTTTCAACCGAGGCGGACGCGTGGTTTTCCAAGCAGAATCCGCTGCGTGTGCCGCTGATCAACGCCGAAAACACCCTGCGCCTGAGCATGCTGCGCGGCAGCTCGAACGGCGTGATCCAGGGTAAAAACGATTGGCTGTTCAGCGAAGAAACACTTGATGATTATTTCGGCGTGACGCTCAGTCCGCGCGCACTGTACAGCTTGGCAAAGACCGTCCGGCTGACGCAGGACGCAGCCGAACGCACGGGCAGCCGCTTTGTGTTTACGGTCGTGCCCAACAAAAACACCCTTTATCCGCAGTATATGCCCGCGCGCTACATCAAGGGAGAGAGCAGCAATCTTTCGCTGCTGCGCCCGTATCTGGACAAGTTGGGCGTGCATTGGCTCGACATGGAGCAGGCGCTTGCCGGACAGGAAAACGACCTGTATCTGCGCGACGACACTCACTGGAATAATCTCGGCGCGCTGTGCGGCTACAATGCTATAATGGACGCGCTTGACCGAGAACACGAAAGCTACAACGGCGCGTCCTACACCTACCGCAAGGATTGGACGGGCGATTTGACCAAGATGGCGTTTCCGGAAAGCGGTCGCGTCTGCGGACAGTATTATTTTGATTACCAAATCGATTCCGTAAGCTTCAAGCAGCCGCGCGGCAGCGACAAAGCCGCCTTGCTGGAGGAGCTGATGGGTGACAGCGAAAAGCGTGACGGCTTGATCCGCACCGATAATCCGTCCGGACAAAATTCGCTTTATATGCTGCGCGATTCATTTGGACGCGCGATGCTCCCGTACTTCATAAGCCGCTATCAAAGCGCGTCTGTGTCGCGATTCTACCCCTTTGCGGTGCAAACAGGCTATGACGATATGGTTTGGGAGATCGTGGAGCGGAATTTGCCCACGCTGACCGAAACGGCGCCCAGGGCATTTGCCTCAGCCATCGGCAAGGAGCCGCCGGCACAGGTGTGCGATTCGCCCGATAACAGCATGCAAACTGACGACAGCGCAGAGGGCAGCGTAAAGCTGTTTGGCGCGCTGGACAAACAAATGCTTGACACGGAAAGCAATATATATGTGCAGCTGTGTTCAGACAAGCAAACGCTTTGCTATGAGGCGTTCCCCGTGTACGAGCAAGAGCTGCTCGGCGGTACAGACGACGGCAACGGCTTTTCGCTGCTGCTGTCAACACAGGACATTCCCAAGGGAAGTTATTCGGCTGTTGTGTTCACCGACGGCAAAAATGCCGCGCGCACACAGACGCTTCAAACTATCAAAATTTAAATGGAGGTCATTATGAAAAGGATCATTACAATTTGCGCAGCAGCAGCGCTCGTTTTGCAGAGCGCCATTATGTTGAGCGCCTGCGGCTCTGATGAGAAAAAGGAAGAAAAAGGCACGGTATCGGTTTCGCAGTCAGCGGACACCACCGCCGCCGCACAAACCGACTCGACCGCTGCAACAGACGCGACAGACAGCTCGAAGGCTACTGACTCCACTCAGGCTACGACAGTACCGACAACGCAAAAGCCGACACAAGCAAAAACCAAAACTCAAAGCAGCGCTTCCGGTCAAACCTCAAAGCAGGCAGAAACCAAGCCTGCCGCTACCAAGCCGGCGGAAACCAAGCCCGCGCCCACCAAGCCCGCACCCACCAAGCCTGCGGCTACCGAAGCACCCAAGCCCCAAGGCTCCTTTAGCGCAGCGGACACAGATTTTGTCTATAACGGTCAAAGGGTATCGCTCAACGAAAACATGAGCAGCGTGCTGTCCAAGCTCGGAAAGGCTGCCAGCGTATCTTCCGCTCCCAGCTGCCACGGCGATGGCGAGGACAAAACCTATGAGTACAACGGTTTTACTATTTACACCTATCCCAGCGGCGGCAACGATTTGGTGCTTGAAATCAACGTACAGTCCTCCGCTATCCCCACCTCAAAGGGCATAAAGGCAGGTTCCTCGCTCAACGACATCACTGCTGTCTACGGTAACAATTACACCAACGACGGCAACTACATCGTTTTCAGCAGCGGTATCAAGACACTGCAATTCTTTATGAGCGGCAACACCGTCAGCGAGATCGACTACTATTATAATCTGTAAATTCATGCCGATTAGGTACTAAAGCGTGTAAAGACGAAAAACAATTAACCCCTGTTGCGTTTTGGCAACAGGGGTTTAACTTTTATGAAAGATAAATCACATCAATAATAAAGAGAACAAAACCATGGCGCCGACGAGGAGGGTGGCGTAAATTAGGTGGTAGAGTTTCTTTTCCCAGAGCAAGCCGATGAACTCCCTTACAAAGGCGTTAGGGAAGAAGTAGAGCTTGGTTTTTGCGGACAAGCCCTTGACCGTCATGCCGACCTTTTGCGCCAGCGTGTAGCCGCGGAAAACGTGGTAGTTGGTGGTTGAAAAGCCGATTTTAACGTTGCCGGGGTTATCTGCATCCTGCTCGATGAGCTTTTTTGAAAACGCCATATTCTGATAGGTATTCACGGATTTGTCCTCCATGAGGATGTTTTCCTCGGGGGCTCCAAGCTCCATAAGGCAGCGCTTCATGCTTTCCGCCTCGCTTATCACCTCGTCGCTGCCCTGACAGCCTGAGGGCACGAATTTAGCGTGCTTGCCGGTAGCTTCGAATTGCCTTTTTTCAAATTCAAAAGCGCGCTGCACTCTGCCCCTGAGCAGCGGAGTGGGCGTTCCGTCCTTTCTTATCGCGCAGCCGAGGATGATAATGTAGTCCATATCTTTCGCGGGGCGGTAGACGGTGGAAGCCACGGCACAGAATACCGTTGATATCAGCATGCACTCCAAATAGAAGGCAATGAAGGTAACGCCGGTGTGTATGATCATCTGGCTGTAATATTCCAGATCGTTTTCGGCGCTGTTAAAGTCGTTGCTGATGTTGATAACAAACATGCTGCCGACCAGCAGCACGCCGATAAGGATCCCCAATGCGTTTTGAACGCGGAAGCCCTCCTTGAGGATGAGCCAAATATTGCTTACGGCAAGCGCGGCGGCAAGCAAAAGCATGGGGATGTTGGTGGCGTTTAAAAAGACGTTGCCGCTGATGGTAAACTGGAAAAGAAGGTCGTCCACGCTGTGCAGGACTCCTTCGCCCGTCAGGGACTGTATGTTTGAGATTATAGTGCCGAACAGCAGCGCCAAAAACAGGATAACGCCGCCGTGCCCCGCCATTGAATACGAGAACTCGCCGCGCACAAGCTTTTGCACGAAGGTGACCGTCAGCACGACGAGCGTCAGCATGATCATTATAAGCGCGAGCGGCACGATCAGCCACACCGAAGAAAAGCTTTGTTGATCGATGTTATAGATCACGCCGAAGGGCAGGACGCGAAAATGAAATTGTCCGTTTATGCGCTTTGTTTCCTCGCCCGGTTCGGGGTAGCTCAGGTCAAGCGTACAATCTCCGCTGCCGGCGCTTTCCAGCTCGACGCTGATATAATTCATCTCGTCGCCGGGGCGCAGCTTTTGATCGACGGATCTTATCCTCAGCACGCTGCTGTCGGACGTTTCAGCCTTTATCGCGTCCATGTCCAAACGGTCGTATCCGACAATATCGACCAGCTCATAGGTTTGCCCCACGTTCACGGTATAGATCAAGAAGCCTATATTGATGCTTAATATCGCTATCAGCAAAAAGATGTAGCGTTTTTTTATCCTGTGCTTTTTCATGCGCGCCTCCTGAGGGGTTATCTGTTTACCTTATTAGAATAGCAGATAATCAGATCGCAATCAATAGTTTTGAAAGTTTTTTATTGCACAGAGCGGCTTTTTCTGCTATTATTAATGCAGACAAAAAAGGAGTGGTTTTATGCCGTCTGTCAGAAAAGCGACTGAAAAGGACATACCGAAGATACTTGAGCTGCTGGTGCAGGTAGACATGGTGCATCATCTGGGACGACCGGATATTTTTAAAGGCCCCGTGACGAAATACGGCGCGGAGGAATTGAAGGTCATATTGCAGGACGATAAAACCCCTGTGTTCGTCTGCGTGGATGAAAACGACGTGCCGCTGGGGCATGCGTTCTGCGTACACAAGCAGGAGCTCGGCAGCTCGGTCTTGACCGATATAAAAACGCTGTATATCGACGATATCTGCGTTGACAGCGCCGCCAGAGGAAAGCACGTGGGAAAGACACTGTACGATCATGTTATCGCTTACGCGAGGGAGCAGGGCTGCTACAACGTGACTCTGAACGTGTGGACTTGCAACCCGGGAGCGATGAAGTTTTACGAGGCAATGGGGCTTGTACCGCAGAAGATCGGCATGGAAAAGGTGCTGTAAATAATCTTTCGCGGAAAAGGCTGACAGAGATTTTTGCAAAGAAAAAATAAACGGAGGTTGTAATTATGTTGGAAATCGGCACGCAGGCGCCTGAATTCACGTTGCCCGACCAGAACGGCGAGGCACATTCCCTTGCCGACTACAGGGGGCAGAAGGTCATTTTATATTTTTATCCGAAGGACAATACCGCCGGCTGCACCAAGCAGGCGTGCGCGTTCGGCGAGCTGTATCCGCAGTTTCGCGAGAAGGGCGCGGTGGTGCTGGGCGTGAGCAAGGACAGCGTCGCTTCGCACAAAAGATTTGAGGAGAAATACGGTCTGCCGTTCACGCTGCTCTCCGACGTCGATAAAGAGGTCATTCAGGCTTACGACGTTTGGAAGGAGAAGAAAAACTACGGCAAGGTGAGCATGGGCGTGGTTCGCACGACTTACCTTATCGACGAAAACGGCGTTATCGTCAAGGCGTTCGGCAAGGTAAAGGCGGCGGATAATCCCGCGCAGATGCTGGGCGCTTTGGAGTGAGAATGACGATTTGACAGCGTTTATCGGGCAAAAAGCAGCTCTTGTTTGAACAGCCCCGTAAAAAGTAGACAATAGAAAATCAAAACCACCCGTTTAACGGGTGGTTTTGATTGATGATTGAATATCCGCAGAGAAAATCAGGACGCGTCGTCGGGATTTTCCTTATCATTGTCAGCGGAGCCGACAGCCATCATTGTTTTGGCGATCTTCATAAGCACTTCACGCAGACGGCGATTATCTCGCTTCAGCGTCTCAAGATCCTTGCTGACTTTTTTGACCTTGCCATCGGCTGTGTCAGCGGTACTTACCGCTTTTTTCTCGTCGGCGATAGGCATCTTTTTCTCGGTGACTACGGCAGCGCTTTGCACCGTCTCTTTGGCGATCCCTGCGACGCCGACAGCCGCTATACCGCGGAGTCCGTCAACCTTGCTCTCCGGAGCGCTTACCGGCTTTTCTTCAACGAACGGAGGAACGCTTACCGGTTTTTCCTCAACGACCGCGGGAGCGACCGGCTTCTGTTCGACGACCGGAGCGACGCTTAGCGGCTTTTCTTCAACGACCGGAGCGACGCTTAGCGGCTTTTCTTCAACGACCGGGGCGGCGCTTACCGGTTTTTCCTCGACGACCGGGGGAGCGACCGGCTTCTGTTCGACGACCGGAGCGACGCTTAGCGGCTTTTCTTCAACGACCGGGGCGGCGCTTATCGGCTTTTCCTCGACGACCGGGGGAGCGACCGGCTTCTCCTCAACGACAGCGGGAGCGACCGGCTTCTCCTCAACGACTGCGGGTGCGATCGGCTTCTGTTCGACGACCGGAGAGACGCTTAGCGGCTTTTCTTCAACGACCGGAGGAACGCTTATCGGCTTTTCCTCGACGACCGGGGGAGCGACCGGCTTCTCCTCAACGACAGCGGGAGCGACCGGCTTCTGTTCGACGACCGGGGGAGCGACCGGCTTCTCCTCAACGACAGCGGGAGCGACCGGCTTCTGTTCGACGACCGGAGCGACGCTTACCGGCTTTTCTTCAACGACAGGAGCGACGCTTATCGGTTTTTCTTCAACGACCGGAGGAACGCTTATCGGCTTTTCCTCGACGACCGGAGCGGTGGTTACCGGTTTTTCCTCGACGACCGGGGCAACGCTTACCGGTTTTTCTTCAGCGACAGGAACAGCTTTTTCTGCTTCTTCTATCGGAGCGCTTTGCTCTGCCGTGTCCTCGCCGGAAGCCTTACTCTCGCTTTCCATGATCGCGCGGTAGCAATCTCTGGCATAGGTGATCTTCGCCATGCTGTCGTCGAGATTCTTCAGCAGCTCCTGCTGCTTTTGGTCGGCAGGTTTTCTCCCGCTCTTCTTGAGCTGCTTATAGTATTCCTTACCCAGCTCGGTGTAAACGCGATCCATCTGTTTGATCTCGCTCTTCATCATCATTTTCAGAAGGCTGAGCTTCTTTTTGTTACGGTTAGTCTCCGCGATGTTCTGCACGGTAGCGGAGAGATTGTCCGAAGCGTTATTGATGGTGCTTCTGAATTTGTCAAGCACATTATTCAGCATATTAGAATAACTCCTTCATTTGCGATATTTCCCTTCCTTTTATTATGACAGCTTTTTTAATAAAATCAATATTTTTTTGAAATTTCGTACAATATGACATAAAAATACCCCCGAAAGCCAGCTTCTGATTGACTTTCGGGGGAGCAGATATGTCGCAGCTGTCAGAATAAGAGGGTCACGCTCTTATGCTTTTTGGAATTTTGCCTTGAAGCCGTCAAGGTTCGCTCTGATCTCAGCGCGCTTTTCTTCAATCTTTTGCTTACGATCCGCTTTCTTCGCCTCACGCATCTGCTTACGGGCTTCCTTCTCCATCTGCTTTTGCAGCTCCTGAGCCGCTTTGGAGTGAGAATGACGATTTGACAGCGTTTATCGGGCAAAAAGCAGCTCTTGTTTAGGGGAGCTGCTTTTTTGCGTTATATCGGCGAAACGCAAAAACTCTGTGAAGCATTAGCGCAAATGTATAGACAAACGGTGTTTGATTTGATACAATAGGAGCATAAAATCAACGGAGGGTTGAGAATGAGCGTTATCGGTGAGCAAATCAAGAAATATCGTATCCAAAAGAAATACACTCAGGAAAAGCTCGGCAGTATGATCGGGGTCACAACTCAGGCGGTCTCAAAATGGGAGCGCGGAGGCACCCCCGACGCGGAGGTCTTGCCGCTTATCGCGGACGCGCTCGACGTGGATATCGATTCGCTTTTCGGCAGGGAGGAACAGGACTTGCAGCTTATCATGACAAAAAAGCTGAGCAGGCTGCCGGGCGACGAAGCCTTCCGCTTTGCCTTCAACTATTGCTGGTCGATGATCTTGGGACTGACAGGCGACGAGAGCTTTTCGGATAATTTTGTCGATACTTTTATTAGCGGCACCGGCTCCAAAAGCGATCACCGCACCGATTTTCTTGCCAAGCTTCTGCGCGACGACGGTCTGGCTTTGGCGCGGCTTTCAGACGATTTTCGCTATTTCTTCCTGATGCTGCGCCCGCACAGCGACAGCATCCCTTCATTCTTTGAAAGTGAGGAGGCTATAAGGCAGGTCTTTGCGCTTTTTGCCGACAAAAAAATCCTAAAGATAATCTACTATCTTTACACCGTGTCAAACATTCCGGTTACCGAGTCGCTTATAAGCAGGGGAACGGGGCTTGATACGAGCGAGGTCGAGCGGTGCATGAATACTCTTTGCGATAAAAAAATCGTGCACCCGATGAAGATCGCGTCCGTTGACGGTGAGATCAACTCTTATATCATTCGCTTTGAAGCAAACGTGCTTCCGCTGCTCTGCTATGCGGACGAAATAGCCAAAGGGTGTCAGTACCCGATTTTCGGCATGTGTGACAGAGAAAAGCCTATTTTTTAAACCAACAGTTGTTATAACCTCTTTTTGGTTGAAAAAACGATTAAACAGTTGATTGATATTTGCCCCTGCACTGCTTATTATATAGTTAAAACGAAAGGGAGAGATAACATGAAAAAGATTATAGCCTTAGCATTGAGCGCCGTTATGGTTACCGCATTTGCCGGCTGCGGATCAAGCGAAAGTTCAAAAGGTAAAGAAACCTCCGCTGAGTCGGTGACGGAAGCGCAGGAAACACAGGCAACGCAGGAAACGTTTGCGGCTGATTTGAAAGCCCGTCTTGATGAAGCGCTGAAAACTAAGAGTTTCAGCGGCGTCGTGCAGATAACCAAGGGCGGCGAGCCTGTTTATCAGTATGTAAGCGGCAACGACGAAAACGGAAAACCGCTGACGATAGACGCTTCACTGCCGCTCGCTTCAACCTCAAAGCAATTCTGCGCCGCTGCGATCATGCTGCTTTGCGAGCAAAACAAACTGAGCGTTGACGATACGCTTGACAGATATTTTCCCGAGTATAAGGAGGGAAAAAAGATCACTGTCAAGCAGCTGCTTACCATGAGCTCCGGAATACCGAGTTACTATATGGACTTTTTGGATCCGTCCACGCTGGGCTCGAACGAAGCGGAGAACGTAAGAAAAATAAAGGAAGCGGTGTTCGCAATGGAGCTTCATTTTGAGCCGGGCGAGGACTATGAGTATTCAAACTCAAACTTCTTCCTGCTTGCCGATATAGTTGAGCAGTTGGGCAGAGTTTCGTATCACGAGTTTCTGAGGAAAAGCTTTTTTGAACCGCTCGGTATGACCCATACCGGCTTTTTGGAAGAAATACCGGATAACCCCGACTGGGCGGCTGCGATGTCAAAAACGGAGTTGTTGAACGAAACGACTGCTCCGGGGCTTGCAAAGGGCGCGGGCGACATAGTGTCAAACGCCGAGGATATGGACAAGTGGATGCGCGGACTGAGCGGAGGGGAGATCATCTCGTCCGAATCCTTCCGTCAAATGAGGGAAAATATCAATCCTTACAGCGTGGAGGATTATTGCTACGGACTGTGGCATATGCCGTATGACGGCGTGGGTCATGTCGGGCAGATAGCGCCGCACTTCGGCGCGGTGGATTATTTGAATCCCGAGCGTGACGTGTATCTGTTTGCCGCGTCAAACGACGGGCGCGGTATGTCATATGTACAGGAGCTTCCGCAGGCGCTGCTGAGTATTATATATGAGAACGAATAAAAAAGGAAAAAGAAATATGAAAAAAGTAATTGCCGTTTTATTGAGCGGATTTGTTTTGACGTCAGCCGCGACGGGCTGCGCCGGTTCGGGCAGCTCGGGCGGCGATGAGTCAAAAGCTACCGCAGACTCCGCGACGAGCCAAACCGAGCCCGTGAAAGCGGACGTCGGAAAGTTGCCCGCGAAATTCGATTTGCGAAACGTTGACGGCAAAAACTACGTCACTCCCGTCAAGTGTCAGCGCTGGGGCGACTGCTGGACGTTCGCCCTTGCCGGCGCTGCCGAAAGCGCATATCTGTACGCCAACGATATGGGCGTGCCCGCAGGCGAGAAAAACGAGCAGGTCAATTTTTCCGAAAAATACATCGCGTGGTATATGTTCCACGGAATGACAAAGGACGACATCGTAAAGGGTAAGGTGCGCGCCTCTCAGGTCGGCGAGGGCTTCGACCCCAAGGAAGCGGAAGAAGGAAACGAGCTGACCCCGTATTTTATCGGCGGACCGTTTGTGCAGACAGCGAATCTGTTCGGCTGCGGCTTCGGTCCCGTCGACGAGAGCGTCAGCGTAAAGAACGAGTACCCCTATGCGTATAACGACGAAGCGTCTGTCGAATGGCAGCTTCCCGTCAACGCCGAATACCGCAGCGCGCCGGTCGCCGCGCTGTTCAAGGACAGCCGTGTTTTGCCGACTCCTGCCAAAATCGACGCGGACGGAAACTATTATTTCAATCAGGAAGGCGTAGACGCCATCAAAAGTGAGCTTTATCAGGGACACGGCGTCTGCGTTGCCCTAAACGCCTCCAATCCCGGATACAACGGCAAACGGCGCGCTTCTTACTACAGCGGCGACGAAGAGCCGAATCACGCGGTGCTTGTCGTTGGCTATGACGATGACTTTTCAAAGGATAAATTCTCCAAAACAAAATCGGACGGCACGGTGGTCGAGGGCTCGACGCCTCCCGGAAACGGCGCTCTCATCATCAAAAACAGCTGGGGTCTGACCGCATTCGACGGCAATATCGACGACGGTTACGTTTACGTATCCTATTACGATCACTGTCTGTTAGCCGCCATGAGCTATGTTTTTGAGAACGGCAAAGAGGCTAAGCATGCCGCGCGCGATTACGACCAGTACGATCTGATGATGACGCAGTGGTATGGCACGACCGAATATGATACGGAAACCAAAATGGCGAATATCTTTGATGCTGAGGAGGACGAGAGCCTGTATCAGCTTGAATACAGAACCGCCTTTCCCGACGCCGAGGTGACTTACGAGATCTACAAGGATGTGAAGAAGGACGACCCCTCGTCCGGCACGCTGCTTGAAAAGGGTGTTTGCTCGCATAAATACGCGGGCTCGCATGTTATCGACCTGAAAGGCGAATACGGTTTAAAAAAGGGAGACCTCTATTCCGTCGTTCTGACGGTCAGGCGCGGCGGCGCTTATACCGAGGTGTTCCCGTACAGCACGAAGTTTTTCGGCGGCATGTCCGTGAAAGGCATTGTCAATAAGGGCGAGAGCTTTTTGTACAAGGACGGCAAGTGGACGGATATGACCGAGCGGAAGGACAGCCTGCTTGAAAGCGCGTACAAGCAATGCGCCGAAGGCTTAAAGAACAATAAGGATGTTCCCGAGATAGAGTTGGATAAAAGCACGTTTGCCATTGATAATTACCCGATAAAAGCGATCAGCGCGCCAAAGGGAAAATGATCGAAAACTGCATAAATAGTTCAAAGTGAAAGCCGAGTCTTGACGAAGCCTGTGAAATCGATTATTATATTAGCGGAATTATGGATATGACAGCTTTGGAGGATCGAGATGAAACCACACGGAAAGCTTAACATGCTGTTTGCCGCCGCGATAGCCGTTTCAATGTGCGCGGGACTTTGCGCCTGCGGCAATGGCTCCGGTTCGAGCGCGGCGGAACCCGCAAAAAAGGCGACCGCCGATCAGGCGACGCTGTATTCCTCGCAGGAACACAGAAAAATAATCATAGACACCGACACCGGAGCGGATGACGCTTCCGCTCTGCTTCTCGCCGCAAAACAGCCGAATGTAGATATCCTCGGCATAACGGTATTGCTCGGAAATGTCGATTTGGAGCAGGGCACAAAGAACGTTTTGGAGACCTTGGAGCAAGCGAACTGCGACGCGCCGGTGTATAAGGGCTCTGACGAAACCTATGACGGCACGGAGAAAACAGCGTTCAGCGTTTTTGGCAACGACGGCATGGGCGACGCGGATCTGATCCACCCGGAAAAACAGGCTGCCGAGGGCGACGCTGTTGACTTTATCATCGATACGGTCAAGGCGGATCCCGGCGAGGTGGAGATCGTCATGCTCGGCCCCGCGACAAATATCGCCAAAGCCATCAAGAAAGACCCGGACGCGATGAAAAAGGTCAAAAGGATATGGTCGATGGGCACGTCCGGTTTAGGCGCAGGAAACGCATCGCCTGTCGCGGAGTTTAATGTGTACGCCGACGCTCCCGCCTATAAGATCATGTTGGATTCCGGATTGCCTATAACCGTTATCGGTCTGGATGTGTGCGACGGCGAGGCTGAGTGGACGGATGAAGAGTTCGCGGAGCTGGAAGCGAAGGGCAAAACGGGAGAGTTTGTCGCAAAGTCCTTTGGAAAGATCCGTGAGTTTTACAGGGGCAACGGCAGCAAGACCGTTATGAACTGTGACTCGCTTGCCATGATGTGCGTGCTGTTTCCCGATTTTATCAAGTCGACCATCAACACGCACGCGAGCTGTATCGTTGATGTAGGCGAAACCTACGCAGAGGTGCTCTTCTACAAAGAGGGCTTCACTTATGACTCGGCAGATAACGATTTTGATTACAATGTCGTTCTGGTGACAGAAGTCGATAAGCCTGCTTTTTTTGACAATTACAAGTCAATACTGTAAAAAAATACACCCCGCAGGAAAAGATAAAAGCAGATGTTTTATCTTAACTGCGGGGTGTTTTGCGTTTTAGACAGGAAAAAGCGCGCTTTTATAAGCTGGCTTTCAATACGGTGACAACATCGTCGCGGGTCAGCTGCTTGTAGCCGCCGTCGAGGATGATGGTGGCGTCGGCTATAGCTTCTATCATGCTTTCGTCCGCGCCGAGATCGGTGATGTTCATTGTGACGCCGATCTGCTTCATCCACGCTTCCATAGCCGCCAAGCCGTCACATGCGATCTGTTCGTCGGTCTTGCCGTTCGGGTCAACGCCCCAAACCTCAGTGGCGAAGCGGACGAACTTGGGGAGCCCGTAGGGCATTATCATTTTGTAGTAGGGCAGGGATACCGCGGCTAAGGTCATGCCGTGGGTCGCGTCGGTGATAGCTCCGACCGCCTGACCGAGCATGTGCACCATCCAGTCGGTCTCTTTGCCGCAGGCGATCAGGGTGTTGAGCGCCCATGTAGCCGTCCACATGATGTTTGAGCGCGCCTCGTAGTCCTCGGGGTTTTCAACGGCGATGAGCGAGCTGTGGATAACGGACTTCATCAGCGCCTCGGCGATATAGTCGGAGGTGTTGTCGTCCTCGCCGGAGAAATACTGCTCGCAGATATGGTTGAAAATGTCGTATATGCCGGCTACCATCTGGCGCTTGGGCAGCGACATGGTGAATTTCGGGTTGAGGATGGAGAACTTGGGCATTACCTCCTCGCCGAAAACGTGGCCGATCTTGAGCTTTTGGTCGTGGTTGGTGATTACCGAGCCGGCGTTCATCTCGGAGCCTGTGCCCGCCATGGTGAGTATGCAGGCGACGGGGATGAGCTCGCAGTCGGGCTCTTCAAAGCGGATGTAATACTTTTCCCACGGGTCGTCGTCGCAGTTTACCGAAACGGAAACAGCCTTGGCGTAGTCGCAGCAGGAGCCGCCGCCCATAGCGAGCAGCAGGTCTACCTTGTTTTCGCGCGCGATTTGCACGCCCTCGCGCAGCTTGTCGGCGGTCGGGTTGGGCATAACGCCGCCGTCTTCGACGATGTTTTTGCCGTTTGATTTGAGGATGTCCACGACCGCGTCGTAAATGCCGTTGCGCTTTACGGAACCGCCGCCGTAGATGAGCTGTACGGTCTTGCCGTACTTGGGCAGCTCGTCGTTTAGGTATTTCAGAGAATCGTCTCCGAAATAGAGCTTTGTCGCGTTTTTGTAGCTGAAATTTCCTAACATAGCATCATGCTCCTTTTGTAGTTTTTTGTTTCGGGTTTCTTCTAAATCAATTGTATAAATATGCGCGGGCTTTGTCAAGATCCTAAAGAAAAAACCGCGTGTTCTGTGACCGCATAATCGACAGAGATAAAAACACGACTGCTTAATTTCTATTGCAATAGTTCTGACTTTATGTTATGATAATATACACTAAAGTCAATGGAGGAAAAGTATGAAAATGATGAAAAGGCTTTGTTGCCTAGGTATAACGGTGTGCATGACAGTTGTATCTACGCCGTCCTTTTTTGCCGAATCAGGCTCAAGCAGTCAGGCACATCCCGATCTTCTGTTTGCCGACGTCAATATGGATCAGCTTGTCAATGTGCAGGACGTCACCGCGCTCCAGCGTATTTTGGCGGAATTTCGGGACGAAAACGTGTTGAGCGTGGTAGCGGATAATGCTATCATTGACCTGAGCGGCGACGGCAAAATCGGGATCAATGATGTTGCTGTCCTGCAACGGTTTTTGGCGCGGTTTGATATCTCGGGCGAGCTTGATACCTATCAGATCGGAGATCCGGTTTACCGGTGGCGTGAGGCAGTTTACAAAACGACCTTTGAAACGATTCCGGCAAAGACCGAAACGGTTAAGGTCGTGGATCAAGAGGCGTTCGATGAAGAAGTAGACGTTATCGACCATGTCGAGGAAGAAGAGTATAGATGTATTTATAGAAGCGGCAGAAGCAATGTTTGTAATGACTGTGGAATGACTCTATTAGAAGACAATGGAAAACCGATGTCAAATGCAGATGCACAACAACATTTAACCTTACACTGTGGAGGGGTTTTCCCTGCAACAACACATGAACCATTGAGATATGTTGTTGATGGTTTTGGAAATAAAGTCTTTGTGCGACCAAACGGCAGCGTAACTATCTATACAGGGGAGAAAGACGAACAAGGAAATTACTTGCGAACAGAGGTTTTCTATGACGAATCTCTGCCTTTGTATAATTATGGAGCATACGGCTCATATTCAAACAACAGACAAACCGATAAAATTCCAACAGGGCAAATGGAAACGATCCGGATCTCCGATTATGTTCCCGTATACAGGAGCGGAGAAGCGTATTTCTGTAGAAGGTGCGGCAAAATAATGTATTTCGAAGACGGTCAGGAATATGACGTCAGAGATATGTATAGACACGTAATGAAGGATTGTCCATTATATGCAGACGCGCCTCCGGGAACGATCGGCGTAGAAAAAAGGCAAACAGACGAGATCCCGACAGGGCAATTTACAGACACTCCAAAACATACGCATAAAGAAACGATCAATCATCCGGAAGTATTTCATTTGGAAGAGCGGACAGTCGAGCCGGAAAGGACAGTCGAGCGTCAAACCCTTGTGACCCCCGCAGGATATCAAAAAATTACGGGATAAACCCATTCCCGTAAAAACACTCGCTTGATTATAAATACTAAAAGAAGGTCAAATCATGATTAGAGAATTAGTACACGACCCGTTCTTTTTGGGGATCAAATCAAAGCCCGCGGCAAAAGAGGACGCCGCCGTCGCGCGTGATCTGCTCGACACGCTCATGGCGCACCGCGAGACCTGCGTAGGCATGGCGGCGAATATGATAGGCAAAACCGTGCGCGTCATCGCGTTCAACGACAGCGGCAGATTTACCGTGATGTATAACCCCGAGATCGTCGCGAAAGCCGCGCCGTATGAGACGGAGGAGGGGTGTTTGTCGCTGCTCGGCGCGCCTCGAAAAACCACGCGGTACAGAACGGTCAAGGTGAAATATCAGGACGGCGAGTTTCAATGGAAAACCAAGCAATACACGGGCTTTGCCGCGCAGATCATCCAGCACGAGATCGATCACTGCAACGGGGTGTTGATATAGAGCAAAAAATCTGCCTTGAGTGCGTACTTTTTTTGTAAAGCTATTGTTTTTTGCCGGCGGATATGGTTAAATAGAAGTGTAGATACGGTTGACCGAAACCGTAAAAATATTTAACAGGAGGTATCTTTATGGGCAAAATGGCTATCCATACCGACGACTTCCAAAAGCTCACGGGACAGGAGCCCATCACCGTGCTCTATATGTTCCGGCACGCCGACGAATTCCAGGTGGGCGACCGCCACTCTGAGGATGCGTAAAGATTTGAATAAAAGTTAGCTTGATTAATGCTAAGCGTTTAATCGGTTTTGCAAAACCGCTTTTGAGCTGTGTGCCGAGTACATCGGTACGCAGCTTTTTCTTTGCCATTATATCGAAACACCATTTTTGCTTTGCCGTTAGGGATAGACAAAAAGCCTTAAAAGTGGTATAATCGATTTGTAAAAAATACATCGGCAGGATCGGATAAACATGAAGCTCAATGAAATAAAAAACAGCGAAATATTTTCCCGAAATCTGGCGCGGCTGTACGGCTTTTGCGAGGACAGGCTCACGTATCAGAGAGAGCGGTACCAAAAGGCTTTGGACAGATTCTTTGAGATTTTCAAAGGAGCGGACGATGCCGAAATATTCTCCGCTCCCGGCAGGACGGAGATCGGCGGCAACCACACCGACCATCAGCGCGGCTGCGCTCTGGCGGCGGCTGTTGACCTTGATATCATAGCAGTCGTTTCTTTTAATAATGGCGGCGTGATACGCGTGTACTCGGAGGGCTACGGCTTCAGCGAGGTCGGGCTTGGGGAGCTGTCCGTGCGCGATGATGAGAAAGGAAGCTTCACCGCGCTTATACGCGGAGCAGCGTCACGGTTTTTTGATATGGGCGTGCGTGTCGGCGGTATCGACATGTACTGCACGTCCGACGTGCTCTCGGGCAGCGGACTGTCGTCCTCGGCGGCGTTCGAAACTCTGCTGTGCGCTGTTATCAACACAAAATATAACGGGGGCAAGGCTGACCCTATCCAAATGGCAAAGATCGGCAGGTACACCGAAAACGTGTATTTCGGCAAAGGCAGCGGACTGCTCGACCAGCTTGCGTGCGCTGTGGGCGGCCTGGCGTTTATCGATTTCAAGGACGAGGAAGCGCCGTATGTAAAGAAGATAGATTTTGACTTTGACAGTGCGGGTTACGACCTGTGCATAACGGACACGAAGGGCAGCCACGCCGACCTTACCGTCGACTATATCGCGGTGCCCGAAGAGATGAAGGCGATCGCCCGATACTTTGGCAAAGAAGTTCTGCGAGAAGTGGACGAGGAGAGCTTTTATAAAGCTATACCGAATTTATACGGCGTATGCTCAGACCGCGCGATACTGAGAGCCGTGCACTTTTTTAATGAAAACAAACGCGCCTTTTTGGAAGCAAAGGCGCTTGAAGAAAACGATATCGAAAGGTTTTTAAGCCTTTACAGGCATTCAGCCCGATCGTCGTCGGAGCTGCTGCAGAATTTGTACTCGACAAAAAAACCGGAGAGTCAAGGCATACCGCTCGCAATTATGATGAGCAGGCTCGCCTTGGGCGATGACGCCGCCGTAAGAGTACACGGAGGCGGCTTTGCGGGAACGGTACAGGCGTTTGTTAAAAAAGAAAAGACAGAGGAATATATACAGAAGATGGACGCGCTGTTCGGTAAAGGGAGCTGCCGCGTGCTTTATATCCGTCCGACAGGACCGGTCAAGGTGATTTAGGAGGCGCGCAATGATTTGCGAGAACATTCAAAAACTGATAAACTATTCTATCAAAAACGATTTGATCGACAAAACGGACGAGATAGTCATCCGCAATATGCTGATGGACGCTCTGCATGTATACGACTGGCAGGACGCGCCCGCAGGCGAAGCGGAAGAAAGCATTGACGACATTTTAAAACCGCTTATTGACTTTGCCTGCGAGAAAGGCGTTATAGAGGACACGGCAGCAAACAGAGATTTGTTTGACACGAAGCTTATGGGCATAGTCACGCCTTTGCCGCGCGACATAATACGTGAATTTGAAAAGCGTTACGCCGGCTCTCCTGCGAACGCCACGGACTGGTATTATGATAACAGCAAAAAGCTCAACTACGTACGCGCGGGCAGGATAGCGAAGGATCTTAAGTGGACGTATGATTCAGACTACGGCACCCTTGATATCACGATAAACCGCTCAAAGCCCGAGAAGGATCCGCGCGATATCGAAAAGGCGCGGGCGACAGCCTCGACGGCATATCCAAAGTGCCAGCTTTGCACCGAGAATATGGGGTTTGCCGGAAACCAGAATCATCCCGCAAGGCAAAATCTGCGCCCGATCCCGATAGAAATCGGGGGCGGCGAGTGGTATCTGCAATACTCGCCCTACGGCTACTACAACGAGCATTGTATAGTGTTCAACAGCAAGCACATACCGATGGTCATCGACGCCGATGTCTTCAAAAAGCTTTTTGACTTCACACACAGGTTCCCGCATTACTTTGTCGGCTCAAACGCCGATTTGCCGATAGTCGGCGGCTCGATACTTTCGCACGAGCATTTTCAGGGCGGCTGCTACACCTTTGCTATGGCTAAGGCCGAGGAGAAATATAAATTCGTTCTGCCGGAGTTCGCGGGCGTTGAAGCCGCGACGCTGAAGTGGCCGATGTCGGTCATCCGCCTGCGCTCAAAGGACAAAGAGGAGCTTTGCAAAGCCTGCGCGAAGATACTTGCAAAATGGCGTTCGTATTTGGATGAAAGCGCAGGTATATTCGCCTTTACCGACGGCGTGCCTCACAATACGATAACCCCGATAGCCCGTATGCGAGATAAAGATTTTGAGTGCGATCTTGTGCTCAGGAACAATATCACGTCCGAGCAAAGGCCGCTCGGGGTGTTCCACCCCCGCCCGTCGCTCCATCACATCAAGAAGGAGAACATAGGACTTATCGAGGTCATGGGACTGGCGGTGCTGCCAGCAAGGCTTGCCACGGAGCTTGAAAAGGTCAGGACCG
Organism: uncultured Ruminococcus sp.; assembly: GCA_902776375.1. Lineage (GTDB taxonomy): Bacteria > Bacillota > Clostridia > Oscillospirales > Acutalibacteraceae > Ruminococcoides. The sequence continues at coordinate 10,790 of CACYPV010000028.1, read as the reverse complement.
CGCTTTTGAACGGCGCCGACCTGAGAGACGACCCAAGCACCCTGAGCCACGCGGACTGGGCGGAGGAGATAATGAGAAACCACCCGGAGTTTGATGAAGATAACGCCATGGATATCATCAGATACGAAGTGGGCAAAGTGTTTGAACAGGTGCTTTGCGACGCGGGCGTGTTCAAGCGCGATCAAAAGGGACAAGAGGCGTTCAAGGCATTTATTGCATCAATAAAATAATGATAAATAATAAACGGGGCTGCCGCCAATCGAAAGATTTGACGGCAACCCCTTGCTTTTTTATTTGTGTTTGTTTACAGATCCGCAGCCTCAAAGAAGTACATCCTCGATGAAAAATCGGGGAATACCCGGACGTTTTCGTTAAAGCCCGTGCCGGAGAACTGCGGTTTTAACGCGACGCCGCAGTTCATGAAAACACTGCCCTTTGCGGTTTGGCTTTCTGTCTCTGCGCCCATCTTGACGAATTTTGCAATAAGATTGTGCATTACGCCGTCCTGACGGATGTTGACAGGCGAGACAGTGTTGATAAGACTGCCGAACTGCTTGACGTTGACCCTGCCGGGGATATTGCTGAAGCGGTAGGTGCGGTCGGGATCGAGCCCTTTTGCATAAAAGCGGAAGCTTTGGGTGTTGGGCTGAATAAGCTCTTGAAACATGACTCCCACAGCTCTGCTTTTGTCGTTAGCGACGATCATCCACTGGTGGACGTTGCCGGAGCTCACGCGATAGAACTGCCCGTATTGCAGGACTTCGCGCCACGCTTTGTACAGGGCGATCTGCGCGCGGGTCTGCTCCTTTTCATAAGAGCGCATATCCTTTAGCTTGAGCTCATAGCCCAAAACGCCGAACGAGGCGATGTTGAACCTTGAATCAAGCGGAGTGGAGCGCAGGGTCTGGTGATTGGGAGAAGCGGAGACATGGGCGCTGATGCAGCACTGGGGATAGCCGTAGCTGTAGCCCTCTTGTATATGCGACCTGCACAAAGCGTCTGTGTTGTCAGAGCCCCATATCTGCGGAAAGAAGCACAGTATGCCGAGGTCTGTTCGGTTGCCTCCCGAGGCGCAGCCCTCAAAGAGGATGTGCGGGAACCTTGTGCATAAGGTGCGCATTATCTTATACAGACCTATGATATACCTGTGCGCGACCTCGCCCTGCCGCGACGCCTTTAAGTAAGGCGAGTACACATCAGAGAAGATGCGGTTCATATCCCATTTGACATATTTGATGTTTGAAGCGGAAAAAACCGAGGTCATTTTCGCTATTATATAATCCACTACCTGAGGGTTGCATAGATCGAGCACGCGCTGATGTCTGCCCTCGCTGTGCAGCTGTCCGGGAACCGCCATAGCCCAGTCGGGATGGGCTTTGTACAGCTTGCTCTGTGTGTTCACCATTTCGGGCTCGACCCATATGCCGAGGTCAAGTCCGGCGGCGTTTATTTTTTTACACAGTCTTTTGAGTCCTCCGGGCAGCTTCTTAGGGTTTTCTTCCCAGTCCCCCAAGGAGCTTGTGTCGTCGTTGCGCTCCGCAAACCAGCCGTCGTCCATGACCAGCAGCTCAATGCCGAGGTCTTTGGCTGATTTTGCCATAGCCGCAAGGCTGTGTTCGGAGATGTCAAAGTAGCTTGCTTCCCAGCTGTTGAGCAGCACGGGGCGCTCTTTGCTTTTCCATTCGCCGCGGACTATGTGAGCTTTTACAAAGCGGTGCATGTTCACGCTCTGCCCCGTAAAGCCGAGCGGAGAGTATGTCATTACCGCCTCGGGTGCTTCAAAGCGCTCGCCCTTGCCAAGCGCAAAGCAAAAGCCCTGCGGCTGTATGCCTGTGACTACTCTGGTTTTTTCATAGGCGTTTACCTCGCAGGCGGAGTAGTGGCTGCCGCTGTAAACAAGATTGAAGCCGTAGACGTCTCCGGAGGTTTCCGTCGCGCCGGAGCTATGCACCATGAAGAACGGATTTGCCCTGTTGGAGGAACAGCCCGCCCGGCTTTCGTTCACAAATTTGCCCGCGGGCAGTGCAACGGTGTATTTATTCATCTCGCGCGCCCACGCGCCGTGGAAGGTAGTCACGCAAAAGCCTGCGCCGGCAAAGTCGAGCTGCGCGCTCATAAGCCTGAGCAGATCGATCTTTTCATCCCCGTTGTTTATTAGCTTTGAGCAGCGCGTTATGACGTCGCACTCGGGATAGACATAGTAGTGCAGCTCGAGTGAGAGCACGCCGTCTTTAAGCGTGACGCACAGATGCTCGCCCTTGCCGTTGGCGCTGTAGGAGCAGGGCAGCTCTGTAAGCGACGGAGGGGCGTCGTCCGTGACAAAGCTTTCGTACAGAAAGTCGCACGAGCGGCTGCCGTCGGGCTTTATGAGCTCTATAAACGGTTCTCTTATATCGCCGTGACCCAAAGACGACATTTCGAGGCACATGTCCTCGAGCATCACCTTGGGGTGTTCCTCGCTGTAGACTATCGCGTTGCCGATCTCGAACTCGCGCTTCTCTGTGATCGAGTCAAGCTCTTCTTCGCTGTCGAATTCGACCTTGCGCCCGTAGTAGAGGTGCGCCGGATGACCGCTTTCGGTTATTTTGATAATGTAGCCGGTATTGTCCGTGCTCAGGACAAAGGCGGGATGTTTTTCGCCAATTATTTTAATCAATCAAATCACCCGCGCTTATTCTTTTCTTTTTTCTTATTCTTTTTCTCTATTGTCGACATGATCTTCTTCTCGTTGTAGAAGCTGAGGATGATAGCTCCGAGCGTGCAGAACGCGACAGCCACAAAGCCGACAAAGATCATACCGGTGACGGACGCGGTGATCTCATTGCTGTCCGTGTTTTGAGTCGTGCCGATGATAGCCAGCGACGTGAACACGAGCATAGCGAGCGATTGACCGAACTTCATGGCGAATGTACGCGCGGCAAAGAACATGCCCTCGCGGTTTTCGCCGGTTTCGATACCGTCAGCCTCGGCGACGTCGGCGACTATGGACTGAGGAATGATGCCGAGCAGAGCCATAGGGAACGCGGCTATAACGCAGATGGCCACGCCGTATACCACGCCGGGAATAACGGTGGTGCCTATTACGCCGATAAGTCCCGCTATGACGTAGGCGATAGCCAGACCGATGAAGCCGGTGATAACGAGCTTCTTTTTGCCGAATTTTCTGACGAGCTTTGATACGATCGGATAGAAGCACGCCGAAAGCACGGTCATGCCGCCTAAGAAATACAGCGTAAAAGATTCGTCAAGATTCATGCTTACCTTTACGAAGAACGGCAGACCTGTCTGGAACATGGTAAGTCCCACCCAGTACATGATGTCGGAGCCTGCGAATACGCGGAAATTCTTGTTTTTGAACGTCGCGGAAAGAGATTTGAGCATATTGACGTTGGATGGCTTGGTTTCGACAAAATCCTTCTCCTTCAGGAAGAAGGTGGGGATGAGCATGCAGATGCAGGAGATGACCGCCAGCGCGATAAAGCAGATGCGGTAGCTCCACGCAAAGCCCACGCTGCCGCGGAGCATGCCCGCGAACACGAAGGGGGTATAGGCGAGCAGGGTGCCCGCGAAGAAGGTAAGAGAGATAGCGGTGGAGATGTACATGCGGTCGTCCTGAGTTTTGCCGAACTCGGAAATAAGCGCGTTGTAGGGCGTGCAGTACATGGTCATAAACAGGTAAAACAGCACGATGAATATTGAGATCCACACAATGTTCCACGAGCTTATCATATTGACGGGCGCGCAGAACAGCAGCACTGTGACGAGTGACAGCGGGACCGCAGCGTACTGCATGAACGGTATGCGTCTGCCGCGCTTGTTTTTGCTTCTGTCGGACAGAGAGGCGATCCACGGGTCGGTCACCGCGTCAAAAACACGGGACAGCGCGGTGATAAGACCGAGCACTGTCAGGAATCCTCCGATGACAAGGCCGGGCACGATGTACTGGGTGGCGCCGCTCTCGATATCTTTCTGAGTGGGCAGATAGAAGGTGACGAACCACGCGCTGATGATACCGCTTAAGGTGGACCATCCGAGCTGGCCTACCGCGAAGATACGCATTTGATGTTTGGTTAAACGTTTCATTTTTTCCTCCGTTATTTATATTGATCGTTTGCCTAAAAAGCGGATGGACCGCTTTATTTTACTTATCTTTCAGCCCCATAGCGAGCTTGACTACCTCGTAAGCGCCGTTGTAAAGCCCTGACTTTTTGTTCTCTTTGATGCGCTCGCACATATAAGCCAGCGTGTCCTCTTCGGTCAGGAAGAGCTTTACCATTTGCAGGATGTGGGGGATGTCCTCGCACTCTAACGTGCCGTCGCCCATTTCGGCGCTGTGTATGGCGCCCCAGCGTTCGTGACCGCCTATGCGCTTTAAGAAGATCTTGGGGATGGGATAGAAAGCAAGCTCGGAGGGCTTTGTGAGCAGCACGTCCGCAGAACGCATAAGGAGATTCGTGCAGTAGACCGCCTCAAAGATGTTTTCGTGCCAGAAGGCGTGCACGCCCTCGACCTCGCCGTCAATGGCGCTTTCGCAGAAGCCGGTAGTATCGTTCCAGTCGTTGAAGTGCGTCACGCTGAGCTCGCCGAGGCCGTCGATACGGTCGACCAGCTCGTCCCATACCGCCTTGTAGTCGCCTACGTTTACGTATAAAGCGGCTTTTTTGTTTTTGACAGAGGGAAGCATATATTTGATGATCTTGGCGAACAGCTCGCGCTGTGCTCCCGCTCCGCCGATAGTCAGCAGGAAGCGCATGGGTTTGTTGCCGCGCTTGCGGGCAAGCCTTGCGTCGCAGTCCTGCTCGATGTTCGCCACAAGCTCGTGGTCGATATAATGTCCGGTGTACACAAGGTCGGACGCGGGCATGGGATTTAGGATGGTCTTTTTATTAAAGCCGTTGAGTATACGGTAGCCCATATAGCTTTGATGCGTTTGAACGGTGTGCACCGCCCCTTGCGCCAGATGCAGAGCCATAGGCCAGTTGTCGGGTATGGCGTTCACCACGTATTTCATGCCCGCGTGCAGCGCCGCCTGAGCCGGCCAGACGTGGGTGCCGATAAGCGGGATATCCTTGGGAACGTTGCAGAACACAGGCGCCATAAGCTCCGCTTTCTTTTGATCGGAGGAGTTGTAGCTCAATTGCCTGAAGCCCTCGTAGTTCATCGGCTCCCACACGACCTTATTGAATATCGTGCTTTTCTGCGACAGCCTTGAACCTAAGCTGTACAGATCGTTTTGAGAGGAGATGACCTTGGTGCAGGTGGTGTCCTTGTAAGAGTTGAGATCCATCCAGTAGGGGGTGTATCCCAGAGCGTGGGCGGCGGACGCCATAGCCATTGAGATACGGTAGTGACCGAAGCCCATGCGGATGTTGCCCACGATAACGCCCTTTTCGCTGTCGAAGGGGATGTCGCCCTCGCCCTCGTTGACCCGCAGGTCGATAACGCCCATGGTATCGTGCAGCACGGGATTATCGACCAGCTTTGCGGTGTATTCCGTTTCGCTGTCGTCGCTGTATTTGCTGATGTATTTCTTCTTTGAATTCACAGCTTTTTTATAGTTCTTTTTGCTGATCTCATTCCCGAAGATCACCTTGCTTTTATCATCCATTGTCATCCTCCTTAATTTTGACACTGAAATCTATTTCTACACTCTGCGTTCCAGGAGCAGAGATCGTAAGCTTTGCTTTGCCGCATTTTCCGATCGAGCTGACATACACGCCGCCCATACCGCCCCTGAGCGTTACGGGAGTATCGCCTATAAGCTTAGCTTCCCCTGTGACGGTAGCTGTTACGGGCTCGTTATAAAACGGAAGGTCGTTGCCGTTTTGGTCGGTCATGCGTATCCTAACAAGAGCGACGTCATACGTTTCGTCTTCGATAAGCTCGGTGTGGTCGGCAGAAACATTCAGCACGCGGCTTTCAAAAACAGATACGTTAAGCTCCTTTATCACCCTGCCGTTTTTTATGGCTTCAAAGCGGTAACAAAGGGACTTGTCACCCCAGTTGCCTATGTACTTGCCGTACAGCTGATATGCCTGCTCAAAGCTCATGCCGTACTTGACCATTAGCCATGCCGCCTTTGATTTGGCGCTTATTGATAGCTCGTTCATGCCGAAGCGGGTCGATTCGTTCAGTATATCCTTGACGAATCGCGCCTGCTTCTTTGTAAAGCTTTCGTTTTCTTCTATCTGTGAGCCGATATAATCGGTTATCTCGATCGGGGGACGGGGAAGATGCGTAAGGGGGCTGTCCTTATGCGTGAACTCTGCTACAAAACAGCCGTTTTTATAAAACCTTACGCTGTCCGCGTTCGTAAAGATGTACACCCGTCCGCGGTTGCCGGCGGGATGCTCGCCGATATCCATGGTCGAGCTGAGCTTTAGCACAGGGGTTTCGCTTTGGAAAACCGAGTAGACCTCTGCGGCGAGCTTTTTGTTGCGGAACATGTCGCACACGCCGTGATAGCAAACTCTGTCGCCCGACCCGAACTCCTTGTGGGTGTTGTAGTCGAACATGCACCAGCCGAATGAGCCCGATATGTCTTCGAAGGAATTGACGGCGTTTAGCACCTTGGCGTGCCGCAAAGCGTGCTCAAGGCGGTGCTCCTCGTTGTCGAAGCCCTTTGAGGGGTACATATGCCCCATGTATTCCGTGATAAGATACCCTTTGCTGATATCCGAGGTCACAGCCTTTTTGCTCTCGCAGCCGGCGCCCTTGCCGTCAAAAACAAAGTCGTTGTAGGTGTAAACGTCCTCGAGCAGTTCGCTTTTTTTGTGACAGCGCACGCCGCCTGTCTGACGGGTTGGGTCGAGCGCGCGCGCCGCTTCGTTAGTGCGGACATAAAGCTCGTGATCGTCAGCGCTCTCGTTGATGCGCACACCCCACAGAATGACGGACGGGTGGTTGCGGTACTGCCGCACCATTTCTTTTGTCATGTTCACGGCGGCGGCTTTCCATTCTTCACCGCCGATATTCTGCCAGCCCGGTATCTCGGTGAACACCAAAAGTCCGAGCTCGTCGCACCGTTTGATAAAATGCTGCGACTGCGGATAGTGAGAAGTCCTGACCGCGTTGCAGGCGAGCTCATGCTTTAAGACGTCCGCGTCAAGCCGCTGCATTGAGCGCGGCATCGCGTAGCCGACATAGGGGTAGCTTTGGTGACGGTTTAGGCCTCTTATCTTGACCCTTCTGCCGTTTAAAAAGAAGCCGTCTTTGTTGAAATGCGCTCTGCGAAAGCCGGTTTCGACGGTCATGCAGTCAACGATTTCGCCGCCCTTTTCCAGCTCCGCCTTGACAGTGTAGAGGCGCGGGCTGAGTATATCCCACAGGCGCGCCTTCGGCACCGTTACGGAATACCCTGTACCGACAGCAAAGCTGCTTTGAGCCACCGGCTCGCTTTTGCCCTGCTCAAAGACCGTGAGCAAAACCTTATCCGCTTCGCCCGTGATATCGATATCGCAGTCAATAACTCCGTCAAACCTCAACGCGGATATCAGCTTTGAACTTGTTTTGCTGCCGGTTTTGATGTTAGGGGGCACTTTCGGCTTTGCGAATATATCCGAGATGAAGCTTTCCGCCCTGTATTCAAGCCGCACCTCGCGGTACAGCCCGCCGTAAGTCATGTAGTCGATGACCTTTCCAAACGGCGGGATGTCGAGATCTTCTTTTGAGTTGAGCTCGACGCACAGCAAAGGCGAATCGCTCTTGATATATTCGGTCAGCTCCAGTTCAAAGGAGGTGTAGCCGCCCTTGTGCTCGCCGACAAACTCGCCGTCCAGATAAACCTTTGCGTAGTGCGCGGCGGCGGAAAAACATATGAACACCCGCCTGCCATTGCGGCCGCTCAGGTCGAGGACCCTGCGATAGCCGCAGATCATCTGATAGGCGCTCTCGTCAAAATAATGAAATGGGGTAACGGCGCAGGTGTGGGGGAGCCTGACGCTTTCACAGGCGCCCTTGCCCTCGGCAAAGAGTTGTGAAAACTCAGGGGAGAATTCCCAGCCGTTATTCAAATGTATCGCTTCACGCATGATCTTTCCCCTTATTTTTGTTAGTTAAAGTGCTAAAATCCGACTAACAACTCTGATTCTTTTTATATAATAACACGATTAGAAAAAATAGGCAATTCGCTTAATCAATAGTTTTAGGCAAGTTTTCTATTAATAATGAACAAAAACCGGTTTTTTTACATAATTAAAGCCGAGATTTAAAAGCGGTTGAATATGAGTATCGCTTAACGGGAGCAAGATTTTGGCGGATCAAAAGAAAAAGGCTTCGGAAATCGTTTTCCGAAGCCAATAATCGCATGTAGGGAATGGACCGCAACGACAGCGAGATCAGTTTTTGAGCGCGTCATCTATGATGATTTTTCCGACCTTATGATTCTGTTTGACATATTATAACCTCCTGTCAAAAATTTCTACTTTTATTATAATTGATTTTTACCTTTATAGTCAATAGGATTTAAAAGAAAAGCATAATTAATCAATACATTGACACGAGATTATCAGTCGGTGTTTTCTGTTTGAGGAAGTGATGTCTTTGGATGATGGTGATGCGTCTGTTCGAGCAGGTCGTAAATGCCGTCCTCCGAAAGCACGCCGCGTTTCAGCTTTTTGGGGAGCAGTCCGGCTTCGTCGGCTTCAAAATCTTGCTTCCATTCAGCGCTTGCGTAGTAGGTTTCCAGCTCATTTAACCGGTTTTTAAGCTTGTCGGGGGCTTCTCCTGTGCGCAGTAAACGCTCTGCATCCTGCATGGCGAGCTCATAGCGCAGTATGCGCTGTAATCGGATAAACTGCGCCTTAACCTCTTGCGTGTCTTTGTATTCGCATAAGCAATCGCTTTGAAGCATGCGGTAATCGTCGTTCAAGTCCTCGGGCATCAGCAGGTGGAATTCCATAGAGAGTATATGATCGTCGATCTCAAAGATCTGCTGTTGCTCGGCTTTAGTCAGCTCTCTGCCTATAAAGCGCTTCCAAATAACGCCCTGCAATTTTTCCTCCGCCTGCAGGTATGCGGGGATGTGCTTTTTTACGGGGCGCGTCACATCGCACAGATAAGCCTCGCTTGCGTCGTGCAGTAAACAGCCGAGGGCCACTTCCAAAGAATATCCGCGCGCAACGGCTTCTTCGGCACAGGCGATGCTGTGCTGCGCGACAGAATAAAAGTGCCGGAAATGTCCGTTAGCTCTGCAAATAAGCGACAGCGCGTGGGCGATGTCCTCAATGTCGATATCCCGCTGATCGGGGTTCAGCGGGTAAAAGTGTTTGCCTGTTACTGTGGTGATATAGCTCATAAGTCTGCTCCTAATCGTTCTGATTATATTCTACAGCAAGCAACGGGTTTGTCAAGCGAATAATTATATTGAATTCCGAGTCGCTGCGTGGTATTATAATAAAAAAGAGGTGTTTGCATGCCGATTCAAATTGTGAGAAACGATATTACAAAGATAAAGTGCGACGCGATCGACAACGCCGCGAACAATTCTCTGCTTGGAGGCGGAGGCGTTGACGGCGCGATTCACCGCGCAGCAGGGCTGGGCTTGCTTGAAGAATGCCGCAAACTCGGCGGCTGCAAAACAGGTGAAGCGAAGATCACCGGAGCGTATAAACTGCCCTGTAAGTATGTGATCCACACGGTAGGTCCGGTCTGGCACGGCGGCGGCTTCGGCGAAGAACAGCTTTTGATTTCGTGCTATCGCAACTCGCTGCGGATCGCAAAGGAATATAAATGCGAAACAGTTGCGTTTCCGCTGATTTCCGCAGGCGTATACGGGTATCCCAAGGATGAAGCGCTGAGAATTGCGGTGAGCGAGATCAGCCGTTTTCTGCTTGAAAACGAGATGACTGTCACGATAGTGGTCTACGACAAGCAGAGCTTTCAAGTCAGCAAAAAGCTTATTGCCGATATACGCGAATATATTGATGAAAGATACATCGACGAGCATTTTATTGAGCGCAGTAATCTGTATTTTGACGTACAGTTTCCAAAACAAAAAACCGCAGATCTGCGTGATGTTGTCGGCAGTATAGACGAGAGTTTTTCCGAAATGCTGCTGCGCAAAATCGACGAAAAGGGAATGACTGACGCGCAATGCTACAAGAAAGCCAACATTGACCGCAAGCTGTTCTCGAAAATCCGCAATAATCCCGGTTACAAGCCTAGCAAGCCTACAGCGATCGGTTTTGCTATTGCGCTTGAATTGCCTCTGGATGAAGCAACAGACTTGCTGCTCAAAGCCGGCTACGCACTCTCGCCAAGCAGTAAATTTGACGTCATAGTAGAATACTTCATCCGAAATCAGCGGTATGATATTTTTGAAATCAACGAAGCGTTGTTTGAATTTGACCAGCCGTTGTTGGGTGTGTAAATAATAACGCATAGAAAACTGCGTGTAAGCAAAGGCAAGCTGCTTGCACGCAGTTATTTAGTTTGTATAACAAAGCGCTAAATATTCCGGCGGCACAGCTTTTGCCAAAGCTCTTGAATTATAGCAGACAGATTTATAAATGCTGATAACCTGATAGGCGCTCCTGATAATATCGTCATTAAGCAATCAGGCAAGTTTAGAAAAAACGGCTAAAAATTTAAGCATTGTCCTTTAAATGGGACAATGGATTTGAGATAATATAGATGCTGGATGCTAGATGTAAGAAAAAATGAAAAATCAAAAAATGCGGTAGAATAGATATTAGAGAAGAGCAAAACGAATACACTTCAAGCAACAAATAGTGAAAGAAATCAGAAAGAAACTAAAAAAGGCACACCTAAGTAAGCCATACGCGAGAAAC
>CACYPV010000027.1 GCA_902776375.1 uncultured Ruminococcus sp. | reverse complement strand
TCCAATTTACTCCATTGCACTTTTGGGGACTGTTTTGCCCGGTTACATTATCTCATGTTTGTCCGTGCTTGAACAGAGGGGTGATTGTTGAGCGGTTACAAAATAAAACCGAATTGAAAAAAGCGCGCCTATTCAGACGCGCTCTGTTCAAGCTTTTCTTGTTTTAAATTAACATACTCCGCGAAATTGGATTTGAATTCCTCGTAGTCGTCCTTGTTGAATTTTATGTTGTAAATATACAGCAGCTGCTTGCCGGTGTCGCTATTTTCGTAAATCCAATCGGCATTGAACAGCTCCTTGTTGCTGTTGCCGGTATCAACGGCGGTGAGCCGCGAGCCTTCAAAGGTGACCTTTATGTCGTACTTTTTGTCGTTGTACTTATAAAAACCCGTACAGTCCTCGGCGGGCTTGATACAAAAACTGTAGTCGTAGGATATCCAGCGGATATCGTCGTACTCGTTGGGCGATTTGCTGAAGCTCGGAGCACATCCGGCAAAAACAACGCCTATGCACAGGACAGCCGCAATCGCGAGAGCAATTATTCTTTTCATTTTTTATTCCTCCGATTGGGTTTCTTCCTGCTCCTTTTCATCCGTTTCGCCCGATTCCTCCGGCAAAACCTCGGATTCCGCCTTCTCCGCTTCGGCTTCATCTTCTAACGGTTCTTCCGCAACTTCCCCGGCGCTTTCTTCCGCACCGTTCTCCGCAGACTCCGCCGCCTCCGCCGCGTCCGTAAGCTGTTTTTCCTGTCCTTCGCTTTGATACCGCTTTATCAAATCATCAACGCTTTCCTTGTGCTCCGGCTCTGTTCCGATGCCGAATACCGACTTTACAAAAACCAGTATCTCGTTAAAGAACGCCAGGATAATCAAGGCTATCAGCGCCAGCAAGCCCCACGGCGTCGCGAAAAAGTCGAACATCACTTTTAAGAAAGGCAGCTCCGCGATAAGCTTGCCCTTCACCTGATCGGCTCTGATGGGCGCGTCGCTTATCTCGTTCGCGTCGCCCTTCGTAACCAGCCAATACTCATCCCCCACCTTATACGGCGTTTTTTCAACGCGGTGGGTAACTATATTGCCCTTCATTTCGCCGGTTTCCGGAACATACGAGATGATATCGCCCTTCTCAACATCCTCCCCGTCGCAGCTGCGAACAAGGATTATATCCTTGACCTCGAGCTCCGGGCGCATACTGCCCGAGCTGACGCGGTAAAGCGAGAACCCGAACAGCGAGGGCGGATTGCCCGTGATCCTTGAAATGACCGAAACGATCAGCACGATCGACAAAAACACGATAATGACGCTCAAAAGAACATTTTTTATTATCCTTAAAACTCTGAGTACCTTGTTTCTGCCCTTTTTATTTGTTTTTTCTTTCTTTGTCTTTGCCATTATTTGGTGTAATAAACGTTATTAAAGGATACCGCACCTGTGCCATTGGAATTATCAATATACCAAACTATCTCGGCTTTTCCGGGTGTTTGAACCTGCTGACCGTCAACCTCTTCGGTTGTCGCTCCCGGCACTTTAACATTCAATGCAACAGGCGCCGAGGCAAGTGATGTTGGATTGCTAATGTTTGTTACAACTTGCATTGTATCTCCAAGAGCACCTGTCACAGTAGTTGTGATCTGAGCAATGTTTGTACCGGTTCCAAACGAGTTGGAAGCAGTAATATATCCGGTATTATTATTAACCGTAATATTATTGCCGGAAGTTAACGTATATGTTGCTGAAGCACCTGTGTAGTTTGTTCCGTTATTCAGCGTGATATATGCATGTTGGTTTTTGTTGATATCAGCCTTATCGAAATTTGTTTTTATGCTTAAACCACCCGGAACACTGAATGTATTATACTTTGCATTCCATGTTGTATCGTCCGCAGTACCGGTTAAGTAATAACCTCTTTCTGCCTGAATATTAGTAATTGTTCTAGTCCTATACCAAGCCTGCGTTACTTCGCCGGTAGTCGTATTAACATTACCTGTTACTCCCGCGTCAGTCGCAAAGTAAAATGAAACAGCATTATCAGCTAAGTCAGCGTAGTAGGTAGTTACATTACTAAGCTCAGGTTTGTTTTCAAGCTTGTTGGTTGTGGTATTAAACTGAGTAACCGTTTTTGTTCCGACGGCAGTTTCACTGATAACATACGTTCTCGAACCTGGATCTTTCCAGATATTCGCCTTATCCCACTGGAAATACACACGGACTTTATTCTTATTTGCCAGATGAACAGAAGAAGATAATCCTTTATGTGTAAGACTGGGGGAAGTGGTTCCTATATACACATTATTGCTATTTGTTAAATTCTGTAGATATAGGTTTACATATGCGGGTGAAGAGCCGGTGTTGGTAAATGTTGTTCCATAAAATTGAGAATGCCCCGCAGAAACAGAACCGCTTGTAATAGCGTTGCCGTTATACTCTTTATTACCTTTTAAGTCGTAATAAACGTTGTTTGGAGATCCGCCCTGCCTTTTTTCGTCATCCATATAATACTTTTTCGTTTGGAACGAAATATCTCCGGCAGAAACAGGCAGCTTACTTCTTGTATAACCCATTTTGTCGCCGGATAGCAAGCCGTTGTGGTCATACCATGAATAAACAGACGGGATCGCGCAAACCACAAGCAGAATGACCGCCAGCAGCATCACAAAAAATCTTTTGCTTTTCATGGTATCACCACCTTTCGTTGTTTTTGGTTAGCTTTGCTTTTCGGCACTGGAAATATTAACCGTTCCTGTGTTTCCGTTTTCATACGCAAAGGTAACAAGATAATTTCCTGCAGACGTTGCCCTGAGTGAAATGTTGTTGCTTACTTCTCTAAAGATATTGATATTCAGACTGCCGTTTTCCGGGATGGAGTAGTGTTGACCTGATGCCTGAAGGCCGTAATTTATTCCGCTTTTTTGGAACGTTGTCCAGTTATCACCTGAGGCAAGCGGCAAAATAACCTTAAATGAAGTACCGTCTGAATTCTGATATACCGTGTAAGTATGACCGCCAAGCTGGACCGTAAAGTCACTTTCGATGGTGTAACCTTCAATAGTTCCGCCTCCGCCGGGATTTGTACCGGGATCATCCCCGCTGGTATCTTCCCCCGTAATGTTTCCGGATCTTGCGGTTCCGGTTAAGCTTCCAAGCCATACGCCGTTATCGTAATCATAGTAACATCCCGGGAATAATCTCAATTCACTTGTTTGTGAGGATCCGGTTCCATAACTAAAAATCACAGTTGTATCTTGAGTGATCTTATTTGCGTTGTTACCATCATTACTCTTGCTTCTATCAGGATACATGTCTTTTCCATTGCTGTTACTGATCACATCAGTCTGATAAACTTTATATGTGCCCTGATAGTTCACCCCGGAGATCTCACTCATGCTTGTTCCCGGAGAATCATCATTCTTCCAAGTGACATCCGAAGCATTATTGTTATCCCACCATTTATATTTATAGAACAAATATGAATTAAACGATGATTGACCATGATAGCTTCCGTTAGCGATTAGATATGCACGATTAGCGCCACTCCAATAGCCTAAACCATTCACATTTCCATCCTTATCGTTTTTATATGTAAGATGGTAACTTGTTGAGTTTTCCGGGCGCATCTGCGGGTTAAAATGGTTATTACCATCGTAATTATTAAATGAGTGATACCCGTAGCAACCCTTTATTACACTATTTTGTGTAAACAGGAATTGTAATAAAGCTGAGGATTTTGGTATCGTAGCTGTCCATGTGCTATCGGAACTGTTCCAATACATAGAGTGAACATAAGTTTCACCACTAGTATCAAAATCCGAATAGTCCCTGATATAGATATTATCACTGTTGTTATTGCATTTTGCCCAGTCAACATTGTGATAATTCTGGTAAACAGTAATCTGTTCCGTTGTGCCCCATGTTCCGTAACCAAGATATGTTTTTTTCTTAGTATCATCAGTTACTACAGAACCCGCGTATTCATCATGAGAGCCTCCGTACAGTGTGTATATTCCCGTTCCGTAAGTGGAAGGAATAGTGCTTTCCCACCAGTTCCAATAATGAACTCCATAATCTCCCGTTTTTCCTGAATGGTCGCCGTTATTCCAACCTGCGCTGCTACAACGGTATATAATCATTTCATCGCCGATATATACCATGGGGATAGTAATTGTGTAGATATCATATCCGTCTTCGGTTGAATGTACATCATTCAAATAGAAAAATGGAGCGTGTTCGTAACCGTCCGTTGTAGGAATATTCTTCCACTTACTGACATCAGGATTATTATAAATTTCCTTCGCGTACTCATTCAATACCGCAGGACAAGTAAAGTACAGTTTTGCTTTATCATCATTAAGCCAACTTTTCTTTGTGTTCGTAGTTGTCTTATCAATGATCTTGATCGTACGTGTATACGCCCAAGACGATACAAGTTGAACATTAATGTCCGAAGCTGTAATCGTAGCGTCAAATCCGCTCTCCAACCAAATCTTTATGGTCATATTAACCGTATCGCCTTTTTTTATAGAAAACAAAACGTTGCTGTTTTTGCCGCGATCCTCGGTGTTGTTATCAGTATGACCATAGGTATATGCTGAAGCCTTTCTTGTTATGCTGTTTATTGATGAAACGGAATCGTTGCTTATAGTATTAGCATTACCGTCGTTTGAATAGATATGGCATTTACCATCGATAATGATAGCATATCGTGCTTTTGTGATTTTAGTGTTTGTACCCGAAATATAAACTGCGGGTTCATTTTTAAACCAAAAATCTACGTTGGCGTCCGGTGAACTTACCTTAGTCGTAAAGCTGATATAGTTCACGTTTTCATCGTCCTTGTTGCCTTCACGATAACCGGATGCTCCCTCTCCCTGACGGGGGAAAAAGAAGGTCTCGCCGTCGCTGTAGCAACCTGAAAGGTGCATGTCACCCGACTCGTAAAAATAACCCTTCTTTTCATTGATTTCATCCATATCAGGGTTCTTTGTGTTGTTCGGAGAAGAAGTGTCATACTTAATATGCGCATGATCGTTATCAGTGTATGTTATATCACTGTTCTCCAGCATATTACCTAAATCAACAGTGTTGTTGTCTTTAGTAATGTTGACAGTCGAGTTTATATCGGTTCCGGTTTTAAGAGGAGCGCTGTTGTTTGCAAGATCGTCGTTATTGAACTCAACCAACTTTACGTCGTCGATCCACGCGTAAGTCGTTAAGCCGAATACGACCAAAGACGCAAGGACAAGTGCCACCACAGACAGGGCAATAACCTTTTTCTTTTTATTTATCATAGCAGTGACACCTCCTTCTTTATTTTATGTCTGATCAATTACCAGTCGTCGTCGTCTATGATTCCGCTGTCGTGGCCTTCGCCGTGATCTTCTATGTCGCCGTCATGCCAGTGTCCGCGTGAATCTGTACTGTTAAGACTATCAACGTAGAATGTTGTCGCGGTTCCGCGGTTCAGCGTTGAGCCACCGCTCGTGGTTTGCGTCCACTCATAAAGCTTGTTGTTCGCGCCGTCAAGGATCATGAACGATAAATCGTTGTATGCATTGTCGGGAATACTGCACTTCCACTGACCGGCAGTCTCGGTTTTCTGCATAGTGAACTTCATGTTATCGATCTTGTGCGCAGTATTGTTATAATTGAGCACAAGGGTATATTCCGGATGCCCGTTAAGCAGGCTCGCAGTAGCATCATTGGCATTAAACATAATATCAACCGTGTTATCCCAAGATGTTGTGAATGTAAGGTTGAGAACAAGCTGCTTGAGCATTACCGCTGCGCTTGTGCAGTTAGGATCGGTGCCCTCGAGCCAGATAATCAAAGAAAACGGACGGGTCTCGCCCTGATTCAGCATAGCGAGCTGATTCTTTCCGTATGAATAGTCCTTGAACGGAACGGCAACCTGCGTGCTGCTCTCGAGAAAACGTCCTGTTGTACGGTCAATGTCCTTAACAGCGTCAACGGAACAAGGGTTCATTTGCGAGGTGAAAACAACCGGTTTATCCATTCCCTCGTAATAGATCGCCGTGCGCAAAGCCTTCTCCGCCTTTGCGGCAGCCGCCCTGTATTCGTCCGACGCGTCGTTGGGCACTTCAATTTTTAAGCTGGTGGATTTGTCAAGATAAATGCTTGTATAGTTAGCCTCCGCTGTAAGGTTGAAGTCGAGCTGAACGTAATCGTAGTTCCTGTCGCCCGCGTTCGCGCTGCGGAAGGTCATTTTTGAGGTTTCGTTTGAAAAATCTGTTCCGTCTGTCGGGAAAAACAAATTTCGTCCGTCAACGGATGAAGCCGGCAAAAGCACCGAATCATCCTTGAACTTCTGCTCCGTGTCGCCGAGGTCGTTGACGCGGAGTCCGTTTCCGACGGTAAGACTGTAACTGCCCGTGTTGCCCGCGCCCTTCGCCAAGGCATACCAACAATACGTCACAGTAAAAACCAATGTTACAGCAAGAAAAAGTGAAACTATAGACAAAGTGAGCTTTTTATCACCGCGTTTTCCGCTCATTATCTCGAAAAACTCAGCAACGCGCTTTTTTATGATTTTGCCCATATTTTCACCTCTTTTCTTGTAATTTATTCTGTTTTATAAATCCGGATCAGGTTCCGAAATCCAATTCAAGACTGAACACGCCGTTGTTCATCGAGCGCCGCGCTTCCGCGTCCTCGCCCTCGATCCAAATGTTGAGCGTATACTTGTAAACATAATACCCGATTGTTTCACGGTTGTCATTCTCACCGGTTCCGGGTGTAAATTGGATCCCGCTTGAAGTGTTCAAGTGTGCCTGCGCCGGTTCACCTGTGATTCTTACCGACTGACCGAGTGTGGGGTAATGTCCGGTATTACCAAGCTGCGCGTCGGTCCTTGTATCGCTGACTTTAAAGTAGGAAGGAACACTATTGTCCGCTCCGTCAATAGTCTTAACGCCTGAGTCTGCGTAAGTGTGTGGAGTCATCGTTTTTTTGACTCCGCCGGTTATAACATTGCCCTCATAGAAGGAGTGCGCATAGGTTTTGTTCGCCAACGCGTCGACCTCCGCCGCTGCCAAATTATTCTGAGCAGAGTTGCCGGTGGGCTTAATGCCCGTGAAAAGCTTCCAGTTATTTGAATTATCATCCGTTTCAAGATAAATATCGGGTCTGGGCAACCACAGGAACCGCAAAGCGGAATTATTTTCCCATGTGCTGCCGTCAAAAGTGCCTTCGGTTGCAGTTGTAACACCACCGGTGGTTGTTTTTGTTACTGAATCAACAAGGCAACCCACCAGCGACACGCGCATAGCGCCGACGATCGCGTCGGACGAGAAGGCGTTCGCTGTGCCTTCCTGCGCACCATACGAACTGCAACGATAAATGTTGTTGCCTTTTAACGCTTTGGCGCTTTCTTCCTGATGCTCGGCGTCCTGATAACCAAGCTCGGAGCCTGTTGCAAGGAAGGATTCAGCGGTCACGTTGATATCCTTCTGCTTCGAGCGGATATAAAAGTCAAACGAAATGTAGTTGTACTGATCGTCGTCAAGCGTGCTGTCATTCGTCAGCGCCTCTTTGCTTGAAAGACCGTCTGTCCAAACGTCGTCGGCAATCACCTTTCTGCCATCCTTCAAGCCGGTTGCCGCCGCAAAGGTCGGCACCGCAAACTGCCTGCCGTTGCTGGTAACATCCTTTACCAGATTTTTCAGAAAACCCGAAGCCGAGAAATCAAGCTCAGTCTTCCATTCGTTGTTGCTGATCGGAAAATGCTCGTTTCCGGCAGCGTCCCTTACCGGCAGCGCGAGCTCAACATTATCGGCGCCTTTTGCGCTGATCGATGTAGTCTCCGCCGTTACACTATAGCTTTCGGTATACCAAGAGAAAACCGTGGCCAAAATAACAACCAGTATTACGGCCATCAATATTAAGTTTTTAATAGAGATTAGTCGTTTGCGACCGATTGTTATCTTTTCCATATTCAGCCTCTGTAGAAGTAAATACCGAGAATTGATTTTCCGCTCTTCTGCGAGCTGTTATGAACCGTCTGCGTTACTGCTATTCCCGCGTCACTCTTAAGGAACGAGGCGAAATTGCTGACATAGTTCTTATCCAGCGATTTATAGGTGATAAAGGCGTTGCTCTTGTCTGCCTTCGCAAGCTGCTCTTGCACAAGCTCCTTGCACACGTCAAAGCTGTTAGCGCCGCGGAACTTCTTGATCACCTCAAGCTTGTTCTGCTTGCCGAGATAAGCGGTGACCTTCTTGTTGTCCATGACCATGTACAAACATTCGATCTTGCCGCCGTTCGGAAGAGCTCCCATGCTTTGACCTGCCGACTGCAGCGACACAGCCTTAAGCCCTTGGATTCCGAGCGCGCCGGTCGGGAAGTCGTATTTGAACAATCCGTCTGCGCCGCGGTCGATCTTGAACTCTTTCTTGTACATCGCTGCGGTCTCGTTCGCCTTTTTTACAGCTTTCTTGCTCTCTTCCTGA
The DNA here is from genome assembly GCA_902776375.1 of uncultured Ruminococcus sp. GTDB lineage: Bacteria > Bacillota > Clostridia > Oscillospirales > Acutalibacteraceae > Ruminococcoides. The sequence continues at coordinate 22,873 of CACYPV010000027.1, read as the reverse complement.
GCCTTGCCGACCTCGGCCTTTATCTGATCCTTAGCCTTCTTATCGGCGTCCTTCTGAGCCGCCTTTATGCGAGCCTCGGCGTCCTTATTGATCTTCGCCTTTTCGTTTTCTTTCTGCTTATCCAAGCGCTCCATAGCGGCTTGGTGATCCTTCTCGAGCTTCTCGATCTCTTTCTTATGCTTGTTTTCAAGGTAAGCTCTCTCGCCGTCAAACAGCTTGTTGAGCTCCTCTTCCTTAGCCTTCGCGGCAGCGTTGGCGGCTTCGATATCAGCCGCGCGTCCCTGCTTCTCGGAAGCGAGGTCTGCGGTGAGCTGAGCCACGTTGCTGTCTAGCTTCGCAATCTGCTCGGTCTGTGAAGCGATAGTCGCGTCACGCTGCGAAAGCGTGTCGTTGAGCGTTGCGAGCTGTGATTTCGCCGAGGATATCTCGCCCTCCAAGCCCGCGATAGTCGCAAGCTGTGCGGCGATCGTCGCCTCGTGCGCCTGAATGGTCGCTTTCTGCTGCGCGTTTTCCGCTTCCAGATCGGCTACGCGCGCTTCGAGCATCGCCTTCGTGTTTTCCAGCTCTGCCACATAGCGCTCCAACTCGGTGATGCGGTCGCGCTGAGCGATGATGATGCGCTCCTGCTCGGCGATCTTCGCCTTTTGTTCCTCAATAACAGCCTCGAGCTCAACTATCTTCGCCTCGAGCTGCGACTTGGCTTCTTCAAGCTCGGCAACTCTGGCGGTAAGAGCGGCTACCTGAGCCTCGAGCTCGGCGACTCTTGCCTCCAGCTCCGCAACTCTGGCTTCCAGCTCGGCGATGCGTTCCTTCGCCTTGATGAGCTCCGCCTTGAGGGTCTGGATCTCTTTTTCGAGTTCCTTTATTCTGTCCTCCAGAGCCTTTACTGTGCTCTTGAGGGATTCTATCGTCTTGTCGCGTTTTTCGATCTCGCGCTTTAAAGCTGCTATCTCGGACTTCTGGTCGCGGATTATCTTCTCGCGCTCGCGGATCTCCTGAAGACGTATCTTCAGCTCTTCCTCGCGAACCTTCTCGATAAGCTCATCGACCTCGGAATCGCCCGCCTTGCCCTTGCCGGTCTTGCGCTCGCGGTATCTCTCCTCAAGCAGGTTTTTCAGCGCCGGGTTGGTGGCGATGGAGATCATAAAATGCTGGAAGCCCTGCGAAATGTAAACAGCCTCCTGAACTTCCTTGTCCATCTTGCCGGAGAAGTCGCGTCCGATGATCTCATAACCGGGCTTGTTATATGCGCCCAAATACAGGAACAGATCCAAGCTCGCCTTGTAGTTCGGGTTTTTCACCATAAGGTTGGTGCGGTTGATAGGCGGCTTAACGCGAATACACTTTTTAAGCGCCTGCATCATGTCGGTGTTGAGGAAGGAATTCAGCTTCTCACGGATACGGCGCACGCGGTCGAAGTCGGAAAGATTCTCAAAATCCTTAACGTCAAGATCCGCAGCCTCAGCGTCCTTGACCTCGTTTGAATACTCTACCTTAAAGGTAACGTGCTGGTTGTTCAGCACAAGGTCGCGCTCCATCTCGATCTTATTATAGGTATCTGTGGGGGCGTTTACCATTTTGCGGTATTTGTCCGCAACAAAAGCGAGCGCGTTTTCAATCAGCGTAATAAGGAAACGGTTTTCGTAGGTTTCAAAGCTGTCTTCGCGCTCGATAGTGAGCACCTTGTTGGGGGTCACCTTACCCGTTTCGTCAATATTATCGATAAAATTCGTGTGCTGGATAAGGTGCTTAACGGAATCCTTATTGATGATCTTCGCCTTATCGATACGGTAAACCTCGTTGTTCTCGATAATGAAACGGCGCTGCTCATCAATAGCCTTCTCGATATACGGAATGGTGTCCTCGATCGCCGTTACCCACTCCATATCAATGACTTTTTCGTGGAGCTTACCGGCAAGGATATCCTCGCCCTTGTCGTTGTCCACCATGTTGGTCGTCAGATAGTTTGCGGTAAAGTCGGTGGCAAGGTGCTTTTGCATATATTTATAGGAACGGTAATATTGGTCAAAATTTTCCAAAACAACTTCACCTCAACTAGCTTTGATTTTGCCTGATGATCATCATACTTCGTGCGTGGGCGCAGCCCACCTTAAACTTGTAATTTGTAACTTGTAACTTGCAACTGATAACGAAACACCTTTAGGGATGCCAAAAAATCAGATATTTGACATCCCGCAGGTTAATTATACAGATTATACAAGCTTCTTGAGCATGAGGAGGTAAGCTTTGCACTCGCCCATGTTCTCTTCGCCGAACAGCTCATCCATATATGCGATCAGACCGTCGATCTCGTCGCGGATGTAAGAGAGGTTAAGAGCCTCAAACTTACGCAGGACCTTACGCGCAAGGATGTAATCCAAGCCGTCGATCTCTGTTCCGCCGGTGCCGACATACGCGGGAACGTAGTCCTTGATTTGCTTCATGATACGGTTACCGAAAGCTACGCGGAAATGCGCGATGATGTAATCGTCAATAAGCGCAAGCTTTGTAAGGGTATCCTCTGAAACGGGGTTCTCCGCCTTTGCCTTGTTGAGGATAGCCTCAAAGTGGTGGTAGTTGATAACGACAGGCGGTGTATCGGGCGCCTCAAAGGCAACGCCCTTGTTGTCGATGTTGATAGGCATAGCACGGTCGTATACCTTATCGGTGACGGCGAAGGTAGAGTCGTCGTTGTTGATGGTACCGCAGTACCACATGTTCGGCGGCAGCATGAACTTGCCGTTTTCAAGCAGCTTCGGGTCGTTCTTCCACTGGCTGGGAACAAGGTCGACTATCCACTCGTCGCGTCTCGGCATTTCGAGGATGGACAGCATCTCGGCGAAGTAGTACTCAACACGAGCGATGTTCATTTCGTCGAGGATTACCAGGTAAACGTTCTCGTTGAATCTCGCCTCATACATAGCGCGGAGAAGCTCGGTCTCGTTGTACTTCTTGGTGAATTCGTTGAAGTAACCGAACAGCTCGGAGCGGTCACGCCACGACGGCTGAACAGGAGTGATTACCGAGGGGTTGCTTACATATTTACCAAAGGCGTAAGCCAGTGATGTTTTACCTGTACCGGAAATACCCTGTAATACGATAAGTCTTGTTGAGGCGAACGCCGCTACAAAACGTCTGATCATAGCGATATCGTAGTACAAGCCAAGACGCGAGCACGCAAACAGTCTGAAACGGTCACAGAACTCAGGCAGCGTGATCTCGTTGTCGTACTCCGGCGGCTGATAGTCCGCCCAGATCTCGTCGAGCTGTGTGAGCTTGAGGAAGCGGATTCCGCCGGTATCCTCGTCGCCCTCTGCCTCGCCCTTGTTGAGGGCTTCGATCTCTTCGCCGGTGAGCTCGGAGATCTCGTTCGGGTTGAGGCCGATCTGAGAGACCTTCATGCTGAGGATCTTGTCCTTCTCAAGGTTAAGACGCATGACCTCGCGGTTGAGCGCCTGAACTTCCTTGACGAGAGAGGCGGTATCCTTGCGCGCGCGCTTATTGCGAATAGATTTCTTTAAGGAAACAACGATAAGGAAGATAATGAGTCCGATTACCGCGACCAAAAGGATGATAGCGATAATAGCTATGACCCAAGCCAAACCGCCAAGGGTGTTGGTGTATCGGGAGATTATGCTGATATACTCGGGAATGTTGAACGCCCCGAGCATGGTGACAAATCCGTTCCAAATGGAACCGAAGAATTGTCCTAAAAACTGAAAGAGAAAGCTAAAAACATTATCCATAATTTTCTCCTTAAAAAAATCCTACTTTTAATAGTTGAAAGTTGACAATTACAAATTACAATCAATCACTTGTCATTTGTAATTTGTAACTTGTAATTTCTACTTGTCATTTGTAATTTGTAACTTGTAATTACACTTCGTCTTCGTCCGAAGCTTCATCGCCCTCAGACTCGCCGTCCGTTTCATCGGCAGCGTCTGCCGCCTCCGCGGCTTTCGCTTTTTCTTTTTCCAGGTACTCGGCGATCGCCCTTGCCTTCTGCTCCTCTGTGAGCTCAGAGTTCTGGATAGCCTCCTGCGCGGCGACCATAGCCTTTTCCTTGTTGTACGCGATAACGTTCATGATAACGCGTATCGCCTGATAGATAAAGAATATTATCATCGGCAGCAGGATGCAGAAGAAGAATCCCTGTGAGCTTCTCAGGAAGTTGAGCACATTGCCCAGTCCGCCGATTTTTGTGCCGTGATAAACCGCGAGCACGTCGCTGGGATATACCGAACGCAGCTTTGGCGAAGCGGTGTCCGCCTGGTCGTATATAGCGTTCGCGTCGCCCTTTGTATAGTAAGAACCGTCCTGATTCACCTGATATATCCTATGAGTAAGCAGCTCTTCTTCTCCGTCACCGTTCAAGTCGGCTCTGAATGTGATGATGTCGCCGGTCTTATAAGTTTCGCCGTCCTTGGCTACGTCGCAGATGAGCAAATCGCCTTTATTAAAACAGTCGTCCTTATCGCCCTTCATCGAGTCGGACAACACGCTTATGGGAGCCTTGCCGAAAACATTGGGAACGCCCTTTCCGCCGTTTGTTGTTGATAATGATATGATCAGCACAAATGCGGATATGATCAAAACCATGATGATCAATACATCTATAATAATGTTAAATACCTTTTTTACTGTTTTGTTCATTTTTAAAAGCGTCTCCATTTCCTGTTTTTACAATTAACGATCTACTGCCGGCAAGCTTCCGGCGCTGTCATTTCGACCAAGTGGAGCACAGCGGAACGCGTGGAGAAATACCCCGCGGCTTGCACCATTTGTAAAAACAGTTCCGTTAATTGTTGATTGTTAATTGTTGATTGAAAATTGACCTCGTCATTTTTCAAAGGGGGTCGTGGCTTTGTCGACTTCATCACGAATAACTACTTAAAGATATAAGCGACAAAGCCGTTCCCTTTAAACCGAACCTGCGCCCCTGCTGACTGAGCGTTTGTTCTGATTTCAGCCCCGGGCCGAGCGCTCAGCCCGGGGCAAAAAATTTAATTAATTGTTTTTTCTAATTGACTAATCAATTAATTAATAGCTAAATTCCCAAGTTACAGCAAACTCGCTGAGGTTAGCAGTGCTGTTCTTGCACATGGGGTTCTCGCCATCAGCAAAACCGATAAGCTGAACGTGTGAACCGTTACCATTGTTCTGGTTAGAAGCGATTGTAACATTTGTCGCAAGAGTAGCGCCGGCAGCAGTTACAGGAGTCAAATCAGCTGTACCAGCTGTAATGATGTTGTTGGTGGAATCATCTTCGGAGCTTACAGTTCCCTTATATGCACCGTCAACATAAACCGCAACACACATATAAGAATTTTCGATTGTGCCACCGATAGCTTTGATTGTAACATCAGTGCGCTGAGTACCGGTAGAAGCTACCCAGAAATCATCAATAAGATAATAAGTAGTTGCTGAATCAATATTAGCATTTGTAACAGCTGTTAATGAACCGGAAAGTCTACCGTCATCAACTGCAGTACCAACACCGTAACCACCTGTTACCTGTGTTCTTGACTTACCATAGTCAATTGTTGCAGGCGATACTTCCTGAGAAGCAGATGTTCCAAGAAGGTTGTGGATCGCACCAACCCAATTATCACTTGTTGTCTTTCTGATAACAAGACCCTGTGCAGCAGAAGCGTTAAGTTTTGTGGTATCAGCCGTAACTGATCTGTTTGTCATGTACCATGCGAATGTCGCTGAACCAAGAGCTACGAGAGCAACGAGGAGCATAGCGATGGATGATAACAACATCCTTTTTCTTGATTTTGTCATAGAGAAATCCTCCTTTAGAATTTTTGCCGCTTTGCGGCGTTTTTAAATTATTTATCATACCTCCAACGGTGTTCAGCAACCACGCGCTTGAGGTTAAGATACAAAACTTTAAAGAGTTGAAAATTACAAATTACAAATTGCAAATTACCTGCAACTGCAAAAAAGTGCTGTTCAACTCGTTTCACTATCTTTTCCCAATGTTTTAATGATAGCGATCAATATTCTTCTTATTTCATTTGCGTCATCAAAAAGTGAATCAAATTCCTTTTGATTAATGTATTCGCCGTGACGCAACTATCGTAACCAATAAACCGTTTCGGTTGTCTCTTTTAATGCGACTTTTAGCTTATGCTTAAAATCAGCTCGGCTTTCGCCCTCTTCAGCCTCGCAGACATTTGCACCTATACTTGTACCGGAACGAAAAACTTGTTTAGAAATTATAAACTCTTTCTTTTCTTTGATCAGATAATGATACAAATCAAGTACCCTTGTGGCAAACGCAAACGTCTTTTGCTCAATTATACTTTTCCCCGATAAATAATTTGCCATTTAAAACTTCAAACTAAAACAACTTGCCATTTGTCATTTGTAACTCTCAACTTAATCGCTGCTTTCAGCAGCGATATCAAACACCATATGCGACCTCACTGATCCTCCTCGAATCGGATCCTTACATTCCGGATCCTCGCCCTCTATCCAGATGACTACGGTGTACTTATCGGAATCGCCCGCCTTAAGCGGTGTGTTAACAGTTTGGAAAATTGTTGTATCGTTTACAAAAGCTGTGGCGTCCGCCTCCGCCTGTTCGCGGTTATCGTATTTGCCCTTGGCGTAAACCTGAGCCTCGCCGTTGCGGTAGATCTGGAACCTTGCCGCCTCGTCCGCCGACTTGGTCGCGCCGGTCAGGTTAAAGGTCGTGTTGTATTCAAGGTCTTCGTCGCCCGTGTTCTTAAGATAGAACGTATAGGCAAGGTAATCTTCGCCGTTGTGCTGACCGCCCTTTCCTTCGCCCAGCTCGTTGTCGAGCCCCTCGGGCAACCACGACTTGGTGATGTTTGTAACTTCATTGACCGATCCGCCGTTGAGCTTGACGGAAACCCCGTCCTCAAAATCCGCGTTCTCGCAAAGCATAATGGTTTTGCCGTCGCGCAGATCGCCGATCGTTATCGTAAGGTCGCCCCACTTGGTCGTGAGCATCGACACAAGATAAAGCACTATCAAAATGCCGAGCAGCGAACCGAGGATGATCGCGTATATCTTTTTGCGCTTTTTGGCGTCGGCAACCTTTTTTGCCTCCTCCTGCGCGTGAAAGTGATCGTAAGCGTCGGTCTTTTTATCCTTAGCCGCCTGTACCTCGTGCTTTTGACCTAAGTTGGCGACTTCCTCAGGAGTAGCTGAGTTACCCTGTATATTTTTCTTTTTGAACGGCATTCTCGTCTTCTCCTTTCGGTGGATGGATGATCGCTGTGTGTTATCTGGGTGTGTTGGAACCGTTGCGGATACCAACGAACGAAAGCTTTATCTTAAGATCTGCGCGCTGTATATCATTGTCGCACTCGGGGTCCTCGCCCTCGAGCCAAACTCTTACGGTGACCTTTTTCGGCGTAAGCTTTTCAAGAGTGAACAGGTTGTTGTCGTCGTTGTAGGTGGGGCCGCCCGGCGGGTCGAAGGTCGCAAGCGAGGTGGACTGAACCCCTTTGTTGGGCTCGTAGGTCTTTACCGCGTTGCCCTCGCCCTCAAAGCCTATGCGGCAGGCGCGGATAACGTCGCTCTGCGGAGCGGGAGAATCGGTGCTTACCACCGTGCCGCCTGTTTCGGCGGTCTGTCTGCCGTTGTCATCGGCGTCCGCGTTAGACAGGTGAACGTGCATATCGCGTGTCGCGATGAAGTAACACTCAAACTCAAAATACGACTCGTCGCCGTTCGCCTGTACGACTGTGCCGTCCTGATATGTAAAGGTTCTGCCGTCGCTTGTGGTCACGGGGTCGAGGATAACATCCTGAAGGGTTTTGTTGTACCCGCTTTGCAGATATGAATTGAGCATTTCGTTGGTTATCACATGACCGTACTGGTCGATATCCGAGCCGTGGTTCTGCATTGAAACGCGAAGATCATCACCCGTGCTGATATTCAGCTCAAACACCTGTACTCCGGCGAAAGTATTAACGGTAAACCACGCAAAGGTGGATGTTGTCATTGACAGGATCGTAAGAATGCTGATGAACAAGATCAATCTTTTGCGTCTTCTCAGCTTTTCGCGGCTATCATTAAGGAAATTATTAACAGTCACGTTATCCCTCCTCGTCGGCATAAGGGTGGCAGATACACCACCCTATATTAATTCTATTTTATTTTACAATATTTTTCACACAGGTGTCAAGTAAATTTAGGCAGGTTTTTTAAAAATTATAATTTTTTGTGCAATATTTTTAGCTGTTAGTAATAATCCACAAAAACATAATTTTTTATTTGGTTATTTCACCTAAAGAATATTGTCGTTTTTACTCAACCCCTGCAAGCAGGCTTGACTTGACGCACATGATGTGTATAATAAATAATATAGTATACCTGATTCTCGATATCCGAGGGGTGATTCTTATGAAAATATTCAAAAAGCTTTCCGCCATCCTCACCGCCACAGCGCTTGCCGCGGCAATGCTCGCCGCTTACACCGCGCCCGCCTCGGCGGTCGTCACCGTTGACGACGGCGTTTTTCAGTACACCTACAGCAACAACACATGGCAGCTCTACTCTTATATCGGCAGCGATACCGAGCTTATCCTCCCCCGCACCTTCGCCGGCGAGCCCGTCACCGGCATTTGCGAACAGTGCTTTATGAGCAGCGGCGTCACCTCTGTCGAAATACCCGAGGGCTACACCTCTGTTGGAAACTACGCGTTTTACGAATGTGAAAGCCTGCAAGCCGTCACCCTGCCCTCCACTATCACCGAAATCGGCATGGGCGCGTTCGCCAAAAGCGGCGTAACAAGCGCCGACCTCTCGCAGACCAAGGCGAACAAAGTCAACCATTATCTGTTTATGAACTGCGCTTCGCTGGCGCAGGTATCGCTTCCTCCCAACGCCGAATTCATAGGCGAAGCCGCTTTTGCCGGCACCGTGCTCACCGGCGTTGAGGTTCCCGGCAAGGTCACCGCTATCGACCGCGCCGCCTTTGCGGACACCGGCTCGCTCACCGCCGCCGTTCTTCCGAACGGGCTAAAAAGCATAGGTGAAAGCAGCTTCGAAAACTCCGCGCTAAGCTCGGTCGAGCTGCCCGAAACGCTCGAGAGCATCGGCGCGCACGCGTTCAGAAGCGACACCTCGCTCACCGAGCTGTATATCCCCGACAGCGTAACCGAGATAGGCGCCTACGCGCTGTACCCGATGTCCGTCAGCTCGCGGATCCACGTCACCTGCTTTGAGGGTTCCTACGCCGAGACCTACTGCTACGAAAACTTTGTAATGAACACCGATACCGTAAAAAAAATCTACGGCGACGCGAACCTTGACGGCGTAGTAAACATCAACGACGTCACCGCCATCCAGATCTTCTGCGCGGAATACGACGATTTCACCCGTCCGCAGCTTGTTACGGCGGACGTGACCCGCAGCGGAAACGTCGATATCTCCGACGCCACGATGATACAGCAGTACCTCGCCGAGTATATCACGCTTTAATACTTATAAAAAACGACAGACTCCCGTTTTGGGAGCCTGTTTTGCGTTATCTGCATTTTATGTTATATTACTGGTCGCGTCCGCAGCACTTTTTATACTTCTTGCCGCTTCCGCAGGGGCACGGGTCGTTTCTGCCGACCTTTTTGCCCTTGCGCACGGTCTTGTTGGCGGTATCGGTGCCGTCGCCCGAAGTCTGGGTGGGCTTAGCCACCTGCTCGCGCTTGAGCGCCTGCTGAACCGCGTTGGGCTTTTCTTGTTCCTCGCCCTTGTCGAGCATTACCTGATGCGCCGCCGCAGCCGCTGCCTCGGCAGCCTTGCGAGCCGCCTCTATAGCCTCCTGACGCTTCTGTATCTCATAAACGCGCTTGGGCATGATGAGCATCATCTTCACGGTGTCCTCGCGGATATTCTCGATCATCTCGTCGAACATGTCGAAGCCCTCAAGACGGTACTCTACGACCGGGTCATGCTGACCGTAAGAGCGCAGACGGATGCCCGCTTTGAGCTGATCCATAGCGTCGATGTGATCCATCCAGTGCGTGTCTACCGCGCGCAGCAGGTAAACGCGCTCCATCTCGCGGATAGTCTCGGCGGGGAGCAAGTCCTCGTTCGCCTTGTAGATATCCAAAGCGTCCTGCTTTATCATGTCGCCGATCTCGGAAGCCTCGGTGCGCTCGAGATCGTCGGAGTCGAGCTTGTACTTCTCCTCGTCGGTGATTATCCAGCCCCTGTAGTACTCGATAAGGCTCGGATAGTTCCAGTTCTCGCGCGGACCCTCGGGCAGATAGTGTGTGATCGAGGTGTCGATGGTGTCGTTAAGCATCTTAAGCACGGTCTCGTGCAGGTCTTCGCCGTCGAGCACCTGGTCGCGCTGGGTGTAGATGATCTCGCGCTGGCGGTTGAGCACGTCGTCGTACTGCAATACGTCCTTACGTATGCCGAAGTTGCGCAGCTCTACCTTCTCCTGCGAGCTTTCTATTATATTGGTGAGCATCTTGTTCTCGATGGGCGTGTCCTCGTCTACTCTCATACGCTCCATCATAGCTCTCATTCTCTCGCCGCCGAACAGGCGCATAAGATCGTCCTCGGTGGAGAGGAAGAAGCGGCTGACGCCCGGGTCGCCCTGACGGCCGGAACGACCGCGCAGCTGGTTGTCGATACGGCGGGACTCGTGACGCTCGGTGCCGATTATCATCAAACCGCCCGCCTCGCGAACCTGATCCGCCTCGTCCTTGATCTCTTCCTTATACTTTTCGTTGAGCTCGCGGAAGGTCTTGCGCGCCTCAAGGATCTCCTCGTCGGTCGTCTCCGCGTAACCGGTGGCCTCCTCGATCATCTCCTCCGGGAAGCCCTGCTTGCGCATCGAAGCCTTCGCCATGTACTCGGCGTTACCGCCGAGGATGATGTCGGTACCACGACCCGCCATGTTGGTAGCTATGGTAACGGCGCCGTACTTACCCGCCTGGGCGATGATCTCGGCTTCCTTCTCATGCTGCTTCGCGTTCAGCACGTTGTGCTGTATGCCGCGGCGCTTCAGCATTTTCGAAAGGTGCTCCGATTTTTCGATCGAAATAGTACCTACCAGAACCGGCTGACCATTTTTGTTCGCCTCGACTATCTGGTCGATCACCGCGTTGAACTTGCCGTTTTCGGTCTTGAACACCGAGTCGGGCAGGTCTTTACGGATAACGGGCTTGTTGGTGGGTATCTCAACAACGTCAAGCTTGTATATCTCCTGAAATTCCTCGCTCTCTGTCTGACCTGTACCGGTCATACCGGAAAGCTTTTTGTAAAGTCTGAAATAATTCTGGAAGGTGATGGTGGCGAGCGTCTTGCTCTCGGACTGCACCTTAACGCCTTCCTTCGCCTCGATAGCCTGGTGCAGACCCTCGTTGAAGCGTCTGCCGAACATCAGTCGGCCGGTGAATTCGTCGACGATGATGACCTCGCCGTCCTTGACAACATAGTCAACGTCGCACTTCATAACGCCGTTAGCCTTGATAGCCTGGTTCACGTGGTGCTGTATCGCGAGGTTTTCGGGGTCGGTCAGGTTTTCTATATTAAAGAATTCCTCCGCCTTCTTTACGCCCAACTGGGTGAGCGTGGCGGTTTTCTGCTTTTCGTCTACAACGTAGTCGATGCCGTTCTCGGCGTAGTATTCGTCAAGATCCTGCTTGGAGTCGATCTCGGTAAAGCGCTCGCACCTCAAGGTCTTGGCGAGCTTGTCGGCGCGCTCGTAGAGGTCGGTCGACTTGTCGCCCTGACCTGAAATGATAAGCGGAGTACGCGCCTCGTCTATGAGGATCGAGTCGACCTCGTCGACGATAGCGAAGGCGTGGCCGCGCTGAACCTTGTTTTCCTTGTAAACCACCATGTTGTCACGCAGGTAGTCAAAGCCGAGCTCGTTGTTGGTGCCGTAGGTGATATCGGCGTTGTAGGCGGCTTTTCTGCCGGCGTTGTCAAGGTCGTGAACGATAAGACCTACGGTCAGACCGAGGTACTTGTACAGCTTGCCCATCCATTCCGAGTCACGGCGGGCAAGGTAATCGTTTACCGTAACGATGTGAACGCCGTTGCCGGTAAGCGCGTTGAGGTACGCGGGAAGGGTCGCGACAAGCGTTTTACCTTCACCTGTTTTCATTTCTGCGATACGTCCCTGATGAAGCACGATGCCGCCGATGACCTGTACGGGGAAGTGCTTCATGCCCAGCACACGCCAGCTTGCCTCGCGGCAGGCAGCAAAGGCTTCGGGCAGGATATCGTCAACGGTCTCGCCGTTCGCGAGACGATCTTTAAGAACGGCGGTCATGTTTTTCAGCTCGCTCTCGGACATCGCGGCGTATTTATCCTCCAGCTCCAAAACCTTGTTGGCTATGGGCTGAACACGCTTGACCTCGCGCTTGCTGTAGTTGCCGAACATTGCTTTTAAAAAGTTTGCCATTTGGTTGATTCCTTTCTATTTATATGTAAAGTGGTTGATCACATTTTACCGCGCAAATTATTTGTCGCCGTTTCAAGCGCCGCCTCAACAACGGGCCGTGCGTAGGTGTTGCCAAAGCCCGCGTCCTCAACGACGCACGCGAAGGCGAGCGGACAGTCGTCGTTTAGGGCGTAGCCCACGAACCACGCGTTGTTTCCCTTGCCGTTGCCGACCTCGGCGGTACCCGTCTTAGCGCGTATATCCAAGCCGGCGATCTTATACGAGGGCATAACGTCCTTTAGCTTCTGCGCTATGTCAGAGTCAACAAGCGAATATTCCTTGACCTGCTTTATTCCTATATTCTTAAGCAGATCGTCCGCGCCGTCCTTTATATAAGTGGCGCTCTTGGCTGTGCCGCCGTTGGCTATAGAGCCGCAGAGGATAGCCATCTGCATGGGATTCACCTTGTCCTCGTACTCGCCGAAGCCCTGACCTACGCCCGTCCACGCGAGCGCGTTGTCGTCCGCGCCCTCGGCGTTGTAGTGACCTTTCGCGGTCTGCAGGTCGTCAACATCAAAGCGCATGTTGATGCCCATCTTGTTCGCCGTGGCGGTCATCTTTTCGGGACCGAGCTCTACCGCGAGCTCCGCGAAAACGATGTTGCACGACTCTTCCATGGCCTGTTTAAGGTTGATCGTGCCGTGCACCTCGCCGTTGACGCAGTTTATGTCGTGGCCGCCGATATCCTTGCTGCCCGTACACGTCCATGTGCGGGTGTAGATATCGGGGATGTATTCAAGCGCCGCCGCCGCGGTGACTATCTTAAAGACCGAGCCCGGGGTGTATGTCGAGGACAGAACGTTGTCGAGGTAAACGCCGTCATATTCGTCTTGGTTTTCCTCGGTGATGACGGGCGGGTCGTTCGGGTCGTACTCGGGAGTGCTCACCGAGCAGATGACCTCGCCGGTCTTGTAGTTGTAGATCACGCACGCGCCGCGCTTAGGCTCCTCAAAGCCGTGTTTCAGCATGTTGTAAGCGGCAGTACAGGTCTCGGTGTCAACGGTCAAAGCTATATCGCGCGAGGTGCGCATCGACTCCGGTATATTCATACCCCAGATCAGGCTGTAACCGTTAAGGTCTGCGCGGTACTTGCTCTGCACCGCTGTAGAGATATTCGTGCTGCTGTCGCCCACAGTATGCATAAGAGCTCTGCGGACAGTCTCGTCCTCGTTGTAAACGCGGCCGTTCTCGTCGTTGTCGGCAAGCACCAACCCGTTGCGGTCGGTTATCTTTCCCGCCTCAGCCAATCCGTTTTCGCGGTAAATATGCTGGTTCGCGGGATAAGGCGGGTTTTCGGGATTGACCCATTTGTCTGCGTTAAGCACAAGCTCGACCATAAAAAAGCTTATGCCTATTATAAACGCTATTGTGAAAAGTAGAATAAAGGTGCTGCGCCGTAAGGATCGCTTCATGCGCCCACCGCCTTTCCGTATTGAAAGAATATAAATGTAATGTTATCGTTTGATCGAATATGTCCGTTCGTCGGCAGCCTTGATGAACGCCAGCAGTCCCCAGCAAGAGATCATACTTGAACCGCCCGCGCTGATAAACGGGAAGGTAACGCCCGTGAACGGAAGTATATCGGTGCAGCCGAAAACGTTGAGCGAAAGCTGTACCAAAAGCAGACCCGCCGCGCAGCAAGCCGTTATAGAATAGAAGGTGCTGCGGCTTCTGGTGGTGATAGCCCTCGCGTAAACAATGAGCAGCGCCACCGCCAAGGCGATAACTATCGCCAGAATGATGCCCATTTCCTCCGAGATCAGCGCAAACACGCAGTCGCTTTCGGATTCCGGTATCGTTTTAAAATATCCGTTGCCTATACCCACGCCGAACAAGCCGCCGCTTGCTATATATGTAAGCGCCTGAGCCTGCTGCCAGCCGCCGCCCTGCGGGTCGTCCCAAACATGGCGGTAGGTGCCGAAGCGCGCGAGTACATAGTTGAAACGGTTTTGGATAGCGGGAATAATACTCGCCAAAAAGCGCATCGAGAAGAACGCGCCCACGACCGCGGCAACGGGGAGCAGTATCGTTTTGATATCGCCCGAACGCATGAACACGACCAGAAGGAAGGTCACGAAGAATATAAGCGCGGTGCCGAAGTCGCTCATCAGCGCGAGCAGCGCCACGCAGACCGCCGAGTAAATGATGAACTCAATAAGGTTGCGCTTTGTTTGCAGCTTGTCAAGCGGACTTGCGCCGACAAATATGAATATCGTTTTAACAAGCTCGGACGGCTGGAAGGAAATGGAGCCGAACGTCACCCAGTTAGCCGCGCCGTTGATAACGCCGCCGAGCAGGATACTCGACGCCAGCAGCACGACCGAAACTATCATCATCGGTATGCGTATCTTCTGCACCTTGTCGGGGTCCTCGATAAACTTGACTATGACGCAGTAAAGCACTATGCCCAGACCTGCGGCTATAAGCTGAGTATACGCCGACCGCTCGACCTGCCGCACAAGCATAAACACGCCAATGCCCGTCAAAAACAGTCCCAGCGCTTCAAGCTCAAAGTTGACTCGCCTCAGCGCGAAATACGAAACAGAGAAGAAGCCCCACTCTACAACAGCCAACGCGCCGAACAAGATCAAAGGTGAATAAACGTTTTTGCCTTCGTTCCAGAACATCGCCTCGACCGCCATGAACAGGTGGAACAGCGTTATCATAAACATCAGCTTCCACGCCTGAATAGCGGGCTTGTCGCTCACCTTCGAGAAAAACTTGCTCGAACGAAGCGGAGAGTTGAAATCGTCGCCGCGCTTCAGCTGGTATTCGGTGCTGCCGACGGTGATGATGTCGTCTATCAGCACCTGAGCCCTGCCGTGTATGCGCACGCCGTTCACATATGTGCCCGTTACCGAGCCGACGTCCGACACGAACCATCCGGCTTTTCTTCTCAAAAGCACGCAATGGTTACGCGACACGGAAAGGTCATTGATAACGATATCGCTGGATTTGCTTCTGCCGATGGAGTTTTCCCAAAACACAACGGGGATCATACCGCCCGAATTCGGATTGTAAAGCGAAACCAAGGGCTTTTCGGGGCGGCGGCGACGGCGCATTGCCGCGTAGCACTGGTATACTATTATAATAGCGAAAAACGGCATGAGCACACGTAAGCCGATAACGCCCGCGTCGGTAATAACGCTTAGATCCATTTTGGCAGACCTCCTTTATCAATTCATAGCTATACATCATAAATAATACTCCAAATACCAAAAAAAGTCAAGCAGGAATAGAAGAGGCTAGAGGCTAGATGCTAGATGCTAGAGGCTAGATGCTAGAAACTAGTTATGTAGGGGCGACCCTTGCGGTCGCCCGCAACGCCCCCCTCTGTCATCCTGAGCGCCCGTTGCCACGGGAGGGCAGCGCGGCTTTGGATAGAAAAGCATAACCGCAACTTCGGATTAACGCCGCACCGGAACGCGCGCTGAAACGGTGACCTTTAATCCTATATGTATGAAGCGCGTACTGAAATAATCGAAGGTGATTCCCCTGATAGGGGAAATGTCGCGTAGCGACAAAAGGGTTGCCGCCCGGCTACGGGCCCCCTCGGCAGCGCAGAAACGTTAATTACACTACGTAGGGGCGCACCCGTGTGTGCGCCCGTTGGCTCCGCCCGCTGTCATCCTGAGCGGTGCCGTAGGCAATTTTGCGAAGCAAAATAGTCGAAGGTGATTCCCCTTTCAAGGGGAAATGTCGCGCAAGCGACAAAAGGGTTGCCGCCCGGCTACGGGCCCCCTCGGCATTGAACAAAACGTCGCTCAAAAGAAAGCCTTCTCCCTCGCGGAGAAGGTGGCCGATTCGCTTGCGAATCGGTCGGATGAGGGGTTGTCGCGCAGCGACAAAAGGGTCACCGCCCGGCTGTGGGACTTCACTTTGCACTTTCCACTAAAACAAAATCGCTCCCCGAAGGGAGCGTTTTGTTACGGATTATAATGATGGCAGCCGCTGAGGTCCTCGACCCTTATGCACTTAGTTGTGCAGTTTTCGGCGCACGCGCCGCAGTCGGTGCACTTTTCATAATCGATGACCGCCACATTGTCGGTCACCTTTATTGCGCCGGAGGGGCAGACCTTCTCGCACTTTTTGCAGCCTATGCAGCCGCTCGAGCACACCTTGCGCGTCGCCGCGCCCTTGTCGCGGTTGCTGCACGCGACGTAAACCTTCTTCACGTCGGGCACCAGCGAGATAAGGTGGTTCGGGCAGGTTTTTGTGCAAACGCCGCAGCCGATGCAGTCGCAGGTGTACACCCTCGCCACGCCGTTTTCTATATATATAGCGTTGTGCGGACAGGCTTTTGCGCAGTCGCCCAAGCCCAAGCAGCCAAAGGTGCAGCTGCCCTTGCCGCCGTACATCAGCTTTGCCGCCGCGCAGCTTTCGATGCCGCTGTAGGCGACCTTGTCCTGAGTGTGCTCGCAGTCGCCCGAGCAGTGTACTACCGCCACCTGCTCAACAACATCGGCGACCTCAACTCCGAGCACCTCGCCAAGCTGTTTTGCGACGGAATCCGCGCCGGGGATACACAGGTTTGCAGGTGTGTCCGGGTTTTCGCAGAGCGCCTTTGCGTAGCCGTCGCAGCCCGCAAAGCCGCACGCGCCGCAGTTTGCGCCGGGCAGACAGTCGCGGACAGCGGGAAAACGCTCGTCCTCCTTGACCGCCATTATTTTCGAGGCGATCACCAGCACGGCGGCGCACACGATACCTATGATAACAACGGGGATCACCGCAATCAGAATATCATTCATTTCGCGCACCTCCGTTAAACAGGAAACATATTTTCAACCACGCCGCCGAATCCTAGGAAGGACAGCGAGGTGATGGAAGCCGCGACCAGGGTCACGGGCAAGCCCTTGAAGCTCTCGGGGATATCCGCGCCCTCGATCTTTGAGCGCACGCCCGAGAACATCACCATCGCGAGGAAGAAGCCCAAGCCGCTTCCCAGCGAGTTCACCATCGACTCAAGGAAGGTGTAGCTCTCGGTGATGTTGAGGATAGTCACGCCCAGCACCGCACAGTTGGTGGTGATAAGCGGCAAATACACGCCCAGCGACTGATGCAGCGACGGGATGTATCGCTTCAGCACTATTTCAACAAGCTGCACCAGCGCGGCGATCACCAGTATGAACACTATCGTCTGCAAATAGCCCAAGCCGTTCGGGTCGAGCAAAAATGTCTGGATAGGCCAGGTGGCGGCAGTCGCCATCAGCATTACGAATATTACCGCAAGGCTCATGCCCGTTGCGGAGTCGAGCTTTTTTGAAACGCCTAAAAACGGGCAAATTCCCAAAAAGCGCGATAGCACATAGTTGTTTACAAAAACAGCGGAAAGCAGAATGATGATAAATTTTGTCATTTCGCGCTCACCTCCGCCGTTTCTTTGGCTTCACAGCCAACGCCCGCTCTGCCGCAGGCAGCCGCCTGAGGACAGCCCGCGCAGCCGAAGTCCTTCTTCTTGGGCTTGTGCTTGCCGAACTTGTTGACCAAGGCGATCAGTATACCGAACACGAAGAAGCCGCCCGGCGCCATTGTGAGTATCGATATCTTATTATCGACCAAAACCGGGATATCCATGCCGAGGAAGGTTCCGTTGCCGAACACCTCGCGGATCGTAGCCATAGCCACAAGCGCCAGCGTAAAGCCCGCGCCCATGCCCAGCGCGTCCACGGCAGAGGACAAAACGGTGTTCTTGTTGGCGAACATCTCCGCTCTTCCCAGAATGATGCAGTTTACAACGATGAGCGGCAGGTAGATACCCAGCGACGCGTCAAGCGCAGGCGCGAACGCCTTTACAAGCATCTGCACCATGGTGACAAAGCCCGCGATGAGCACTATGTAGCAGGGGATGCGCACCTTGTCGGGGATGATCTTGCGCAGAGCCGAAATAACGATATTCGAGCAAAGCAGCACTACGGTAGCCGCCGCGCCCATGCCCAGCGCGTTTATAACGCTTGTCGAGGTGGCGAGCGTGGGGCAGGTACCCAGAACAAGCACCAAAACCGGGTTTTCCTTTATAATACCCTTAGAAAAGTTATTAAGCTGGTTCATTACTTCGCCTCCTTCGTTACCGCGTCATACGCCTTAAAAGCGTTTTCAATAGCCTTTTTGTATGCCTTGGATGAAATCGTCGCGCCCGTCAGCGCGTCTACAGTATCGTAATCGTCGGCGGTCTTTCCCTCGTAGCGGTGACGATACTCGCTGCCGTTGTCCACAACGCGCGAGCCTATACCGCTCGTTTCGCTGTGGTTGAGGGTCTGCACGCTCTCGATCGTGCCGTCGGACTTTATGCCGCAGATCAGCTCGATCGTGCCGCCGTAGCCTTTGGTTTCAAGTGTGAACACATAGCCCGTGCCGTTTGTCGCCTTTACCATCTTGGTTACGCCGTCGGGCTTGTCTATGTCTGTGATCTCCTCAAAGCCATCCGCCTCTTTCAGCACCTCCTGCTGAGCCTTTGCCTGAGCTTCAGCGTTGGCTTCGGCGATTATCGGCGAAGTGACCGAGTTGATGTACGCGAGCAGCGCCGTTACCACCAGGCAGATGGAGGCGAGCACCGCGATAGGTTTAACGATGTCCTTCATCACTCGTCCACCTCCCCTACCAGCGGCTTCGCGCGCGTGAGTTTATCTATATAGGGAGTAAGGATATTCATAATGAGCAGCGAGAAGCTGACGCCCTCGGGGAAGTTGCCCCAGAACCTTATCAGTATCGTGATAAGTCCGCAGCCCACGCCGAATATGACCTTGCCCCACTTGGTCGCGGGGGTCGATGAATAGTCGGTCGCCATAAAGAACGCCGCTATGATAAGTCCGCCCGAAAGCACCTGAGCGAGCACATCCTTGCCGCAGACAAGCGACATCAGCGCCACTGTGCCGATAAACGCTACAGGCGTGTGCCATGTTATCACACGGCGCGCCAGCAGATAGCAGCCGCCCAAAACAAGCGCCAGCGCGCTCGTCTCGCCCAAACAGCCGCCCGTGTTGCCGAGGAACATATCCAGATAGCTCGGCAGGTTCGCGGTATCGCCCTTAGCCATCAAAGTCAGCGGGGTCGCACCGGTGGTGGTGTCGGGCAGCATCTCAAACGCCTTCGGAACAGCCCAGCTAGTCATCGTGCCGGAAAAGGCGGTCAAAAGCACTATTCTTGCGGTCGCGGCGGGGTTGGCAAAGTTCTGTCCGATACCGCCGAAAAGCTGCTTTACTACCACTATAGCTATAAGGCTGCCCAGCGCCGCCTGCCACAGCGGGATATCCACGGGAAGGTTGAGCGCCAGTATAAGACCGGTGACGACCGCCGAAAGGTCGCCCACGGTGTTTTCTTTTTTGCAGAGCTTTTCAAAGCCCCATTCCGCGGCGATAGCCACCGCCACGCAGTCAACGATAACAAGCAGACTGCGCAGTCCGAAAAATATGACCGAAGCTATAACGGCGGGCGCAAGAGCTATGATAACGTCGAGCATTATCGTTCGCGTGGTTCGCGGCTGATGAAAATGCGGCGACACACTTGAAATCATTTTATTCATTTCGCGCCCTCCTTTTCCGCCTTTTGCTTGGCAAGATATTCTCTCAGCTTCGCCTTAGCCAGCTTGTTCGTCTGCACCAAATGCCGCTTGGCAGGGCATACATACGAGCAGCAGCCGCACTCCATGCACAAATCTACGCAAAGCGTCTGCAGATCCTCTGCCGCGTCCAGCTTATAGGCTCGCGCTATGGCGCGCGGATCGAGCCGCAGCGGACAATGGTTCAGGCAAGCGCCGCAGTTGATGCACGCAGTCGTTTTCGGCGGTTTTGCTTCCTTCTCGTCCATCGCGACTATCGCGTTGGTGTTTTTCATAATTGGCGCGCTCAAATCGGGAACCGCTATTCCCATCATCGGGCCGCCGTACAGCACCTTCGCGGGCTCGGCCTTGCAGCCGCCCGCCGCCTCAAGCACGTCCGCTATCGAGGTTCCGATAGGCGCTATAAGGTTCTTGGGCTCTTTTACCGCCGAGCCGTCGACGGTCAGGCACTTCTCGACAAGCGGCATGCCCGTCTTTATGTAGTTGGCGATAAAAGCCAGCGTCGTGACGTTGATCACGACAACGCCCACATCAAGCGGCAGACCGCCCTTGGGTATCATCTTGCCTACGGTGTTGTAAACCAGCACCTTTTCGCCGCCCTGCGGATACATCGCCGGCAGCACCTTTACCTCAACGCCCTCGGTCTTTGCCGCAAGCTCCTGCGCCTTGGCGATAGCCTCGGGCTTGTTGTTCTCGATACCGATGATAAAGCGCTTCCCCAGCAAATACTTTTTCAGCAGCTCAATGCCTTCGAAAACCTCGTCCGCCCTGTCTATCAGCGTGCGCGTGTCCGAGGTGATGTAGGGCTCGCATTCCGCGGCATTTATGACCACCGCCTTCACAACGCTGAGGTCGCCGTTTATGCTGAACTTCACAAACGTCGGAAATCCCGCGCCGCCCAAGCCTACCGAACCGCTCTCGCGCACAGCCTCAACAAAGCTTGTCAGGTCGTGTACATCCGGCGGCTTCACTTCGGGCGAGACCTCCTGCAAGCCGTCCGTTTCTATGACCGCCATCGGCACCTTAAAGCCCATAGCCGTCATCATCTCTTCGATTTTTTGCACCTTGCCCGAAACACCCGAGTGGATCGGCGCGGAAATATATCCGTCCGCCTCGGCGATCTTCTGACCCACCTTTACCTCGTCGCCGCGCTTGACGATGAGCTTCGCGGGTCTGCCGATGTGCATCGACATCGGTATCGTCACCTGCTTCGGCACGGGGATACGCTCGGGCGCGCAGTCCGCCGTGTTTTTCTTGTGGGGTACCTTAATACCTTTTAATCTCATAATCTTCCTCCGAATTCAGAATCGGCAAATACGCGCAAACAGCGCATATATAATTATTGTACCACATTATCTGTGATTCGCCAATGTGCACATTTCACATATATTAAATCGCTTTTTGTGTAAATTCCCGATACGCACTCCCCGGTACGATAAAACCGTTGCATTTGCAAACCGACGTGATATAATAGATGCTAGAAGCTAGATGCTAGATGCTAGATTAATTAGCAGAAACGTTGGCGGTCAGCCGTTGCCTCCTGCTGTCATCCTGAGCGGTGCCGTAGGCAAAATCGCGTAAGCGATTTAGTCGAAGGTGATTCCCCTGATAAGGGAAATGTCGCGAAGCGACCATACATTATTAATTGAACAACCACGGAGTGAAAGCCATGTATAACCACACAATACAATACAGCGAATATTTCGACCTCATCCACGCTCACCCTCTGTTCTCGGGGCTGAGCGCCGAGGAGATCACCGCCTTTCTCGACTTTGCCTCGCCTAAATTCTACGAAATGGAGCCCGGCCAGCACATCAGGCTCGATCCGGGCATCGAGCGCAAGCTCGGGATAGTATTGACGGGCGCCGTCAAGGTCTTCGCCATAGACTACGACGGCAACAAATCCGTCCTTAACGCCCTGCGCGGCAGGGGCGCGGTCGGCACGCTGATGTTCATGATGGAACTCTATAACATGATGTTCGAGATTTCCGCCGACGACGCCGCGCTGATGCTGCTCTTCGACCCCGGCGTGCTGCTGAAAACCGACGCGGAACACGCCGTGATACAGCACAAGCTGCTCGTCAACCTGATGTCCGCCCAGCACGACGTATACGTCACGATAACGCGCCATCTTGTCTGCCTGTCGCAAAGGACCATTCGCAACAAGATCATGCGCTATCTCCAGATACGCGGCGAAATGGAACACTCATACGAGTTCGACATACCCCTGTCCCGCGACGACATGGCTGCCTACCTCGCGGTCGACCGCGCCTCCCTCTCCCGTTCTCTCGGCGAGCTTAAAAGCGAGGGCGTGATAGACTTCCGCAAAAACCACTTCAAGATTTTAGACACAGGACATTTTCATTATTAGAAGCTAAACAAAACTCCCTCTTGACTCTGCAACCGAGAACCAAGAGGGAGCTTTTGCCTCTCATTAAAAATCATAAATTAAAAATAATAATCATCCACCGCGTCATCCTCGTATTCATCCCGCGCGGCAGGTACCGCGCCGGTCATCTCAGTCGACGACACAATATCGCTGTCAAGCGTCAAGCCCTCACAGTTATATCCGAACACGCCGGACATGCTCTCATCATTTTTCGGCGGAAAAACCAATCTACGCTTCTTAAAATATTTCAAAGCAAACAGCTCCTTTCAAAGTATATCTTTAGTATACCCAAAAGGAGCTGTTTAATTAATAAAAAAAGCGCCGATTATCTCGACGCTTCAAGTACCTTCAAAACTGAATAAAAAGCAGAAAGTGGAAATGTATCAATACTGACTGACCAAAGATGAGTTGAAGGACTTAGTTTGCATCTTGCCTTCGTTTTATGGTCAAGCCCTCGACCTATTAGTACTGCCAAGCTGAACAT
>CACYPV010000026.1 GCA_902776375.1 uncultured Ruminococcus sp. | reverse complement strand
TTTGCCCTGCGGAGCAATAATGCCGTTGCCGGTGCTGTCAGCCAGTACGGTGATTGTGTCGCCGTCAACAGCTGCATCAAATGCAGCCTCGAGGGTCTCGTACTCTGTACTGCCTATCTTGGCTACCGCAGTTGCCGCGCTCGCTGTGAAGGGAACTACAACGAACATGCTTATTACCATCAGTATTGATAATATAACACTGACGGGTCTTTTAAGTTTTTGCATAATTTTAAAATTCCTCCTTTAATGATTGATTAAGGCAACGCCGCATGACTCACGGCGCGTGCCCTTTGCAATCCGCATTTTTCTTTTTCACTTGCGTGAATCATGCGGTGTTGCCTTAAATTTTATAGCCATTGTTTATTCGGGTCTGCCCGCTGACCGCGTTTTAGTGTTTTAAAAACCGGGTAGTGGCGCTGTTAACGCCAAACAAATAAACAAACAGTTACCAAAGCCAAAATCAGGCGCAGCAACGCACTGCGTCTGTGTCGCTTTATATGGGCGATCCTGCCGCAAAAGAGCGCACGAAAAACGCGCGATAATGTGCTGTGATTGCTTCTGCCGCCATTCGTGTCAAGCCCTTTCGATACAATAATATATACTATATTATATAACTTTACCTAATTTCTGTCAATAGGTATAGTAATTTTTGTCCTATATTGCTAGTAGCGGCTGCTTTGAGCAAAAAGTTCAAATCAATTGCGCGCAGGATTGTCAGTTTTTTTGATTCTTATACGTTTAAGACAATTCGCAGCAGCAGTATTGGGCTATTACAACGGCAATGAACAAACGCTTTTGAAAAAGAAAGATGCTAGAGGCTAGAGGCTAGAAGCTAGATTTAGTATTAGGTATCAGGTATTAGGGGTGTAGAGGAAACGTTTGTGCTTTGCCGTAGCCTCCCGCTGTCATCTTGAGCGGTTCGCGAAGCGAAATTTTGCGCAGCAAAATAGTCGAAAGATCCCCCTCGGCAATGCACAAACGCTTCTGCCTTACATTGGGGGATCCTTCGACTTCGTTCCGCTACGCTCCACTTCGCTCAGGATGACAATTCCGCATTATCTAGCTTCTAGCCTCTAGCCTCTAGCTTCTAGCCTCTAGCCTCTAGCTTCTAGCTTCTAGCCTCTAGCTTCTAGCCTCTAGCTTCTAGCCTCTAATATCAAGTTTTTTATCAAAGCCGGTCGTGGTGAATACGTCCATCACGGCGGGCATGACCCGGCGCACGGAGAACTCGCCTCCGTTTGCGGTCACTCTGCGGAACAAGGCGACCGTTTCGCGCAGTCCGGCGGATGAGATATACCCGACGCCGCCGAAATCGAGCACGACATTTTTTGCTCCGTCAAGCTCCTGCACCGCGTCGTGGAACTGCGGCGAGGTCAGTGTGTCGAGCCAGCCTTCAACGGCTATTGTCAAAGTGTCGCCGTCAGCAGTTTTTGTAATGGTCATTTCAGTCACCCCGTTTATAAATAATTGTCAGAATATTTTTTTTGTCGCGATATTCGTAGCTGTAGCCGTCTGACATCGTGAAGGTCAGGAAGCGTCCCAGCCCACCTATGGTGTTTTCATAGTCATAGTCGTCGATATCGGGCAGCTCTACGGTGGGATCAAAGGGCTTGCCGCCGTCGATAAAGGTCAGCTCCGCCATGCTTTGGTCAGTGGCTATCCTGACCTCGACCTCTCCGACGGTATCGTAAGCGTATGAGCAGATATTGACGAACATCTCCTCGGCGGCGAGTATCAGCTTGTTTTTCAGCCTGTCGCTTAAGTCGGTCTTTTCGATCGCTTCCTTGATAACGACAAGCTGCGGTATCTCCGAACTCAGCCTGAGAACCGTCTCTGTCCTTTGCGGCTTGACGCGGAGCGTGAGCATGGTGATATCGTCGTTTTGCTCGGCTCCCTCGGTAAATCCGTTCAGGTCGCTCAGAATATCATTGAGCGTTTCCGACGAGCCGGAATCTATACAGGAGGTAAGCTTTTCTTCCAAGCGTTCGGTCGAGTAAAACTTGCCGTCGGTGTTCTTCGCCTCGTTTACGCCGTCGGTATACAAAAACAGGATATCGCCGCCCTTCAGGTCGATAAAGGCGTCTTCGTACTGCTCGCCCTCAAACAGACCTGCGGCTACGCCGTGAGCTTCTTCGAGCCGAACAAGGGCGTCGGACAGCACATAGGGGAAGTTGTGACCGGCGTTGGAATAAGTGAGTCTGCCTGACTCGGGATCCCATATAGCTATGAAGGTGGTAATAAACAAGCCGCCGGGATTTTGGGTGACAAGCGTGTCGTTGAAGGCGGTGAGTATCTGCGCGGGGGTGTGCCCCATCTGCGCGTACTGACTGAGCAGGGTCACAGAGTGAGCCATAAAGAGCGCCGCTGATATACCCTTGCCGGACACGTCGGCTATAGCCGCGAATATCCTGCCGTCGCCGAGCACGCGGTATTCGTACAGGTCGCCGCCAACGTCCTTGGCGGGGAGCATGTACGCGCGGATATCGGCAGCTCCGGTATCGGTGTGAGTTGGGCGAAGCAAGCCCATCTGGATGTTGCGCGCGATATTGAGCTCGGCTTCCCGCGTGTGCTTTTCGAGGTTGAGCGCTTCGATATCGCTGATATAGCGGTCGATCTCGCCGGTCATGATGTTGAAGGAATCCGCCATATCGGTGAATTCTTTACTGCCCTTTACCTCAAGCTTTTCATATCCCTTTTTGCGGTCATGGACAAAGCTGCTCATTTTTTGGCTGATGATCTTTGCCGGATTTTGAACGCGTTTATGAATGATGATCGCGAAGATCACAAGCATTACCACGGTGAAGAAAATCACCATCAGCGCCGTTATCCCAAAGGCGCGGTTGAGTTGTTTCATAACAGCTGAAACGGATACTTCGGCTGCGATGATCTCGTCCTTTACATTGCCGCCGGTTCGCGGCAGATAGCTTATAAGCGTATCGGCGTACTTGCTGTCGACATGCCTAAAGTGTTTATTGCTTGTATCGTTGAGCACCGAGTGATAGAAATCGATGTTTTCGGTAGGGTTCACCTTGCCGATCTCTCGGGTTTCGGAGATCTCATAGGGCGGATTCGTGCCGGCGCCGATCGTTAGGTATTTTATCGTTTCGGCTTTTTCGTCGACCTCAAGCACATAAATATACGGCAGCCCCAAAAGGTCGCAAAGCTTTCCCAGCTCAACGCTGTCGGTATACGCGTCCTTTGGATTTTTCAGATCGCAGTCGCCGAGCAGAACGTTAGTGACCTCAACGGCGTCGAGTATGTCCTCTTTATACTCGTCATAGGTCGTTTCGCGCACATAGTTGTACGCGCCTAAAAGTATAAAGACGTCAGCCAAAATGGCGAGCGGCAGAATGACCAGTGTAGTCGTCCAAAAGATCGATTTTTTCTTTTTCGCTTTTTGTTTTTTCATAATTCGTCACCTGTTGACGGTCACGACTGTAACATTAAAACCGATAACGCGGTTGTATTCGATAGAAGACGTAAGCGAGCGCACCAGCTTGAGCCCCGTGACCTCGCGCCCCGTGTCATCCTGATATTCGGTCGGATTAAAGATGTTGCCGTTGTCCCTGAGCCGCAGAACTATCGATTTGTCGGACACCTTGACAAAGATGTCCACGCTGTCAGACTGGGACTTCGCGGCGTACTTTGCGGTGTTGACACACAGCTCCTCCACCGCTACGCCGATATTGTGGGAAAGATTCTTTTCTACGCCGTTTTCCTCGCAGAATTCGACCGTCTTGTGCGCTGCGCCCGTAGCCTCTTCGATATTGTTGTGTATCGAGAAGTCAAGCACCTGTCCGTCTTCGCCGTTGATGAGCAGATAATTGTCTTTGCGCTTAGCGTTCTTGTAGATCACAAGGACGATAACGGTGATGACGACGGTAACTGCCTTTGAAACAGGGAACGAAGCCCAAAGCCAGTAGATGTCGATTTTAGAAAACGCGTACATAAGCGGCACGACAGTGGCAAAGCCGTCAAGCACGACAAGGATGTTCGCCAGCCACTTTTGCTTGGTAGCCTGGAAGAAGGTGCGCATGACGTAAATGACCGCGAGTATGGGTATGTTGATGGACATTATGCGGAAGGTGACCCGGAACACCGCGGTGATCTTCGGATCCGTCAGCCCGTACATTGCCGCGAGCGGCA
Organism: uncultured Ruminococcus sp.; assembly: GCA_902776375.1. Taxonomy (GTDB): domain Bacteria; phylum Bacillota; class Clostridia; order Oscillospirales; family Acutalibacteraceae; genus Ruminococcoides. Next base: position 27,623 of record CACYPV010000026.1, on the reverse strand, counting down.
GCGGGAACAGCTCTGATACTATCAGGATTATCACAGACAAGCCGACCGTTACAAGCATGCCGTAGCGCAGGGCGAGCTTTTGACCCTTTATATCCCTTTCGCCGTACAGCGCGCCTAGGACAGGCAGCAGGGTCATGGTGGCGCCCTCGATGAAGATAAAGCAAAGGCTGTTCAGTGAGAAGGAGACCGAGGCGATCTTAGTGCCGGCGGTTCCCGTAGCGGAAAGGATTATAGCGTTGGTGAAGAACAGCCGCAGGAAGTTGCAGACGTAGATCAGCGCTGAGGGCAAGCCGGTGCTGAGTATCTTTCCCATAAGCTTCAGCTTTTTCCAAGCCTCGCGGGTGAAGTGCACGGTGCGGGTCTTGCTTTTGAAATAGCCGAGAACGAGGAAAGAGCCCAGCAGATAACCCGTTACCGTAGCCCAGCCTGCGCCCGCTATGCCCCATCCGAACACCGCCATATACAGCCAGTCGCAGAACAGGTTTATGACATTAGCTGTTATAGGCAGGGCGGTAGCAAGCTTTTTCAAGCCGTCGGTGCGGGCGAAGGCGGCGGTCTGGTTGTTGAGCGCGGTAAGCGGAGTGAGCACCCAAAGCGGGATAAGGTACGCTGCTATGAGCGATTCGAGCTCGGCGTTCTTCTGCCCGAGGATCGAAGCTGTAGGCACCGTCAGAGCAATGCCTATAACGGCGATCAATACGGATGACAGTATCCCTGACCAAAAGGAGATGCTAAACACCGTATCTGCCTTTTTGTTATCGCGCTTGCCCTTGTACATTATCGCAAGGGTGTTGCCGCCGAAGGTGAACATGGCGATAGGTATGTTCTTCAAAAAGCTGATGGAATAGGTCAGATTGATGGCTGACAGCTCCATAGTGCCGAGTATCTGACCGACCAAAATGCCGTCGACTATGCTGGACAGATACATCGAGGCGGTCATAGCCAAGGTGGACACTAGAAGATTGCGGTAGGTTTTGTTGATGAGTGTACCGGTTCGTTTCATAACAGTTCCTTATCTTGTCAGGTTTTCGCTGTCAAAGAAGCGGAAGCCAATTAGTACATTGATGAAGTCGTTGACATACCGCTCGTTGCTGGCGTTCCAGAAGAAGCCCATACGCGCGAGTATTTGGGTGGTGTAGTGGGATTCAAACGGCAGAGCTGTGACCTTCTTGCCGTGCGCGGTATTCATGTAAGCGGTCATCGAAGAGAGTATAGCCGCCTTGTCGGGATCCTTCTGCGCCTCGTTAAGCGACTCGGCAAATTCCTCATACTCTACAAAACGGATCGGGATGCCCGCTTTGTTCATCTGGCGGATGATGTCGCCCAAAGGAAGGGTGTGGTTGTTGACCGCGTTGAACACGGTGCAGTCCCTCGGGGTTTTTGCGAGCAGCAGGAACGCGTTGCAGGAGGTATCTATCGGTCCCATGCAGACCTGATTCTCGATCATCTGATACGGGAAGCAGCCCAAAAGCTCATAGGAGCGCAGTCTGCCCATAAAGTTGTTGGTCAGGAAGTTGATCTGGAACTCTCCGTCGGACTCGCGCGCGGCAAGGGTGCCTACGCGGATGACCTTGCCGTCGAGCCCGCGCTCGGCGACCGCTTCAAGCACCATCCTCTCGCCCATCAGCTTTGAGGAGGTGTATTTGTTGTCGAGCGTCTGACCGTAGTAGAAGCCCTGCTCGTCAAGCGCGCAGCGGCTGAGCTTTGTGACGTCGTCGGTGGTGCCGGCGACCGAGACGGTCGAGAAGTGGATAAGCCTTGCGCCGAGCTTTTCGCATAGCTTGATGCAGTTGACAACGCCGCCCACGTTTATATCCTCGATATCGGTGCCGTTTGAGAAGTGCTTAACGTTCGCAGCGCAGTTGAAAACGGTGTCGATGGGCTCGTTTTCGAGCTTTTCAAAGTACTTGTAGTCGGTGACGTCGCCCTCGACGACACGCACGCGGGTGTCGAAAACATCCTCAAAACGTGTGCCGAAATAGTAGAACAGCATGTTGTGCATGCGGTCAGCCGCTGTGTTGAATTTGCCCTTGCGAAGCATACAGGTGACTATACCGTCCTCGTTGTCGAGATATCCCGCGACGAGGTGCGCGCCCATGAAGCCTGTCGCTCCGGTGATGAGCACATTGCCTAGCTCACGGAGCTCGCCGTTCTTAAAGGAGCCTGTATTATTCTTTAAAAGAAGATTGTTAATGTTTGTATAGTCGTAGTCGTCAAAATCGAACATGCCGCTGTCGGCATTGACCTCGCCGTCCTTGAACAGCTCGGCAAGCGCGCGCGGAGTGGTGAATTTGAACACGTCGCCGTAGGTGATCGGGAAGCCGTTCTCGGACGCATCGAGCACCACGGCGGTAACGACAAGCGAGGTTCCGCCGATCTCAAAGAAGTCATCCGTCGCGCCGACCTTTTCAAGATCAAGCGCTTTTTTGAAGGATTCGCAGAAGAATTCCTCGGTCTTGTTCGCGGGAGCGACATATTCGCCCAGCGATACGGGCACGGGCTCGGGAAGCCTGCGGATATCGGTCTTGCCGTTGGCGGTCATGGGCATTTCGACCATCTGCAAATACGCGGTCGGCACCATGTAATGGGTCAGGTGCTTTTTCAGCTCGTCGCGCAAGCCGTCGATGTCTATCTGCTTTTCGGCGGTAAAGTACGCGCAAAGGTTGTCCTGACCGTTCAGCTTGCGGATAACCACAGCGACCTTCTTGATATTAGGCTGCGCCGCTATAAGCCCCTCGATCTCGCCCAGCTCGATGCGCAGACCGCGCAGCTTGACCTGATTGTCAAGTCTGCCGAGGATGATGACGTTGAAGTCCTTGTCGTACTTTGCGTAGTCGCCGGAGCGGTACATGCGCTGATTTCGGTATGTAACAAACGCCTGAGCGGTTTTCTCGGGCAGGTTGCGGTAACCTAAGGCAACGCCCACACCTCCGATATACAGCTCGCCGATAACGCCGTAGGGCGCGATATCACCGAATTTGTCCACGATATACTCGGTGTAATTCGTCAAGGGTCTGCCTATATTAACCGCCTTTGCGTCGTTGAGCACGGCGGCATTTGACGACACGGTTATTTCGGTGGGACCGTAGGTGTTGACTATCAGCGCGTCGGGAGCGCATTTTTTAAGGCTGTCGCGCAGTGAGAGCGGATACGCCTCGCCGCCGGACATGATGAGCTTGCAGTTTTTAAGCCCGTCCTTGAACGGCGCGTATTCCATGTACTGAAGCAGACGCGAGGGCGTAGCGTTGATGCAGTCCACGTCGTGCTTCGCCATCAATTCGGCAAGCGCGCGCGGGTCGTTCATCTCGTCCTCGGCGGCAAAAATCAGGGTCTTGCCGTTGCAAAGCGCCGCGGTGTGCTCCTTAAAGGACATGTCAAAGGACACGGTAGTAACCGAAAGATAACACGACACGCGCTCTTTGACATTGCGCATGATAGTGTTGTACGGATACGGCGTCAAATAGTTGCAAATGCCCTTGTGGCGCAGCATAACGCCCTTGGGCTTGCCGGTAGAGCCCGAGGTGTAGATCATGTAGCTGAGCTCGTCGCCGGTCATAGGCAGATCCGGGTTGCCGGCAGATTCGCCGCGCATGATATCTTCTACATCTATAGCCTTATCCTGAGGGTAATCGGCCAGCTTGTCGGCTGTGGTGATTATGTAGCTCGCCTCGGAATCGCTTATTATGTGGTTTATGCGGTCGGCGGGGTACTGCGGGTCGCACGGAATGAACGCCGCGCCCGCCTTGTTAACGCCGAACAGGCAGCAGAAGTAGCACGATTGACGCGGCAGCAGCAGCGCCACGCTGTCGCCTGTTTTAACGCCGCGCTTCATCAGATTGGCGGCGACTATATTCGCTTTGTCGTTGAGCTCGTTGTATGTAAAGACAGCGTCCTGAGCTATCAGAGCGGTCTTATCTCCGTTTTCGGCAACGACGTTTTCAAACAGCTTGTGAAGCAGAACGGTCGGCAGCTTGGCGGTCTCGACCGCGCTGTACTTTTCCATTTCAGCCGCCTGATCTTCGGGCAGCCCGGTCGCCTCGCGCACGGTTTTTACGCCCGATTCGGAGAGCATATCTATGGTGTGCTTTATCTGCGCGATAAGGTTCTCAACGACCTTGTCCTCAAACAGCTCGGACGAATACTGCACCATGAAGCGCAGACCGTTCGCGCCCTTGCGGATGACTATGCCGATGTCGCGGCTCATTTTTTGCAGAGGCGCGTAAAGCTCAACGCTCAGACCGTCTTTATCGTAAGCGGGAGGATTCCACATGAAGTTGACGCTTACGTCGAACATCGGGTTGCGGCTCTCGTCGCGCTGCTTGACGAATTCTTTTACGACGTCCTCGAACGGCAGGAACGCGCCGTAGGTCACTCCGCGCACCGATTTGCTGACCTGCTCGATATAATCGGTCAGCGCCAAAGCCCTTTGCGGCTTAACGCGGACAGGCGCGGTGTTGACGAACATGCCGATAACGTCGTCGGCTCCGTTCGGACGGGTGTTCGTGGGGATACCGAGCACAACGTCCTCGCTTGCGGTGTATTTGCCGAGCGCCATGGCGACCGCCGAGAATATCAGCTCAAACTCGGTTACCGTATAGCGGCGCGCGGTGTTGTCGATCTCTTTCAGCTTTTCGTTATCATAATCAAAGACAAGCTCTCTGTCCGACAGCGGATGCACCTTCGGGCGCTTGCCCTTGAGCGGCATCTCGTTAACGGGCACGCCGTCCTTGAACAGCTCGCGGTAGAACGCAAGCCCGCCCTCGTACTTTTCGTTGAGGCTGTCGTCGTACAGATCGGAAAGGTCTATCTCGGGCGCTTCAACAGCCCTGCCGTTCAGACCGTCGATAAGCTCTTTTACAAAAGTCTTGGCAGAACCGCCGTCAAAGGCGATGTGATGTATAGCAAGGTGTAAGATGATGCTGCCGTCGGCGACCGTGTACAGAGTGGGGATAACGGGGATGCCGGCGTTCAGGTCAAAGGGCGTCGCGTAAGCATCCACCTTGGCGATGACTTCCTCGCGGCTGCCGGCGGAGGCTTCGATGATATCAGGCAGCTTGTCTGTCAGGATGCGCACAGGCAGACCGTTCTCTTCCCCGTAGAAGGAGTGGAACGCCTCGTGCGCCTTGAATACGGCGTTAAGCGAACGCTTAATGCTGTCGATATCGGAGCCCTTGATGATAGCGGTTATGTTAAGATTGTATACGGTGGAGTCGGGATCGAGCTTCTGCTCCAGATACATCCCGCGCTCAAAGGGCGTCAGCGGATAGACCTTAACCTTTGTCTGACGTTTTTTGATCTGCTTCTCGGATGCCTTTTGTATCAGCAGACGCTCTATCATTCGCGGAGTCTTGCCCGCGAAAATAATAGCTGTGGTGATTTTGTATATGTCGCACTCGGCAGCCACCATAGCGCACTTGATGGAATCTCCGCCGAGGGCAAAGAAATCGTCGTCGATACCGACGTTTTCAACGGACAGCACCTTTTCAAAAGCGTCGCAAAGCGCCTTTTGCATGTCGGTCTCCGGCGCGGCGTAATCGCTCTTGAAGGCTCCTGCCTCGGGAGTTTCCAGCGCTCCCCTGTCCAGCTTGCCGTTAGCGTTTACAGGCAGCTTGTCAAGCTTGACAAAAAACGCGGGTATCATATACAGCGGCAGCTTTTCGGCAACAGCCTTCCTGATATCATCAGCGTCTACGGGCTCATCCTCAACAAAGTAGGCGACAAGATAAACCTGTCCGTATTGATTTTTGAAGTCCTTGATAACCGCGTCGTGAACGCCCTCGGTGTTCTTGATAACGGTTTCTATCTCGCCGGGCTCAACGCGCTGACCGTTGATCTTAACCATCCAGTCCTTGCGGTTCAGATAAATGATGTTGCCGTCGTCCGCGCGGCGAACGATATCGCCGGTTTTAAGCAGCTTAGGATATCCGTCATCAGCAGCAAACGGGTTGTCGACAAAGGTCTTTGCGGTCTGCTCGGGCAGGTTCAGATAGCCGGTTGCGAAGTTACCGGCAAGGCAGAGCTCGCCCTCGTCGGCGATATTTCCCTCTTCATCGAGGATATACGCCTTTTCATCACCTATAGGCTTGCCGATAGGCGTGTTGCTGTACTTTTTATCGACTTTAAAGCCCATTACGGCGGACGCGGATTCGGTCTGACCGTACATTACATAGATGTCAAAAAGGTCGCTGTATGTGTCGCTGACACGCTCGCTGCCGGTGAGTACGACCTTCAGCGAGTCGCCCTTAGGCTTGAACACCTTAAGCATCTTCGGGCTGATAAAGGTGCGGTTGATCTGATTTTTCTCAATAAAATCGGCGAGCAATACGGGGTCGCGCATCGCTTCATACGGCATAAGATAAGCCGTAGTCATCGCCGCGAGCGGCGCAAAAACGCCCTGCACCGACGCTACAAAGGTAAACGGCGCGCCCAACGCCGCTCTGAATCCCGCGGGCGACTTGATGTAGTTGATATAACGCAGCGTAGAATCGCTGATACTGCGGTGCGAGTGCAGCACGCCCTTGGGCTTTCCGGTGGAGCCGGAGGTGTATATGAGCAGCGACGGGTCGTCGTCGGCAGGCTCTACCATACCCGTAAAAGGCTCCTCGCTTTCTATCCGCTTTAGGAACTTATCGTTGATGTTTACCTTTGCTTTGCAGTCCGAGCGGATAAATTCCAAACGCTCGGCGGGATATGCGGGCGACAAAGGCGCAAACGCCGCTCCCGCAAGCCACACGGCGTACATCGCTGCGATGTATTCCTTGTTGCGCGGCAGCTCGATAGTGACAAAATCGCGCGGCTGTACACCCATCCTTCTCAGCTTGCCTGCTATTCTGCGGGCGTACAAGTCAAGCTGAGCATAGGTAAAGCTGTTGTTCTCCCCCTGATCGACGATGACCGTAAAATCGGGCTCTGATTTAATTTTTTCATTTATTCTGCGTATCAATTCACTCATGGCAGCCTCCCGTTGGTTTTTGTGAAAGACTTATTCTATGTTCAGGTACTTTGTAAAGCCGGTCATGCGGAATATCTCATAAACATTCGTTGACAGTCCTCTGACCGTGAGATTTCCCTTGCCGACCTTATGGTTCGCGCCTACAACGACCCTGAGCCCTGCGGATGAGATGTAATCGACGTCGGTCATATCGATTATCATCTTCTCGCACTGCGGCGCGGCGGTATTCACCGCCTGCTCAAGCTCCGGCGCTGTCAAAGCGTCTATGCTGCCCTCGACAGTAAGGGTGCAGGTTTTTTTCTCATAAGTTGTGTTGATTTTCATAACGCGCCTCCTGAATGATTACTTATCTAATAAATATTCATAATCATTATATCCGTTTTTTAGCTATTTCGCAATACATTTTGAACAGATAATTATAAATATTTATTACTGATCCGTCGTCTTTACCGATGATCATCGCGGTCACTCCCCCATTTTCGAATTTTGATGATCCAAGATTTAAAAAAAGCACGATAGATCACTTCATCACGCGAAAAAATATTTTAGTGGATTTTTTATGCGGGATGTGCTATGATAGATAACAGACATCACAATGAAATGGCAGGGCTGAAAATGAGTATTGATTTATTTGTTTTTATCATCGGTTTTGTTTGCTTGTTAGGCTTTTTCAACGAAAAGGTCACCAAGCTTACATATGAAATATCGCTGATGCTTTTCTCGACCGTTATCGGGTTATTGATCGTTATAGCCGCGACGCTGTTCAAAGGCGTCGATCTGCTTGAAAAGGCGCAGATGATGGATATCGAAGGATTCCTGCTGAACGGCGTGCTGTGCTTCATGCTTTTTGCGGGCTCCTGCCATATGAAGCTGCCTGACTTCAAAACTCAGGCGCGGCAGATAACCGTACTCGCCTTTGTGTGCACGCTGCTGGGAGCGGTATTTTACGGGCTGCTGTTCTTCGGAGCATCAAAGCTGATCGGAGTTGAGCTCTCATTGCCTGTCTGCCTGATGTTCGGCAGCATCGTCGCGCCCACCGACCCCATAGCCGCTACGGGAATACTGAGCAAATTCGGTCTGCCTAAGAACATCTCGTTTTTGATAGAGGGCGAATCGCTGTTCAATGACGGAGTGGGCGTCGCGCTGTTCGTCTGCTTTTCGGGAATGGTGACGTTCACATCTACAAGCAGCTTTATCGGCGTAATGCTCAAAGAGATTCTTGGCGCGGTACTGGTCGGCGTAGCTGTAACTGCGCTGTGCTTCCTTATGTTCCGGTTTGCCAAAAGCAAAACTCTCCGCGTTTTTCTCAGCCTGCTGGCAGTTTCGCTCTGTTACGCGATCTGTGAAAAATGTGACTTTTCGGGCGCCATCGCCTCGGTCGTCTGCGGAATAATGTTCTCTTCCCTGCGCTCGCGCTTCTCAAAGGAAGAGCCTGAGTCCGCGTTGGAATTTGACGGCTTTTGGGAAACTATAGATTCGCTTTTCAATTCAATGCTGTATGTGATGCTGGGTTTATCGTTCGTGCGCATTTTGCAAATGAAAAGCGTTGTTGTCCTGTCGCTTGTCGCGATAGCGGCAAATTTGATAGCCAGATCGGGCAGCCTGTCGCTTTCCTCGCTGTTTATGGGCAAGATTCCCGACGGGTACGGCAGGTTAGATTTCATCAAACTATTCACATGGGGCGGCTTGCGCGGAGGCTTATCGGTCGCGCTCGCTATGAGCACCAAGGGCATGGTGCCTGATGATATCTACCATATCATACTCGGCGGCACCTATGCGATAGTGTTCTTTACGACCGTTATCCAAGGCTTAACGCTGAAGCCTGTATACAGAAGGATAGATAGCTCGGTACAACGCAAAAGAGCAAAGTAATATACTATACAAAACACAAACCGCAGGCTGGATCATTCAGTCTGCGGCCTTTTTATTGATACTGTTTTAGGTAAATGCTTTATTGAAACACAGCATTATTCATCTCTGTGATCGAACACTCTTTTTGTCTTTTTCTCTGAGCGCGGAAGCGTTCCCACCGAAACGACAACGACCTTCGGCGTTACGCTCATTCTTGACTTGAACAATGACTTTATCTCTTCGCCCGTCCTGTCAAAATTCACGCGTCCCTCGGCTTCGACAGTCAAAAGTATGATATCGCGGTTTATCTCGTCGTCATGGGCGATATCTATTTTGTACTCGCTCGACACGCCGTCGACCATGCCGAGCAGCTCCTCGACCTGGCTCGGGAACATGTTAACGCCGTGCACCTTGAACATATCGTCGCTTCTGCCCTTGATGACATCCAAGCGCGGATAGCTTCTGCCGCAAGAGCATTTCCCGGGAATGATCTTTGAAAGATCGTGCGTGCGGAACCTGAGCAGCGGAGCGCCCTCCTTAACAAGCGTAGTTATGACTATCTCGCCCTCAACGCCGTCGGGCACGTTCTCTCCGGTTTCAGGGTCGATGATTTCGATGTAAAGATAGTCGTCCCAGTAATGCATACCCGTTTGATCCGGGCAGTTTATACCGATGCCGGGGCCGTATATCTCGGTCAGCCCGTAGATGTCGTACAGCTCGATACCCAGCTCGTTCGCTATGTATTCGCGCTTTTTGTCGCTCCATCTTTCAGAGCCGATAACGCCCTTTTTCAGGCAGATGTTGGGCTTAAGTCCGCGCTTGTTGATCTCCTCCGCAAGCAGGAGCGCGTAGCTGGAGGTCGCGCAGATAACGGTAGATTTAAGATCCTGCATCATTTGAAGCTGCTTTTCGGTATTGCCGGGGCCCATCGGAACCGCCATTGCGCCCAGCTTTTCACAGCCAGCCTGAAAGCCGATGCCCGCCGTCCACAAGCCGTAGCCGGGAGTGATCTGGATACGGTCTTTTTTGGTGATGCCCGCCGTTTCATAGCAACGTGCGAACATTATCGCCCAGTCGTCAACGTCCTTGGCGGTGTAAGGGATGATAACGGGCTTGCCGGTGGTGCCGGAGGATGAATGTATGCGGACGATCTCATCATCGGGAGCAGCCTGTATGCCCAAAGGATAAGCGTTTCTAAGCTCTGCCTTGTCAATAAAGGGAAGCTTTTTAAAGTCCTCAACGGTCTTTATTTCGGTTATGCCCATTTCCCTGTACATCTTGGCGAAGAAGTTGTCCGATTCAAGTATCGCCTGCAAGCGGCTGTTGACAAGCTCTAATTGTTTTTCATTTATCTGCATTACTTTTTTCTCCTAACTTATAACCTGCCTCAAACGCGGCAAGGTTTTTTTCGTGAAATCTTTCGGGAACGATCTTTATTATCTCGCTGCGGACGGTATCGGCGCTCAAGCCGAGCCTGCCCGTTCCTGCCGCCGCTCCCAAAACGGCTACGTTGAAAAACTTGTTTGAGCCGAACGGAGCGCACAGCTCGTCTGAATTTATAACAAGGCAGCTGCATTTTGATTTCAAAAACTCGATCTCGGCTTTTCCGTCGTAATCTCCGCCGCCGCCGAGAGAGGTAGGCTTAACAGGTACGGAATTTACGATAACAAAGCCGTCGCTCTTTAGATATTTCAGATTCCTGACCGCCTCGCTCGGCTCGAACGCGATAAGAAGGTCGACGCTGCCGAGAGGTATCAGCGGCGAGAACGCGTCCTCTCCGATGCGCACATGACTGGTCACGGAACCGCCGCGCTGCGCCATTCCTATGGTCTCGGCGGAATGGACGGCATAGCCCTCGTCCATAGCGGAAGCGGCGATTATTTTTGAGGCGAGGACTGTACCCTGACCGCCTACGCCGCAAATCATAACGTCTTTTTTCATTTCTCCGCACCTCCGATCGCGGCTACTTTGCACAGCTTGGCGCAAAGTCCGCAGCCCGTGCAAAGATTCTCATCGATAACGACCTGCCCGTCGTTTACGAACAGCGCGGGGCAGCCGATCTCTTTTATGCAGCGCATGCAGCCTACGCACTTTTCGCTGTTCACTCTCATTTTTCCTTCGGGCTTGACGATAGCTACGCACGGCGATTTGAAGATTATCGCCTTTACGCCCTTAAGCTCGGCGCACTCCTTTACCGCCGCGACAGCCGCGTCAAGGTCGAGCGGGTCGACCGTGACGACCTTCTTTACGCCTGCGGCAAGCAGTATCTTTTCGATGCTGATTTTATCTACCGGAGCCGACATCAGGTTTCTGCCGGTGCCGGGGTGCGGCTGGTGACCCGTCATAGCGGTGGTGGAGTTATCCAAAACGCAGACGATCATATCGGCGGCGTTGTACACGGCGTTCACGACTCCCGTGATACCCGAAGCGAAAAACGTTGAGTCGCCCGCAAAGGAGAACGCGACCGCGTCGCTGTCCATATGATTGAAGCCCTGCGCCATGGTGATGCCCGCGCCCATGCACAGGCAGGTGTCTACCATGTCGAGCGGCATGGCGTTACCCAGCGTGTAGCAGCCGATATCGCCGCAGAAATACGCCTTTCTGCCCTTCATCGCCTTCTTGACCGCGTAGAACGAGGCGCGGTGCGGACAGCCTGCGCACAGAACGGGAGGTCTGACAGGAGGCTGCGGAGCGCCCGAAAGGTCGACCTTGCTCTCGGAGATATCCAAGCCCAAAAAGCTTCCGATTATCCGCTTTGCGCTGTCGGCGTCGTTCTCGCCGCTCGGCGGCACGTCGCCCGTCAGCTTGCCGCGCACAGTGATATTCAGTCGGTGCTTGCCTATAAGCTTCAACAGGCTTTCCTCAATAAAGGGGCTGAGCTCTTCAAAGCATAGCGCCTCTGTCACGCCGTCGAGCGCCTTGAGCAAGAAACTCTCTGGCGTCGGATATGGCGCGCCGACCTTTATCAATTTGATCTCGGGGTAGTCCTTCAAAAACTCTCGCGCATACGCATAGCTCACGCCTGTTGCGACGACAGCCTTTTGCGAGCTGCCGGTAAAGGTGTTGTAGCGGCAAGAGGAAAAGTCCTCGCCTATCTCAATATTTCTTTTCTCTATCATCGCGTGGTTTTGATAGGACAAACGCGGGAAGATAACCCACTTCTTTGAATCCTTTACAAAGCCCTCGTAGTCCTTTGCCTTGAATGAATCCGGCGCGTCGATCGATGCATAAGCGTGATCGACCCTTGTAGTCGGGCGCAGAATTACGGGCGTTTTGTACTTTTCGGAGTATTCGAACGCGTCCTGCACCATCTCGTAAGCTTCCTCAGGCGAGGAAGGGTCAAAAACGGGGATACGCGCGAACTCGGCAAAACGCCTTGTGTCCTGCTCCGTCTGCGAGGATATCGGACCCGGATCGTCAGCCGACACCACTACCATGCCGCCCTTAACGCCCACATAGGCAAGGCTCATAAGCGGGTCGGACGCCACGTTCAGCCCGACCTGCTTCATCGTCACCATAGCCCTTGCGCCGCAGTACGCCGCGGCTGCCGCTACCTCCATAGCCGCCTTTTCGTTAACCGACCATTCAGCGTATGTACCCTCGTGCGGATATTTTACGATTGTTTCGATTATCTCGGACGAAGGTGTTCCCGGATAGCCGGAAACAAGATTCACCCCTGCGGACAACGCGCCCAAAGCTATCGCGCTGTTGCCCATTACATATTTTTTACTCATTTTATCATCCTCTTGCACTTATCGCGCATTTTATCATACCCGTTTATAATATCACAAAACGCTCCGGATATCTACCCCAACAGCGAAAAAAGATGTAAAGATTTGATCATCAAAACAAAACGCCCCTGCCGCATGATGCAGCAGGGGTGATTTCAAAGGATTTTATTGTGTCATTACTTCACCGACGGGGTGACCGACAGTGTATTCCGCAAGGAATTCCTGCAATAATGTCGCGTCGTCGATTTTTACTTCGCCGTTTTGATCGGCGTCGGCAGCGTGCAGGAAAATGCCTTCAAGGGAAACATACTCCGCAAGATGCTGCTGAATAGCGGTGACGTCGTTGATGTTAACAATACCGTCGCCGTTAACGTCGCCGAGCTTCACGCCGTCGAGCAAAATGTAGTTGATATTATTCTCGACCGCATAGGTATGAGCGTATGTGCCGTAATAAACGCCGAGGGTTAGGTTTTCGTCGCCTTCAAAAGCGTTAGGCGCGATATAAGTTACCGTGTCCCAAAGCTCAAGATACTCAAGCGAGGTGCAGCCCGCGAAAGCTCGGCTCTGGATAGATTGAAGACGCGCGCTGAGCTGCACGTTCTTGAGCTGAGAGCAATCGCAGAACGCCTCGACCGGCACGGACTTTTGGTTGCCGAAGAAGCTTGCATTCGTCAACGAGGTACATTCGCGAAAGGCGCTGACGTCTACGCTTGTGATGCTGTCGGGCACCAAAACCGACTCGAGCGTTGAGCATTTATAGAAAGCGTAGGAGCCGATGTGTTCAAGATCCGGCGCTTCCATAAAGTCTATGCTGCGGATGCTGCTGTTGTTCTCCATGGCAAAATTCGCAACGCTGACGACCGTTCTCTGATCGTAAAAACGCGGAACAACAACATCATCTACCGTGTCGCTGATATAGCCTGCCCAAGCGACGGTGCCGTCGTCGAATACCTGATACTTGAATTTTCCGTCTTGAATAAAGACAGCCGCTGAGGCGCCGAGAGTTGACGCCGCGAGAATTACGGCAATTAACATAACGGAAGCCGCTATTACTAATTTCTTTTTCATAGAATTGCCTCCTATGTAAGCAAAGCAACCCTAGGGTTGCTTTGCCTGCATTTAATTACCAATTGTCATCATCATCGTCATTGTGTCCGCTGCCGCCGCTTTCGTTTTTGCTTACATCAAGAACTTTTTCGCTGCTCAAAATGCTTTCAAACGAAAACAGCTGCAATTCCCACTCAGGAGTATTATATTCCTTTTTCAAATGAATCAACCTCCTTTATTTATCCCATGTTGTGTCGGACTTACCGATCATGTAGAAGTTTACACCGTCAAGAATTGAAACGGTATTATCAGCATAAAGCGTTTTATAGGTATCGTTGCCTATCTCAACATTTGAACCTTGGCTGTTAGACTGATCGTTAGTATCAACAATGAACGGAATAAATTCAAAGTTCAAACCATACTGAGAGTTATTCTGTGTATTTGCAAAGCCATAGCAATACTCGATACGATTCTTGTTGTCGATCGTCTTCTTCTCCGCGTCGGTAAACACATAAGCCTTAGAACTGCGACCGGTGTAATCCTTAACGCCAGTGCCGCTTGAATAATCGATCGTGTAGCTCCTTACGATGAAGCCGACCTTGATGTTATCTCCGGTGGTGCTGAGCAGGATGTTCTGTCCGTTCTTGGAATAGTTGTAGTTGAGCATGAAGTCAACGTACAGACGATCATAATTCTTGTTTGCTTCGCCATATTTGCCACTGTCAGCCGTACCTGATACGGTGGTGTTCCAGTGGTTACGGGTGATGGTAAGCAGAGTTGCCGAGGAATCGGTTCTGCTGTTGCTTATCGCCTGTCTTTCCGGAGTAGACATCAAATCTGTTGTATAAACAGGAACAATAGCATAATCCTCATAACCGATATAGTTGAACTTAGTGGAGTAGGTCAAGCAAACAAGTTTGGATTTGCCGGTATCGATATCGAGGTTGAATCCGTCTTCCTTCATCTTGGCCGAACCGTCACTATTTGTTTTATAGGTGAAGGAATCGAGTTGATAAACCTCCCAGTGATGCAAATAGAGCGGTACAGTAGTATTGCCATTATTATACGAAGTGCGGATTGTTGTGTACAGATCATCATCCGTGCAAGTCGTATCCCAATTAGCGATAGCCGATTCTGCATCAGCGGGCTTTGATTTAACAGTCTTATCAAACAGCTTCTCAAGCGGAGCTTCCATGGTTGTTGTCGACATCACGCCGGCATCTGTAAAGTCATAGACAGTCGCCTTTGCCCACTTGATGGGAACCTGCGTAGCGGTGAGCTTACCAACGTTATTTACAATTTCAACGTTGTCAATCACCCAAGTGAGATCCTCGCGGTAGTTGCTCTCGAAGGGAGCCTTTCTCTGAACGAACTGCGCGTCGATCGTGATGCTGTCGACCTGATCATTTTCGATCTGGCTGCGGAAGTACGATCTCAACTCTTCTGCGGTAAACGCCGTGTTGGTGTACTTATACAGCTTGTCGCCGTAATAGCGTGTTTTGAACTTATATTCCAAGTTATAGGTGAGGTCATCTCTCAGGCTGAACTTGGAGTAATGAGTAATGCTTGTTACCGTCTGAACGGGTGAGCCGCCCTGAACGGAGAAAAGCTTATCAACATCATATGTGATGGTTGCGGTTCCGTTTGCTATATTTATATCTTTTTCTTTGATAAATGCATAGCCGTCATATGCTGAAAGCAGTTCACCGATCGTAGCATAGAAATTATCAAAGTGGCTGGTGGGATACGCTTGTGCTTTAAAGGTAGCAACTACCGTATATCCTTCACCGGATCTGATATAGTCGCTCGGGATCTGGATATGATCGGTAAGCGTTCCGCCGCTGATCGAGCCGATCTTTGCACCCTGCTGAGTTCCGCCTGCATCCTTAACTATAGCCTCAACATAAACGTGACCGTAGCCGGAGGTCTGCGGGTGAACCTCGTGGAAGATGTCCAATGTACCGGTAGCGGTCTTCTTGAAGCGCGCTACAAAGATATCGCCGGTCTTAGACTGCTCTGCGTGTGAAGCAAAGTTTCTTGCATCAGCATCGTAGCTGCTGCGAACACTGATGTTCTGATAGTTGTCACGGAGCAGGTACCAGCCTACAAACTGATACTGACCTGCGTTCTCGGCATTAAAGGTATAGTAACCGCCGCCGGTGGTACCGCTGATTGTAGTAGTGTTTTTGCCGGTAATAGCAGAACCGGAGTCAGGTTCATCTTTAGCTGTTGAAGCCTTACCTGTGAAGTACGCCTGTGTGCCGGTATGTGAACCTGTACCTGTGTTTTCGTTATAGGTATCGGTTTGCCATGTTTTGCCGTCGTCGGTGTACTCGATCCTTGTCGTTGCATTGATTGTTTGACCGGTCTTTGAATAGTACCAACGCGCGTCACAACGGTCAGCCTTGTCACCGCCGCCGTAGATGGACTTTTCGTAGGTGACAACAACGGGCTGTCCGACAACAGTTGTTGTTTTTGCCTTCAAAGCATCGTAAATGCCCTGGAACGCTCTGGTCGCCGAGTCATAGTACTGGAAGCGGCTTGTATCGGTAAGCGCAAGTGCGGAGGGAACGATGGTCGTCTTGTTGCCGCCGGTCACCTTTGCGCCTTCGGTGTCATAGATCGCCCACTCTGTTGCGTAGTCACCTGCGGAGTTGGACTTGTAGTCCTGCGAAATAGCATGAACAACACCGGTGGTTGCCGAATCGGCAGTCTTGTTTGTGATCATGTCTTGCGCAGTTGTGAGCGCTGTACCTGTCAAAAGTGTTCCGAATATATCTACGGGACGTCCGTAGTAGTCGGTCAATACTTCCCAACCGTTACCGTTTGTTTTATTATAGTTTGCAAAATTGGGATTGTTGCCCGGCTCATCGTTGTTCTTCTTTGTTCTGTACTTGAACGAGCAGATAACGTGATTAGCATAATCGGGATACTCTGTGACTATCTTGTAGAGGTCATCGTAGTCGTAGGTCTGGAAGTGCGATTTGACCTCTTTGGTGAGAACGTGGATATCATCCCAGTAGCCGTTACCAAGCGTTACGCCCTTAATGGTACAGTTGGTTGCGGTACCGCCGCTTTCGGGGATCGCGCTAAAGTTTTTGGGAAGCTGGGTGTAATAGTTACCTTGGTAGAACACCAACGGCTGACCGGGATATCCGCCGAACGGGTTGTTTACATTGGTAACATAGTTGAAGTTAGCGTCCTGATAGAAGGGATATACATACGGAGTGTTGCCCCAACCTGCGTGCATAACCTCTTCGTCGTAGCCTTCAACGTAGAACGTGATGGCGCCGGTGGAATTTCTTAAGAAGTAGATCGGGGTGATCTCAACATAATCATATTCCCAATCCTCGGGAACGGTGAACGCCTCGGTGACGGAACCGGTCTCGCTTTCAGCAACGGTATGGATCTGGTAGCACTTACCGTTGATGCTGTAAGCATACAGATAATAACGATTCATATAAGTATCGTCTTTCAGGTTCGTCTTGATGTAAAGCGTTTCGCCCTTTTCAAACTTCTGGATGTAGTCGTAGGTGTAGCCGTCGTAGCCGGTGCTGCCTTCGCTGCTCTGATTGTCGTGGCTGGTACGGGTACCGATGTGATTGGCGTAACCGCTGTCGCCGTAAACGAAGGTGTTTGCATGATGCTCAAAGGTTGAGTAGGTCATGTTGTTACGCTCGGGATCGTCGCCGTCACGACGGATAGCGCCGTCCTTGGCGTAAACCTTAACATAGCTTGATGCTACAGCTTCCTGACCAGGAAGAGTCGGCATCCATAGAACCATCGGCTTAGCGCCAACAGTCTTAGTTTCGGCAGTGTGTCCGGGCAAGTTGAAGGTGTATGAAGTGTTAGGATAGAGAACTACGATGTAGTAGTCGCTATTATTATCGCTGAATTTCTGTCCGTTGCCGTCCTTCGGCTTTGCGTAATTGTGATCATTGCTTACGTTATGGTTGCTAAAGCCGCCGGTATACCACTGATCTTTATAAACATCGGTATCCCAGTAATAATCTGTGCCGGCAATAATACCGGAATTTTCACCGGGGGTAGACCACTGTGATACAGTATAGTTGCTACCCGAAGTACCGGAAGGATAGTAAGAACCGTTAGTGTTTGTAAGATTTATATCTTGAGTCTGCTTAAAGTCGCCGCCGCTCTTGCCGTTGGTGAAGATAACGCCTGTGGCGCCTGCGGGGATCTCAAGCTTCCAGTTCTTATCAACGTTTGAACCTGAACCCGAAACCCAAGTCATAGCTTTGCCGGGCCAAGCATCACCGACCGCACCGCTGCTGTTATAGAAATATGCTGTTACATGGTCATCTTCGCTGCTTCCTATTTGCCAGTCTGTATAATTCGCCTTAGATGTAAAGTACACATACCTGCCTTCGGTGGAGCCGCCCTTAGAGATGTAGAACAGCTGATCGTAGCCTACGCCCTCTCTGCCGGTTACATTGTAGTAAGCGTACTTCTGTCCGCCGATAACGCCTTCAGACATAGCTTTGCTTTCATAGCCGCTTACCGCCTGGCCGCTTGTGTTGACGCCATGATAGATGTACTCCGATACGCCTACATATTCCTCATATGTTGCGGTTATGGAGACGTTGCCTGAGGGCATTGTAAAGGTAAGGGGATCGTCTCCAGCACCTACGGACTCGCCGGCTTTAACCTTAACAAGCTCTCTGAGCTTGCCGAAGACGAGGCTTACATTGTTTTGCTGAGCTGTGGAAATCACCATGTCGCCGTTTGCATCTCTCGTCCACTCCTTTATTACAGTGGATGTGCCGGCACTATAAACCGTGAGCTTTTTCAGCGTACCGGAAGCCGCAGTGTAGGTAATTGTTACGGTTTCACCGGGTCTTGCATACTCGGGAGATGTGGAAACAGTACCCCATTCTGTCTTATTAGTGGTGCATGTTACCTTAAGTTTGTTGGCAACTGTAGCGGATACTGCAAACGCCTTGCTGACAGAAGAAATCGTGCCTGTATAGGAACTTGCATGCGTTGTTACCACGAATGCAGGTGAAAGCGCAACACTGTTAGACTGAGCAACAGCAGAGAGATACTTGCCGGAAGCAGGTGTTACCGTATAGGAGAATTCCGTACCGGAGTATACAGGAACAGTAACATTTGCATTTTTGCCGGAAGTCGTATACTCCACGCTCATATAAGTAGCAGTGATGGTATAGTCAGCGCTCTGTGTCAGAGTCACGTTATACTGTGTGGAATTGTAAGGCACTGCCGTAATAGAGGTAAACTTGGAACCGTCGGAAACAAAGGTGACCTTAACCTTTACGGAAGGTGTAATAGTCAGGTTAGTACCGCCATTTCCATCATCTTTGGTTCCATGAGTTGCGAAAGTGCTTAGATTCCAACCATTTGTAGCAACTGTCGAGCTCCAAACATCCGGATTAACATAGTGCTTAAATTCATAGACAGTTCCTGCATTCAATACAACGTCGGCAATTGTGTAAGTGGTACCTGCGCTGTTTGCCTGCATTACGTCGCCCGCCCATGCGGTCGAGTTCATCGTACCTTTGAGGTAAACGTTGGACTTGAACTTAGCAACAACAGCCTGGTTTGCAGATACGCTTGAAATTGTCTGTGAAGCAGTTGCGGTTTTTGCAGTGCCGTTGACCTTTACAGACTCAACAGCCGAGCCGCTCTTTGCGGTAGCGGTAATGGTGTAGGAACCGCCTGCTTCTACCTCAGTTTTGTTTGTAGTTACAGTACCTGCGCCTGTGCCGGTATTGTCAACAGATGAGGTAATGGTGAAAACCTTCTTGTAACGGGCTGTACAAACCGCGTTTGCAGCCGTGGGCTTGAAGGTTGTTGTCTTGTTAGTGCCGCTTGTAGCCGTAGTTGTAACAGAACCGCTTGTAGCAACAAAATCCACAAAGTTATACTTTACACCGCTTACAGTCACGGTAGCCGGAGCGGTAACTGTGGTACCGTCAAGCTGAGTTGCAGAAGTTGATGCAATAGAAACAGGATTTGTCGCAAAGGTTCCGTTGTAGTTTGAACCGTTTTCAGTATACTTACCAACTGCTGTCAAGCCGCTCCATGTGATTTCCTTTGCAGTAATCGTAACAGTGGTATTTTCGGAAATCGCAGCAGTCTTAAATACCGTATTCGCTGTATAAACTGTTGCATTTGTTACGGTGTTGTACTCGTAACCGGTCGCATAAGATACCTTGAAATATACAGTTGATCCAGAATCTACGGTGATTGCCGAATTATAGTTGCTGTATGTACCCGGTGTAGTACCTACAAAATACTGCTTAGTTGTACCCATACCGGTTCCAGAAGCACTCAGGGTAACGGTGAAGGTCTGAACAGTTGTAGCCGTAACTGTAACAGCCTTTGCGGGCATGGTGAAGGAGTAGGTGCCATTAGAAGCTGTGAGAACATGATCGCTGCCGTCATTGTACTTAACCTGTGACACACGATAACCCGTGTTTGCAGAAACCGTAAAGTTGACGGTATCGCCAGCATAAGCCTTGGTCGGTTTTCCGCTGCCCCAAGTTACGTTGCTGCCTGAATATGTGATGCCATATGAAACAGGAGCACCTTCGGTAAGTACAGCCTGACCGTTGTCACCGGAGGTATTGACAGAATCGATTCTATATGTCTTACCGGTATCATATTCTGCACTGTCATCAGTCTGATTACTACCATCATTCAAAATTACCTTAAATTTAGAATAAGCGTTTGTGAATGATTTGTAGTAATAATCACCTGATTCAGTCCAAGTGTTAATTGCTTGACCGGACCAATCTCCGGTCCATTTATCACTTGAATTTGACCAAATATATGCTTTGGTCATAGTTTTACCGGCTTTGTTTTTTAGACCCTTCTTTATATAAATCGTGGTAGTCTTTTGGAAATTCAGCTGGATAGCGTTAGACGCGTCGGAATCTGAATATGTTGTTCCGTTGCCGATAGCTTTAACGGTATATGAACCGGTCGAAGTAGCCGAATAAGGGCTAGTTGCATTGGTTTTAACCGCTGTATCGTCCTTGAAAACGGTATAAGAAGACGCGTTAGAAACATTTGCCCACGTTAAGTTCGCAGAACTGCCTGTAATTGTAACAGGGGTTGTTGTCGCATTATTATACTTCAATGTGGGTTTGGAAAGCTTGGTAGTATTATTGGATTCTGTAACCTTAAACTTAGTAGTACCGCCCTCTGCAGTTAATTGGAAAGTATACTTCTTGCCTTTCGTAACATTCATTGCAATCCAATTTGTATTATACTGATAAACTTCCCAAGTGGTAGTACCTGGAGAAATCGTATAACTATCGTGTCCAAAATAGCCATCATTGCCCCAGTCATTTCTTTTAAATCCTAAATACATTTTACCGGTTTCTGTAGCAACAATTTCAGCAACACCGCTTGAATTAAAGTTAGCTGTACCGGAACCAGCGCTATTATACTCAATATAATAATTATTATATGAGCCCACACTCTCGCCGGCGGATGCGCCTACGGAAGCGTCGTATACAGCCTGTGCGCCGGCTGCAACATCCTTTTGAGCCTGCTGAGTCCAGTCATCTACATAGTCAACGCTCGCGGCGCTTGTAGACATTATGCCCACCGTCATGCATGAAAACAGCAGACAGAGAGTGAGAACAACAGCAAGCGTGGATTTTGAAGCCCGTTTGAATATTGTTTTCATATAATTTTTACCTCCATTCTTTTGAATCTACAATCAACGATCAACAATCAACAGTGAAGGGTCGTGCTTCGCACTCCGATTTATACTTGCTTTGCAAAACCGCTCAGTATGACAGCGTCGTCAATTGAAAAATTATTTCCTGTGATTTATTTTAACATTACCGGGGCGTGATAGCCGCCCGGCAACGTAAATTGGGAATAATACTCAGGGCTTTCCCCTGCAGCGTATTTTTGGACCGTCGCGTAGCCTTATCCGTTTGGGAGGGGTGTTGCCGCAGTATTCTGTTTTGTTAAAAAGATACATGATTTTTGCTCACCTCCCGAAACTATAGGTATGATTTCATCCGGAAAAGGGTACACTTCGACCCTATTTTAGATGTTATTATAATAGCATACTTTTATGTTATTTGCAATAGATTTTTAGTTTTTTTATTATTTTTGTGGGGAATTATTAATAGTTGAAAATTACAAATCACAAGCGGCTTATGAGTTATAAGTAACTGCCTTTGCCCGTAAATCCTCCGTCATTTTGCAAGCGAAACAACACCTGCTTTACGATTCAGCCTAACATTGGGGTATCCCTCGACTATTTCACTTTGTGAAATTGCCTCCGGCGCCGCCCGAGATGACAGTAACAGCAAGTTTACTGCAAAAAAATGCCTTTCCCGCATTTGGGAAAGGCTTTCTAATTATATATTCGGTTTTATATCAGAACCTCATCGTTAGCGAAATGCGGTTCTTTTTGGGGTCGACGCCCAGCACCTTTACGGTGACGATGTCGCCGACCTTGAGCACCTCGGAGGGGTGCTTTATGTACTTGTCGCAGATTTGCGAGATATGCACCAAGCCGTCCTGATGCACGCCGATGTCCACGAACGCGCCGAAATCGATGACGTTGCGCACGGTGCCTTTGAGCTCCATGCCCTCCTTCAAGTCCTTTATGTCAAGCACGTCGCTGCGCAGCATGGGCGCGGGCATTTCGTCGCGCGGGTCGCGCCCGGGCTTTGAAAGCTCCTTTACGATGTCGTCGAGCGTGGGCAAGCCGATACCGAGCTTTTCAGCCAGAGTTTTTGTGCCCGCCGCCTTTACGCGGTTGGGCAGATCGGCGAATTTTGCGGATTTTATTTCTTTATCGGAATATTCTACGAGGGTGAGAAGCTCCTTCGCGCTCTTGTAGCTCTCGGGGTGAACGCCGGTGTTGTCGAGCGGATTCTTGCTCTCGGGCACTCTAAGGAAGCCGGCGCACTGCTCAAACGCCTTGGGGCCGAGCTTCGGTACTTTTTTTAATTCTGCTCGAGAATTAAAAGCGCCGTTTTCCTCGCGGTAGGCGACAATATTCTTGCACACGGTCGCGTTGAGTCCGGACACGCGCGCGAGCAGAGCCGGCGAGGCGGTGTTAAGGTCGGCGCCGACGGAGTTTACGCAGTCCTCGACAACGCCGTCGAGCGTTTCGCCGAGGCGCTTTTGCGGCATGTCGTGCTGATACTGACCCACGCCGATAGCCTTCGGCTCGATCTTGACGAGCTCCGCGAGCGGATCCTGCAGGCGGCGCGCTATGGAAACCGCGCTGCGCAGGGTCAAATCGAGCTCGGGCAGCTCGGTGGCGGCAAGCTTTGAAGCGGAGTAGACCGACGCGCCCGCCTCGCTGACGACCATGTAGTAGACCTTGCGGTCAAGCTCCTTGAGCAGGTCGGCGGTGAACATCTCGGTCTCCTTGCTGGCGGTGCCGTTGCCGATGGATATGATGTCTACGTTGTGCTTTTTGATAAGGCGCAGCAGGGTCTGCTTGCTCTCGGCGATCTTGCGGTCGGAGTGGGTGGGATAGATGACCGCGGTGTCGAGCACCTTGCCAGTGTCGTCCACCACGGCGACCTTGCAGCCGGTGCGGTAGCCGGGATCGAGCCCGAGCACGGTCTTGCCCTTGACGGGCGGCTGCATGAGCAGCTGCTTTAGGTTGGTCGCAAAGACCTTCATGGCGCTCTCGGCGGCGGCTTCGGTGATCTCGGAGCGTATCTCGCGCTCGATTGACGGAAAGATAAGGCGGTTGTAGGCGTCCTCGCCGGCGGCGTGCAAAATATCGCTGCAAAGCGGGTTGGTACCCTTGTCGAGCAAACGGCTGATGACGCGCAGGGGGCGATCCTCGTCGAGGGTCACGCTGACCTTTAAAAAGCCCTCCTTCTCTCCCCTGTTCACGGCGAGCACGCGATGACCCGCGATCTTCTTGACCGGCTCGCTGAACTCGTAGTACATGGTGTACACGCTGTCCTGCTCGGGGTCGGCGGCGACCGAGGTCAAAACGCCGTTGCTGCGGGCGATCTCGCGCAGCAGCTTGCGAATCTCGGCGCTGTCGGAGATCTGCTCGGCGATGATGTCCATCGCGCCCTGGATAGCCTCGTCGGCGGAGTTTACGCCCTTTTCCTCGTCAACGTAGTCCTTGGCGGCGACTGCGGGCGAAAAGCCCTTTTCCTGCTTTATAATAGAAAGCGCCAGCGGCTCGAGCCCGCGCTCCTTCGCCACGCTCGCGCGGGTTTTGCGCTTCGGGCGGAACGGGCGGTAGATGTCCTCGAGCTCGCTGAGGGTCTGCGCCTTGTCGAGCGCAGCGGAGACCTCGTCGGTCAGCTTTTCCTGCGCCTCGATAAGTCCGCGCACTTCCTCGCGCCGCTTGTCGAGATTGCGCAGATATTCCAGCTTTTCGCTGAATTCGCGGATGAGCTGGTCGTCCATAGAGCCGTGCATCTCCTTGCGGTAACGCGCGATGAACGGGATGGTGTTGCCGTCATCGAGCAAGGCGATGATATTCGCGGCGTATTCTTCTTTTATATTAAAAATTTCTGCAAGTGTTTTTGAATAATCCATAAAATACCTTCCTGTTTTTAGATGCTAGATGCTAGTTGCTAGATGCTAGTTAGTTATAAGTTATAAGATAATCTAGCCACTAGCCTCTAGCCTCTAGCCTCTAGCTTCTAGCTTCTAATTATATCAAGCCTAAATTCTTTTTCCAAGTCAATATCCTCTTTACCGAGGCGTTGATTTGTTCTTCCGAGATCTCGCCGTTCTGCACCGCCTGCACGACCGCGGGGTACTGGGTTTCGGCTTCGGAGCAGCAGATCATATCGTTGCCCGCTTTAACTGCGGTCACGGCGGAAGCCTCGTCGCCGGCGTATTTGGCGATAGCCTGCATGGCGATGTCGTCGGTCATGATAACGCCGTCGAAGTTAAGCTCATTGCGGATGATGTCGTGCACCTTTGCAGAAAGCGATGCGGGGTATTCCTCGTCAACGTCCGCCATGATGTTGTGCGCGACCATAACGCAGTCGGCACCCTCGTTTATGCCCTCGGTGAAGGGGATAAAATCGCTCGCGCGGAACTCGTCGAGCGACCTCGCGTCGTATGACATGTCCTCGTGGGTGTCGGTGTTGTCGCCGTAGCCGGGGAAATGCTTGAGCACCGTGCCGAGCTTTTTGCTCTTGTAGATATCGACGACCTTTTTGACGAAGGTGTTCACCTCGTCGACGTCGCCGCTGAACGAGCGGTCGTAGATGAACGACTCGGTGTTAGACGTGATGTCGCACACGGGCGCGTTGTTGACGTTGATGCCAAGCGAGGTCAGAAGCTCTGCCTTTTCGGTCTCGGCGGCTTCAACTGCCTCCCAGCCGCCGTTCTGATAATAGTTTTTCGGCGAGTCAAAGGCTGATTCGCGGAGCTGCTGATGATAGCTCACGCGCACAACGGTGCCGCCCTCCTCGTCAACGCCGAACAGCAGCGGGACGAGCGTCCTGCTTTGGATATCGCGGATAGTCGCGCGGACGTCGTCGGCTGACTTGTCGTCGAAGAAATCGCCCGAGAGCAGACAGCCGCCCAGATGATACTGCGCGACGAACTCGCCGCCGCCCACGGAGGGACACAGCGCGTAGAACATCTGCCCCACCTTTTCCTCAACGGACATTTTAGATATCATTTGGTCGATGGCGTCGCCCTGAGGCGCGGGGCTCGTCTGCGGTTCAACGTTATCGTTGCCGGATAAAACCTGCGCCGAGCTGCTATCGGCTGTTGAAGAACCGCCGCCCGAGCACGCGCAAAGCGAAAGCAGCAGAACAAAAGCCAGCAAAGCGGATATGATTTGTTTTGTATGAGTCATGGTAAACCCTCACTTTCGGTTATGTTACCATACTATTTTACTATTACAGCGCGGATTTGTAAAGAAGTTTTTTAATAGTGACGCTATACCGTATGTGCAAAATCGCCAAAACGACCGCCGCTTTTTTGGATTGCGCGATATGATTGAATGTGGTATGATAAAATTGCAAAAAATAATCAAACGAACAGATCGTATCCGGCTGATAAAAAAACGATAGGACGTGAAAAAACATGAAAAAACTTATTGCAATTCTTCTGACAATTATCTTTATGCTTGCTCTTACTGCCTGCGGTTCAGAAAGCTCTAATGTCGAATCGGCGAAAGAAAAGGAAACTGCAGCAGCGACAACAGAAGCAGCAACGGAACAAATCACAGAAGCCGAAACCGAGGCGGTCACACCCACTGAAGCGGAAACAACAGCGAATAAAGCGGCGTCCGGATCGGATGGATTCAATTTGCCGTTCATATCCGACCATACTGCAGCAGAATTGATCAAATATAATGTTTCCGAGCTTGTCGCTTTGATGGGAAACGATTTTGATTTAGAGCGTTGCGGTAAAAGATTGGTTCACTATTCCGACGGTGGTTTATGCTTTTATAATGACAAAACCTTGCCGGGCTATGCATTCTTTCTGAATGAAGCCGAAGCAGATTTGCACAGTCTTCAGGAAGCCGGCAAATCTGATGATGAAGCTTTTTCGGAAATCAAAGAAAACATCTTATCCGGAAAATATAAGGACTATGACTTTTTCAGCATATACGGCGGAGCTAAATATAACAACGAGATCACAAGCAATATGGGTTATGTAGAAATATCCGAAATAACCGGCAGTTATGAGTTGGGGCCAATTATCGGACCGACAGCGATGAGACAACCGATCGAATTAGAGCCGCATGCCACTGTATGGTATGAGTCTGTCGAAGGAAAAGTATCTTACGAAAGAAAAGAAACAGAACAAGGCGGCATCTATGATTTCTATAACATAGAAGAAGCTAAAACAGTTAATCCGAAGGCAATAAAAATTGAAGTTGTCAAAAACACACAACAGATTCATTGATCCGAACCACACTGACGATCGGTTTTAAGAGATTCCGGAATACCGGATATAATAAAAACGGCAGGCTCAACGCATTGGTTTGAGCCTGCCTTGTTTTTGATTCAATTAACAAGTATCCTCTTCATTATGGAATCGCTGTCGGTATGCAAGACTATCGAGAACTCCTCGCAAACCATTTTTGTAGCCTCCTTCATAAAACGCTCGTCAGAGACATGCAGGCGCTTGTGGTTGGCGGTCTGGCTTAGCTCGTGGGCGTGGATAAGGCGGATAAGCCTGATAAGCTCAACGCAGTCGCCCTTAGCAATGATCGTGCGGAAGCTTTCTGTACGCTGCTGCTTGTCATCGTTCCACTCGCCGCAGTCGGGCAGATCGTCAAGGATGCTGTTTGCCTCGTCCTCGGTCAGCACGCTGCGGATCTTGCCAACAAGCTGCTTGTTTGAGGTGGGCACAAAAAGAGTTGCGGCGTTTGTACCGACGGGCTTTAGCACGTAATAATTCGCTTTGAAGCTGCCGACGCGCTTCTCGGTAACACCGGCGACCGTGCACACGCCATTGGAACCATAGAGCACGGTTTGACCAATATTGAACACAATACCACACACCTTTTCAATATTCCAAAAACCGCATAGCAACGCGGTTTTTCTATATATGATTATAACATTTCCCGACAAAAAAAGACATAGGCAAATTGACTAAACATCAAGTTTTTTTTAAGAAAAAATTAACGATTACAAAGGGAAACAGCCGAGGACAAAGCCTCGACTGCTTCAGGGGGTAAATTGGGTTATAAAAGGAATAATCAGAAAAAGGTGTGAAAAATTTATCAAGCTTCTAAATCGCTTTAACTGTTTTGACCCTATCTTTTACTATTTATATTCTACTCGTTTTCACATTTCAATTCAATTGCAAATGCAACGAAATCAAGTCTCCGATGTAAAAAAATAATTTATAATTTTGTAAAATATCTCTAAAAACAAGCAGAAATGCAAATACTCGACAAATTATTATTAGCCGAAAAGAATGTGCAGCCAAGCGTGTTTTTTTGAAAGATTTGAAGTGTAAGATTTTATTACCGTAACCGCTCAACAATCACCCCTCTGTTCAAGCACGGACAAACATGAGATAATGTAACCGGGCAAAACAGTCCCCAAAAGTGCAATGGAGTAAATTGG
>CACYPV010000025.1 GCA_902776375.1 uncultured Ruminococcus sp. | reverse complement strand
CACCCCGACCGTGCAGACAGCAACCTTGACGAAGCTGCCGATTACACCGGCGTTAACGCGGCCGCTGTCACTGCCAAGATCAACGGCACAGCTTCCGATTTGAACGCTGTTGCAACTGATCTCAACGCAAAGTATCACACCAATTCTTTGATCTATCTGCAAAACAACACCCTGCGTGTTTACTTCACTCCAACGACATATCCGGCGGATATGCCCAACGCCGGCGCGTATGACGGCAACCTGTCAAACTATTACTACTACAAGGACAAGGCGAACATAGCTGCGGCTGAGCTCGACGATCAGCAGACCTTCACTGTAGGCAACGTAAGCTTTACATACTCGCCCCTCAACTATGTAGTGAATGTATTGAACAGCAATATGAGCCCCGCGCAGCAGAACCTCGCAAAGTCCCTCTACCTCTACAACCAGGCGGCTAACGCGTTCTTTGACGCGGCTCCTGTACACACACATACCATCGTTTCCGTAGCCGAGGTTCCGGCAACTCACGAAGCGGCAGGCACAGCGGCGCACTATAAGTGCTCCGAATGTGAAGAGCTCTTTACCGACGCGAACGGCGAGAATGCGACCACAGCGGAAGCATTGGTAATTCCCAGAAATAAAAACGTTAATTTGGCTACCCTCACCGGCAATATTACGTTATTAGACGGCGATATTGTTACCGGCACGCTCCAAGGCAATAAGGAAATCTCCGTTGCCAGCGGCGCGACCGTTACGCTCAAGGACGCGAATATCACTTGCCTGACCGACTCTGCATACTTCGCCGGCATCAACCCCGTTGGTGACGCGACCATTCTCTTAGAGGGCGAGAACACCCTTAAGGGCGGCTATGAAGATTATCCGGGCATTTTTGTTCCCGAAAACAAAACGCTCACCATCGACGGCACAGGCTCTTTGACCGCTTCCTCAGGCGGCGACGACGAATTCGGATATGGCTGCGGCATCGGCGGCGGTTATCAAATGGCGGCGGGTAATATCGTTATCGACGGCGGTACGATCACTGCTAACGGTGGTCAATGGGCAGCCGGTATCGGAAGCGGATATGAAGGATCCTGCGGCAATATCACAATCAACGGCGGTAAGATCACAGCCAACGGCGGAGAATATGCAGCCGGTATCGGAAGCGGCTTGGATGAAGCATCCTGCGGCGATATCACAATCAACGGCGGTACGATCACAGCCAACGGCGGAAAAGAGGCAGCCGGTATCGGAAGCGGCCAGGAGTCGAATTGCGGCGATATCACCATTGCCGGTACCGTCACTCAGGTCACCGCGACAAAGGGCCAAGACGCTACCAACTCCATCGGCGCGGGCGAAAGCGGCTCCTGCGGCACCGTTAGCATCGCAGACCCCTCCAAGGTCACACAAAACTAAGACGTTGAAGACGTTATCACCACCTCGGGCGAAGAACCCACCGGCACACCACCCGCATTTGATCCTAAGAATCCGTGGGAAATGCCCGTAGGCGTTTGATCCTTTGCGATCTGACATAAACAAATAACACGCGCCGCCGTTTGAGTGCTTTACCCAAACGGCGGCGCTTTTTAAGATGCTAGATGCTAGATGCAAGAGGCTAGATAATGCGTAATTCGTAATGCGTAATGCGTAATGCGTAATTGATTTATTGGAAGCGTTTCTGCTAAGCACGCACCAATACAAATCGGAGCGCGTAGCGCGACCCTTCACTTTCAACTATCTGGCATCCAGCTTCTAATTCTGCTTCCTCACCACGCCGTACTCGTCGTCGAGGCGGAAGTAGTGGCAGGTTTTCATGTTTTGGGTGAGGAATTTTTCCATCTCGTCCTCGTCGAGGTTCACGTCGCAGTAGTCGCCGAATTCCTCGTCGGTGACATAGTGCGAGCACTGTTCACATTGATCCATACTTACCTCGCTCAGTCGCGGTACTTGTTGTAGCCGAACGCCTTGTAGTTTTCAAGCTGATCCCACATTTCGTCTATCGTGTCCGCCACGCTGTAAAGCCTGTGCACCTTTTCGCTCATAAAGCGCTGCGCCACCGACTGCTCCATCATGTCGATCATCGAATCGTAAAACCCAAGGGTGTTGAGGATTATTATGGGCTTGTCGTGCCTGCCGAGCTGCTTTAGGGTGATCACCTCAAAAAACTCCTCCAGCGTGCCGATGCCGCCGGCGCAGATGATGAACGCGTCCGCCTTATCCTCCATTATCGCCTTGCGCTCGCGCATGGTGGGGGTCAGCACAAGCTCGCCGTAATCCCTGTTCAGCACGTCCAGATCGATAAAAAAGTCGGGGCTTACGCCGAACAGCTCCCCCTTTTCAGCCATGACTCCGCGCGACACCGCGCCCATTATTCCGTACTTTCCGGCGCCGTAAACAACGCCGCAGTTTTTCTTTGCCAAAAAAGCGCCGAGCTCCTCGGCGACCGCCATATAGCGGCGGTCGATGCTTTCGCTCGAAGAGCCGAAAACGCAAATGTATTTCATTTAAAAAAGACCTCTATTCGTAATTTCTGATAAGCGATATCAC
The DNA here is from genome assembly GCA_902776375.1 of uncultured Ruminococcus sp. Lineage (GTDB taxonomy): Bacteria > Bacillota > Clostridia > Oscillospirales > Acutalibacteraceae > Ruminococcoides. The sequence goes on along the minus strand of CACYPV010000025.1, from coordinate 31,494 downwards.
CTTGCCCAGCAGGATAACCTCGTCGACGATTATCGGCTCGTAGCTGTCGTTCTCGGGCTGCAAACGGAAGTGACCGTCCTCCTTGTAAAAGCGCTTTACCGTAGCCGAATCGTCCACCAGCGCCACGACTATCTCGCCGTTCTCCGCAACGGGCGTGCGGTTCACTATAACTATGTCGTTGTCAAAAATGCCGGCTTTTATCATGCTTTCGCCCTGGATCCTCAGCGCGAAAAGCTCGCGCCCTCTGCTCAGTCGGTCTGGCACGGGAACATAGCACTCAACGTCCTCAATGGCTACAATGGGGTTGCCTGCGGCTACCCTGCCCAGCACGGGAACGCTCGTGCTCTTTTCCTCGCCGGCTATTTGGATACAGCGGTTCACGCCGTGCTCGCGCACGATAAAGCCCTTTTCTTCTAGGGATTTAAGATGATGATGAACGGTCGAGGTCGAGCTGAGCCCCACCTCGTCGCATATCTCGCGCACCGACGGCACCCTGCCGTCCGAGGAGCATCTTTTTAAATAATCCAGAATGGTTTGCTGACTTTTACTTAACGGTTTCATAACGACACCTGCCTTTTAAAACAGTATACCACACCTGCCTGCAAAAATCAAACATTTATTCTAAGTTTTTTAAAAATTTTTATCTTCCTGCTGAGTTATTAAATTTATAATACCACAGAAAACAAAAAAATAAAACCAATTATTTATCCAAGAATACAAAATTGCGTGAAAACCGCGTTAAAACGCGAAATATCGGTGACTTTTTTTATTTTTTGTGTTATAATACGTAAAAAGATTTTGGAGTGTTTGATATGAAAAAACCAATCGCTTTACTTACAGCGGCGGCAATGGCGTTCATAGCGGTCTGCTTTAGCGGCTGTTTCAATTTTTTCGGATCCGGTTCCTCATCTTCTTCATCCCGAAGCGAGGCGAAGGCTACCCCCGATACTCCCGACGAAGCGGAGACCAAAGCGCAGGACATTACCGACGAGCAGGAGCCGCTGCCCGAAAGCTATAAAATAGAGGGCTTCAATCCCATAAATCAAACCACCTTAAAGGCGGGCTGCGAGACCTACGCCGCCACCATGCTTCTTCAAAAGCTCGGCTTCGACGTTGACGAGTTCGAGATCGCAGACAACTATCTTATCGAGCGCTATATCTCATACGGCGAAGACGGCGAAAAGCGCGGCCCCGATATGCACAGCGCCTTTGCCGGCAGCGCCTACGCGGGCTGGGGCGTGTACGCTCCCGCTATGGCTAAAAGCATGAACAACTACCTCGCCGACCAAAAGTCAGACTTAAAGGCGTACGCCTACGAGGATATCCCTATGGAGACCCTCATACGCGACTACATCGTAAACGACGTCCCCGTAATGGTGTGGGCGACCACCAACATGCAGGAGCCGTATGTTTTCGACACTTGGGTAGTCGATTACGTTGACGAAAACGCCAAGGCGCAGATCGGCGACAAGGTCGATTGGTACATGCACCAGCACTGCCTTGTGCTGATGGGCTACGACAAGGACAATTACTACTTCGCCGATTCTACCGACGGCATAATCTCCTGCTTTGAAAAGTCGCTGTGCGAGCAGCGCTACGAGGAAATGGGCAGTCAGTGCATCGTTGTACAGTAGCGCGATCAAAATTCAAAAATCAAACCGCCGGTTTGTTTCAGCATGAAGCAGATCGGCGGTTATTTTTTTGGCAAAACGGGGCAGAATAAAAGCAAAGGAGTGTTTTTTATGATATTTCTGAAAGCTTTTATCGTCGGCGGTATCATCTGCGTTATCGGTCAAATCTTGATCGACAAAACCGCCCTTACCCCCGCAAAGATACTCACGGGCTTTGTTGTGGCGGGTGTAATTCTCGGCGCGTTCAATCTATATCAGCCCTTGGTGGATTTCGCTCAGGAGGGCGCGGCTGTGCCTATCTCGGGCTTCGGAAGCCTTATGGCGCAAGGTGTGCGCGACGCTTTGCGCGAGGACGGCGCGCTCGGCATACTGACGGGCGGGCTCAAAATAGCCGCGGCGGGCATTTCCGCGGCGATATTCTTCTCGCTGTGCGCCGCGCTGGTATCGAAATCCCGCGATAAGTAATACTTGAAATAACAGCCGAAGTTTGTTATAATAGAGGGTAAAGCAAATTACGGCTGTTTTCAGCCTGAGGAGGACAAAATATGTGTGAGAAAAAACCGTATTATATTACGACCGCTATCGCTTATACCTCGCGCAAGCCGCATATCGGCAACAGCTATGAAATAGTTCTTACCGACGCCATCGCGCGATACAAGAGGATGCTCGGCTACGACGTGTTCTTTCAGACGGGAACCGACGAGCACGGTCAGAAAATAGAGATGTACGCGCAGGCTGAGGGCTGCACGCCGAAGGAATACGTCGACAAGGTGGCGGGCGAGATCCGCGCAATCTGCGACGTGCTCAACACCTCGTATGACTACTTCATCCGCACCACCGACGAAAAGCACGAGCGCATAGTGCAGAAGATTTTCAAAAAGCTCTACGAGCAGGGCGACATCTACAAGGGCAGCTACGAGGGTCTTTATTGTACCCCGTGCGAAAGCTTTTGGACAGAAAGCCAGCTTGTCGACGGCAAGTGCCCCGACTGCGGCAGAGAGGTCAAGCCCATGAAGGAGGAGGCGTATTTCCTGCGCCTTTCAAAGTATCAGAAGCAGCTTGAGGAATACATCGAGAGCCATCCCGATTTCATCTATCCCGAAAGCCGCAAAAAAGAGATGCTCAACAACTTTATCAAGCCCGGTCTGCAAGACCTCTGCGTGTCGCGCACCAGCTTCAAGTGGGGCATCCCCGTCGACTTTGACGACAAGCACGTTGTATATGTTTGGATAGACGCGCTGTCTAACTATATCACGTCCATTGGCTACGACCCCGACGGCAGCAGCGAGCAGTACAAAAAATACTGGCCTGCCGACGCGCACATCATCGGCAAGGATATCGTGCGTTTCCACACCATTTACTGGCCTATCATGCTTATGGCGCTGGGCGAGCCCCTGCCCAAGCAGGTGTTCGGTCACCCGTGGCTGCTGTTCGGCGAGGACAAGATGAGCAAGAGCCGCGGCAACGTTATCTACGCCGACGAGCTTTGCGAGATGATCGGCGTCGACGCGGTGCGCTATTACCTGCTCAGCGAAATGCCCTTCGCCAACGACGGATCTATAACCTACGACACCATCGTAGAGCGCTTCAACTCCGACCTTGCCAACACGCTCGGCAACCTCGTGAACCGCACCATCGCGATGAACAACAAATATTTCGGCGGCGTTATTCAGGAGCCTGTTGCCGCTGAACCGCTTGACGACGAATTAAAGCAGTTCTGCCTTGATACCGTCAAAAAGGTCGACGACGCCATAAATATTTTTCATATCAGCGACGCGCTCGAGGCTGTCATAAACCTCGCGAAGCGCTGCAATAAATACATCGACGAGACCGCGCCGTGGGTGCTCGCAAAAACCGACGAGGGCAAGCCGCGCCTCGGCACCGTGCTCTACAACCTGCTCGAGAGCATCCGCTATATCGCGGTGCTGATCGAGCCCTTCATGCCCGACACCTGCAAGAATATTTTAAATCAGATCTGCTGCGACGTCGCGGATTATTCAAGCCTTGCGCAGTTCGGCGCAACTAAGCCCGGCACACAGCTCGGTCAGGCGACCCCGCTGTTCGTGCGCATCGACCCCAAAAAGTTTGAGGAAGAATTGAAGGCTAAGCAGCAGGCGGCGGCCGAGGGCGAAAAGTCGATAGAGGAAATAGAGGAGAGCGAAAAGCCCGAGGACTTGGAGGCTATCGAGAAAATATCGATAGACGACTTCGCGAAGTGCGACATCCGCGTGGGCGAGGTAAAAGCCTGCGAAAAGGTCAAAAAGTCCAAAAAGCTGCTTCAATTCAGCATTTTTGACGGCAGCGGCGAGCGCACCATAGTCAGCGGAATCGCTAAATACTACGAGCCCGCCGATCTGGTCGGCAAAAAGATCCTCTTTGTTTCCAACCTAAAGCCCGTAAAGCTCTGCGGAATCGAAAGCCGCGGAATGATCCTCTCCGCTGTTCACGGCGAGGGCGATGACGAAAAACTGCAGCTTATCATGGTAGATGACGCCCTGCCCGCCGGCTGGAAAATTTCTTAAAGAGTTGAAAGTTGAGAGTTGAGAGTTGAGAGTTGAATCATCTGAAAAGCTTGAAAACATCTTTGACGCTCACGCGCATTACGACGACGGTTGGTTTGACGAGGACAGGGAAGAGGTGCTTTTAAACCTTCCGCAAAAGGGCGTATGCGGCGTGGTGAACAACGCCGTCGATTTAAAAAGCGCGGCGCGGGCGATAGGATTCGCCGAAAAATATCCGTACTTTTACGCCGCGGTCGGCTTTCATCCCGAAAACCTGGAGGATATGCCGTCCGATTACCTCGACCGGGTCGCCGAGCTGACAAAGCACCCTAAGGTCGTCGCCATAGGCGAAACAGGGCTCGACTACCACTGGGACATCCCGCGCGATTTGCAAAAGCGGGTATTTGAGGAGCAGCTGCAATTATCGCTCGACCTTGATATGCCCATTGTCGTGCACGATCGCGAGGCGCACGGCGACGTTTTCGACCTGCTGCGCAAGTACAAGCCAAAGGCGCTGGTGCACTGCTTTTCGGGCAGCGTTGAGCTCATGCGCGAGGCGGTAAGGCTCGGCAGCTTCATAAGCCTCGGCGGCGTGGTCACCTTCAAAAACGCGCGCCACAGCCTTGAGGTTGCGGCGGAGATACCCCTCGACCGCCTGCTGCTCGAGACCGACGCGCCCTACATGGCGCCCGTTCCGTTCCGCGGCAAGCGCTGCGACAGCTCCATGATAGTCTACGCGGCAGAAAAAATAGCCGCCCTGCGCGGCATCGGCGTTCAGGAGCTTCTGGACGCGACATGTGCCAACGCAAAACGGTTTTACAATATCAAATAAAAAACCAAAAGGGATCGCTTTTCGGCGGTCCCTTTCGGATTTAGAAGTTTTGAAATTAACGTTTAATAAAACGCGGATCGGTTAATTAATCAACAAAATCTTTTCAAAATACTTTCCAAAATATACTTTCCAAAAATCGCTGTTCCTTATCCAACCTTAGCGCCTGAAAGGTCGCCGAAGCAGTTGAATCTGAAAAGCTTAGTTTCGTCGTTCTTGTTTTCGCAAAGGACGCTCGCCTCGGCGATCCTGCCGCCCTCGATCAGCTTAGTCAAGCCGACAAGCTGAGAAAGCTTAGATCTGAGGTTGAGTCTGTCGCCCTCGTCGGTAACAAGAAAAACGTTGCCCTCGCAGGTATCAAGCACGGCGAGGAACTCTGCTGCATCAATGTTGTGTAAGTTCATAATTGGTGTCATCATTATGATTTCCTCCTTCATTTCATTTGACCGGCTCCCAAAAAGGAGCTGACCGAATTAGATAACGTGCGCCATTTACCATTTGGCAAAATCATGATTTGATCCAGCCGTTTTGTGATTCAATTGTAACTCGAGTTGCTAAAAGAATTTAGCTGAATGTCAAGCGGACTATTTACTTGACACTCACTATTATACTCAACTTTTCGGAAAAGTCAACAATTTCACGTTGCGCTGTTTGTGCAAACTGCCTTTCTGATATCAATTATTGCTAACTAATCAGCAGGTAGTTTGTGCAACACTTACAATATAATGCTTTAAAAGAATTTAGATTGTTAAATCCTTAACGAAGTTTTTGGTCAGCTTCTCCAACTTTATTCGATTTTAGAATAAAACAACGTGCCGTTTTTACAAACTTGATTTTTGCGGCTTTTAAAAAAGTACCATTATCGGCGTTAAATGGCTTAGGCATGCGGTTTTATAAAGGTTTGGATTCCGTAAATACCATATATTGACATTATACAATTTCGTCAAAAAACCGGAAAAGGGGCCGCTTGGCAGCGATCCCCTTTCCGGATTTAGAAGTTTTGAAATTAACGTGAAAAACGTAGTAAGTATATTTAAACGGCTCACAGCCGATCGGACTCATTTTATCGTTGAGCCGAGCAACTGTTTGCCTGACACTTGATATTATACTCCGTTTCTCGAAAAAGTCAACAAAAACTTACTCACATATTTGTGCAAGGTGTCTTTTACTTGTAAATAACCACCAACTATTACATACAAACTTTGTACACAATGCACATAAAATCTTCGAGCGGCAAAGACACATGCCCTCTGTTCGGCTTTCCCTTTGTGCAAATGCCATAACTTACGTTGTTTTACTCAAAAAAGTAGGTGGTGTTTTTACAAACTTGTTTTTTGCCGCGTCTGCCGATAACGCCGATCCCAACGTATAACGGCTTATCTATTGACGTTTAGGCGGTTTACGGCTATAATAAAGGGGATAAAACAGATATATCGAAAGGGGTATTTTAATGCTGAACGATTTTTATAAACAATTCAAAAGCGGCACCGACATCCGCGGCGTGGCGACCGAGGGCGTAGCGGGGCAGAGCGTAAATCTGACCGACGACGTTATCAAAAAAATGGCTGACGGCTTCACACTGTGGCTGTCAAAAAAGGTGAATAAGGCTCCAAGCGAGCTTAAGATCGCCGTGGGACGCGACAGCCGCGTCTCGGGTCCGCATATAATGGAGCTGACTACCGGGCGATTCTGCGCGGCGGGCGCGGAGGTTTTGCGCTGCGGCCTCGCCTCTACTCCCTCAATGTTCATGACTACGGTCGATTTGGGCTGCGACGGCGCGCTGCAAATCACCGCCAGCCACCACCCGTTCAACAGAAACGGGCTGAAATTCTTCACCCGCGAGGGCGGTCTTGAGGGCAGCGACATCGAGGCGATACTCGAATACGCGCAGAACGACGAACGCCCCGAGCTCAAGGACGGCGGCAGCATTACCGACTGCGACTATATGACCGACTACGCCAAGGGGCTTTGCGATAAGATCAAGCGCGAGGTCAACGCCGACGACTACGACCACCCGCTAAAGGGCTTTCACATCGTTGTGGACGCGGGCAACGGCGCGGGCGGCTTTTACGCCGACAAAGTCCTCGCCGTTTTGGGCGCCGACACTACCGGCAGCCGCTATCTTGACCCCGACGGAATGTTCCCCAACCACGTTCCCAACCCCGAGGACGCTGTTGCCATGGCTTCCATCTGCGAGGCGGTGCGCGAAAACAACGCCGATTTGGGCGTTATCTTCGACACCGACGTAGACCGCGGCGGCGCTGTTGACAGCAAGGGCAACGAGATAAACCGCAACCGCCTTGTCGCCGTGGCGGCGGCTATCGCGCTCGAGGGCAACGACGGCGGCACCATCGTCACCGACTCGATCACCTCTGCAGGGCTCAAAGAATTTATCGAAAAAGACCTCGGCGGCCGGCACTACCGCTACCGCAGGGGCTACAAGAACGTCATCGACAAGGCGCTCGAGCTCAACGCGCAGGGCATAAACTGTCCGCTGGCTATCGAAACCTCGGGTCACGCGGCGATGCGCGAGAACTATTTCCTCGACGACGGCGCGTACCTCTGCACCAAAATAATCATCAAGGCGGCGCAGCTGCGTAAGCAGGGCAAGGATCTCAGCGATTTGACCGCGGCTTTGAAGGAACCGCTCGAAAGCCGCGAGGTGCGCTTCAAGATAACCGAAAAGGATTTCCGCGCCTGCGGCGAGCGCATCATCGCCGACCTGACCGCCTACGCCGAAAAAGAGAGCGGCTGGCAGCTTGCCGACGACAACCGCGAGGGCGTGCGGGTTTCCTTTGACAAGGCAAACGGCGACGGCTGGTTTTTGCTGCGCCTTTCCGTTCACGACCCCATAATGCCCCTGAATATCGAAAGCGACAGCGCGGGCGGCGTGGATGTGATATACAAAAAGCTCATGGAGTTTTTGAAAACGACAAAAGGCTTGGAAATATGACGATTTGAGCGCGTTTTAGGACGCGCTCTTTTTGTACTTTTGACATTGACATTTGCGCTTTTAGGGTGTACCATATCATGTGACAAAAGGAGATGCATGAAAATTGGATATTCTGTCTGTACTTCGCGACCTGGCGATCATCGTGGTGTTCGCCAAGGTGTTCGGGCTTATCGCGCGCAAGCTAAAGGCGCCTCAGGTCGTCGGCGAGATAATCGCGGGACTTATCGTAGGCCCCAGTGTGTTTGGCATAGTCAAGCTCAACGACTTTCTTGACATCTGCGCCGGAATAGGCGTGGTGCTGCTTATGTTCTCGGCGGGCTTGGGCACCAACCTAAAGCAGCTGTTGCACACGGGCGTAAAGGCTCTGCTTATCGCCTGCGCGGGCGTTCTGGTGCCGCTTATCGGCGGAACGCTGCTGTACATGTGTTTTTACGGCTTTGCCGAGATAGGCAGCGCAAAGTTCTTTACCGCCGTGTTCATCGGCGTTATAATGACAGCCACAAGCGTTTCTATCACCGTTGAGACCCTGAAGGAGCTCGGCAAGCTGAAAACCGAGCTTGGAACCACCATTTTGAGCGCGGCCATAATCGACGACGTTATCGGCATTTTGGTGCTGACCTTCGTTATCGGATTCAAAAACCCCGACAGCAACCCCGGGTGGGTCGCGCTGAGCACAGTCGCGTTCTTCGCGCTGTCCGTCGTGCTGGGCTTCGTCATTTACAAGGCGTTCAAAATAATCGACAAGCGCTGGCCGCACACGCGAAGGATACCTATTTTAGCGCTCGCGCTGTGCTTCGGACTCAGCTACGCGGCGGAAAAGTACTTCGGCATAGCCGACATAACGGGCGCTTATGTCGCGGGCGTTATACTTTCAAAGCTGCACGATTCCGATTACATAGAAGAAAAAATGGACATCAATTCCTACATGATCTTCGGTCCGATATTCTTCGCCAGCATCGGACTGAAAACGCAGATCGACGGCATAACATGGGAGCTCGTGCTCTTCTCGGCGGCGTTCGTTTTGGTCGCGCTCAGCTCGAAGATCATCGGCTGCGGCGCAATGTCAAGGCTCTGCGGCTTTAAGGGCAAAGATACCCTAAAGGTCGGCGTTGGCATGATGACGCGCGGCGAGGTCGCCCTGATAGTCGCCCAGCGCGGACTCAGCGAGGGCATGATAAGCTCCGCCTACTTCACCTCGGTCATCCTGCTGATAATCGTGTCAAGCATCCTGACCCCGATATTATTAAAGCTCTTATACAACGAAAAGAAAACGGTCAAGGCTTAACAAACCTTGACCGTATTTTCATGTTTTGCAGATCATCGGCAGCGTAGAAGCGTTGCCGTATAATTCGCACCGATTTTTCCGATAACACCGCGGCAATAAAGGATAACACGGTGCAGGAAATCCTCCGTCACGGCATAAATGCCGTGCCACCTCCTTTACGAAAGGAGGCTTTCTTTTACAGCAACGTTTCTTATAACTTATAACTTATTACTTATAACTAACTAGCCTCTAGCTTCTAGCCTCTAGCCTCTGGCCTCCTCCCACTTCAAGTCCCTTGTGCGCATGGCGGGCTTGCAGAGGGGGATTTTTTTGCCTTTTTTGATGAACAGCGGCACCTCGTTCAGCGCGACCTTTACATAGTGCAGACCTTTTTTCAGCTCCTGCTTTTCTACCCGTTCGCCGCTGAGCTTCACAAAGGTCATGTCCTCTGGCAGGTACACCGTTCTGCCGCTCGCGTTCTGCTCGTAAACGGGCGCTATCATGCATTCGTCGCCGAGCATGAGCTGAGTTTCGCACTCGCGGGCGACGGGGTCGTCGGGATAATCGAGCGAAAGCGGGCGGAAGATCATGCCGTCGGTTTCGCTCGCCTTTACAAAGGTGTCGTACAAATAGGGGATAAGTCGGTAGCGCACCTGGATAACGTCGCGGAAGTCCTCGGGGCGTTCAAAGCGGTAGCCCTCCTGATCGCGCGTGCCGAGCGCCGAGTGGTTGCGCATGAGCGGAGTGAACACGCCCAGCGCCAAAAAGCGCAGCACCAGGTCGCGCGTGGCGTTCTCGTTGAAGCCGCCCAAGTCTGCGCCGCAGTACAAAAAGCCGCACATGTTAGCCGAGGGCAGCATTTTCAGGTTGAGCAAAATGTGCGACCACCACGAGTGATTGTCGCCGAACCAAATGCCGCTGGAGCGGTGCGCGCCGATGTATGACGCGCGCGAGAACATAAGTATCTTGCCCTTGCCGAACTCGCGCTCAAAGTACTCGCCCGCCGCCTTAGTCATGTTTGCGCCGTACAGGTTGTGCACGCGCTGGTGGTTTACCTGCTCGCCGCCGATATTGTGATAGATCGAGGAGTAGTCCTCCTGCGAATTAGACAGCCCCATGAAGGTGTCTTTCAGGTTGAAAAATCTGCTTAAATCAAGGTTTTCGCCCTTCAGCGCCGCAGCCTTGTCAAGCGCCTTTTCAATGCCGTCGACGGAATAAAACAGCGCGGGCTCGTTCATGTCGTTCCAAAAGCCGTCTATCCCCATATCGGTCAGGGTCTTGTATTTTTCGCCGAACCAGCGGCGCACCTCGGGATCTAAAAAGTCGGGAAAGGCGCAAACGCCCGGCCATACGCCTGCCTCAAAGTTGCTGCCGTCCGCCTTTTTGCAGAAATACCCTTTAGCCTTGCCCTCCTCATAAACGCCGTAGCCGTCCTCTTTTTTAACGCCCGCGTCGATTATCGGGATAAGGTGTATGCCCTGCTCGCGCTTGCCCTCGACGTAGGAGGCAAAGTCGGGAAAAGCGGCGTCGTTTATGGTGAAATCCTTGTAGCTGTCCATGTAGTCGATGTCCAGATAAACGCAGTCGAGCGGTATGCCGGCTTTGTCGTAATTCTCGATAACGCTGTCCACAGCCTCGGCGTTGTGGTAGCTCCAGCGGCTCTGCTGATAGCCGAACGCCCACTTCGGCGGCACGTAGCTTTTGCCGATGGCGGCGCGGAATTCGCGGATGATATCAAGCGGCTTTTCGCCTGTTATGACGTAAATGTCAAAGTCCGTGCCGTCCAGTGTGACGACGCATGTGTCCTGCCGCGTGTAGCCGATGTCCCAGCGAACGCGCGCGGGAAAGTCGACAAAAACGCCGATGTTTTTGCCGCCGGCGAGCAGAATGAAATTATGCGCGGCGTAAAGCGAGCTTTTCGTTTCGGTGTGGAAGGGGTCGTCGCTGCAATAGCTCTCGTATACCCAGCCGCGCTTGTTTATACCGCGCGGAGCCTCGCCCAAGCCGTACACGATATCGTCGGGCTCCATAGTGAAGGTAAAGCTGAATTTATCCTCGGTCAAAGTGTGCTCAAAGGGAAAGCTGCCAAGACCTTCGCTTTGAAAAGTCTTTATGACCGCCTCGGTGTTTATCGGTGTGCCGCAGGTGTATTTTTTTATCATGTCGTCAAATCCTTTCATTGATTTGCTTTGGTTTAAGTATAAACCATTTAGCGGCGTTAATCAACGGTTTTCTTTGCAAAAATTAAGATAATATGTTATACTGTTATCTAATAGTATTATACTGAAAAAGGGTGATACCATGCTCTTTAAAAAGCACAAAAAAATCAGCGCCGAAACGCTGATCGATCTTAAAAAATATATGGATATCTGCCTCGGCGTTACCCTTGCCGGGGATGAGTGCGCGGCGTGCGCCGAGGAGCCGGTATCATACGGCGCTCCGCTTATGCAGCCGTCTGCCGCTCCCGTTTACGATAAAAGCCCAAAGCCCGAAAAGCGCGGTAAAAAAGCGGCGGTGTTTCAGGCGGCGCAGTCGCTTGACGACGCGCTGGGTCAAATAGACGAAAGCTTTGCCGACATGCTGCTGCGCAAGATCGACGAAAAGGGAATGACCGACGCGCAGTGCTACAAAAGGGCGCAGATCGACCGCAAGCTTTTCTCAAAGATTCGCAGCCAAAGCGGCTACCGCCCAAGCAAGCAGACCGCGATATCCTTCGCGCTCGCGCTTGAGCTCAGCATTGACGAAACGCGTGACATGCTGATGAAGGCGGGCTACGCGCTGTCGCATAGCAGCAAGGCGGACATAATAGTTGAGTATTTCATTATGCACGGGATCTACGACAAATTCCAAATCAACGAAGCCCTGTACGAGTTTGACCAGCCGCTGTTATAACAGCCACAGCATGACATACGCCGCGACGGGCGACATCGGCGGCAGGACGCGGATGCCAAGCTCCGCAAACGCCTGCTTGCTTGCGTACTCAAAGCCCGCCTGACTTCCCGTCAGATAAACGGGAACGCCGTTTTGCTTCGCTTTAAGGCAGAACGATCTGAAATCCGCAAGCCCCGTGGGGAGCGTGCCCGAGTGCCAGCCTTCAAGCAGGACGGCTTTGGCGTTTTGGGGTATCTCCGGATAGCTCATGCCGACATACGGGCGCACAAAAAGCACCTCGCCGCACAGCTCGTTGCCCGATAAATCGACGCTATCAGCCGATTTATACCTTGGGTTCTTCTCAAAACGACCGCCCTTGACATAACCGCAGGGCGAATCAAAAAGACTGTAAACGCTGTCGTCAAGCGGCAGGTGGGGCAGAACGTCGCACCCGCGGTGAATGGTCGTAAAGCTGTCGCCCGCGTTGCGGTAGGCGACGAAAACTCCCTTTTCGCCCGAGCGTATCAAAGCGACCGCGGCGGCAAAGTTGTCCAGCCCGTTCGAGCGTTCGTCCTCAAGCGGATAAGCGGCAGAGACCAGCACGACCGGCACGCCGCACGCGCCGAAAACAAAGTCCAGATACGCCGCGGAGTATTGCAGAGTGTCGGTGCCGTGGGTGACGATAACGCCCCCGCAGCCCTTTTGCAGAGCCTTTGAGACGCATTCGCGCAGCGCGAGAAGGTTCTCTGCGCACAGATTTTCGCTTAAAATCATATAAGGAGCGACGGTGTCAAACTCCGCCGCTCCGTATTTTTGTTTGTAAAGGTCAAGCAGCAGCGAGCCGTTGTCCGCGTCGGGAGATATCACTCCGCCCGCGCGGCTGCTGCCGATAGTGCCGCCCGTAAAGACGACGCTTATTCTTTTCAATATCATTCAACTCCCAAGAATTAGGTGTTAGCGGGATCAGGTATTAGCGGGATCAGGTATTAGCGGGATTAGATGTTAGAAGATTATAACCTAGTACCTAAAACCTAGTTTAACAGCTTCTTATAACTTATTACTTATAACTTATAACTCATAGCCACTAGCCACTAACCACTAGCCTCTAGCCTCTAGCCTCTAGCATCTAGCCTTATTCCACGCTTATATCGTTCATCACCATGCCGGTTATCATCTTGGGATAGAAGTATGTGGACTTCTGCGGCATTTTTTCGCCGGCGGCGGCAACATCGCGAATCTCGGTGACGCGGGTGGGGTTGAGGATGAACGAGCACTGGAACTCGCCCTTGTCGACCTTCATGATAGCCTCTTCAAAGAACTTGGTGTAGGTCAGGTTTATCTGGTTCGCCATGTTCTCTTTGTCTATGCCCATAGTCTTTTCGAGCACAAGGCTGTGCAGCACGCTCACGTCGAGCTGGCGCGAGGCGGGGCTGAGCTCGGGCAGAACGCTGTCCATAACGGCAAGGTCTTTAAGTGTCAGCAGATACCACTCGCCCTTGCCGCAGTAGAACGCAAAAGCCTTTTTGCCCTCTTTGTACTGCTTTGTGAGCACGGTGTTCATGTTGCCGACGCTCGTGAATTTCTCTATATCAAAGTATTCTTCGCAGCTTTTAAGCACTTTATTCTTGTCAAAGCTTTCCAGATCGCGCACCAAGCGGTGGGTGGGGAACACTATCAGACCCGGGTGCTCCATGTCCACAAGGTAGATCATCTGGTAATCCTGCGGGTCGCCTTCCTTTGAAATGCCGTTCTCGCGGCACCAGTTGCGGTAATTCACAGCGGTCTCGTAGCGGTGGTGACCGTCGGCGATGTAGAGCTTGCGGTCTGCAAAGTCTTTTATAAGCTTCGCTATAACCGCCTCGTCGGTGCATACCCACAGGCGGTGGGTGATGTTGTCGTCGTCGGTGAATTCGTATTGAGCGTCAAAGTCGGACTGCTCGTCGATGGTTTTCAGGGTGGTGTGCTCGCTGTCCATGTAAAGCGCGTAAATCTGGCTGAAATTGCAGTTGGTCGCCTTCATAAGGTTGAAGCGGTCGGTCTTTGCCTTCGACAAAGTGAACTCGTGCGGCAGGATGACGCCCTTCGAGAATTCCTCGACCTTGACTCGCGCGATCATTCCCTTGACGCTTCTGCGCTTGTTGTAGGCGTTGAATTCCATCTCGTAAATGTAGATCGCGGGCTTATCCTCGTGGATCAAAACGCCCTTTGCGCGCCACATGTCGAGCACCTCGCCGGCGCGGGCGTAAACGTCCTCGCCCTCCTTGGGAAGCTCAAGGCGTATAACGTTGTATTCGTTTTGCTTGATGAACTCTTTGCGCTCTTCCTCGCTGATGATGTCGTACGGCGGACAGCAGAGCGTCTTTAGCTCGCCCGCCTTTTCGGTGTCAAATCTCATGCCCCTGAACGGCTTTATAACTGCCATGATCATACCTCGTTTCGTTATCATAAAAAATTTCCTATAACAGTATAGCAAAAGAAAGTTAAAAACGCAACTAAAGATTTGCATTTATTTTCAAAAATATCGCAGAAATAGCATATTGACACAGCGGCAAACTTCTGCTATAATAACAAAAGTCCAACACGCGCCATTAGCTCAGTTGGTTAGAGCCACCGGCTCATAACCGGTCGGTCCGGGGTTCGAGTCCCTGATGGCGCACCAGAAACGCCTCACTGACGTGAGGCTCAATGAATAGTGAATAATGAATAGTGAATAGTGTATAATCAGATGAACCCTTAGGGCGTTTCTGGTGTGTTATTCATTCTTCATTATTCACTATTCTTTATTCATTAAAAAGGGAACATTAGTATCATATATCACTCTAAACAGTGGGTAAATCAGACGTCCCCTTCCCGTGTAGCAATACTGTTGAGAGTGTAGCAGTTACTGTAGCAGTGTTTTCACAAACTGTAGCAGTAAAAATCGCATATCTATGCCGCTATTGAGTGAATTGTAGCAAAAGTAGCAGTATTTTCAAATCTCTGTTCCTACGCTGTATTTACATATTGCTCTCTGTAAAATATCTCAAATATCGCCAAGAAGTTTTCATCGCTGCTACTTCTGCTACAAAAGCGTGAATATCCGCATAAGCAAGCCGTTTGTTTTGTAGCAGCACTCGGTTTGGCTGCTACACGGCTGCTACAAATCCCGTGAGCACTGCTACAGTTAACATCTGTGTTCAATTCCGGTAACTGCCGTTATCTGTTTCGATATTGACATAACCATACACGTCCGCGTATTGCTCCTTGATTTCGTCTGACAGGGTGTATTCCTTGTAGTAGGTATTCCCGCCGCTGCGTTTGGTCAGCTCGTCATAGGAGGCGCTGAGGTAAGCGCACAGATCGTCACGGAAGTCCCTCGCGGTCTTTGCATATCCTCCGTTGTTGTCACGGCACCACGCAACGTAGACCTTGTAAATCTTGCCCGTCGTGGCGTTGTCGCCGATCCTAAACCCATCGCGCTTTATCATGCACTCCTCAAAGAAGCTGAACACAGTATTGTTGTTGCGCATATAATCCTCGCGCGCCTGAGTGACGGTTTCGGGCTCGTCGAAGCGGTAACCGTTGCGGATGACCTTTTGCAAAGCGCGAACCGCGAGATAAATAATGCCGTCGCGCTCAGCGTACATCTTGTCGAGCAGCTGCTTGTCCTGCTTCTCGGGCGGGATAACGTTGGGGCAGTTGACCACCATAATTCGGTTATACACCCACTTGCCGTCGTCACCGCCGAACTTCGGGAGGCGGTTCATACAGAACCATAGAAGCCCGCTGTAGGTAAATTCAAAGCCCTGCTGCCCCTTAAACTCCGCGAACAGCGAATCGCCGCCGGTTATCTTTTTGAAGGTCTTGAGCTCGCTGACGGTCATAAAACTCATATCCGAGGAACCGGCAAGCCTTGTACCGTAGATCGTGCCGGTGCCGAAACGCGCCTCGATTTCGGACAGATCGGCGCCGATGAAGTTACCTTTGCCAAGCAAACGCTCCACCAAAGATTTTAACTGACTTTTGCCTGTATCGCCGTCGCCGACGAGGAACAGGCTTTTTTTCATGCGCCAGCCCCTGACGTTTGACAAACACGCGCCGATAAACTGCAAAAGCAG
Source organism: uncultured Ruminococcus sp. (assembly GCA_902776375.1). Lineage (GTDB taxonomy): Bacteria > Bacillota > Clostridia > Oscillospirales > Acutalibacteraceae > Ruminococcoides. The sequence goes on along the minus strand of CACYPV010000025.1, from coordinate 15,348 downwards.
CCTTGCCGCCGCGCCGTCACCGTTTGTCAGCGTTTTCAAATACTGTATAAACACCGGAGCGTCTGACTTTTCTCCGCTCCAGTTACAGGGAATTTGTATCGTCGAATACACTGACGGAGAATGCGGGATCAACCGAATCTCATCAGCGGTCACGACAAGCAGACCGTTTTTGAAATTGATAATATCCTCACGCGCGTTGAGCTCGTCCTGCGAAATGTAGTTGCGGTCGGTGAGGATATTCTGATAGACCTCGTTCACGTTGTTCATCCGCACCATTTCCTCATCATACGCGGCGATATAGTCCTTGATTATTCCCTTGAACATCTTTTCGTCATAGAGCTTGTACACACCGTTTTCGTAGACGTAAATCAGCACCGCCTGTTTGCCGTTATCTCTCACGAGCAGGAAGGTATGGTGCTTCCTGACGTATTTCGCGAGAGCAGGCGCGCAAACATAATAGTTTCCTTTGTCATCCTCCCGGATAAAAGGCGGTTTGGGTCCGGCTGACCTGTGAAATACGCCGCCGCAGCTCGCTATCGCCTTACTTATTGTTTCTTCGCGGTAGTCGTCACGTTCCCACTTCTCGCGGTATAACGCGGACTTACGAAACACCGAATCGATCAGGTCGGGGTTATTTCCCGACCAAAACGCTATCATGCAGCAAAGCGCAAGATCGGCTTCGGAATGAGAACAGTAGTCCGACAAGTCGCCTTTGTCAAACAGCCTGCGGAACCTTTCGCCGTTCCTCTGTTTTTGAAGCTTGCGGATAAGGTCAGAGCAATCAGCCTTTTCAGCTCCGCCGTTGATGATGTTTTGAATTATTTCTGACTTTTTCAAAGGCGGCTTTGGCTGCGCGGCTCGCGCCATATCCTTCTCAAGGGTGACGAGTACGGCGTTTGTGCAGTCCTTCAGCGGCTTGTCCTGAATGATATTCCCGGTAAACACCGCGAATCGGTTGGTCAGTCCGCCGATGTAAAGCTCCGTGCCGTTGCCCGGATTCTTCTGGTAGTATTTGCGGTGAAGCTTTCGTCTGCCGCTCTTTTCCTCCGTCGGTATCTGCGAAAAATCACACTTGCCGTAGATGTGCAAGCCCTCGCCGCTGACGGACTTTTCGGCGTAGCTTCCGAACCGCTCCAGCATCATTTTGATGTACGGATCGTCCCACTCCCGATGGTCGATGTCAAGGAAGAAGTAACCCTTGGGAATAACAAAGCCAACGCCGCTGTATCGGCGCTTCTCCGCCGCTTTTTTGGCTTCGCCGAATGTCACCCAAGTGCCGCTGTGCGCCTCGTCCGTGCCGGTCTTTTCTCCAGACGCGGCGATAGGAACCTTCGTTTTTCTGCCGTCCTTCTCGCGGAAGTTCCAGCAGAGCCAGATGCGCTGCTCCTTCAAATCCATAAAATTATCGTTCATTTTTATCACCTCCTCGGGGTCATAATAGTTCAATAAAACACTGATAATAATTCCTCCTAAAATGTAGTTGAGGGAAAGCCCCTCCACTAATAGGACGAAATCGAAAAAAATTGCATACAACTATGCAACTTGTTCCGATATTTCACTAATCTTTTTGACTTTGACTTTCCAACCACCGGTTGAACGCGTCCACCGGAATCAAAATCCATATTATTTGTTTTGTTTTTCGCATCCGTTCGCTGCGTTCCCTGCGCAGCCGTACCGCCCCTGCGACAAAAGGCTGCATTTGGAATTAATCAGTGTTTACCTAATATATCTTCGTAAAGCTTTTGAAAAAGCAAGGTATAGTTCTTGCAATTTTTATTCGACTCTGCTATGATTAAAGAGAACCCAAAAAAGCAATTTCAAAATAATATGTTACGTCAAGCAGAGCGGGCTTCGATAGAGCAGGAAGCGCGAAGGAAAATGAGCCATGGAAAAAATACAATATGAGGAATTCTACAAAACTTACTATGAAAAGGTCTATAAATATATTTTGAAAAAAACCGCGAATTTTCATCTTTCCGAGGATTTAACCATGGATGTGTTTACTTGCTGCTATCAGCATTTTGAGGAATATAATCCCCAAAAAGCATCTTATGGTACATGGGTATTTGCGGTTGCAAATAATCGGCTGAAAAACTACTACCGTGACCGCAAGGACTTTGCGGAGCTGAATGAGCAGTTGTCTGTCAGCGATGATATGGAGGAAACTGTGATTCGCGCACAGCATATCATGTTCCTCCGCGACAAGCTGGCGGATGCGCTGGAAACCCTGAACGAAACACAACAGGCAATTGTGATTCTGCGCTACTTCAAGAACAAAAACGCCACCGAGATTGCCCAACAGTTCGGTATGACGCCGACAAACGTGCGCGTTACACTGAAACGTTCAATCAAAAAACTTAAGGAATACTTTGAAATAAACAAAATTAATTACTGATGATGAAAATGATTCACAGGACACCTACGATTTTTCAGTTTGAAGCCGCCGAATGCGGCGCCGCCTCGCTCGCAATGATTCTGGCGTTCTACGGCAGAAGGGTTTCGCTGGAGCAGCTGCGGATTGACGCGGGCGTTTCGCGCGACGGCAGCAAGGCGGGCAATTTGATCCGCGCTGCAGCAAAGCACGGCTTGGAGGGTCACGGTTTCAAAAAAAGCTTTGAGCGCTTGCGCGACCTGCAAACTCCCTGCATACTTTTGCTGCGGGGCGGTCACTTTGTTGTTTTGGAGGGCTTTAAAAGCAAATCCATCCTGATTAACGACCCTGCCGTCGGAAGGCGCAAACTGGCTCCCGGCGAACTGCGCACGCTTTACGGCGGCATTGTGCTTACCTTTGAGCGTACAGCAGACTTTGAAAAGAAGAAACCAACCGATATTCCTGCCTTTGCAAGGCGGCAAATACGCTTATACGCGCAAGGCATGGCACTTGGAATCGTTTTGCGGCTGCTAACGGTGACTTGCTGCTGTGTTGCCTGCAGATGCCTGTGGAGGGAAATTGACGCATCTGTACTGCAGGAAAGTTTAGGTTTTTTCCCGGTTGTCGTTTTGCTGCTTTCGGTTTTGGCGGCGGCAGGTTTTCTTGTGCTGCGCTGCTTTGTAAACAGCGTCAACGGTCGTCAGTTTTCCCTGCGCTCCGCAAAGGCATTTGCGGAGAAGCTGCTCAGGCTACCCTTCCTATTCTTCGAGCAGCGCTACGCGGGCGATCCTGTCGGAAGATCGCACCGCAGCGCCGCCGTCAATCGCTATATTTCCGAAACACTGACAAATGCAGTATCGGGTCTGACCGCTGCTTTGCCGGTGCTTTTTCTGATGTTTTACAACAGTATGCCGCGTGCGTTTTCCGCGCTGGCCGCCGCAACAGCAGCCGCAGTTGCTCCGCTGTTACCGATGGCCCTGGAGGGCTCCGTTGCAAGGCTTGCCGCCGGAGAGAGTGTGCTGGCAGGCAGGATATATACGGGATTATGCGAGATGGAAACACTTAAAGCAGCCGGCGCAGAGGAGCGCTGGGCTGCTGTTCTGAAAAAGGAAATGAATAAGCTTTCGTGCGCACGAAAAAGAAGAGAGGCGGCTCACGGTCTTTCACGCGCCTGCGCCGCAGCGCTTGTGCCGGCTTCCGTGCTGCTGATAACCGTTGTTTGCCGTGCAGACGGTGCTTCCGAAGGAGAGACGGCGGCGTTTCTACTGCTTTTTCTACTGCTTTTGCATTTGATGCGGGATGTGGTCATTGCCTTTATCCGCCTTCCGTCCTTCCGAACGGATTTGGCGGCGGTGTGCGATGTAGCGGATTACGCGCCGGACGAACTGTACAGGAAAGACAAGTTGTCCTCCGTCAAAAAAGCCGACGGCGCGGTGGCACTTGAGAACGTCAGCTTTTCCTACGGTGCGTTGTCGCCGCAGGTGATACACGGTCTTTCGCTCAGCGTTGTTGCGGGAGGCTTTGCGGCGATTGTCGGCACGTCGGGCAGCGGCAAGTCTACTGCCGCCAAGCTGCTCGGCGGCGTGTACCGCCCTGTGGAGGGGAGAGTCACCCTGGATCATATCACGTTGGATAAGGTTCAAAAGAGCGTTATCAACGCAAGCGTGGCAATCGTCGACACACATCCCTCGCTCTTTTCCGGCAGCGTGCGCGACAATATCACCATGTGGAACGCCGGCATTTCCGAAAAAGATATCGCCGCCGCAATACAGGACGCATGTATCGGCGAGTGTATTGAGCGGCGGGGCGGTCTGAACGCTCCCGTTACCGAAAACGGCGCGAACTTTTCCGGAGGACAGCGCAGCAGACTGGCGCTTGCCCGTGCGTTGGCAAGCAATCCTTCGGTGCTGATTCTCGATGAAGCAACCGCTGCGCTGGACGCTGTGACCGAACAGAGGATCATTGAGAATATCCGCCGCCGCGGCTGCACCTGTGTGATGATTTCACACCGTCTGAGTGCGGTACGAGACTGCGATATTATTTTTGTGTTGGATAACGGCCGTGTGGTGCAACAAGGGACACATCGAGAGCTTGCAGGCGAGGGCGTGTACCGCGCGCTGATGAAGGAGGTGAGCACATGAGTCACCCTGCTTTGCTGACACTTCACAGCGGTGAAATCTATCTTGCCGAGCACAACGACGATGCCTTCTTTGTCCGGGAGGGAACGCTGTTGGTATTCGCCGTCACCGAAACAAAAGGCGGCAGATACGGCAAGCGGCGTTTCTTATATGAAGCGCGCCGCGGAGAGGTCATTCCCTCTTTCTGCTACACCGACGTCAATCATCAGCGGCACCGCTTTCTGCTTGCCGTACAAGACTACGCGGTGATCCGTATTATCGAGAACGGCTCCACCAAAAAGCTGCGCACCGCCTTTCTGAAAAAATGTGTGCCCGAAAAAGCGGAGGAGGATTTTTTTGAAGCGTTGAGCGACAGCTTGCGCACTGCCCGCGTGGTCGACGAGGGATTCATCCTACGCTCTGAGCAGCAGCGCCGCCGCAACGCCGGCGATGCGGAACAGTTGATAGACATGCTTCACGGCGGCAAAACGGAGAAACACCGCGAAAAACGACATTCCGATCTGCCGGAAGCCCTGAAAACAGGCAGACACTGTTGTCGTGAACTTTCTGCTGCGAACAAGGCAGTGCTTGCGGCAGTGGCGCTGCTTTCCGCCTGTTCCGTCGTTGTGTTTTCGCTATGTCTGCAAAATTGGCTTGTGCCACAGCCTGATTCGGCTGCGCAAAGCATTTTTATGTCGATTCTGCTCGTTGTGATGTTCGCAGCGGCGATAGCAGGCAGAGGATATCTCGCGGGAGCAGTCGTCTCGAACGCGGCGCAGCGGCTGCAAAAGCAAGTGACCGAACGATACTTTCTGATGCGCTTGAGCCTGCTTCGCCGCGAAAAAATAACGAAAACCGCTCAATCGCTGCTCGGCTCTTACCGAATGTATGCCTCTCTGCTGACAGACAGTATCGCAGTGGTCTGCGGCACGCTGACAGGTGCCGCAGGTCTGGTGTGCGCTTTTGTGCTCGCGCCGCTTCCGGCACTGTTCGGAGCCTTCTGGACGGCTGCCTTGATAACAGCTTATGCTTTTGTGCTCACGACAAACGAGCGCCGCAGAGAAGCCTCTGTCAAAGCGTCAGAGGAAGCGGATGCGCTATTGTATCAGTTTGCCACAAAGATTATGACACTGCGCATATCGGGCGCCGAGGAACGCGCGGTGCTCGAATATCTCAAGCATGAGCTCGTGCATGTTCGCGCACAGGCGTCCATACGCCGTAGCAGCGGGTTTTTCGCCGCTTTTTTCTCCGTTGTTCCCATGGCTTTCACCGTCGTTTTGCTCCCGCTGTTCAGGGGTGAGCTGCCTTTTGGATGCGTAGGCGCAATGTCTGTCTGCGCGATCTGCGCCGTTTCCGTCGCAAATTCGCTGACGCTGCTCGGGCGGCGCGGGAAGATGCTGCAAAAACTGCAGTCTGCCACGGGGGAATATCGCGAGAACATCTCCGACGATGTTCAGCCGGATGCCGGAAGCGATATTTCCATTGATAATGTCACCTTCGCTTATGAGTCGGATATGCCGCCGGTGCTGCGCGATCTTTCACTTAACATCAGCGCCGGAGAATATCTTGCGATAACAGGAGAATCCGGATGCGGCAAGACGACATTGTTCCGGTTGCTGCTCGGGTTTGAGTTACCGCAGCAAGGCGAAGTGCGTTACGCGGATACATCCGTTTCCCGTTTGGATTTGCGAGCTTTGCGCCGTCAAATCGGCGTGGTGATACAGGACGGCAAGCTGATGTCAGGCACCATCGCGCAAAACATCGCGCTCACCAAGCCCGACGCGACGGCAGAAGAAATAACCGACGCGGTGCGTGCGGCAGGTCTTGAAGAGGACATCGCCGCCATGCCGATGGGGCTGCAAACATTGGTCAGCGGAGACGGCGAGACGTTTTCGGACGGTCAGCGGCAAAAAATTCTGATCGCGCGCGCATTGTTACCGAAGCCCGCGCTGCTTCTGCTGGATGAAGCGACCTCATCGCTTGACAACGCCGCCCAACGAGTGGTGGCAGAAACCATAGCGTCGCTGCCTGTCACGCGCATCGTGATCGCTCATCGGCTCAGCACGCTTTCTCAATGCGACCGGATCATCACGATAAAAGACGGTGCTGTTGCGGAACAAGGAAGCTTTGACGATTTGATGAAACAGAGCGGCTTGTTCAGCGAGTTGGTGCATCGGCAGATACTTTATTAGCGGAACCTCAAAAATTTTTCATATTGTGTAACACTTTTGCTCTTCGTGTGTATATACATACGAAGAGCAAAAATCATTTACGGCTCTCGGATCAAAATATTGAAAGGAAGTTATCATTATGAAAAAAACAAGAAAAGCCATCGCAGCCTTTTTATCCGCCGTCACCATGCTGTCCGCCGCATCCTTCGGCACCATGTCCGCACAGGCGGCGACCAAAGGAAAAACCATGGACAACAGCTACTGCACCGTCAAAATCTCGCAGAAGCTGCTCAACAAGAAAGGAAGGCAATACGCCACCGTGAAACTGAGCACAGGCACCGCATGGAATATCTTTAACACCGGCAGACCGATCAAGGTCACGCTGCGCGACGGCAGAGGAAAGTATATCTGCTCGTGGACAGCCAAGGGCGGAGACAAGATCAAGCTTGGCGATGATCATGATACATACAGAATCTACCTTGACTACGCCAATCAGAATTGGGATGTTATCGGAAACACCTATAAGTGGAAAATCACCAACCCTTCTAATTGCACCATCTATTAAACACGATGTCCGGTTTGCCCGGACCCGACCGAATACGTTCACGATACAACATAACAACTAATCAATTAATAAAATAATAAAGGAGAATCATTATGAAAAACAACACTGCATACATGGTAAACGACACTGCTTATACGGAAAACAACACAATTGACACGAACCGCTACACATTTAAGGATTTCCTTCTGTCAACAGGAGGCAAGATCGGGATGATCGCCGTGTTCTATGTCGTCATCTGGGGAATCATGTTGGCATTTATCAATATAGGCTCTTCCCCTCTGATGTTCGCCTATATCGCCATATTCACCTATTTCGGATGGAAAGCGCTTAACAGGATCACCCCCGACCTCTTCGTGTGGATGCCCCTCAAGGGTTGGCTCATTTATTTCCTGATCAAGTTTATTCTATCGATCATTATCGGTATGTTTGTGGCGCCCTTCCAAATTGCCAAAATGATCACCTCCACCATCCAAAAGAATATCGCATGAGCCGGGCTTTTTCGGGATTGGGCTTCACTGCCGCAGTCGTGCTGGCGCTGCTGATTATCGGACGAACCGTAACGGGCGGCGCCTGCGCAGCCGCCCGGTTCATGGAGCAGCATTACATCGAAATAGCGATCGTTTTGCTGATTATGGATTTCGCGGCTGTGGCAGCGGTGCTCCGCACAAGGGTAATGCGGGCGCTGCCTGTGGGTTTCAAAGCGGCGAACGGCGCTGCCTGCGGGCTGGCTTTTGCACAGAACCTGGCTTTTTTGGCTGTAGGGTTTTATCATACCGTAAACGATGACGCCGACGACGCATTTCTTACGCTTCTCGGCGCCGGCGGCTTTATCTTGTTCTACATCATCAATCTTTTTATCACTGTCGGAGCGATCATATGGTTCTGCCCTAAAAAATGGGGAAGCATTATGATTAGCGTTCTTGCAACAGTGGGACTGCTGTTGGTTATCTTTTGGTAGACAGCTGTGCAAAACAACTTGCCAATTGCCCGTCGCCGGTTCGTTTTTTGGAGAGGAAATAAAAAACTATTGATTATCGACATGCGAACTTGTATAATAAATATAATAAACTAAAGAAAACGGAGATGATAGCATGGATCAATTTGAACGATTTCTTGAAACTATAAAGGATTCTCAAGATTTTGCTCCGGATGACCGGCTTTCAAGGCTGATTGAAAAATATGACGATTGTGAGCTTTCGCTGGATGAGCTTGATGAGATAGCGGCGGCAGCCAGCGAAAACATCTTTCCGTTTGACGCGGAGGAAGATTGACGGGTGCAAATATGGTAAAAAGGCAAATAAAGAATAATATTCTGGAAATCTACGAGGATGAAACGCTGCTGATGATGATTTCGGAAACCGTTTATGACGGCGTTCTGCTTATGCGCGTGCTCGGAAAGATCCGGAGTGCTGTTGCTTTTGAGCTTGAGGACGAGCTTATGGCGGCGATTCCTCACTTCCGTACCATTCGCGTGGATATGTCCAATGTAAAATACATCTCCGGAAACGCACTGCAATCTCTTCTTACGGTTCAGCGGGTCGCGGATGAAACCAACACTTCGCTGATCATCCTTTCTCCATCCGAGGAGGTCAAAACCGTTTTTGATGACTGCGGCTTTTCCGATATTCTGGAGATTGTCAACACGCAGGAGGAATCGTCATGACAAGCTGCAGCGCAAAGCCTTATGAAGGGCACGAAGAATATATTTTTGTCAGCTACTGTCACAAGGACAAGCAAAAGGTTTATCCCGTTATTGAGAGGCTTGCACGGGAGGGCTTTCGAATCTGGTACGACGAGGGTATCAACCCCGGCAGCGAGTGGCCGGAGATCATCGCCGAGCACCTGACGGGCTGTGCAATATGCTTGGCAATGATTTCGGATAACGCGATGAATTCGCACAATTGCCGCCGAGAGATCAACTATGCAATTTTGAAAAAAAAACCGTTTATTTCCATCGTGTTGGAGAATGTTGCCTTATCTCCGGGTATGATGATGCAACTGTCCACCGAGCAGTCGCTGCGAATGTGTGAACTGTCGGATGAGGCGTTTTATAACAAACTGCTGCACGCGCCGTTGATGGCGTCGTCAAAGGAAATAAGTGACGAAGGTAAGAAGCAGTCTTTCAAAAGCGAGGAAGAAGGCACAGCTGCAAACAACGATTCTTTCAGTGACAAGTGGTTTCTTAACCGCAAAAAAGCGGCAGAGTATAAAGGGAAAAAAGTTGCGGACAGAACTGTCAATACGACGGCGGAGGAACCGAAGCCGCAGCCGGTTGCACCCAAGACTGCGGGTTCGCCATCGCAGCCGAAGCCACGCCGCCGCAGATTGCTGATCGCGATACCGGCAATAGCGTTAGCTGCCGTACTTGCCGTTTCGGCTGCCGTAATTATTCCCGCCGTAAACAGAGCGAACAGCGGCGCCGGGTCTTCGGCAAATACCATTCCTGCCCCGGGTACCTCCGTTGAAACGCAGAACTCCGTTCCTAATGAAAACTCCGCAGCCGCTCCGACAACAAAGCCCGAACTCAGCGGAATCGCAAAACAAATCGAGGACGTCAAAAAACAAATGTCAACCTTTGAAGTAGATAATTTCGGTTTTTTCGCAACTATTGTCAACGGTCACGCGAAGTGGTACAAATTGCTCGATGATGGTATCAAAGAATACACCCTAAACTCGCCTCAAAACAGCGACATTGTTTCGGTAGGCTTTACAGGCGCGTCGGATACATCAAGAAGAGTTATCGGGTTGAAATCGGACGGCACAGTTGTTGTTCTCAACCCGTCCGAAGGACAGGCGGACGCGTTCAACGGCTGGACCGATGTTGTCAAAATAGCGTGCGACTCAGATTCTGTCGTCGGACTGCGGAAGGACGGGACAGTGCTGATCAGTACACGCAACACTGCTCTTTTTGACGATATACAAAGCACATGGACGGGCATCGAGGATATCTTTGTTGACTTCTATGTTTTTGGATTAAGAGAAGACGGAAAGATAATCGTTTCCGATCCCGACAAAATGCCTGAGTACAAAAGCTGGCTAAACACTGCCGCCGTCGCACCGCATAATAGTAACATCGGACTCCAATGGGACGGTATGATTACGTGTACAAATCTTTTTTTTCCTGACCACCTTAGCGATGCCAAATATTGGGAGGATGTTATCGGTGTTGACTCCTACGCCTTTAATACCAAGGAGTCCCTTGTTTGTCTGAAGTCAGACGGCACCGTCGCAGCTATTGGCGGCAACAACTACGGTCAGGGCAATGTTTCTGACTGGAAGAACATTGTCGCCGTAAAAACATGTAAAAACTATACCATTGGCAAAATGGCGGACGGACATTTTGTGATCGCCTCCAACAACAAAAAACTCACCAAAGCGTTCGACGAAACCATTAACAAAACAACCGCTGATATGCCGGCCACTGTATCAATGCAGGGTAACCTATCCGGAAAAATAAAGCTGGCGAATGAACAAGCGCGCACGTTCGCGTATTCTTTTACCGTTTTCTCAGACAAAACCTGCAATGCGTTTGCGTATATTGATAACAATCATCGCGCACATCTGTTCACCATTGAGGGTTCAACACTGACAGATGAAACCAATCTGCTCAGCAACAACGAAAACCTGAGCACAATAATTTTCGGAGATTCGGGATATTCGATAGTTGGGCTGAAAACAGACGGTACGGTCGCCTTTCTCTATACCAACGGAAACGGGATAAGTGCCGACGCGCAAAAAGAAATTGCAGGATGGAAGAATATCACCCGTATTGCAGGAGGTGGAGGGTATCTGCTCGGCGTAAAGGACGACGGAACGGTCGTCACCGCAGGAGATCCTTCTACTCCGGTGCTGAATGTAAAGAATTGGACGGATATTCGGGAAATCGGCACCGACGCCTTTATGACGTTTGGACTGAATTCCGAAAACACGCTTTTTGCCACGGAACAGAGCAGCCTGTGCATGAACAGAAAGAAGGCAGCCGCGCTTTCGATGCACGGTCCGTCGAAGGTGCTTCTCCGAACAGACGGAACGCTCGACTTTTCGTACAACTTCTATTCGGATGGTGAATGGGTAGAGGCAAGAGGATGGAGTAATATCGTGCAGGTTGATATGGACGGCTCAGGAAGCGCAGAGTTTGAGCAGGTGATCGGCCTGAAATCGGATGGTACGCTTCTTGCTTCCGGAAACAACGATTACGGTCAATGTAACGTTTCCGGATGGAGCGATATTGTTGCGGTGCAGACATTTGTCGACTGCACCATCGGTAAAAAAGCAGACGGCACTTATGTCATCGCAACAAACGATCAGGCGCTTGCAAGAAGCTTCAACGCTGCCGTAAATAAACAATAATGGAAGGAGAATACAATTGCTATGCTATCACTGTATGAAAGAAATTCCCAATGACAGTAAAAGCTGCCCTTTTTGTAATCATATACCGAATCAGCAGAATCCGCAGCACCAACTTGCGGCAGGTACTGTTCTTTTCAACCGTTATATCGTAGGAAACAAAATGGGTGAGAGCAAATCGGTCGTCACCTACGCGGGACTTGACAGCAGTTCAAACGATAGAGTCGTCATAAAAGAATACTATCCGTCCGGTTATGCCGAGCGCAGAAATGCTGTTTCCAATACTGTTTTGATCAGCGCCTCCCATGACAAAAATCGCTTTGAGGACGAAAAAAAAGAATTTATGAGGGAAGTGCTTAGCCTTTCACGATTTTCGGAGGAGCTTCATTATGTTAAAGTTCTCGACTACTTCAGCGAAAACAACACCGCGTATATGGTCACGGAGTTCCTTGACGGAAGCACCCTTGCGCAAACGATTCAAAAAAACGGCATTTTTTCTCCGGATGACCTGATCGGCAAGGTGCTCCCGCTGGTTCGATTGCTTGAAAAAATGCACCGTGAAGGCGTCGTTTGCCGGGATATTTCTCCCGATACCATTATGGTTATGCCCGACGGTCGTTTCGTGCTCTTTGGTTTTGATGCGGAGTGCGATTTCTCGGACAACATTTCAGAGCCGTATTTTTCCAAGCGCAAAAACAGTTACGCTCCGTATGAACTGTACGTAAACGGAAACCATCAGGGACCGTGGACGGACGTATATGCCCTGTGCGCCGTGGTATACGAAAGCATTACCGGAGTCAAACCAACCGACGCCCCCGAGCGGGTTGTTTCGGACGAGCTCAAAAAGCCCTCTGAATTGGGGATTTCCATAGAGCCGCACCTGGAAGACGCGATACTGAAAGGCTTGGCGGTGCTTCCGAAGGACCGCGTCCAAAGCATGAGCGAGCTTGCAAAAATGCTTGCGAATACGCCTGAACCCGCTTTGGAGGTACAGGACAGCCCTTTGACAAAGAAGTCGGGCAAAAACCGTCATGGACGGAAAATCGCCGTTGCGGCGTGTATAGCAGCGGCGTTGGTTCTCGCAGCAGCGGGGATCACGGCGGCAAATGTGCTGAACCGCACGTCTGTTACGATGGCAGTTGCCGACAGCACAGCCGCTGCCGGAGAAGAACCGCTGACAACAAACGACATGTTTGCGGCAGAGGAATCGGCCCCGGCAGGGGCAGGGCTTGTTATCTCTCCCGAAATCGAATATGCTTCCGCACAGTCCCGAAGCTTTTTAATTGATTCGATTTATAACATCGTGATCGTTGATGAAAATAAACAGGCACGTATGTATAATTTGTTTTATGACGCTTATCCCGACGCAGTCGATGCATCCTCCGCGGAAAGGGGACCGATAGCGTTAACCAATAACGAGGATATCGTGTCTGCTGTATTCTGCTACGGTTACTGTTACGGGCTGAGAACCGACGGCACGATGTGCGTTTTGCGTGAAAGCACCGATTACCAAAAGGCGGATTCCGGTTCATGGGATAAAATACGCAGTCTGGCGGCAATTGACGACGAAATATTGGCTGTATATAACGACGGAACGGTGGCTTCGCTGCAGTACGAAACAGGCGGAAACGCTTTCTATCGTCCGTACTTGTCGGAAATAGCTAAGTGGAGCGATATCGTTGATGTTACATTCGACGGTTTTGATATTTTGGGCTTGAAATCCGACGGCACCGTTTGTTACGCCAATATGACGGAAGATTCCGATTGGGTTAAAGGTTATTCCGGATTGAACAATGTCGCCGCACTCGCCCGGCACAGCTCCTGCTTGGTGCTGAAAAACGACGGTACCTTAGATTTTCCGGATAATGTTTTCCCGCTCTATCAGGATGAAGTCTCAGCTTGGCAGGATATCGTCGCGTTTGATGCCTACGCCGGAAATTACGCTGTAGCTGTCAAAAAAGACGGTACCGTTATAGCGGCGGGCGATAATTCATGCGGACAGTGCAATGTTTCCGGGTGGAAAGATATCGTCGCGGTTCAAACCGGTGAGAATTATTGCATCGGGAAAAAAGCAGACGGCACCTTTGTGATCGCCACAAACAACACGGCTCTGGCAAAAGCGTTCGACGAGGCTTTCAATAAAAAACAAGCCGCAAATTGAATAACGTTTGCGACCGTTACGGAATCTGCCTGAACCACCATCAGGCAAACAGCGACAGCCGCGCCTGTGCTGAAATACTCCTGGCGCTACCTGCAATCAGGCGCTGACGTTAGACAGTACATAAGAACCTGCTCGCTGAATAAGTGAATAATGATCAAATCAGAGGTTGCATCGGGGTGTATTGTATCAATCGTTACAGCTTTAGCCAAAAAAGGCACCACTTAAGTGTGGTGTCTTTTTTTGGTATTAAGCGCCATCAGGGGCTCGAAGGTGACGAGTACGACCGCCGCCGGTGGCGGATAAAGGGAGTACGAGGAAGCGCAGAAACAGGGAGCTCGAGGAAGTGCCTTCAGGCACGACGCTGAACGACCATGTTTCAAACGGAGAGCGTTGCAGAAACGTTAAACTGTGAACACGCCGCAGCAAGCGAGTGCGAACTTCTCGCATTAAACAAACCTACTGATGGCGGCAACGTGACGTTGCATCCAATTCGCGAAACCGAGAGTGGCAAGAAATCTTACCGTCACTCCCGCGTTCAAATGCGCCGTTAGTCCGATTTTTTGCAAAGCCGCGCTTGTTGCGTAAAATACCGCATAGCTGCGTTGTCGTCCTCGGAATCCGTCAGGATTCCTGCGTCCTCCGCCTTGCTCTGCGTTATTTTCCGCTAACATCTGTTTTAAAGCGTTTTATCAGAAAATAGTATTATTCTTCATTATTCACCATTCTTCATTCATAAAAAAAGGCACCGCCGCAAGGGTGGTGCCTTTTTGCTTGTATGACGGGCATATCAATGCTCTGTGGTGAAAGTCCACCGAGGCGTAGTTACCAACGAACTCAAAAGCGACTCCCAAGGTTTGTATCGCGAGGTACAGGCGAGAAGAAGGGATAGCGAAATCGTAGCCTGACGAATAGAAACCTGATACAAAGGCACATTAAGCGGATAAGCTGGCAAGCGGCAGCGAAGTCCAAAAAGGTAACCGTAACCTTAATGTGTAAATCAGGCAGGCAGACGAGGAAAGAGTATTGGTTTATCCCGTGAGGTCTCATAGGTGTGGTGGGAATAATGATTCCATAGCCGACATAGTAACAACGAACTATGAGAAGTCAGCAGAGGTCATAGTACCGAAAAAAAAACTTCGGGAAGGACCGAACAATTTAAGACGTCAATCGTAATGTATGTTTTCTCGGTATTCCCGAAACGTATATGAGGGTAACCCGCGCAACATAACTGGATATGCGGAGAAGCGGAAAGGAGAAAGACGGAAGTATGTCAGAAATGCTTGAGAAGATACTCAGCGACGAAAACATCATCCGCGCCAAAAAGCGTGTTTATGCAAACAAAGGCGCAGGCGGTGTTGACGGTGTAACAGTCCAAGAGCTTGACGAATATATGTCAAAGAATTGGGAGAGTATCAAGCAGCAAATCCGAGAGAGAAAGTACAAGCCGCAACCGGTATTGAGAGTAGAAATCCCAAAGCCAAACGGCGGTGTGCGAAAGCTCGGTATCCCCACAGTTATCGACAGAACAATCGAACAGGCAATTACACAGGTGCTAAGTCCGATATTCGAGCCGCTATTCAGCGACCACAGCTACGGTTTCAGACCGAAAAGGAGCT
>CACYPV010000024.1 GCA_902776375.1 uncultured Ruminococcus sp. | reverse complement strand
GATAAATCCTTTGTTTTCAAGCGTTTTGGAGGATTTTATTAAAGCCCTATGAGGGGCAGTAACCACTTATGAAATCGTGGTTTTCAAATTCCGATTTATATTAGTTCTATCATATCAGAATTACGCGGGTTTGTCCATCATCAAAACAATTATTTTAGTTTTCTGCCGCAAATCGGGCAGAAAGAAATCCTGCATGAATTGTCAACGCCTTCACCTTCAAAAACAAGCTCAAAGCAGTTGGCGCGGATTGATTTCCTTATGTAGAACGAATCGTTGTTTGCAACCGAAGGAAAATCTGTACCGAACGCATAATCTTCTTCGGTATTCATTTTCTGACAATAGGGGCAGGAAGAAGTTTTTTCTTTGAAAGAAATAATCATCATTGGTATCTCTCCTTTATGCTTTTATCATTTTGGCGGCGGTGGGCTTCAACACAGCGTTGACCTCTGCTGCCTTTGATTCCTCAAAACGGAAGATGATTTTGTCGGGATGTGAGGTGCTTTGACGGTAATCGTCCATATTCTGAAACCCTGCCTGATGCAGCTTGATATACTCGTCGCGCGTAATTTTCCAATACTTGTACTTGGGTTTTGCGCCTTGCAGCATATCGTTGAATTTTTCGGGATCAATAACGGTTACGTCAGATTCAGACGATTTTGATTCTGTCAAATCCTCGCTGATAACAAACTCACCTTTCTCAATCAGGTAATCGGATATCTTGGTCGCGTCCTTGATTGCCCGAAACAGCTCGCTCGGATTGTTCTGCAAAACGCTTATCCAATTCTGTATGTAGGCGGTGTGGTTCTCCATTGTGGGCGATTGCTCATAATGGATTCCGGTCGCGCTTGCGGTAAACGCCGAAGCGATTTCCGCGCGCAGTTCCTCTTTGGCGTAGCTTTCGCTGCCAAAACTGCCTGTCAGATCACGGTTCAGACGGTGTGCTGCTCCGGAAGCGTGAGCCGCTTCATGGAGAAATACCGACATATAGCTGTAGGTATCATCGAATTGCTCCACGGTGGGCATACGCACATAATCCTCCGATGGACTGTAATAGGCGCGGTTGCCGCCCTCACGCAGCTCAAGACGCATATTTCCCAATAGCTTGTCGCGGGCAGCAAGCAGCTCAACACTGCTGAATTCTGTCCGTTCTGCTTTTGGCAGTTCGGGAATACCGTCGATTTGGTCGCCGTTGAACACTGTAAACACATTGGAAACAGGCTTGACACGTTCTGCAAATTCCTCATCAGTCAGGCTTTTCCGCAATTTTTCAACCTCGGCGGTCGTCAGCTTCCGCTTTTCTTCTGTGTCAAACATCGCCCAAAACTCAACTCGCGTTCCTTTTTCGCCCTTGTTGACCTTCCAACCCTTCGCTTTTGCCTGATTGAAGGTACACCAGCGCGAATCAGAAAAGTTCTTCTGCATAGCGACGCAGGACAGCCAGAAATAATTTAGCCCATGATAAGCTCTGCCCGTTACAGCATTATGTGGAGCGCCGCCGATATTGTGCCAATCCTGATGCCACGGAATTTCGTCCTTTTGAAGCGCGGCGATAAACTCATTGGCGATTTGCTCGCGCATTTTGTTTAGCTTACTCATTATCAGCCATCAACTCCTTTATGCTCCGTTCCTCCGAATGTTGAGCCGCGGCGGTTGGTTCATCAGTTGGTTTTGTCGTATCGGTTGAGCTTTGTGTTGGGACAGTATGCTCAATGCTGCCTTTTAGCTCCTCGAATTGTTCAATCGCGGAATGAGCTTCTTCTTTTCCGATATGATTGGAAATTCGGGGAGCAATGAGTAAAACCGCTCCGACAAGAAGAAATAGTGCTGCCGACGCGGTTATGATTCTTTTTTTCATTTTTCACAGGATACCACTATCCGAGATAGGTAGTTTCATCAGGAGCTGCGACAACAGGCATACCGTTGGGATAGGTTGCGGTAGTGCCGTCCTCCGTTTCTTCCGCTTCGGTTTCTGCCGTAGCTGCGGAAGTAGTTTCTGTGGCGTTTTCCTCTGTGATCTTCGGCATGGTGGCGGTTTCGTCCTTTGTGCTTTCATCAGCCGTTGCGATAATGGTAATCGACGGAGCTGTTGTCGCTTCGCTTTCTGTGTTTTCCTGCTGACAGGCTGTGCAGAGAACGGCAATCGAAGCACAGGCGATAACGGCAATGGGGATCAATAATTTTTTCATGGTAATCTTCCTTTCTAATCAAAAAATATCGTGTAACTCTTTGCGGTGTATCAGTTCGAGCGGCGGTACGGGTATCGTTTCAAGAAACGCCGGGTCTAACACCTTGTATTTGTAAAGGGTATATGCATCACGCCGCACCTTTTCGATTTGCGATTCATCAACATAATCGGAGATATTATCGGGCAGTTCAACCTCGGCGGCAAGATAATCTTCCAAAGTGCGACCTTCGTTTCCTTCGGGGAGAATAAAGCGAATCGGCTCAATCCTGATGCGCTGCTTATCGTCAGCAAGACGGATACCCGCCCAGTCGCCCGTCAGAACACAGACGACGTTGGGAGCTTTGTCCTGCTCGCGCAGCATATCTTCGCGCCAGAATACATAAAACTCACACAAAACCGTTTGGTTTTGAAAAATCTCTCCCGTGGTTCTGTCTTTGAATGTTTCGATCATGGTTTTCCTCCTTTTCGTTGAAAATAAAAATGCCCTATGATAAAACATAGGACATAAATATATAATCTTCTATTTTCCGAACAAATCACTGTGCGTACCTGTTCGGGATAAGGTTAGCACCAAAACGTCATCCTTGAGATAATAAATCAACAGCCAATCAGCCTGTATGTGACACTCACGGTGTCCCTCCCAATTTCCTGATAACGGATGGTCGTAGTTTTTATCGGGCAGCTTCTCACCGTTGGCAAGCTTTCTGATAATATCATCGAGCAGCTTGGTGTTTTTGCCGCGTTTTTTTGCCAACTTGTATTCCTTACGGAATTGTGAGGTGGCTTTTACGGTGTATTTACTCATGAATTCAATTCCGCGAGCAGTTCATCAACGTCGGAATAACCTTTTACCGACGGATCAGCTGCAATCCTTTCTGCTTCCAACATTGCGGCAATCGTTTCGCGATTAGGAACATCTGTGGTGATTTTGAACGGAATACCACCCTCTCGAAGTGATTGCCTTACGAAAATATTGAAAGCGGTTGATAAATTCATTCCCAGCTCCGAATACAACGCTTCAGCAGCCGCTTTTAAGTCTGCGTCCATTCTGATGCTGATGTTTGAAGTAGTGCCTGCCATAGTATCAACTCCTAATAAAGTATATTCATATTATACTGCATTTGCACAAAGAAATCAATACATTGCACGAATATTTCTTGCTTCTATAACAGGCTGTCGATTTGCCTTAAAACCGCAGCCTTGATTTCTTTATAGATATGTTCGTCGGCATGAATGGAAAACTGATTGTTTTGCTTCGCGTTTTCCGTGTTGGGGAACCGGAGGTTGAAATCGGCTCCCTGACGAAAAACCTTGATGTCGTTGATCGTTAGTTCATAATCAATCGTCACCGACGCGATAGCATAAATCCCTTTTCCTCGAAGCAGCCTGACGCGCGTTGATGTTACTTGCATTGGTCATCTGCCTTTCCATAATACTTTTTCCGGTACTTCAAGCGATTCCGTTGAGGTCACTGCGTCCTTGTAATAACAGGTTGCCGTGTTTGACTTCAAATCAACGGATAAGACACCCGCTTGGTTTTTATCTCTTGTGATGTGCAGAACGGGCTTTAAGAAATATGTCTGCATATCAAAGTAGCCCTCCTGACACTCAAAGCACATTTCAAGCGTAGTAATCGCTTCCTCTGTTGAGATAGAGCTGACTTCCACAGATTTAATATTCCGTGCAATTATCTCCTGAATAATGTCAAAAACATCGCCGTGCTGTTCGTGTTCCGCTTTATTGATTGCAGCATCAATATCCTTTTTCGGAGCAATATCGACAAAAGCAAAAATCAGAGCATAGGCAAGAACGCAAAGAAAGCTGAAAATTAACGCCCACCATTTAACGATAGGGGACAGGAATATCGCCGCACCAATCGTCAGCGCAGAGCAAATCGTCACGATGAATCCCATTGTAACGGAAAAGCGACGGATAATGTCTTTTCGGCGGTTAGCGTTTATTTCAGCTTCAACGCTCTTTGCGGTTTCCTCAAAGGCGTGATGTAATTCAAAATTTCTGTCAATGATTTCAAGTTTCATGGTTTAGTGTTTCTCCTTTATGACCGACTGAATACGGTCAAGTGTATATTGTTCTCTGATGTATCTCCGCAAGACCTGTTCGAGCGTTTTGTGAAGCATGATATAGTCTTTGCCGTTGACGACGATACGGAACATATGCTTAGCTGCGTTCCACTCCATAACAACGACCTTACCCTTAACCCTTCCGCAACTGCTGTCGGAAACCTTGATATATTCATCGTTCCAATGAATCAGTATTTCTCTTGAATCATAAGCGCGGCGGAAGATGTAATAATCAATGTGCGTTTTCTCAATGACTGCTTCACAGATGATTAGAAGGGTTTTCAGCTCAATGTCGGCAATCGGTAAGACGTTGCCGTCCGCGTCCTGATACATAAGCTCTGATGGATTTCTGACAGCCGCAGACCTGTTTACAGGTGAGCGAATATCCTGCGTCTCAACGTTTTTTCCTTCCGGAGTGGACAATTTGTCCATCCCTTGAGTTTTAGCGCGGGAATAACTGTCACCGTTATTACTAACGTCGGTTTCGCGAATTGGGTCGAGCGTCACGCTCGTGGACAATTTGTCCACTTTTTCAGTATCCTGATTTTGCCGATACGGTTTCAACGCCTTATTCGCAAGCTCCTTATACAATTCGGAATCGGCTGTTTTTCCGTAAAACACCGCTTCCAAATCGTCCGGATTCTCTTTGATTTGCCGTGCGTTCACCGTATTGATTTTACAATCAGCAGCGATTTTTGCTGTTGTTCCGTGAGATAAGACAGCTCTACAGCCGCAATCACGGGAATCGTCCCGTTGTCAACTCTGTTTAGAAACGGCTCAATCAAATATGTCAGCCTGATATAGCGGTAAATCTTCTTTTTGCTGAGGTTGGTTTCCTCGGATATGGTTTTCATGTTCTCTAACTCGGAAAGCTCCTTGTAGGCGAATGCCAACTCAGACGGAAGATAGTCGTTGTTGCGGATAAGGTTGCTTGTCAGGCGAATGGTTTGCTTCTGCTTGTCTGTGAGGTTGGTTTTGATGATACATTTGGTTGTGGGCAAGCCTGCCTTGATAACAGCTCTGCGGCGGTGCCTGCCATCTATCAGCTCATATTTACCGTTGGAAAGGGGAGCAACGATACACGGGCTTAACTGTCCGTCCTTTGCAATACACTCTGCGAGCTGCTCAATGGTTTCGTCGTGAATCTGAAACCGTTGGTTGTTATCCTCAACAATCAGCTCGTTTCGGATTTCGACGATCTGGTTATCGGTTGTTCCGATTACATCGGCGTAGGCGCTTGCTACCGTTGGAATTGCCTGTGCTTTGATGTTGAATTTAGGCATGGTCGCACCTCCTAAAATGGCAGCACATCGGGAAGCTCCCGAATGATGTTGGTAATCAGATGTGCGAGTGCGCATAAGGTTTCAGTATCATTGCCTATGCAATCCTCTTTGCCGGTAAAGGCAAGGTGCAGTTTCTTTTCGTTGTAGCCATAGTCGCCATCATAGCCTGACAGTTCTACGGCAACATTCAACTTCGGAAAGGCACAGTAAGCGCCGTTGATATGCTTGCCGCAAATCACAAGATAGGAAATACCGTTGTGGGTAATACTGACTTCCTTGCAGTTGCACTTAAACCGTCTTTCGATTTCAGCCATTGTGTTCACCCCCAATCAGTACGTCAACGACATTCATATAAGCTCTTCCAACGTCGTCCGAGCGTCTTTTTACCAACACCGTTTTCTCGGCGGAGGAGTTCTTCACCGATGCTCTGAACGGGATTGACGGAAGAACCATGCTGCCGTAGCTCGTGTGGATTGCTTCCAACACCGCCTTGCTGACCTGAATATTCATCGCCATCGTTGGCAAAATCAAAACATCTTCGCCGATATTTGCCGTAGGTTTCATGCGCAGCAGCGTTTTGAGCATTTTATCTGTGCCTTGATAGGGAATCGGGTCAGCCTGCACCGTTATCAGCAAAATGTCCGAGCAGATTACCGCGTTGGTAATTCGTAAATCGAGCGACGGACAGCAGTCTATGATAATAAAGTCGTATTTTGCAAAGTAATTGTCGGAGAAAATACGGGTAAACACCGTTGTTTCGTCCGTTTGGTCGGCGTGAAGCGTTGTGACGGCTCCCGCGAGCATCGGCGTCGCGGGAATGTAGTCAAGGTTGAGCTTCTCGCTGTGCCTGATAAAATCATCGTGATTGATAGGGAACTGTGCTACCGTCTGATAAATCAGCTCCGCAATCGTCGGCTTGCCGTCAAAGGTAAAGTCAAGCCAGTTTGTCAGGTGCGTTTGGCTGTCGATGTCAATAAGTAGCACCTTTTTTCCTCTTAGGGAAAGCCCTGCGGCAATGTTGATTGCCGAGGTCGTTTTCGCCACACCGCCTTTTTCATTGGCGATGCAAATGATGGATGGTTTCTTAATCTGTTCCATTTAATCTAATCCTTTCAAAAAAATCAGGCTATCCGTGTAAAATAGATTTCGGATAGCCTGTGTTTAACGGTTTATGGTGGACAATTTGTCCATTTTATTATATAATTGGAAAAACGATTGCATTGCATAATCGTTTAAGCCATATTAGTCATTGGAATAACTAAATTTGCAACATCATTTCTTACATAATTATTAAATGGTGAAATATCAATCGTTCTATATTTTTGTTCAAGATGTGTGTAGATATCTAAGGTAATCTGTACATTGGAATGTCCCATGAGCTTTGACGCTCTTAAAGCGTCAACTCCGGCATGATAAAGCATTGTACAATATGTATGTCTTAGTTGATGAGGAGTAAAGTGCTGTAAAAACTGCGGTATTCCTGTTGGAGAATTATAAGGCTTTGGAACCCGCCCGACGTTTCTCATTTGCTGACAGTAGTATTCATAATTAAGTGTATTTTGGTAGCTTTCCCAAGTTGATTGCCAAGAACCAACAGTGTGCATTTTTCCGCATTTTTGTGTAAAGATAAGTTTTTTTCCGTTTGATTGGAATTTTTCGAGTTTTATTAAAGGAATAATATTATCCGGTATAGTAATATATCTGTCTTTTCCGTTTTTTGTGTGACCTTTTACGCGAAAATTATTGCTGTCAACTCTCTCAACCGATTTTATAACAGCTATCTTTTTATTTAGTATGGGAATGTTCCGGCGCGCCAAAAACGCCCCTCGAAATCGAAGGACGATTTTTATTTTTCATATATTTCCCGTCGGTGTCCGACCGTCATGGCAAGAATGATCAGCTCGTTATCTATGATAAGACAAATCAATCGGTAGTCGCCGATCCTGTAGCGCCATTGACCCGTTCGATTGGCGGTCAAGCCTTTGCCGTGGGCGCGGGGATCGTCGCAGCCGACAAGGTTTTTCACGATCCATGACTTGATCATTTTCTGCGTATATCGGTCAAGCTTTTTGAATTCTTTGTCAAATCGCGGCGTGGTTTCTACGGAATAACTCATAAGTCAAGTTCCTTCCACAGCTCGTCGATCGGTGCGCTTTTTTCTCCGCTTTTCACATAATCGGCATAGGCTTCATCGGCAACCGATATGTCGTATTCGTCTTCTATACGTTCAAAAAGAGCGCGCTTAAATGCTTCTGCAAGTGAAAGAGAATGAAGCTTTGCGTAGCTGCTCGCGAGCATTTTTTCTTCCTCGGTCAATCTGATAGAAAAACTCATTCTAATCAACTCCTTATGTAGTACATTGTACTACATATATTTAGGTTTGTCAATGTCTATTATTTGTAAAATAAGATAAATCAATTCTGTCAATCAAAAAATGAGGTGATAACTTGAAGCACGCATATTTGATAATGGCTCACGGGTCTTGGCGGGTGCTGGAAAAGCAGCTTCGGCTGCTCGACAGCGGCTTTAACGATTTTTATATCCATATTGACAAAAAGGCGCAGGACGTGCCGGATATCGGTAGCTGGCTATCGAAGTCCGGGGTTTGGTACACCGAGCCGATGGACGTAAAATGGGCGGACTATTCGATGGTCGAATGTCTGCTGCGACTGATAAAAGCTGCGGTCGGGCGCGGAGGATACTCGTATTTCCACGTTATCAGCGGCGCCGATATGCCGCTTAAGCCGGCAGAGGAGATCTACCGGTTTTTCGAAAGCAGCGGCAAAAACTTTGTCGGCTTTGACAAGGGCCACCGCGTCCTCAAAAGCGCCAAGTACTATCACCCCGCCGTCGAGTGGAGCTGCTACCGCAGGCACAAGCTTTTAAAGGGGATAGACCGAGGCTTTGAGTACGTTCAGGCGGCTGTCGGTATAAACCGCCTCAGGCGCGAGGAGTGGGAGATAAAGCACGGCTGGAACTGGGTATCCATGCGCCCCGAGCTTGCGCAGGCGGTTTTGGACAACGAGGAAAAGCTTCAAAGGATCTTTCACAAGACGATCGCGCCCGACGAGATGACTGTCCAGACCGTCGCGTTCAACTGCGGCTTTATGGACGAGCTCTACGACCTTGACGTGCAGAAGGGCGGTATGCGGCGCGTCGACTGGCAGCGCGGCACGCCCTATGTTTGGGGCTCTGAGCCCGGCAAAACGGAAAGCGACTTCGATGAACTCATGAGCTGCTCCTATATGTTCGCGAGAAAATTCGACGAGGCTCACATGGAGATCGTTGAAAAAATATACAATGAATTGTCGTCGCGCGGCAAATAAGTTCCGTAATCTGCGGATTTGTTACAATTTTGTCACAATTCTGTCACATTCGTGTGATACAATAATCACAAAATGAATAAAGCAATAGTGTGAATCGTTAATTTATCTAAAAAATTTCAAAAAAATTTGTTGATAGAGGTTGATTTTTTCTGCGATTTTGTGTAATATGTATATGAGGAGAATTGTAATATTTACAATCATAATACAAAATATGCAGGAAAAAGAGGTTAAGAACTATGTCAAACAGATTATTTCAGGGTATTGTGCATCAGATGAAGGATGCAGTCGACAGAACTATCGGCGTTATAGATGAAACTTCCGTAGTTATCGCTTGTTCGGAGCTTGGAAAAATCGGCGAGGTAAACGAGAGCATCAATTCCGAGACCCTCAGCTCGACCGCTCCGTTCGTCATTAACGGATTTACCTACAGATCATTTGGCAGCAGCGCCAAATACGACTACGCCGTGTTTGTTCAGGGCACCGACGAGTACGCCCAGAAGTACGCGCAGCTTCTCGCCGTAAGCTTTGCCAGCATCAAGCAGTATTACGACGAAAAGTATGACCGCTCCAACTTTATCAAGAATGTTATCATGGACAACATTCTTCCGGGCGATATCTACCTTAAGGCAAGAGAGCTTCATTTCAACAGTGAAGTTTCGCGCGTCTGCCTGCTGATAAAGATCATTTCCCGCACCGACGTTTCGGCTTACGACATCGTTCAAAACCTTTTCCCCGACAAGTCGAAGGACTTCGTTATCAACATCAACGAAGAAGAGATCGCGCTTGTTAAAGAGGTCAAGCCCGACACCGACGGCCGCGACCTTGAAAAGCTCGCAAGCTCTATTTCCGACACCCTCTCCAGCGAATTTTACACCCATTGCGTGGTAGGTATCGGCACCACAGTCACCGGTATCAAGGATCTGGCTCGTTCCTTCAAGGAAGCCCAGTCCGCTCTTGAGGTCGCCAAGGTATTCGACACCGAGCGTACCATCGTCAGCTACGACAACCTCGGTATCGCGCGCCTTATCTATCAGCTTCCCACCACTCTTTGCAAAATGTTCCTTAAGGAAGTATTCAAGCGCGGTTCCATCGAGAGCCTCGATCAGGAGACCCTGTTCACCATCCAGCGCTTCTTCGAAAACAACCTCAACGTTTCCGAGACCTCGCGTAAGCTGTTCGTACACCGCAACACCTTGGTGTACAGACTTGAAAAGATCAAGAAGCTCACAGGTCTTGACCTGCGCGAATTCGAGGACGCTATCGTGTTCAAGGTAGCTCTTATGGTCAAGAAGTACCTCAACGCAAGCCCCACAAAGTATTGATTCAGATTTTTTAATGGTTCCTGAGCGCGGCTTTTTCCGCGCTCGGGACACGATTGTTTTTGGATAGTTTATTGCAGATAACGATATTTTTTTGAATGATCTGCTTTTAGCTTTCAACTCTAACACTTTAGGAGCAACTATGATTGATTTTGTAAACGTATCAAAAACCTATCCCAACGGTACCCACGCGCTGCACAACGTTAGCCTGCATATCGACAAGGGCGAGTTTGTGTTTATCGTAGGCGCTTCGGGAGCTGGCAAAAGTACATTCCTCAAGCTGATCATGCGCGAGGAGATCGCCACCTCCGGCGAGATCGTCATCAACGGCAACAATCTGTCTACGCTTAAAAAGCGCAACGTTCCGTACCTGCGCAGACATATGGGCATCGTATTCCAGGATTTCCGTCTTATCGAGAAGATGAACGTTTTTGATAACGTCGCCTTTGCTATGCGCTGCGTCGGCGAAAAATCGTCCGTTATCAAAAAACGCGTTCCCTATGTGCTTGATCTTGTCGGATTGAAGGACAAAATGAAAAACAAGCCCTCCGAGCTTTCGGGCGGCGAGCAGCAGCGCGTAAGCTTGGCCCGCGCGCTGGTGAACAACCCCGAGATAATCATCGCGGACGAGCCCACCGGTAACATCGACCCGGAGCTTTCCTACGAGATCCTCGAGCTGCTTATCCGTATCAACGCCATGGGCACCACCGTTTTGGTGGTAACGCATGAGCACGAGCTGGTGCGCGAATTCAATCAGCGCGTCATTTCGCTCGACAACGGTAGAGTAGCCGGCGATTCCGCCGACGCCGATACCGCCATCGCGGCTATCGAGAATACCGACATTGAATATATTGAAGAGTACGCGGAAGAGGAAGTCCCTGTAACGCCTGTTGCGGAAGAAACTCCGGCAGCTTATGAGCCCGAGCCCGCGCCCGCGCCGGCGCCCCAGACTGCTCCGGTCGAGATACCTGCTCAACCCGCGGCAGAACCGGTCGGGGAAGAGATGCAGACCGATATCAACGCGCTGGCAGTCGAGATCGCCGAGATCGAGAAAGCTTACGCCGGAACGCGCTTTGCCGACGACGAGCCCGACGACTCTTTTGACGAGGCTCCCCGTTACCCCGACAACGCGGTAAAAAAACCCGAATAAACCCGAAAGGATAATGATATGAAAGGCTTTGGCTATCTTTTAAAAGAGGGCTTCAAGAACGTCTACTCCAACAGGATAATGAGTATCGCGTCGGTTTGCGTGCTCGTAAGCTGTCTGGTTATGACAGGCGCCGCGGCGCTGTTTTCGCTGAACGTCCTCAAAGTTGTAGATGAAGTGGAGAAGAACAATCAGACCACTGTTTTCATCAAAAAGGACACCGACGCCGAAAAGGCGAAGGCGGATTACAAAACGCTCCGCGCGAACCGTCTGAATATGATCGGCGACAAGATCAGAGAGCTCGACAACGTTGAGTCGGCTGAGTTCGTGTCGCAGGAGGACGGATTGAAGCAGTATAAAAGCAAGCTCGGCGACGACCTCTTCAAGCTCATCGAGGATAGGGAAGACGTGCTCAACGACAGCTACATCGTCACCTTTAAAAACGCCGAACAATACGACGCGACCGTCGCGCAAATCAAGAGGATCAACGGCGTAGAGTCGATCACCGACCGCCGCAGCTTTGCTAAAAAGCTGTCCGACATCAGCAAGTTTGTAAACATCGTGGCTATCTGCGTAGTGACGGCGCTGTTCATCATCTCGCTGTTCATCATCGCAAACACCATCCGCACCACCATGTACTCGCGGCGCTTCGAGATAAGCATAATGAAATCAGTCGGAGCGACGAACAGCTTTGTGCGAATGCCGTTCCTGGTAGAAGGCGTAGTGCTTGGCTGCGTTTCTGCGGCGCTTTCAACAGGCGTGCTGGCGCTCCTTTACAAGGTCGCCGACGGACTTGTTGACAAGGTGGATCTCGGTATCGAGCCGATCCCGTTCATGAGTATCCTGCCGTTCATGGTGATCGCTTTCGTAGTGGTCGGCGTGCTGGTCGGCTTCTTCGGCGGATTTATCTCGATAAGAAAGTATCTTAAAAAGGAAGGCAATGAAATACTCGGCTGGTAAGCCGAAAGGAGAATGAATATGAGAAAACTGAAAGCGTTGGTTTGCGCTGCTTTGACCATGTGCATAATCGCAGTGCCCATTACCTCGTCGGTCGTTTTTAACGCCGGTGCGGAGGAGGACGTGCAGTCCCTTCAGAACAAGATCGACGAGCTCGAGGAACAGAGCGCAAAGTATCAGAAGATCCTCGACGACACCGAGGCTAAGCTGAGCGAAAAAGAGGCGTACGGCAAAACACTGGTAGACAAGATCGAGGTCATGAACAAAAAGGTCATCCTTATCAGAGAGGCTATAGACACGAAGGATAAGGAGATCGTTGAAGGCAACAAAGCGCTGGAAGAACAGGTCGTCGCGCTGTGCGGCCGCCTCAGCCTCATATACAAGGCGGGCAGCGCCAGCAACCTTGAAATACTTCTCGGCGCAAAGAATTACAGCGACTTTATCGATAAGCTCAATCTGGTCAAGCTCTTGTCAAAATACGACAAAGATATGATCGACAATATCAACGATCGTCTTGAGACCGTAAAGGCTGACAAGGCGGAGAAAGAGCAGCAGGAAGCGGCTCTTAAAAAGGAGATCGAAAGCCTTAACAAGCTGGTTTCCGAGAACGAAGCGGTGCTTGCCGATATCACGGAGCAGAGCAGCGAGGCAAGAGCGGCTCTGATGAACAACAGCAGCCTGATCTCGCAGCACGAGGCAGAGATCGCTCAGTATTACGCCGAGCAGGAAGAAGCCAAAAGAAAGGCTGCCGAAGAACAGGCGGCGCTTGAGGCTGAGGCTGCGGCGGCAGCGGCGGCTGCGCAGAAGCGCGCTCAGGAAGAGGCAGAGCAGCAGGCAAGACAGGCACAGCAACAGCAGCAAAGCTCCTCAAGCTCAAGCAGCTCCGGCTCGTCGAGCTCGTCAAGTTCAAGCTCGTCAAGCAGCTCATCCGGCTATGACGACTACGATGACGATGATGACGATTACAACAGCGGTTCATCCTCGTCCGGTTCAGGTTCTTCCTCCGGCAGCGGCTACACCTGGCCGTGCCCCAACTACTATTACCTGTCGTCACTGTGGAACGAGGACAGATACACCTATAACCACGGCGCTATCGACATCGCCGGCGGCGATATTATGGGCGCAACAGTTGTTGCGGCTGACAGCGGCACGGTTACCGATACCGTTACATACTGCATTCACAACTGGGGCAAGAGCTCAAGCTGCGGCTGCGGCGGCGGCTACGGCAACTACGTTTGGATCGACCACGGCAACGGCAAAGAGACCATCTACGCTCACCTTTCCAGCGTTGTAGTCAGCCCCGGACAGTATGTCAGCAAGGGTCAGGTCGTCGGCTACGTAGGCTCAACAGGCCATTCAACAGGCCCGCACCTCCACTTCGAGTGCCGCTACAACGGCGTGAGATACAACCCGATGAATGAATTCTAACAGACGCTTCATCAGGCGCGTAAAATATTAAAAATCGGACAGGCTCAGTTTTAGAGCCTGTCCTTTTTGCGTTTATATATTTGCTTCAAGAAGCTTTTTGGATATTCTCGTGTTGACTTCAATATAGTACGCGAGATCCGCGTCTGACAAAGAATCTTGGTCTATCGAATCCAGCTTTTCCATATAGTCGGAATACTTTTGCATCCAATCGAGGTAATCTGTCAGCAGCTCCATATCATTGGGGTTTTCTTTGTACTTTTTCATGAACGCAATGTAATCGTCAAAGAATTTTTCATAGCTGTCCATGGTTTCTTTAAAGGATGGGCTCACCGCATTGGAATCGTTCTTTGATTCCGGCTTGCTTTCCGCCTTTTCGGTTGGTTTCTGCGTCGGCTTTTGAGTTGGCTTCACAGTAGGTTTTTCGGTTGTTGTTTCCGATTCCTTGATATCTTCCGTTTCGGGAGGATATAATTCTATTATCATTGTTTTTTCGTAAAGCCAAAACGCATTTTCTAAATCATCTTTTTCATGATATTCTATATGTAAATGATAACCATCTTTATTATCTGCATAGTAATAGAGTGAATTATCATATGATTCTGTTCCTGAGTCATGATCCCTGTTAAATCCCTTTTCCTGACATTTAAGAACATAAGCGTCATATTGTTCTTTAGTTACTTCTCCGATATAAACGTATAGCTCGGTATCGTCATCAGTTGAAATCTTTCCCACTGTTGATTCGGGTGCCGGAAGCATCTTTGCAAGCTTGCTGTCAGGCCAAGTGATTTTTATGAATTTATCTGATTCATAACTCTTTGTTTCTTTAGTATTTTCTGTTGTTGATTCAATGCTTGTTGCTTCTGTCGTTTGGCGGCTTGACGAACTGCTTGATGTATCTGAGCTTGGGCTTACGTATCTTGACGCGTTTGAACTGAAAGCAATCAAGGGGATGAACAGCACAAATCCGGCGACCATAAGCAGCGTAGCCAAATACTTCTTATCTGTTTTTATTATTCCTCTGCGGAATAATATCGAAGCGACGAAAGCGCAAAGACCGATAAGTGATACTATACCCGCCAAAACATTCCAAAAGTTATTGACATTTGTGAACTGTGCGGCGGCGCATATGCCGAATAACACGGCGCAAATGATAGATATCACGCCGAATGCGCCAAACCTGTAGGAACGCTCCTGCTGTTCTTTCTTTTTTTGTTCTTCTTTTAAATCCTCGCGTTCCCACTTTTTGAACTCGGTCTGCTGCTTGATCTTTTCCACTGAAACCGTATCGCTGCTGCGGATCAGTTCCTTTGAGCCGCAGTACGGACATGACAGGATATCTCCCTCGTTGTCCATCATCATTACTCCGCCGCATTGCTGACACTTCATTGTAATCCGGTCGGCAGTGGGGGAACCGTTGACAGCGTTTCCGCATTTGGGACAATAATCTGCGCCGTCCTCGATCGTTGTTCCGCATTTTTTGCAAATTGACATAAATAAACCTCCGTTCTGTTTGTCAAAAGTTTTATAATTCGGTACGCGGGTGCGTATATATTATAGCACACTTCTACATATTACGCAAGTGCGTATACGCAATTGCGTAAAATTTTGTACAATATTTCTGAGGTGATGCTATGAGCGTTAAGGACGCTGTTGCCGCGCGGTTCAGGGAGCTCTGCGCGGAGAGGAACGTCACGATAAATGAGCTTGCGACGCTTTCTGGTGTGACGCCCTCTACCGCTTACAGCATGATGGACAAAAGCCGCCGCGATGTTTCCGTTATCACCGTCAAGAAGTTCTGCGACGGGTTGGAAATAACTCTCGGCGAATTCTTCTCTGCTCCCGTGTTCGATGAGCTCGAACAAGAGATAAAGTAAGCCTACAAAAAACGAGTAACCGTTGTGTTTATAATACACGGTTACTCGTTTGTTTTGGTATGCCGGCAGCATACAAATCTTTATTTAATTTATGATATACTGGCAGCAAGGGCGATGTAAAGCAGCACAAAGCCCAGGACTATACTTATTATTCCCAGCGTGCGCAGGACGAACAAGCCGTTGTGCGGATTTTTGCGGTTTAGCTTTTCCGAGAGCGTGAAGGCGTCGCCGAACAAAAGATAGGGGAGAGCCGACCAAAAGATCAGCACGTCGGCGCAGATGACAAGCTGACCCCAAAACAGCTCGGGGTGCTCGGTAAAGTTGTTGGCGAGGAACCTCGCGCACATCAGCACAAGCAGCGCCCAGATCACTATTATGAAGGTCGTCAGCACCTTTAGCCCCGCGTTGCCGCGGTAGCCCGGGAGGGCGCGCTTTTTGCGCAGCTTGCTTTTCCTTTTGCCCAGCAGTACCAGCTTAAGCTCCTCGGCGCTTTCAAACCGCTTCGCCTCGTCTATCGCGGTACATTCGCGGATGATCTCGGTGACCTCGCCCTGATACAGCGTTTCGTTGGGGAGCTTGCCGGTCAAAAGATAGTTGAGCAGTACGCCGCAGGAGTAAACATCGGCGCGGGCGTTCGTCTGCGCAAAGCCGAATTGCTCGGGCGGCGCGTAGCCCTCGGTGCCCATAAGCGTGGTGTCGCGCCTGGCGGCAGGCTTTTGCAGACGGGAGATATCGTAGTCGATAAGCTTTACTTTTCCGTCGGGCGTGAGCATGACGTTTGAGGGCTTTACGTCGCGGTGGATCACCCCGTTGAGGTGGAGCGCCGTTAGCCCGTCGCAAAGCTGGCAGATAATGTGCTTGGCTTCGTCAATGCCGCATACACCGCTGTTCTCCACGCGCTGTTCAAGCGTGCAGCCGTTTATGAACTCGCACAGTGAAACGCATTTGCCGTTGATGATACGCGCGTCGTACACCGTCATCAAATTCGGGTGGCGAATACCGGTGAGCACTCGCATGACCTGATAATTCTCAGGGTCGCTGACGCGGTGCAGCATGATCAAACCCGTAACGTTGTCGCGGACGATATAGGTGTTTTGATTGATGGGAGTGAGGAACGTCACGTTCCAACCTGAATATTCTTGCATGATTGCCTCTTGCGTTTTTTTGAAAAACGGAATAGAATAATATTGAAAGGAAGATCACGATGAAAAAGTCAACCGACGACCTTATGAAAAGCTTGAAGACCAAGCGCAGTATTGAGGAGTATTTCGACGAGAACGACAGCGAAATATTCTTTGGAACGCTTGCCGAAATGCTTGAATTTTACCGTCTGCATAAAAATATCAGCAAGGCTGAGGTGGCACGCGGGTCAAATATCAAGCGCGAATACTGTTATGAGCTGCTGCGCGGCGACGGTAAAAAGAATCCGTCGCGCGACAAGGTGATAATGCTTTGCTTCGGTCTAAAGCTGAATGTGGACGAGTGTCAGCACGTGCTGAAAAAGGGCGGCTACGCGCCCCTGTACGCCAGAGATACGCGCGACTCGATAATCATTTTTTCGATAAACAACGGAATATCGGTCATAAAAACAAACATCAAGCTTGAAGATTACGGCTTGGATCCTTT
This sequence comes from uncultured Ruminococcus sp., assembly GCA_902776375.1. Classification (GTDB taxonomy): domain Bacteria; phylum Bacillota; class Clostridia; order Oscillospirales; family Acutalibacteraceae; genus Ruminococcoides. Next base: position 25,705 of record CACYPV010000024.1, on the reverse strand, counting down.
GGACTAGCCTCCGGCATCCGGCATCTAGCTTCTAGCCTCTAGCCTCTAGTTTACTCTTGCATTTTCCGCAGCGGTAACGCTCGGGGTGCTGTATCAGGGCGGAGCGCTTGTAGCGCTCGTATACCGCGCCGCAGCTTGGGCAGACTACGCGGTACTTGGGCTTTTTGGCTATGATATCGCTGTCCGGGTCGGCGGCGCGCTTTATGTCTGTGCCGTAGGCGGCGTTAACCTTGGCGGCAAGCGCCTTCCACCTGCCCGTGTGCTTCATGCAGCCGTAGCAGGTGTGCAATAGCTCGTGCAGCAGGGTGTCGTAAAGCTCAGCTTCGGGGATAATTTCGTCCAGCAGGGAAGAGGCGATCTCGATAATATATCGGTCGCCCGTCTTTTTGCAGACGCCCAGCCGCCGCACCGCGCGCGTATTTGCCGAAAACGTTATGTTTTTTGCGTAACGAATGCGCAGGGCGTCAAGCTTTTTCATGCACTTGTCGGCGTAAAGCTGTAGATCACGCATAACGCGCTCCCTTTCTGAATAAGAATGATACGTAAAATCTTTTTGAAATTAAACACTTGACATATCATAAAACAAATGTTATAATACCTAATGTTGTGAAACGGCGACATAGCCAAGTGGTAAGGCACGAGTCTGCAAAACTCTGATGCGGCGGTTCAAATCCGCCTGTCGCCTCCAGAAACGCCCCCTCGGTAGAGGGGGTCATTTTTTTTAAGGGAGATTTGTTTTATGAAAGTTTACCTTGCCTCGCCGATATTTAATGCCGACGAGCTTTCATTTGTTGAGCAGGCGGAGAAAATACTGTTTGCGCGCGGGTTTGATGTATTCAGCCCTCGGCTCAACGAGGTCGACGTGCCTGCCGAGGACATCGCGCGTTGGTCGCGCGAGACCTATTTAAACGACCTTCGCGGCTTGGATTGGGCTGATGTTATCGTAATGCTCTATCACGGCGCTTACAGCGACAGCGGCACCGCGTGGGAGGCGGGCTACGCCTGCGGAAAGGGCAAGCCCGTTATCGCGGTGCATGTCTTAACAGAGGATTCTAATTTGATGGTGCACGAGAGCGCCTGCGCGAATATCACGCTCGATGAGCTTGAAGACTACGATTTTGAAGCCCTGCCGCCCAAAGCCTACGAGGGTAACATATATTAATTGTCAATTGTCAACTGTCAATTGTCAATTATCCAAAGTGTCCCAGACTAAGCTTTATGAAATAGAATACCAGCAGGTGGACGGGGTAGAAGGCGTAGAACGCGTATTTAAGCACAGGCCCCTTTATGAAGCCGCGTTTGCCGTTGTACATAGATATCGGCAAAAACGCAATGAGCGCGTACCAGTGCATGTTGAGTAAAAACGCGGTCATAACGCGGAAGATCTCGTAATTTCTGAGCGCGTATATCAGAATTATAAACGCATAACCGAGGACTGCGAAATCCGCTTTTGCCGCCACGGAAAGCGCGCCCAAGCCGATAAGCACGATCGTTTCGATTATCGGGTGATCCTTTAGCTTGTCGATCACGCACAGACCCGCAAAGCCCAGCAGCAGCGTGAAAAATACGTTCTGTGACGGACACATGAGCTTGCCGCTGTGCACAAGGTTCCACGGGATCTCGGACAGCGCGGCGCACACTATTAGGCTTACGCCGTACCGCACGCGGTTGCGCGTGTGGATAAAGCCCTCGACCAGCAAAAACGCGAATAGCGGGAACGCTAATCTTCCTATACAGCGCATGGTGTGGTAAAGGTAAATGTTTTTTCCTGCCACGCTGAACAGCACGAAGCTCCTTGGAAGGAGATAGCTCGCCGTGTGGTCGATCAACATACTCAGCACAGCTATCAGCTTTAGCATGCTGCCGCTTAGTATTTTCATTTTATCGGGAAGCAGCCGTTGCTTTTCCATATCGTTTCCCTCATTTCAAAAAGTATCAGGCACTGTCAAATAACTTGACAGCGCCTTTTTTATTTATTACATTATGCCGCGTTATTTCTCGGCTTCATCGTAAATTTCTTTAAGATGTTCGTTTTTGCGTGTGAATTTGATGATAACAAGCGTGCCTATCGTCAAAGCTATACCTATTGGCAGAGCGATGAACCATTGCTGCACGAAGCCCGCGATTATGTAGGTAACAAACGATATGCCCGCCACGGTAAGCGCGTACGGTATTTGCGTTTGCACATGGTTTATGTGGTTGCATTGCGCGCCCGCCGAGGACATTATTGTTGTGTCGGAGATAGGCGAGCAGTGGTCGCCGCATACAGCGCCCGCGAGACATGCCGAAATAGAGATGATCTTGATGGTGGAGTCCGGGGTCTGCGAGAACAGGTTGATTACGATCGGAATCAGGATACCGAAGGTGCCCCATGAGGTTCCGGTAGCGAACGCGAGGATGCACGCCACGACAAAGATGATAGCGGGCAGGAAGTTCTGCAAAGAGCTTGCCGCGCCGTTCATCAGCTCGGCTACGAAATACTTGGCGCCCAGCAGCTCGGTCATGTTTTTGAGCGAGGTCGCAAAGGTGAGGATAAGAATGGCGGGAACCATTGCAAGGAAGCCCTTGGGAACAGCTTCCATCGCTTCCTTTAAGGTGACGATCTTTCGGAGATTCAGATAGATTATCGTGAACAGCAGCGCAAACAAGCCGCCCCACGGCAGTCCTACGGTGGCGTCGGTGTCGGAGAACGCGGTGATGAAGGGAACGCCGTTTAAGATGCCGCCGTTGTAAACAAGCGCGAATACCGAAATGCCGATAAGCACGATGATGGGCAGAAGCAGGTCGATGACCCTGCCCTTGGAGTTGGGTACCTCGGTTTCGCCGTCAACACGATCGCCTGATGTGTAAAGGTCGTTTTTGTACATAGCGTTGTACTCGTGCAGCGCCATTGAGCCGTAGTCGAAGTTCATTACGCAAAGGGCGATGATGAACACGAAGGTGAGCAGCGAGTAGAAGTTGAAGGGGATAGCCGTGATGAACAGGTTGATTCCCTGACCGTCCTCGGCGTATGCCGAAACAGCCGCCGCCCACGATGAGATCGGCGCTATCATGCACACGGGCGCCGCGGTAGCGTCAATGATGTACGCCAGCTTTGCGCGCGAAATCTTGTGTCCGTCGGTAACGGGACGCATAACCGAGCCAACCGTAAGGCAGTTGAAATAGTCGTCGATGAAGATCAGCACGCCCAGCACAAAGGTAGCCAGCATTGCGCCGGTGCGGCTTTTGATATGCTGCGCCGCCCATTTGCCGAACGCCGCCGAGCCGCCCGATTTGTTGACGAGCGCGACTATTATACCCAGCTCTATCAGGAAAATGAAGATACCTGCCGTGCCCTTTACCGAGTTTATAAGTCCGTCGTTGATCACAGCGTCCGCGGTTTTCAGCACGCTGAAATTCGAATAGATCAGCGCGCCCGAGACGATACCGATAAACAGCGAGGAGTACACTTCTTTAGTTATGAGCGCCAGACCGATAGCGATGATCGGCGGCAGCAGCGCCCACGGTGAGCCCTGATGCGATCCTTCTCCGCCGCATTCGGGGCAGGGGGCGGATTCCATCACTCCGCCGCCGTGGCAGTAGGGGCAAAGGATATCCGCGGTACCCTTGCAGGTCGCACATTCCTTGCCGTTTAGCTCGCCGGTACCGTGGCAGTCGGTGCAGGTGACGAAGTGCTTCTCGACCTCGCCTTCGCCGTCGCACACAGCGCATTTTTCGTCGCCTTCCATGCCCGTACCGTTGCAGCGGGGACAGTTCATCATTTCAGCTTCATCACCGTCGTGAACAGAGCAGTGAGTACAGCTTACGTTAGACGCAACGCCCGTGCCGTCGCAGTCAAGGCATTTGACTGCGCCCAGCGCGCCGCCCGAAACGCCGACGTAGATCAGCAATCCGATAATAACTACCGAGGCGATGGCAAGCAGGATCTTTTTTGCTTTTGTCATTGTTCTTTCCTCCATGTATGATTTTGCTAAAGCGCTAAAGCGCATAACTAAATTATACAAAATACGACGGAATCCGTCAATAGTTATTATATTTTTTGCTTACAAATTTTTAATTTTACATATAAATGACCTATAATCATTTGAAATGATTATTTATATATGCTATAATAATAAAAAATTATTCCTTTATAATGCTTAAAGCAGCGCGAAATATTCTTTATGCGTTTTCCCAACACAAAAAAATCAACTAAGGAGAAGCATATGAAACACCGTTTTTTGCACAAGAAAAGCAAAGACAGATTCGCCGAATTACATTCGATAACTTTGTTGGAATACAAAGTATCCGATACCGTCGCCTATATAAAAAGTGACGGTACAAAGCCCGCGCACGCGCACGGACACAAACATGAGGATAAGCTTAGCCTTTCGGTAAAATCGCTCGACCACCTGATAATCCATCCGGGCGAGGTCTTTTCGTTTAGAAAAACCATGGGCAAAGCGATCAAGCATTTGGGATACCACAATCACAGGCTGTCCGCGGAAACACGCAGCGGCTTGAGCGTCATTATCGATTCGCTTAATGTGCTCATTTTACAAAGTCCGCTTGAGATCAAAGACGTTCATTTGCCCAACGGCGGCGCGTCGCCGATAGTCAGCTATTCCGACATGGATTACCGCTTTAAGAACAACACCCACCAGTGCTTTCAGCTGCATGTTTTCCGCGCCGGAGATTTTGTTCACGCCGAGCTGCGCAGCGAGGAGGAGATGCTGTTTTTCTACCGCCTTACAGAGGAGGAGCGCGGCTTTCGCAAAGAGGGCAAGAAGTATTATCAGGTTTCAAAGATCTACCGCGAGGTAGTTGGTAAGCATACCGGCGAGACCGTTGACAGAATACTTGTGCTGGACAATCGCTCCGAGGTGACGTTCGACTACAGCCTTATCCCAAAGGATCAGGTCATTGAATGACCGCATACCATAAACAAAAAAGCGCCGTTTGGCGCTTTTTATGCTTTGTCTATAAAATACTTTATGATGTCCTGCCTGGTGACTATCCCTATAAAGGTGCCCCAATCGTCAACCACCGGCACAAAGTTTTGGCTGACCGCGCGGTTTAGCACCTCGTCCATGCTGACGTCGATGGTCACCGCGGGGTTGAAGTCCTTGCGGATTATGTCGCTTACGCTGTGCTTTTCCTTTTCGGTGATGGCGTTGTTCCTGAGGTCGACTATGTAATACAGGAAGTCGCCCTCGCTCACCGTGCCCACATACTTTCCGTCCTCCGATATAACGGGTATGGCGGTGTAGCTGTGGGCGCGCATTTTTTCAAGCCCCTGCCTGAGTGTGTTTGTATCATAAATGTATTTTACGGTGTTTTTCGGTTTTAACAGCATCAATACGTTCATGGTGTCCTCCGGGTATTCGCGTTACTTGAAGTGTTGTTTTACCACATACAATTCGCCTATAAGATAAACAAAACCGAATGTAAACAGCAGGGTGTTCACCTGCAATATCCCGCTGAATACTATTATAACGGCGCTTACGGCGACTATAAGATAGGCGGTGTGTTTTCTTTCGCGTTTAAAAAACATGCCCCACAGCAGCAGATATACCGCGAGCAGAGCGGCGGTAGAGATAAGCCAAAAGCGCATCATAAGCTCTTTAGGCTCGGTAAAGCCACGCTCGAGCACGCCTAAATGGAACGACATTAAAAACAGCGAACCGAAGCGCCCCATCCTGTCGATGTAATACATGCCTTGGTTTGCGTATGCCGTCTTATCTATTCTATGCCTGCGACGGTAGAAAATATGCGGCAAAATGAGCACGGCTGCAAAAGCCATGCCGCACGGGTTTACAACGCTTAAGAAATCCATCATATCACCTGAGTTAATTGTATCATATCCGGAGCGATAATACAAGCAAAAAAACAGAAATTGGTTACAAGTTTGTAGTTGCAAAAGCAAAAGAAAAGATGTATTATAGTACTAAATATATGAATGTATTTAATTGTGTAATTAGGAGAGGTTTATTTGGAGAAGAGCAAGAAGAAATTCAAGCTCAGCGGAGTTGCGATATTCAACATCATCGTAGGTATCCTCACCGTTGGTTTGCTTGTCTATTTCATCGTGTCGGACGGCGGCATCATCGACCTCTTTAAGTCAAAAGAGGGCGTTATCTGGTGGGTGCTGGTGCTCGGCGTGCTGACATACGATCTGAGCGTTGTTACCGACGCGGTGGTCACCTGCATATTCCTTCGCTCGCAATACCCGAACACGCGGTTTTTAGACGCTCTTAAAGTCACCTGCGTCGGCGTGTTTTTCAGCGCGATCACTCCGTCCAACACCGGCGGTCAGCCGATGCAGCTGTTTTTGATGTCAAAAATGAAGATCAGCGTCGGCTTCGGTTCCGCGTGTATGACGCAGAAATTTATCGTCTATCAATTCGTGACTATGGCGATAAGCATTATGGCGATAATCGTGAACTTCGATTTGTTCAGCAGCGCGTTCAACGGCTTTTGGTCTACCGCTTTTGTTGTTATCGGCTTTTTGGTGCAGCTTGGGCTCACCGCCATTCTGCTGGTCGTTTCGTTCTCGGAAAGGCTCACCGGCAAGCTGCTTAACCTTATAATCAAGATCATGCGCAAGCTTAAGATCAAGAAGGCGGACAAAAGGATCGCAAGGCTCACCAAGGAATTCCACATGTTCCATGAAGCCAACCGCATGCTGATGAAGGAAAAAAAGCGTCTTGTTATCATCTACGCGCTGGTAACGCTTCAGGTGCTGCTTATCCTTTCGGTGCCGTACGTCGTTTATCTGTCGTTCGGTTTGCCTGTTCTCACCAATCCCGTCGCCGACTGGTTCGACTTTATCTGCATACAGTCGTTCGTACTGTTCACGTCCAACCTCATTCCGCTTCCGGGCGCGTCCGGCGGAGCCGAGGCTGCGTTCGCCCTGTATTTCGGACCGTTGTTCCTGGGCAGGACAAAGCCCGCTATTGTGGCTTGGCGCTTTATCGTTTACTACGGAGCCATGATCATGACCGCGCCGTTCTCCTACTACACCAAGGGTCATAAGGAGCACGCGAAGAAGCTGGAGGAAGAGGTAAACGATATCATCGATGAAAACCAATACCTCGAGGATGAAGCAAACAAACAGGAACAGGAAAGCAAAGAGACCCAAAGCGAGCCTCAACCCGAACAAGTCAATGCATAAAATATCAGGGACTGCAAACGCAGCCCCTTTTTTTATAGTGTGATATTATTTTTTGAGCAGCAAGCCGTCCTGCAAGTCCTGCTTAGCCTGCTTCTTTATAACAAAATGCTGTTTCTTGCCCGTGGCGGTGCGCGGCAGCTCCTTTACGAAGCGGTAGTAGCGCGGCGCCTGATACTTTGAAATATTCGGCGAGGCGGCGCAGAAGTCGATCAGCTCTTGAACCGTCAGGCTGTCGTCGGCGGGGATGACATAGGCGGCCACACATTCGCCGCGCGTCTTGTCGGGTACGCCGGTGACAATGCACTCCGATACCTTCGGGTTGCTGTTGATCACTTCTTCGATCCTCGCGGGGTAAATGTTCTCGCCCTTGCTTATTATCATGTCGTCTTTTCTGCCGGCTATCGTGACAAACATCCGATTGTCCCAGGTGCCGATATCGCCCGTGTACATCCAGCCCTTGTAGAACTTATCCTCGGTGGCCTGCGGGTTGTTCGCGTAGCAGTAGGTGGATTTTGCGGGGCACTTGATTATTACCTCGCCCTCCTCGATGTTATCCAAAGCTACGGTATCATCGGGCTCGGCTTTTCTGTCATCGTAAACCTTGACTATGCGCACCTCGTCGTCGGTGCAGGAGCGGCCGGCTGTGCCGGACATCTCGGGCAGGTCGTAGGGGCGCAGGAAGGTGTTCCAGAACGATTCGGTGGTGCCGTAGCCGTTGTAGATGTTGGGCGTGAGGGTCTTTTGGAAGTGTATGCAGGCTTCCTTTTCAAGCGGGCTGCCCATTGTGATGATACCTTTTAAGGTTGAGATATCCTTCGGGTGCTTCTCCTGGCGCGAGGCTAGCAGGGTGAGCACCGACGGCACGCCCGTAAGGAACGAAATGCCGAAGCGCTCAACGTAGCTGAGCGTGGTTTTGGGGTTGAACACGCGCATTATTACCAGCGCGCCGCCCACATAAAGGGTAGGGGTGGGGCCGCCGGAATGAAGTCCGCCGCGGTGGAACCACGGAGTCATGTTCATCGTGACGTCGGTCGGCGCAAGCGGAAAATGCATGATGACGTCGTGAGCCGAGAGCACCTCGTTGATGTTGTTGAGCGGCACGCCCTTGGGGGTGCCCGTGGTGCCGGAGGTCTGTAATCTTACGACCTCGTCGTATATGTGGGGCTCAAAGTCAATGGGCGGATCGGTCTCAGCCGCGTCCTTTACGTACTCCTCGTAGAGTATATGCCCCTCGGGGAGTTTAAATTCTTTTTCAGAATTATGAACAGCGATCACAACATCGGGCTTGTGCTCGCTCATCTCGATAGCCTTGAGCGCGGTCGAAACGATCTCGGAGTCGTAGATGTACACCTTAGCCCTGTTGTGGGTCATTATTTCGGCGGTCTCGCCTGCTGAAAGGTTGAAGTTTACGGGGTTGCCGATAGCGCCAAGCTTTTGCGGCGCGATATAGCCGAACAAAAACTGCGGCGAGTTGAAAAGCTGGAACATGATTATGTCGGATTTTTTTACGCCGTCAGCCTTCATGGCGTTGGCAAAACGGTTGCAGTCGGCGTTGAGCTCGGCGTAAGTCCATTGCTTTTTTTCCGCAGGAGAAATAACAGCGGGCTTGTAGCCGAAACGGCGCACGTTGCGCATAAAGCCGTTGAGCCATGTGAATTCCGATTCAAATGTTTCTCTGAACATAGCAGAGTCGTATGTAAGGTTCATAATACCTCCGGTTTTAATTGACAATTGATAATTGATAATACGAATCAATCGTTGTATTTTCCAACGAGTATACTTGAATTTTGACCGCCGAAGCCGAAGGCGTTCGACATGGCGAATTTAATGTCCGCTTTCTTTGCGGTGTTGGGAACGAAGTCGATACCCGCACATTCGGGGTCAACCTCGTTGAGGTTGATCGTGGGCGGGATAATGCCCGTTTCAACAGCCTTTAAGCAGGTGATGGTTTCGGTGACGCCGCCCGCGCCCATCATGTGACCGGTCGCGCCCTTTGTCGAGCTGACATAGGGGAGAGCGCCCTCGAAGATCTCCTTTATAGCGGCGGTCTCAACAGCGTCGCCCTTGTGGGTCGCCGTGCCGTGCGCGTTGATGTAGCCGATGTTTGAGGGCTGGATCCCCGCCTCGGCTATCGCCTGACGGATGCAAGCCTTCGCGCCCCTGCCCTCGGGGTGAGGTGCGGTGACGTGGTGAGCGTCGCAGGTGTTGCCGCAGCCGGCGATATATCCGTAAATATGCGCGCCGCGCGCCTTGGCGTGCTCCTCGGTCTCGAGCACCAGAGCGCCGCCGCCCTCGCCGATAACAAAGCCGTCGCGCGTTATGTCAAACGGGCGGCTCGCGGTCGCGGGGGCGTCGTTGCGGCGTGACAGCGCCTTGGCGTTGGCAAGGGATTGGATGACCAGCGGACACAGAACGCTTTCTGCGCCGACAGCCAGCATAACGTCAGCTTTGCCCGCCTGAATATAGGTCGAAGCGATGTAAATGGCGTCGCCGCCCGACGAGCACGCGGTGCTCACCGTGAAGCTGGGGCCCTGAATATCATAGTCGATGGCGATGTTTGCCGCCGCGATGTTGCCGAGTATCTTAGGAATGAAGCGCGGACCCACCTTTTTGTGCGCCGCCGTCAGCTCTTCCTGCGTAAAGGCGGTGGCGGATACGCCCGCCATGGCGGTGCCCATGACTATTCCCGTGCGCTCGGGCTCGATAGTCAGTCCGCTTTGCGTGAGCGCTTCCTTTGCCGCGATGTAGGCGTACTGCATGAACGGATCGGTCTTGCGCACCATGTCCTTTTCAAGGTAGTCGGTGGGGTCAAAGTTTTTTATCTCACCGGCGAACTGAACAGCCAGCTCCGAGGGGTCAAAGCTTTTTATCCTGTCGATGCCGGACTTGCCCGCGATAAGGTTCTTCCAGTATTCGTCCACGCCGATGCCGATAGGGGTTACGGCGCCCATGCCTGTGATGACTATTTTTTTCATTCCCGTTGCTCCAATCTAAAGACACGTAATTATTCAATCTATATTATAGCAGATTTTTCTGATTTTTCAAGGTTTTACCGCCTTATTATGCGCCAAACCGAATTGGATTTCTCTTTGATTTCTATTCAATTTGCCAAAACAAGATAGTATCAGTAAGCGCTCAAGACCCTTATGATTTTTACAATAAGGATGCATTGAGCGCTGTTATTCTTTTCACCAAGAGCCCTTGTAGCCCCTGCCGTATTCTGTCGTGTAGTAGTCTACCCGTCTGCTTTTGCCGAACACGGGAGGGTAGAGGTTCTCCTTCGGGTCAATGCCCGCAAGGCGGCACACAGCCTCGTGCGAGCGCACGGTAAGCTCCTTTCTCTGCTCGGCTTGCGGCAGCGTTTTGTCCGCGTATATCGGCTCGCCGACGCTCAGCGTGAAGCACGCTATTTGCCTGAATACCTTTCTGCGTATCCAAGACGGTCTTCGGTAGGAGACAGCCATTGGCAGTATCGGCTTGTCAAAGCTGCACGCAAGATACGCCGCACCGTGCTTGAACGGGCGTATCGGCTGATAATACTCCCACATGCTGCCCTCGGAATAAACGTGCAGCCAGCCGCCGTCGAGCAGCTTTTCAAGCGCTTTCAGGTATGCTTTTGTAGCCGCCATGCCGCTTTCTGGTATCGGTATGCCGCCCACAAGTCGGATGATAGCGCCGTTCTCGCCGGTGATGTTCGGCACCCACACAAGCAGGTTGGGGCGATACGGCTTTACGGCGTTCATTATGGCTATGTAGTCCCACATGTGCACATGGTTGCATACCGAGATAACGCCCCTGTCAAGCTCGTCGCGGTGTTTTTTCAGGTTTTCTTTGCCCCGTATTTTCAAGCCCAGCCGCACATACGAGGCGGGGAAAACGATAAGCCTGAGCAGCACGCGCGTCCAAAACCGCGCAAAGCGGAACGAGCGGCGGTTGTCTATGTACGGGTAATTCTCGTCTATGACAACGCCGTTGTTCTTTTTGATTTTTAGGTAGTGTTTGTCGGTCTGCTCGGGGTAGGGGTATTTATCTGTTTTGGGATCGAACATGTCATTCCTCGCTGAGCTCTCTCATTCCCGTATCGTATTTGCCCGACCAGGAGGTTATTTCATAGCACAGCCCGTTGTGGATGTCAAAGTTATATCCGTGATTTGAAAATAATTCCTTTATCGAATAATGCAGGTATTCGTTAAGGCTCATCTCTCCGCCGAAACGGCGCTTGCCGTCAAGATAAAACTCAACGGGCAGTATTTTGTCGTTCATTATCTCAAGGATGTACTCAATGATCTCGTCGCCGTCGTCGCTGTCAAAATGGCGGTGCTGGGTCGAGAACTCGACGATGTATTCAACATACTGATCGGCAGGGCTTTTTTCGTAGTATTTTTCCTCATATACCGTGATGAATCTGCCGTTCTCGCGGTTGATTATGAACATCTCGTCCTTTTTTACTTTGGCGTCAACGCCGAAAGGCGCAACGGCGCTGAGAATAGCATCGAACATTTTCATTTCAATCATCCTCGCAGGTCTCCCAAAGGAAGAAGCCCTCTGAATTTGTGAGTTTTTGTATCAGGTAGAGCATTTCGGGCTTGTGACAGTACACGGTCATATAGGTGTCGCCGGGCGAAATGTCGATCATAGCTTCCTGTTTTAAGAATATCGCTCTCAAAAATGTGTTGCCTTTAAGAGTTATCAGCGCGTTTACGAACTGTTCGGGCTCGGGGTTCAGGCTCCATGTCTCGCAGTTGTCAAAGGATACCGTCATGTCGTGATAGCAGTTGAGCTTTAGCAGTATCTCAGCCTGCTTGCGGTTGATGCGCTCCATTTGCCCGGGCTGCCTGAAATACCTCTCGACCGCGAAATACTGCCCGTCCGAGTCCTTTTCAACGCGGTATGGCAGGATGTCGGCTATCCTGTAAGGCTTTTCATACAGGCCGCCTATCAGGGCGTTTAGCTGCTCTGTGTCGATATCGCGCGGCTTTTCGGACTCCAAGTCCTCTATGCTTTTTATGTCGGAAAGAAGGACCGTCGCGCCGTCAAGCTCAACGCACTCCTCCTCAACGCCGAACTCGTGCAGCCCGTAGCCGGAGGGGCAGCTTGCCGCGACGCCGGAGAAAACCTCGCCGCCGTTCGTCGTCACCCTTATTCTTTTGCCGTCAAAACGCTCTAACATTCTACCACTTCCCAAATCCGTTATAATAATTATAACAGCGTTTAAACGGTTTGTCTACAAAAAAACCGGCGGCTCACAGCGAGTCACCGGTATAAATTTGTTTTTCTGAGAATCGACCGCATAAAACGACCTGCGTATGCCTAATACTAGTATCTAATAAACCCCTTTAACATCTGTTGCGTAAAACACCGCATAGCTGCGTTGTCGTCATCGAAATCCGAAGGTTTATTTCGTCAAAAGCGCCATGCACTCCACGTGCCCCGAGACAATAACTTAAATGTCATCGGTATGAGGGAACATATCCACTCTAAGTGGCTCTGACTAAACAAGTCAACCTGTCTTGCACACGTAAACCGGAATTTATAATATAAAATTTACAGTTCCATATATTAAATGACAAATAGTAAAACATACTGCAGGAATAAGCGCTATGATGTTTTTTCTATCCAGTGCAAAAAGGATAAATGCAACACAAGGCGGCAATGTCAAACATATAATTACAATTGTATTTACAATGCCGTTATAATACAATACCCATCCTGAAAAGTATAAACCAATGCAAACTATTGAAGATATAAGCAGCGGGGAGATTTTTATGCTGTCTCTTTCCTTGTTTATAACAACGCAGAGAGACGCAACGAATATAATTTGGCAAACTGAACCAATGGTATCAACTATCGGAGTTATTGACTCCTGACGAAGGATATCATTCGGTGCAGGAAAAGCAAACCATATAAAATTTGGAAGCATAATAATCAGAAAAAAAACCAGACCTGAAACATTAAAACCAAACTTATACTTTTGAAGCAAAATATTTTCCTCCATAAATTCTGAATTGTCACCTCACATGACAATAATTCTATTGCCTCGACCCGTCTCGAGACATCAATACTACTGTCTCCACATGCTGCGTGTGGGGGAACATCCGGGTTCGTCTGATACTATTCCTCGGATTCATAATAATAGGAATAATCTATACCTTTCATAAAGACCTCACGGTCGTTGACCGCATCTGTAAGCGAGTTTTCGATAAGTCGAATAATATCACTGTCGTCATAAGGACTTTTTTCCATTGCTTTCAGATATTCTTTTTTATCGATCTTGCTCCAATCCACGCACTTTTTCAGCCGCTTTTTTAAAATAAGATCGATCCATATCCTTGTGCTCCTTCCGTTCCCTTCCATAAAAGGGTGAGCGATGTTCATTTCAACATACTTTTTGATTATAGCTGTAAGGGTATCCTCAGGCATGGCTTCAATGCTGCTGAGATTTTCCGAAAGATACAGCGCGCTTGCAAATGTGAAGCCGTTTTTGCTTATGTTTTTTGTTCTTATTTGACCGGCAAAGTCATAAAGCCCGCCGAAAATATATGAATGGATCTGCCGCAACCCTTTTGTTGTGCCTACTTCTATATCCTCTATCGCGCCGGATTCAAACAAATCATATGCTTTAAGCTTGCTTTTTTCGTCGAGCGTGCTTCCGACAGATGCAAGCCATTTTTGAAATACCTCTTTTTTGGGGCTTCGCAGAACTGCCATGAGAGAATTTAACATTTCGTCATCTATTACATCGGTGCTGTACCTTTTACCGTCCGAGGCTTTCAACTTCAGTTGTTTGCAATTTGCAAACAACTCACTGTTGCGCCTTTTTACCGTAGCCCAATATACTCTTGGATTTGTTGTGTCCACTATCGCGGCAACAACATCGGTGACGCACAGCCACCACTTTGATGTTTCCTCGTCCCATACCGAACGAACGGGAGTTGTATCAAAAAAACGTATAGAGGTTTTTGTTTCGCTCATTGCTTTTCTCCTGATTGCGTTTTATTTCGTCAAAAGCACTACGCACTCAAGCGTTGTTTCGCTGTCCCAACTCAACTCCTCTGTTTCTTTGCCGTCAAAGAATACAGGAAAACGGAATTTGATGTGTTTCAGGAATCGTCCGTCGGGCTGTTCCTGTTCGTAGATGTCAACACGCTCGATAAAGCAGTTAAGGAACTCCTTCTTTTCCGCGTCGGTAAATCTATCGTAAAACTCGTTGAAGTATAAAAGGAACTGATAGATATTGTTCTCTGAAATCCTGTCCTGACGTATGTTGATGATGCGTGTCTCTGTTTCGTCGATTTGCTGTTCCACGGAATCAATCTTGTCGTAGAACTGATACAGGCGGTTCTCCATATCCTGATACTTGCGGTCATAATGCTTGTCAGTTATATCAAGGCTGTCCATCTGCTGCCCCAATTTTGCTTTTGCGCCGTTCAATTGGCGCAGTTGTTTGTGAAGCTGCGTCAGCTCTGCTTCAAGCTCTTTGGTGTCTATCTGAGCGCCGATCTTTTGACGAATCGCTTCTTCAAATTTTGGGTTATTGACAAGCTTGCGGATAACCTCCTCAACAGCGTTGTCGACCAATTCCTGTTTCCACTGCCGTTTATAGCCGCATTTGTGACCATTCACGGTGGTGCGGTGCTTACACTGATAATAATAGTAGTCTTTGTATAGAGTGCCGTCTTTTCTCTTTTTGCGGTTCACATTTCCGTACATTCCCGCGCCGCAGATCGGACAACGCAAAATACCGGATAGGATATTCTCGCGTTCGGGGTGGTGGATTTTCTCGAACTTCTTTCCCATTGTCTGCCGCTTTTTCTGCGCAAGCTGCCAATCTTCCTCGGAAATGATCGCTTCATGAATACCGTCGTAAACCGGATATTCATCTTGCTTGACGATATGGTATTGATTCCTTGCTCCCGCTATCTTTTCGGTCTTTCGCCGACCATAGGCAAGCTTTCCACAATAAACAGGGTTGTCCAATACAAGTGAAACAAAGTGCGCAGAAAACATGTCCAATGTGTTATTCTGCCGTTTTTTCTTTTTGTAGCCGTGTTCATTCAGATAGGTAGCAATAGCGATAGCGCCCATGTTGGTGTTGATATACTTATCATAGATAATGCGTATAATCTCCGCTTCATCTTCGGCAATCAGCAACTCTCCGTTTTCAAGCCTATAGCCATAGGGAGCAAAACCGCCGTTCCATTTGCCTTCACGGGCTTTCTGTCTGCGACCTTCCATCGTCTGAACAAGGATATTCTCGCGCTCAATCTCGGCAACAGCAGACAATACGGAGATCATCAGTTTACCGCTGTCTTTTGAGCTGTCAATGCCGTCCTCAACGCAAATCAGGTTTACGCCGTAGTCCTGCATTCGCTGCAATGAACTAAGCACGTCAGCGGCGTTTCTGCCGAAGCGAGAGAGTTTGAATACAAGTACATACTGTACCTTATCTTTCATCGCTTCAATATCTTTCAGCATTTGAAGAAACTGAGGTCGCCCGTCAATGTTTTTGCCGGATTTACCCTCGTCGCAATATTCGCCAACAACAACCATTTCCTGAAACTCTGCATATCGTTTCAGCTTATCCTTCTGTGCGTCTAAGCTGTATCCGTCCACTTGCATGGAGGTAGATACTCTGGTATAAATATAACATTTGGCTGTTTTCATGTCAACTCAACTCCAAATAAATTACCGATGATTATAAATGTCCCAACACTATTATAGTGCATATTAAATTCTTTTGCAATAGGTTTGGTGAAATAGTTGAGAACGAAAAAAAATCAACGTCCTGCCATTCAAAACAGCAGGACGTTGCATTTGCTTTTATTTCTCGTCTGTATCGATCGATTCAGTCAAGTTGATATATTCTTTCAGCTTTTCTTGCAAAAGCTTTTTATCAATCAGCTTAAGGGTGTACTCCGATACCATCGTCGGCGACAACGAACGGCTGAGTGCGTATTCAACCACTTCGTCATCTTTGGAAGCACAGAGAATAACACCGACGCTCGGGTTCTCGTTCTCTTTCTTCACCTCGCGGTCAAGCGCTTCCAGATAGAAATTGACCTTTCCAATGTACTCCGGCTTGAATTCGCCGATTTTCAATTCAAATGCTACCAAGCAGGACAAGTCTCGATGATAAAACAGCAAATCGATGTAGTAATCATGATTACCGACTTGTACCCGATATTCTTCTCCGATGAAGGTAAAGTCTTTGCCGATTTCCAGAATAAAGCTTTTCAGATTATTCAATATGGATTTTTGCAAATCCTTTTCAGATACCTTTTCCGGCAAGTCCAGAAAATCAAGCACATAGTTGTCAAGAAAGATGTTGCCGGTGTCATTGTGAGCCTGAGAAACAGCAGGAGAAAGGTGTGTTTTTGACAACAAATACCGTTCATAATATCCGCTGTCCACCTGACGCGCAAGCTCCCTTGCGGAATAACCCTCTTTTATGCAAAGCTGCATATAAAACACTCGTTCTCCATTTGTTTTACACGCTGACAAAAGCTTAATATGATTTGACCAACTCAATTGTGTCAACAGTGTTGACACTTTTTCGTCGTCCTTATAGGTTTCATAGAACTGCTTCATTCGGTAAAGCCCGCGACGGTTAAAGCCCTTGATCTGAGGATAATTCTGCGAAAAGAAGTTCGCGAGCGACTGAATATAGGAATCGCCGTAAGAAGCATTTTCCGATTGACGGCTAATGTATTCGCCAACGCGCCAATACATCATAATAAGCTCTTCGTTGACTTTTCTGAGAGCATTTTTCCGTGATTCTTCAATAATATGAATGATTTCATCAAATTGCTTATCGTTCTCAAATTTCTGAATTGTCATTTGAAGTCTCACCTCAACTATATCTTAGCAGAAAACAGAGGATATTTCAATCATAATTTTGAAATCAAGCTATTCCCTCGGTTTTGTCCGATTGGTCGATGATCGCAGTTTTCCTTTTTTCTCCACTTCTTCGAGGAACTCTTTCCCGTATTTATTCATCATTCGTACCAAAAAATCCACGCAACGCTCAAATGCTGCATCTTGTTCGGTCATTAGTTCCTCCTTCCGCAAAAATTGCCATTTTTCGACAGACAAAATGTGCTATAATGAATTTGCAACCTTTATTGGTCTGTATTCATTCTACATCAAATGCCGCTTAACCGCATTGAGCGGAAATTGACTGAAAATTGACAGTTTTGGAGTGAGAAACATGGAGCGATGTGATTTCAGCTCTGTTATATCGATTATTAGAAAGTATATCAGCGAGAGCCGAGAGATCAGCCAAACGGATTTACTCTACGAGTTGTTTGCTGCCTTTTCCGAGGATTCAACGAATAACGATTATGTCTTTGACAACGGGCTTGTGTGCCGTTGGTTCAAAGGCGTAGCCAAAATCAGCCCACAGATCACAAGGTATTATACGGATCACCGCAAGAGAAAATGTCTGTCCGCTGATATTGAGCAAAAAATTCTGCCGATGATGTACGACAGCGATATGGCGGTGCAGGAGATTTATGATTTGGTTGTTTTTGATACGACTATTTCAGACGGAACAAAAACAAAGCTCACGAATGGGCCCCCTTTTTCCAACAGCGAGGAAAAAGCTGATTTTCTCTGCGCTGTGCTCTGCTTTTCGATGGAGCGGAACTTCATCAAACGGGAAACCGGCAATAAAAAGCTCACATCGGGTAAAGCGCTTTCTCCCGTTGTGAACGATTTTCTTTTCGGAGCTGACGCACCAAAGCCCTGCCGATATTTTTGTGGCAGAGACAGAGAATTGTCGGAGCTTCATATTATGCTGAATGAGCATAGCAAAGTGTTCCTGCAGGGTATACCGGGTATCGGAAAAAGCGAGCTTACCAAAGCATACGTTCAAAACTTCAAAAAGGATTACACTAACATCATTTATATCAACTACTCAGGCAACTTGAAAAATGATATTGTTGATTTGGATTTCCTTGAAGATTTCAATGCTAATGAATCTGAAAAGGAGCGTTTCAGAAGGCACCACCGTTATCTTCGCAGCTTAAAAGACGACAGCCTGATTATCGTAGATAACTTCAATACGGTTGCTGCCGATGAAGAATTATTATCCATTGTCCTCAAATACTCCTGCCGGATATTATTTACGACACGCAGCCGCTTTGACGAATACGATACCTACACCATTGGAGAAATGTCCGACGACGATCTGCTTGGCTTAATGGGTAATCTGTATTCCGAAGCAGAAAACCATTCCACGATCCTGAGCGAGATCATTCATACGGTTCACAATCATACCTTTGCCGTTGAGTTATCCGCCCGTCTGTTGGAAATCGGTATTTTGAATCCGAATGAACTTTTGGAGAAACTGCAAAAAGAAAAAGCCGCTATGAACGACGCGGACGTTATCGGCGTAAAAAAGGACGGAAAAAGCAGCAAGGCGACCTACTATAACCATATTCATACGCTGTTTTCTTTGTATGAGCTATCAGAATTAGAAACCAATGTTATGCGCAATCTGACGTTAGCGCCGCATAACGGGATTTCCGCTAAATTATTTGCTCTTTGGATGAAACTGGAAAGCATGAATACCGTCAACGACCTAATCGAAAGAGGCTTTGTGCAGCCGCTACCGGGACGAATGATTTTGCTTCATCCCATGATCAAAGAGGTTGCCGTCGATGAAACAAAACCCTCGGTGGTCAATTGCAGCACTCTATTAAATTCCATACATAATATCTGTCTGCATCATGGGTATGACGTAATGTACTATCAACAGTTATTCGGTATGATTGACACAATTATCGAGCTGATTGGCAACGATGACACGAAATCATTTCTTCTCTTTCTGGAAGATGTTTTCCCATACATGGAAAAGTATGAATATGAACAGCTCAGACAGCGAGTTGTAGAAAAACTGTCCATGTTGTTGAGTGATGATACCGTGGGAACCGTATCAGATCGCGCTTTGCTGCTTGATTATCGCGCCGTTTTAGAGACAAAACCGTCAAAGGCAATTCAATACGAAAACCGCGCAATCGCTATGATAAAGGAAATAAACAAGGGCAACGCTGCTCTTGTCAGCAATCTTTATACAAACCTCGGAACATTCTATCAAAACAGCGGAAATATCGAACTCGCCGTTGAAAGCATGGAATCAGCTATACAAATCGCAAAGGATTACAACATTGTTGAGAGCCATGATAATATTGTCCGTATCAACAATTACGCTTCTTTGCTTGTTGATTCAGGACAGCCTTACAGAGCTTTATGGGTATTGAATAATCTATGTAACCTGATAAAATCGTATTATTCAGATAAGTCTATAGATTACGCCATTACGCAGGAAAGAATGGGACGGTTTTATTCATATCTCGGAGACAAACGGAAGGCATATATCCATTTCAAAACTGCGTTTGATATTTACTGTATTCATTTTGAAGCCGAGCCTGAAAAAATAGAAGCCAAGCGACAGGAGATGTCAAAATTTCTGCATATAAAAAGGCTATAACAACCCACAGTCACGCACTTCGGTGTGTGGCTTTTTTGTTTTAGTCAATTTTCGGTCAATTCGCGCTCAATGCGTTCCGGCATCCTTTACGATAGAATGAATCTGTAAGGTGGTGAGTAGATTGACACAATTCATAACTTCTGAAAGCCCGATTCCCGCGCATATGGCGTTCCCGAACTTTCTCTTGGAAATGACAGAGCTGAGCGAATCGGCAAGAATCATTTACTGTGTTCTGCTGTGTCGGGCGCAGCTTTCCCAAAAGCGCGACAGCTTTACGGACGAACACGGTCGGATATTCATTTATTATCCGATCAAGGATTTAGCCGAAGCCGTGCATAAAAGCGAGATGTCCGTCAAAACCGCGCTATCCTCGCTTGAAAAGCATGAGCTTATTGCACGCAAGCGTCAGGGCGTCGGCAAGGCAAATCGTATCTATGTAAAGTTCCCCGTCGACAGAAATCTTTCCGTGAGACAGACAGAAAACTGTCCTCCTGATGGAAAGAAAACTGTCTGTCACGCGGAAAGAAAACTGTCTGGAAGATATATAGAAGGAGATAATAAGAAAATAGATAATAGAATGAGTAAGGCATACGGCAAATTTCAAAATGTTTTTCTCTCCGATGATGATATCTCTATTTTGCAACGGACAGTGCCGCCGTATCGGGAGTACATAGAGCGGCTGTCGACATATATGCAGTCAAGCGGCAAGCATTACGCCGACCATGCCGCAACTATCAGAAGTTGGTATCTTCGTGACAATCCTCCGCCGCCTGCAAGAAACTATGAAAGCGAGGAAAACGAAAGCTTATGAACAACATCAACCAAATCATCGGCGGGCTGTTTCCGCCGCGCCAGCCTAAAGAGGACGAGTACATCAACGAAGCTGACGGATTGATCTACTGCGCCAAGTGCCGCACACCGCGGCAGTGCGTGATTCACCACGGAGAGCGTATCATCACGCCGCTGGTTATGTGCGACTGTCAGCGGATCACGGAAGAACGCGAAGAAGCCGCGTTTCAAAAACGGCAGGCGGAATTTCGGATCGAGCGCATGAAGGCGAGCGGTTTGCAGGACAGGTATCTGCACGATTACACCTTTGCCAACGACAAAGGCTACAATCCCGAAATCAGCAAAGCCCGCGAATATGTCGCTCAGTGGAGCGAGATGAAAAAGAGCTGTATCGGACTGCTTTTGTGGGGCGACGTCGGCACAGGCAAAACATTCATTGCCGCCTGCATCGCCAACGCGCTGATTGAACAGGGTGTGCCGGTTTTGATGACGAACTTCTCAAAAATTCTGAACCAACTGTCCTCCATGTTCAACGAGGATCGCAACAAATATATCGAGAGCATGAACGGCTACAGTCTGCTGATCATCGACGACCTCGGCATCGAGCGCAATTCCGAATTTGCGCTGGAACAGGTGTTCAATGTCATCGACAGCCGTTACCGCAGCAAGAAGCCTTTGATCGTTACGACCAACTTAACGCTGGACGAGCTAAAGCATCCTAAGAACTTAGCGCACGCTCGAATCTATGACCGCATTTTGGAGCGCTGCGTGCCGCTCAAGGTGAACAATCAAAACATCAGAAAGCTCAACGCGGTAGAAACTTTAAACGCAGCGCGAAAGCTGCTGACTGTCGAAAAGGAGGATTTATGAACAACGATTTGAGCGATAAGGAATTGCTTCAAGCGAAGCACCGATTGGAAGAAGCGCAGGCGCGTTTCTGTTACAGCGTTTGTATTTTGGTAACAGGCAGCCGTGATTTATTTCCCGAAGGGCGCACTTACTCACCACTCGTAAAACGAATGGTGGTACTGCCTGCGGCATTCGTGCGCTCTCCGAGGGTTGCGGCTTATTGAAAGCCTATTTTGTGAAAGGATTCTAATTATGGCGATTTATCATTTAGAAGCAAAAGCCGTCAGCCGCGGCTCAGGCAGGAGCGCCGTTGCAGCCGCCGCATATATGAGCTGCTCGGAAATCCACAACGAATATGACGGCGTTACCCACGACTTCACACGCAAACGAGGGCTTGTATGGGAACAGGTTTTTTTACCTCAAAACGCGCCGCCCGAATGGAAAAGCAGAAGCAATTTGTGGAACGCGGTCGAAGCTGCAGAGAAATCCAAGGACAGCCGCCTCGCACGCGAATTGGTCGTCGCTTTGCCGATCGAGCTTGACAAAACGCAATGGGTAAAACTGCTGACAGAGTACATTCAGAAAAATTTTGTAGCAGAAGGAATGTGCGCTGATGTCGCCATTCACGACACAGACGGTCACAATCCTCACGCGCACATTTTGCTGACAGTCAGACCTTTGGACAGCAACGGCAAATGGCAGAACAAGACCGAAAAGGAATATCTCTGTGTCAAAAACGGAGAAGAAAAAGGCTTCACTTCTTCGGAATTCCAATCTGCAAAATCGGAAGGCTGGGAGAAGCAATATCAATATTTTATCGGCAAAAAGAAGGTGTATATGCCGCCGTCAAAAGCGGAAAAACACGGCTATGAACGTGTCAACAAATATCCGAAAAGCACGCGATTCGGTCGGCAGAATCCGATCGCCGCACGTTGGAACAGCGACGAGCAACTTGTAATTTGGCGCGAGCAGTGGGCGCGAATCACAAACAAATTCCTCGATGAAGCAAACCGCTCCGACGCGCACATCGACCACCGGAGCCACGCCGACAGAGGGCTTGACGAACAGCCGACAATTCACGAGGGATATGTCGCACGAACTATTGAGCAAAAAGGATTTGTCGCCGATCGCTGTGCAATCAACCGTCAAATAAAGGCGGACAACGCCCTTCTCCGCGAACTTAAAGCTACAATGAGAAAAATCACGCAGTCCGTCAAAAACACGCTCCCAGCCCTCGCAGAAGCGATGGAAACGCTGCGTGAAAAGATGATCGTCCTCCGCTACCATCTTCAAATCGGCAGCGATGTTGCTCGAAAAAGCAAGCGCACCATTCAATCCGAAAAAGCGACCTTAGCCAAATACACTGCCGTCGCCGAGCAAATCACCGCAAAGAAAAAAGAACGGAAGGAACTTCAAAACAAAAAGAAGTCCACTTCCGTCCTGCGGATAACGATCCAGCGCGACCTGTCCCGGCAAATCGCCGAGCTGACCGAAGAACTCGAAGAACTGAAATCCGAAAAGCAACGCCTGCTCAGAGAATTGAAATGCGCCGACGACAGCAGCGTTCCGAAACTACAGAGCGAGATTGCCAGAATCGAAACCGCCCTCGCAGCTTTAGACGAAACAGAAAAGAAGAACACATCCAAGCTCAACAAGGTAATTCAGCGATACAAGGATTTGAAAAAGCAATCAGCAGGTTTTGATCAGGGCGAATTCGCCGCCGAACGTTTGAAAATCCGTCCCGAAAAACAACTATCCGCCGAGAACAAATTGCAATCTTCCTACGGCAAGAATTTCAGTATCAGAAGCTTTTTCAACGCGATTCGTGAAACGGATAGAACACTCAACGATACGATTGATGTAGCCGCCGCTAAAGAATATGAAAACCGACAGCACGAACAACCGCGCAAGAAAACTTCCGGTCGCACCAAGTGAAAAATCACAGAGCGGACATTCTGCCTGCTCTGTGATTTTTGTTAGCTTACTGTTTTCCTAACACAACATCATATTCTGCAAGATACATCTGCAAATGGGTCGCGTCGGAAATATTGATTTCGCCGTCACCGTTAGTATCAGCTAAAGCAAGTTGTTCGTCTGAAAATAATTCTAATTCGGCAATGTGACGTTGAATTGCAGTAACATCCCTAATGCTAACAATACCATCAAGGTTTGTATCTCCAATGGCATACACAGGTTTTTCTGTTACTACAACCTCGAAGGTTACAGTGTACTCGCCTTTTGTGATTTTAATAGTTTGCTTACCGAGCTTGAGAGCGTTATATCCGGTAACCTTATAATCAGTGATTTCAATTTCCAGACCTGAGTCGTAGTTTTCTACAACAATCAGTCCTTCCAAATCAAGAGCATCATACTTAACATATTTAAGTTTTCGGGGATATTGCTTGATTGAAATACCTGTTAGGTTTCCTCTCGGATCTACCACTTCAACATTAAATGTAGTTTTATATGTTGAGCCGTTTGTACCAACATAGGAAACTGTTACCGTTTGCACACCAATAGTATCTTTGTCGAATCCGCTAATCGTATAGTTGTCTGTTACTGCATTTGAGTTATCATTATAATTCACTAGCAACTCAAATCCGCTTAAATCAAGTTCATTGCCTTGTGTGATTCTGAGATTCTCAGGTAAGGTTTTGACAGATACATTCTTCACGCTGCGGTTGTGAATTGTAAAGGTGTACTCAACTCCGCTTGTAGCCGTTGCGGTAATAACCGAGTCACCTGCACTCTTAGAAGTGATGTGCATTCCGTTAATTGTCACTCGTGTATTGTCACTTGTTAAAGAGATAACGTCATTTGAATTCAAAGGATAAACATCAAATTTAACTTCGTTAGTTTCTCCTAAATCCATTATGATGTAATCTTCGCTTGCACAGGGCGTTTGGTCGAGTGCAATACCTTGTGAAAGCACATGATTATCGACGAAATTAATACCTTTTTCATCACAGTACCGCTTCGCATAACTGTCTGTATATCCGTAGACTGTCATATTGTCAGGATATGAGAATGCGTTTGTGGCAATAGAAGTTACTGATTCGGGTATTTCAACTTCGGATAGTCCTGTGTCATTAGCAAAAGCCGAGGACGATATTGTCTCTAATCCTTTGGGCAATATTACCTTTTCAATATTCGGACAGTCTTTGAAAACGGAATTTGATAGCGTTTTAATGCTATAATCTTCAATGATAACACTGTCAAGAAGTTGACAGTTTTGAAATGCGTTTTGTCCAAGCGTTTTTACAGTTGAAGGAATGCTTACTGTTTTAAGTGCAATGCAATTTTGAAACGCATTGCTTGAAATTGTGCTAACACCGCTGTTAATAATAATGTTATCGAGCTGGTCACAATTTGAAAATGCATTTGCGCCCACTGTTTTTATCCGAGCGGGTAATTCTACTGATTTTAGTGAATCACAATTACTAAATGCATATGTACCAATCGTTGAAATGGTTTTAGATAGTTTTAGTCCCTCAATAGGGGTATTGCAAAAAGCATATGAACCTATTGTTGTAACATTATCAGGTATTTCAACATAAGTAAGTCCTGATTGATAAAATGCATAATCTGAAATATTAGTTAAAACCTGTGGGAAATTTACAACTTCTAACGAATTGCAATTGTAAAATGATCTTTCGTCTATTTGTGTAATAGAATCCAGACCAGTTACTTTGTGAATAGAAATGCAGTTATAAAACATATAACTTGGTATTTTTGTTGTCTGGGTTGGAATTTCAATAGAATCCAGTGATATGCAATTATAAAAAACATAGGTTCCAAATTCGATATATTCATTATTAAAACATATGCTTTTAAGATTCAAACAACCTCTAAAGACGCTATTACCAATTTTATTAATTGATACAGGAATATCAAGGTTTTTTATTCCAATACAGCCGGCAAAAAGATTATCTGGAATGTTTTTTATCCCATCTTCAAACGATACATTTTCTAAATCTTGACACATATAAAATGGTCCAGTTGGAACACTGTAGATTACATTATCTACAGTAAAATTGATTGTGGTTGAATATGAAGCTTTGTTTAGCGTTTTTGGAATAACAACACTTGTAATCGATGTTTTTGCAAATGCTTGATTCCCTAAAGTTTCAAGCGCTTTTGGTAAATTTGTATTCGATAAATTAATGCAATTCTCAAACGCTCTATCATCGATTTTTGTCACTGTATCAGCGATTAAAACTGTATTTAATCGTAAACAATCCTCAAATGCTCTTGCTTCAATTAATGTAATTGTGTTTGGAATGGTGATGCTTTCAATTCCCGTACATCCCGTAAAAGTTCCAACTGGAATCTTTGTAATTCCATCCTCAAATGTTACCGTTTTTAACTTATCACATTTAAGGAACGGACCTTGAGATATGTTGTAATTCTTTCCATCAAAACTG
>CACYPV010000023.1 GCA_902776375.1 uncultured Ruminococcus sp. | reverse complement strand
GTACGAATAACCCTTTGCGTCCACAAGGGGAACCAGCGTATTGCCGTCTCCGTACGTCATAGGTATAATAGCTCCGGTCAATAAATCATTTACATTTGATAAACTTACAATCGGAACATTGGAATAAAGCCTGAAATTCCCATACTTATTATTGCAGCCCTTGATGACCTCGGGCTTTGCGGTCGCGGTAAACTGCGCGGTGTAGGTCTCGTCGCCTGTGACAGCCGATACCTCGGGATCCCAGCCGGAGAAGGTGTAGTAGTTGGTTGCGTCGTCCGGCTTTTGGGGCGTTGCGCCGTTATAGGTCGGGGTTTTACCTGCTACTACATCAACATCGGTCTCGAGCACGTCGTCGCCGTTCTGCCATGTGACGGTGTACAGTGATTTTAGGCGCAGAGTATGATATGCTCGCGGGTAACTGCCTGAACCTGAATACGAATCCACAATACATTTCTTTGTTGTCGTATAGTAGCGATCGGGTTCAGTAGGTTGAAATTGTTCTGTCTGCACGCTCTTGACAAGTACGTCATCAAGGTAGACCTGTAAACTGAGTATTGCCCAAGAATCTGCTGTTTTAGACATCGCAAACCGAATCGGCGTTCCCGCGTCTATCACAAGACCCTTTCTGAGGTCGCCGCTCAAAATACCCTTGAAAGTCGCGTCAAAGGTCGCGGTGTAGGTCACGTTGCCGGTCACTACGGGAAGCGTGTCAGTCAGACCGTAGTTGGTCGTGCCGTCTGTCCAGCCGGAGAAGGTGTAGGTGTAGTTGTCGTCCTCCGCCTTTTCGGGAGTTGCGCCGTCATAGCTTGGAGTGGTACCCTCGGCAACAATCTCATCCTTTTTAAGCTCTGTACCGTCGTAGTTCATCCATGTGACGGTAGGGTACACCGTTACCCCGTTCATGATAAGAGGCGTATCATAACTTGGGGAATACGAAACAGACATTTTGCCGCCGCCTATCGCCGTTGCACCCTGCTGAGTATCCCTAAGCGTTGTTGTGATCACTCCGCCGTTGATAGTTACAGATTTAGTGGAATTTTTATTTCCACCTTTACCGATAACCGATGCGCCGTAACCGCCGCCCGTGGCATCAATCGTTCCGCTGTTTATCACGATAGTTCCGCAAGCCCACTGATCCCATGCGCCGCCTATCGCTGCTTTTCCGTTAGTTGTGCCGATTACAGTAAGAATATTACCGTCATTTTCATCGTTATATCCGGAGATGATAAGTGTAGCATTATCACGTACTCCGATGGGACAAGCTTCACCGTTTTGTCCGCCTGCGGTTATTTTATTCTCTCCTTTGATTATGAGATTAACCGTTCCGTTTTTAATATCTATACCACATTTGCCTTGATTGCTCGTGTTAGTAAGATTCAAACCATCAAGGATTATCGTACAATCACCCGTTACAGTAATTTTTGTGTTGGATGCTGTTCCGGTAATGGTTGTATCGGAATTTATGCTAATGTCATGACTATTGGTAACTGTCGTTATAGTTTCCGCACTCGCCGAGATGGGAACGATGGTGAACACGCCGACGATCATCAGGATCGACAGCAAAATGCTTATTGATTTTTTTAGGGTCTTTTGCATAGGGTGTTCCTCCTTTAAATTAATTAATTGGTTTTACATTTGTATAACATTGTTTATTCTGCCTGCCTGCCCGCTGACCGCGTATCTATGACACCGAACATCGACCTTTAGAGCCGAAAAATAAACAAAAAGTTACACTTATGTTAAGAGAAATTTGCTAGTTTTATTATAACGTATTCTTTCACAAAAATAAAGAAAGTTTCCGGAATGGAACCTTTTTTCGTGACTTAGCACAAATTGACACGTATTGGTTTGTTTATAGTGACGATAATGGCTTTAGATATCAGGTATTAGGTGTTAGAGAAGGTGTAGGGGCAGACCCATGTGTCTGCCCGAAAACGTCGCAATATTGCGGGCGCACACACGGGTGCGCCCCTACGTTTAAAAACGACGTTTCTGCCTTGCATTGGGGAACGGGCGGTAACCCTTTTGTCGCTCCGCGACAAACCCCTTATCCGACCAATTCGCAAAGCGAATTGCCCACCTTCTCCGCGAGGGAGAAGGCTTTTGCATAGCTAAACGCTTATTCTGATTTATCTAACCTTTGGATAGAGGAAGCGTCTGCCCGTAGCCGGGCGGCAACCCTTTTGTCGCTTCGCGACATTTCCCCTTGAAAGGGGAATCACCCTCCGTCAGCTCCGCTGACACCTCCCCCATGACAAGTAATGGGGGAGGCTTTCTTTTGAGCGACGTTTGGTGCATTGCCGTAGTGACAGCCCTTGCGGCTGTCATTTCGCCGCAGGGCGGCGAACGGGCGGCGGCAAGCACCGCCCCTACCTTTTTAGCAACGTTTCTGCCCCACATCGGGGGCCCGTAGCCGGGCGGCAACCCTTTTGTCGCTTCGCGACATTTCCCCTTGAAAGGGGAATCACCTTCGACTAAATCGCTGAACGCGATTTTGCCTCCGGCACCGCTCAGGATGACAGCGGGAGGCAACGGCAAAGCACCAAACGTTTCCATTAAACCAAACGCAATACAAATCGGAGCGAAGCGACCCTTCACTTTCAACTTTCAACTTTCAACTTTCAACTATAAAAAAATCCCCGCTCACAAAAAATGAAGCGGGGAAATTTTTATTCTACTGTAACGGTTATGTCGACCTTTGCGCTGCGGTTGAGCACGTCGGTGACGGAATATGTCACCTTGTACGTGCCGGCGCGGGTCGTGACGGGGTTTCCGATTATCTCCATGTACTCGGTGATATCGTTGCCGCAGGTGTCAAATGCCGCGACGTCCTTTGCGGGCTCAAAGCTTTCGCCGACCTTCAGAGTGACGTCCTCGGCGCCGGTTATCTGAGGCGTTTTGCCGTTGTAGGGGTTGTCCTCGTTGTCGTCGGTGGGATCCCACTGACATTCGAGGTCGGTGATATGTATGCTTTCGGGCTTGCCGAGCGGACCCGGGTCATCGTCGTCGTAGATAACCACGGCGGTGTTGCCGGGGCAGTTGTCGTACACCCACTTGCAGTCGCTTGAAGCCATGCGAACGCAGCCCCTTGACGCGGGGGTGCCGAGCTTGTTGAACTCCTCGGTTTTGAGCGAGCTTTTTGAAATGTCGTTGTAAGGTACGCTGTGGAACAGGTAGTCGCCGTCGAAGCCGCTGACGTACTGACCGTAGGAGTCGTTGACCAGCGGATTCCATACGGTGCGGAAATAGATGTTGTAAAAGCCGAGCCTTGTGCGGTTTTCGATACCGCAGGAGCAGACCATCGCCCTGACGGGCACGGTGTATTTTCCGTCGCTGTCGTAGGTGTATACCGTAACGCAGTTTTGACTGCGGTTGACCATTATTTGATAAGGCAGCTTTGATTTGTTTTTGCTGCTGAGATTCTTTTTCAAAATATCCTGATTCGCTGTGTAGGCGGTGGAGAAGATGTCCGCGTTTTTCTTCGCGGGGGACTCAACGGTCACGCTGTAGGAGCGGCTGCTTCCGTTTGCGCCCTTTGCGGTAACGGTAGCCTCGCCCTGTTTGAGAGCGTCGA
Organism: uncultured Ruminococcus sp.; assembly: GCA_902776375.1. Classification (GTDB taxonomy): domain Bacteria; phylum Bacillota; class Clostridia; order Oscillospirales; family Acutalibacteraceae; genus Ruminococcoides. The sequence continues at coordinate 32,310 of CACYPV010000023.1, read as the reverse complement.
TCCTGCCGCCGCTGTCAACGCTGACTATATCTTCGTCGCTGCTGCTCCAGTTCTTGATGAGCGCGGCGTCTTTTTCCGAGGGCAGCACCAGGGCGTCGCCCTGCTTTATAGTCACGTCATGCTCAGAGCTCGACAGGCTCGCCTCATTAGCCGAGGCGGGGTTCAGCGCGTCGCTGAAAAACAGCAGACCCATCGTGCAGCATAATATCGCCGAAAGACACATTACGGCAAAGCAGAATTTTTTCAAAGAATCACCTCCCTTTTTATGTATAAAAAATAAGTCAGATTTTTCATAATAGTTACAATTTTTTAATAGTTAATTCTATTATAGCGTTTTTCGTTGGAAATAGCAAGTGATTTTTAAATATTTTTATCTGAAAAATTGTAAAGCGCCGTTTTTTGTGCTATAATCAGTGCAGGTGAATGATATGGCACATCCGATAAAACACTTTATTACAATCACAAAACACAGACATACAGTCATTGTCCATTGCAAAAAAGCCGGCATTTTATGGCAGGGACTGCGCCACGACCTGTCGAAATACAGCCCTACGGAGTTCATACCCGGCGCGAAGTATTATCAGGGCACGCGCAGTCCGAACGAGCTTGAGCGCGAGCTGCTTGGATATTCGCGCGCGTGGATGCACCACAAGGGCAGGAACCGGCACCACTACGAGTTTTGGAACGATTACAATCCCAAGACAAAGCGCCCCGAGCACGTTGAAATGCCGCTGAAATACGTCATTGAGATGTTCTGCGACAGGGTGGCGGCGAGCAAGACCTACAACGGAAAGGACTACACCGACGCCGACCCGTTCACGTATTTTTTGCGGATAAGGGGCAAGCACCGCCTGCACGAAAACACCGAGGCGCTGCTTGAAAAGCTGCTTGTTATGCTGCGCGACGAGGGCGAGGAAAAGACCTTCGGCTACATAAGGGCGATGCTGAAGGAGGATAAGCATGGCAGAAACCGCTAACATTATCCACCCTATCCCCCCGCTGTACGATGAGAACTCGCGGGCGCTGATACTGGGCAGCTTTCCGTCGGTAAAATCGCGCGAGGCGATGTTCTTTTACGGGCATCCGCAAAACCGCTTTTGGAAGCTTATGGCGCTGCTTTTTGACGCGGATGTACCGAGCACCGTCGAGGAGAAAAAGCGCCTTGTGCTGTCGCACGGGATAGCGATGTGGGACACGATTCATTCCTGCACGATAACCGGCTCGTCAGACAGCTCGATAAAGGACGTTGTGCCAAACGACCTGAGCGTGATTTTAAACAACAGCCGCGTAAAGCGGATATTCTGCAACGGCGCGGCGTCGCACAGGCTGTATCAAAAATACATTTACCCGATAAATAACATACCCGCGCAAAAGCTTCCGTCGACCAGCCCCGCGAACGCGGCATGGTCGCTTGAAAAGCTTGCCGAGGAATGGAAGATAATTTGTGAATAACGGTCGTACCGGTAAAAACCTAGGTACGACCGCTTTTTTATCAATATTTATCGATGTCGCTAATGATCTGGGATCTTGATTTGTAGGTCGGCAGCTCGGAAGCCGTTGAGGTGATCTGCTGCGCCATTGCTTCATAGGCAGCCTTATCCACTGTTTTGTCGTCAACGCGATATTCGTTGATCGTTGTGAATTGATTGGCAGTGTGCCCTTCGGTCACCTCTTTGTTTTTAAAAGTTAGGGCGTAGTAGTGCATCCCCGTAGAGGTTACGCTGTACCAGCAATCGCCGGTTTCAGGATTGTACCTGAAACTGTCCTTTGTCATTCCGCGTCCGATACCAAATTGTTGGATCTCGCCGTCCTTGACCCAGTACATCGTTTTGCTCTTCATAAGAATGTCGGGGTTGATTATGAGCTCGGGCGTTCCGTCGCCGTCGATATCCGCCAGAGCGTAGGTCGTCTTGTCGTTTGCTGTAGGATCATCCTCTATCGCCTTTTTGTACAACGCTTTCCAATCCGCCTCAGTCGGAGACTCGGTCGGGGTTTCGCTTCCGGTGTATGGTACGATGATCTCGCTCAAGGTCGGGTCGAGCTCCCTTAGAGCAGCAGCATAGATTTTGCCGTTTGTGCTGTGCTCATATATTCTTTGATCGGAGTCTATGATACAGAATCTTACGTTTCTGCCGTCGATCTCATCAGAATAATAATAGTGCCCCTCAGCGCCGATAGCCATCATGTCGAAATCTCCAAATCGCTCAGCAAGCTGAGTATAGGTCGTATCTGCGGAAAGAGTGTCGTTATATTTCGCGCTGCCGGTCACGGTAAGACCTGTGTAATCGCGCTCTCCGTTATCGATCGCGGTTTTTATCTCGTTCTTTACGTCGGAAAAATCCGAGGAATAATCCCAATAAATCTTTGGGCAGAACGAAAAGCCCGGGAGCGTGCTGTCGTTATATATCCAAAGCGGAGAGCCGTCGCCGCCGAAGGCGACGGATTTGGAGTTTGTTATCTCGAAATCTCCGCCCATGATCTCGATGATCTCGCCAAGATCTTTATTGATGAGCTCCTCGGCGGTGTATTCATGCGGGGCTTCGGTCGTAGGCTGAACTGTCGTAGACTGCGCCTGTGTAGCGGGCGAGGAGGTCTTTTCATCCTTGTCCGGACGCGGCTCGATAACATAGCGGTTTTTGTCGTCGTCTATGGTAACGGTGGAGTTGTCGTTTTCTATCTTATCCTGCTTTTCTTCCTTTAGGTCTGCAAGCTGATTCAGCACATCCTTTTGGGTCAGCTTGACTTCGGTGACCATTATGCTCACCGACGCTATCTTTACAGCGTCCTCGCTGTCGGCGGGGCCGACGCTGATCTTGCTGACATGCTTGCTTTTTTCTTCGATGTCTAGATCGATCTCAAAGCCCGTATCGTTATATTCAGCGGACGTATCGTTAATTACCCACTTGTCCTGATCGAGCTTTTCCTCGCCGAGGATACGGTTCATTTCTTCGGTATACTGCGAACAGGTGAAGTCAAAGGTGCCGGGATTACCTGATTTGTTGCGGAGCATCAGCGTAACAAAGGTCACGGCAAGAGAAACCACGACCGCAGTCAGGCAAATAAGAGTTATAAGCAGCGGCTTTGACATGCCCTTTTTCTCATTCGGCGCACCGCAGCGCGGGCAAAACTTAATTTCCTTTGTAAGCTGTGTTCCGCAGTTTTTGCATTTCATTTTGACCACTCCGTTTCCTTTTTAGATGATTATATCATATACGCATGTATGCAATCAAGTGTTTTTCATATTATGCGCCCTGCTTCGCCGAAAAAACTGCCGAAGCCGGGCGCTTTTTTATAGGTCAATAACTATCGCTGTCGCCGTCCTGATAGTAGACCATAACGTTCAGATGCGCGGGAGACGCCATCGCTATTTTGCTTCCGATCAGGGTTTTTTCGCCCTCGTTGAGCACATCGTTTATGTTTATGACTATTCGTTTGAGAGCGGGAAGCTCGTCGACCCTGAAGTTTTGGAGCCCGCAGTCGCTAAGGAACTGCCTGAAGCCCGCCGCCGACGCGTCGCCGCTTGAGCTTTTCTCCTGCGTTATCAACAGCTCGCGCCTGCGCTCGGTCGTAAGCTGCGGCTTTTCGCGGTCAATAAATTTTTCGCGTTCGCTCAGCCCGTAGCTTTCGGCGGTAGCAATAAAGCTTTCGCGCTCCATTTCATCCAGCTCGTCAAAAAGAGGATCGAGCCCTTCGGCGTACGCGCCGAGCTCGCAGCAAACCGTACCGCCCTCCCCGAGCGAATAAACGCCGAGCGGAGCAAGCTTGCTTTTCATGGAATCAAAGCTGCCCATCAGCTCACCTCCACATTTACGTCGCCTGTGACGAAGAACTTTGAATTTGGCACGCTCATGTCGCTCATGCTAGGATCGAACTCGTAATTGTCGATACAACCCGTTTCAAGCAGATACTTGCCGAGCACCGACAAATAGAGCCTGCCGCCGATCGGAATAGTCGATACGTAATCCTCAAATGCGTCGGCGCACATCGAAATGACCTCGGCGCTGCTGTAACCCGCTTTCTTGGTAACGAGTACGCTTAGGTCGTAGCTCAGGCTTGTGGCCCTTGTTACCAACGCGTCTACATTGAGCTCACGCTGAGCGTTCACTATCGCCTGCGCCTCATTCAACTGAGCGTCGGTGGCATTTCCGTCGGTGTCTGCTATGTAAATATTTATCGTGCCGGCGCCGCGCGCTCTTGAAACCACACCTGCCTTTGTTATGCCGTCTACCTGCTTTACAAGCTCGATATAGAATGAAGCGTTCATTCCGTTGGGGCTGTTTACATAGCTGTTTTGTATACGCGCGCGCAACGTCGTGTCGCTCTCTTCGTCAAAGCCTCCCGTAAAGGGGCTTTCGTTGGTAATAGCATCGACCTCGGACGGGACGCTTACCGGCACCACCGCGGTGCGTGCGTTCACATTGCCGCGATAGCCCGCCTGCTCCGCCTCGGCAGGCACCGTAACGCTGTATGTATACGGCGGTATCTCGCTGTCCTCGGTCGTGTAGATCCTGACCGGGATCTCGCTGTCGGTCGACACGACCGTACCGCGCGGTATAGTAACGGCGGTGGTCTTTTGTTCGTTAACGCTGAATTTGAGCCGGCCGTGCGCCTTGGCCGCCGGGTTCCTTGCAAGCCCGCGCTGCGCTGCAAAACGGTCGAGGAACTCGCCCGTCGCCGTTGAGGGGAACAACTGGCGTTTGAGCCACTCAACAGTCGTCTGCATATTGTATATTTCGCCGGCGAGCACCTTTAGGCGGATGGCTATATCGCCCGCCTCGTCAAAATCCTCGCCGCGCTGCTGTGTATAATTTTCTTTCATCCTTTGATATATCTCATTGTACGTTTCCGTTGTAACGCACCTCCTCCACACGGCTTTCGCCGTTTATAGTGATTTGCAGCCTGAGCGTTTCGCCGTCGGCGTCGAGCGCCTTTGCCGATGTGCCGGGATATTCGGCGAGCGCTTCATTCAGCAAAAGCTCCGTCCGCTGCAAGTCGGAGCCGTCCTGCCGCACCCCGAGCTGTCTGTCGTAAACAAAGCTTCCCTTCGGCACGGTCAGGCAGACAAGCGCCCTTTGGAACAGCGTGTCCGCTCCGCTTATATCGACCACGTTGCCGGCGCTGTCCGCGGTCAGATCGCCGCCGCTGAGCATTGCGTCAACCATTGCGCACCTCCGCGCCGTTTATAAGCACCCTGCCGTCGTTTTTGAGCACCAGCGTGGCGCCGCCCTTTGAGTAGAGCATTACCTCGCCCTCCTGAAGCCCGACGCTGTTAGCTATAACGCCCAAGCCGACCTCGCCGTCGTCGAGCGGCAGCACCACCGCGCGCTCGCCTGACGGAGGCACGCTGACTACGCCGTAGGGGAAGCACATTTCCAGCGCCTTGTGCTCCTCGGATGAAGCGACCGAGGTGCCGCCCGAACCGCCCGAGCTGAGCTCTCCCTTTGCCGCCGATGGAGGCGCAAGGGAATGATCAGTTATGTAACTCATCAACCACATTATAATTCTCCTTTTCCAATTCTATCGTGCTGAACTCGCCGCGGCTCGAAACGGTATAGCTGACCTTTCTGACCGCCAAGCCGCCTATTGTGCCAAGCACGCTGTCGCGCACCTCAGCCCTTTTGCCGAGCAGTCCGCAATGGCAGCCCGCGCAGCTCAGCTTGAGCAGATAGCTTCTGCGATTGCTGTTTTCAAGCATTTTGTCCGCCGTGGCAAGCGTGGTTTTGTCAGCCGCCGCGTTCACGTAACGCACGCGCGTGACCTGCCGCGCTTCGGGATTAGCGTTGCGTATCACGGAACCGTAGGTGTTCGCCTGACGGAATTTGAGCCTTATTTCCGAGATCAGGCGGTACGGGCGGCGGCTCTCGTTCAATGAAATATACGGTATGCCGCTGCCGCTGTCGGAAAACACCGCGACCTCATCGGACGGCCGACGGTCAAGATAAGCCGTTCCGTCGCCCGATATACGCGGCTCGCTGTGGTACCGCGCGCGGCAGAACCGCTCGATCACGCGCCAATGCGACATGCCCTTGTCGATTTTCAAAGAATCGTAATACGGCTGGTTATCTCTGTTTGCCAGGGTTATGCCAAAGGGACGCAGATGGCGGCTCTCTATCATCACGGCGGTGGGATCAAAATATGTGACGGGCTCCGCCTCATTGTCCAGCAACGCCGCCGCAAGACTGCGCGCGGTGATTTTCATAATAACGCCCTGAGCGCGCTTTATGGAATCCACACTGTCTATCCGCCCCCTGAACACCAGCCGGTCGCCGTTGTACGCCTGAATGGTTTGGGCGTTTTTCCGTATGGTATCGTTATACGGGCAGGTGACGGTCAGGCTGTCGGCAGGGACGTTAAGATCCGCGTCGAGCCTGACGGTCAGCACATCCTCGAGGGTGAAAAACTGCTTGTCCGCGCGGGATATTTTGACAGTCAGCACAGCGCCACTTCCTTTCCGCCAAGGCTTTCATCCGGACGCTTGACCCACGGGTTGAGCGCAACCAGTCTGTCTATTACTATATCGAAGCGGTAGGACACGTCCCAGAGCGTTTCGCCGCTTTCGGGGGTGTAGGACGTAGGCTTTTCGTCGCGCGAGCGCTCCATGACCTCGCGAAAAACAAAGCTGTAGGTGAGCACGTCGGGCTTTGGCATGCCCTTGATCCTAAGGCTTTCGAACTCCGCGTACAGCGAGCCGAGCTTATGGATAGCCAACACTCCGCTGCCGCCGCTTTTGAACAGCTCAAAAAGCGCCGCGAACTGCTCGGCGCAGTCGTCGCCGTAAAGCTCGCCCTCGCCCTTTATCAGCATGCATTTTCTGCCGGTGTTCTGTATGTAAGACCTGCCGTAGGGCGCGTGCAGCTCGTTTACGCGCTTGCCGCACTCAAAGCTGATTTCGCGCGGATTATGATGCCATTCCACGCCCTTGAAGCGCATAGGCACAAGCTTCATCTTACCCTCGCCTCCCCTTCTTCGGGAAGCGCGCGGCTGTAACGGATGCTCTCTAGCTCAAGCTGCTCGCTGAGCTCGTCGCAGCCGTATACCGACTCCTCCTCGGCAAGTGTCATCAGGTTTTCATTCATACGCAACGCTCCTTTCGCGCGCCTCGACCGTAACCTCGTATTCAACGGCACGGTTCGGCTCTGCCCTGCTGTGCAGTATCGTAACCGCGCAGCTTGTATATATCTCGGTCTTTTTGCCGTCGCTTATCTCTATGCTCTCAACGCCGTTTTCAAAAACGCAGCCGCTTTTGCAGCGCATTTTGAACCTAAGGCGGTATTTTTGCTTAGGTATACGGGCGACGGGCTTGTCCGTGAGGAACTGATAGATATTTTCCTCGTCGTTTATAACGGTGCGGCGCAAGTCGCTTACGCCGCCCGTGATCTCTCCGTTAACGCGGATAAGCAGGTCGGAGCCGTTTTCAAATAAAAGCTCCACGCCTACACCTCCCCGCAAAGGCAGAATTCAAGCTTGAATTCGACCTTTCTGAACACGGCGTTGACGTCGGGATCGAACTCTATGGAGGACGCGGAAACCGACGTCACTATCTTCTCGGCGTCAGCCGCCTCTATCGCCGTCATCAGCTCGAACACAAGCTCCGAAAGCCCGCTGCCGTTTTCGTCGGCGGGCGCGTACACGCGGATCTCAGCCGTCGCGACGTAGGTCTCGCCCCTTACAGACGAGGAAAGATAACCGCCGATGTAGCCCTTTTTGCGCGAGGTGTTGGTTATTCCCACCACCGCGAGCAGTCCGCGCACGGGCGTTTCGATGCTGACGTTCCCGTACTCGCGTATGAATCTTACGCTGCTGAACGCGTCGTTCATTTTGAGCCTGTCGACGATCCTGTCAACACACTGCTGTATCTGAGTCATATTCATCCTCCCTTTCTTCGCCGTATGGCACCAGGATAGCCCACTCATAGACGGGCGTATCCTTGACGAAATAGGTTTCGCACCTTTTTACAATATATTTATTGCCGTGCGTTTCTATGACCGATTCGTTTTCAACAAGGCGGTGATCAGACTTGCCGACATAAAGGTATTTTTCACGCTTCAAAAAGCCCAGCTTGCGGTATTCGCCGCCTATATATATCTTATTGCGGTAGCGCAGCGGCTCCAGAAACGCGCGCGTGTTTATTTCGCTGCCGCCCTGATTTATGGTCACCTGCGAGCCGTAGCGACCTATTTCCTTATCAACACAACTGAATAAACTCATCATATCACCCTGCCGAAAATAAAATCGTCTCCGCGAATAAGATCCGCGTTGCTTTTTGCCATTTCCTTCCAAAGCTGCCAAGCGCCGCCCGCATTGTCGGCGGATGACGTCAATCTGACGTCACCCGCGACAAATTGGGTAAGCCGGCTGTTGCCGCACATTTCATACAGCGCGAACGCATAAACCGCGGCCAGAGTCTCCAGACGGGCGGTCTGCCCGCTGTCGGGGGCTTCGACCGTACACAGCGACTGCACGTAGCGGCAGGCGACCTCAACAACAGAGCTCCAGCGGCTTACCTCGGAGCTTTCAAGTTCGGCAAGCACGGCAAAGCGATCGGTAACATTCGCAATGTTCAAGCGCTTACCTCCGTTCCTTATGACAGGGTCTTTGCCGCTTCGGTAAAGATCTTCGAGAAGCCCGCGGTGCAGGTGATCGCCGCGCGCTCAAGCTGGCGGTCGATCAGCTTGTCGTAATCGGTCACTACGCCGCCCGCCTGAACCATTTCGAGCGCGCAGTTTTTGTCAAGACCGATGACGGTGCCGGCGGTCATTTCGGGGGCGTGGAGCAGCGCGGCGCCCAGCGGGGTCACCATTTTGCCCGTGCCCTGAAAATCGAGTCCCGCGACCGCGTCCTGCATCTGGCTCATCTCCAAGATCTTCTGCATTTCCTGCGTGGGGGCAAGGATGGTGTTGAGCTCGTAGGGGCTCATGTTCGCCCACAGCTTTACAAGGTCGCCGTAAACGAGCGCGCCGGAAGTCGCGACCGAAACGTTTGCCGCGGCGTTGTTGTTGCCGTCGCCGTTGACGAGCACGTCGATAGCGTCCTTGAGCTGCGCTCTGGCGATATATGCGCCGATCTGATTGAGGGTGACGGTAAAGAGGTCGAGCCTCTGGAAGCGCAGCGCCTCGTATGACGCCACGAGCATTCTGCCGCGCTTGTGAAGCTGAACAAGGTTTTCGCGGGTCTTTACGCGGGTCTGCGGAATAGTCGCGCCCTCGCCGACGATCTTGAGCGTCTTGTCGTCCTCGGACGGGTCGGACACGATGCTGCGGTAATCCATGCCCTCGATATCGGTGACGGTCGCCACGATATTGGGGAGGATGTCGGCGCGCTCCATGCCCTGACGGACGGCGCGGCTGACGTACTCGGGGAACAGCGCGGCGGAATTAGAGGTCTGGAAAAACTTTTCCACACAGTCGCTGCCCCTGCCGCTGACCCTGATGTCAAAGCGCTTTAGCTGGCGTGAGAACGCGTCGAGCCCCTCTAAAGAAGTGCCCTCGTAGTTCTCGGACGGGTCGAGGCTCTCGAGCGCGCCGGTCAGACCGCCCTTGCCCTGATACATTCCTTTTTCAATAGTAATATTCTCAAAATTAGCCATATTATTTACCTCCGTTATTAAAGAATAAATCCGATCTCGGTTGAGGTGGAATCAACTACGAGATACTCTCTGCCCGACACGTTTGTCGCAACGTCGCCGGTGCTGCCCGCCGCAAGCTTTTTGTAGCCCGCCGCGATCTTGGCGGCTGCCTTGGCTCTTACATAACCCGCGAGCTGAACGGCGGCATAGCCGTCGCGCAGACCCACGCAAATGCCGCAGAAGTTGTCGTTGCCGCCGCACTTGGCTACCGTGCCGTCGTCGATCACCTTTACGGGAACGCCCGTTTCGGTAAGGCTGCTGTCCGCGATAAAGGTGAGCACGTTTTCTCCGTATCCGTTAAAATTTACGTTCATAAAATACCTCCGTTAAATAGTGAACTGTCCGAATGATTCGGTGTTTGTTTTCTTTTTGCCGCCGCAAAGCTGCGGCTTGGGCGCGAACGCCTTTTGCTTTTGCTTTTCAAAGGCGTCGCGGAATTCCTTAAGCTGCGCCACGCTCATGGTCTTGGCTATGCTTTCCATGGTGTCGCGCGAGATATCGGGCTGCACCGCCGCCGAAAGTCTGAGCACCTCGGCGGTGAGGCTCTCGCGGTAGTAAACGCCGTCCTTTGCCGACTGCTTAAGGGTCTTTATGTAGCCGAGCAGCTTTTCGCAGTCGCCGCCGCTCAGCGTAAAGCCCGATTTGCTTTCGAGCTTTTTCAAGATGTTTTCCATCGTTTCTTCCTTTCCGAAAACTGATTTTGTAACGCCCGCCTCCTTTTGCGCGGGCACCGCCACAAAGCTCCATTCGTATGCGTCGGTGGGGTCGCAGAGCTCGCCGCAGCAAAGTCTGCCGCCGTAGAGCTCGCCCTTTTGATGGGAGCAGGCGGAAAGCTCCTTGCCGCAAATGCTGCACAGCGTTTGCTTTACCGCGCAGCCGACGCTGATCTCCTTGATAATACCGCTGTCTATCGAATCGCGCAGGGCGCGGTTGTCCTCCGTTTTGGGCATATACGCCCTCGCCTTAAGGCGAAAGTATTCGTCGCCCGTGGCTGTTCTGCGCTCGGCGAGGTTTTCCACCTTGCACGAGATTATCCTTGCCGTCTGATTTTTCGCGCTGGGAATGTGGTCAAAAATGCCGGTTTTGCCTACAAACAGCTTTTCCAGCGCGAACAGCGACTCAACGGTAAAGCGCTCGCCGTCGCGGTCGACGTCGTTGTCGCAGAGCACCAGCGAGAACACATAAACCTCGTCCGCCGAAAGCCGGCGGCGGGTGTAAGCGTTTATAAGGTCAAGCTCCTGCGCGCTCACCTCCTGCTCCGCATCGGCGCCGATCTGCGCCGTCTTATGTACTGTGTCAGAAGTCATCGTTTCCCTCCAAACCGTATTCCTTTTCTATCTGCAAGGCGCGGGCGTTGTTGAGCCGCGCCTGTGAAAGCTCCACAGCGTCCTGCAGATTGATATCGTTCCATTCGATGTCAAAGCCGCCGTGCAGCCCCGCGAGCCTGAGATGCGTTGTGAGTACCCTGCGGATGACGGGCTCGACCGCCGCGCGGTAATATTCGAGCTCGCTTGTCAGAATATCCGCCTGCTGTGCGCTCATGCGCTCGGTGCTCGACCATGAGATACCGAGCAAAAACGGCGGTATGCCGAGCTTTGCGACAAGCTGCTCCAGCATGACCCTGACGGGCACCTCGCAGTCGGGCATTTGCGCTTCGGAGCCGATGACCTTGACGCTCACGTCGCCCGAAGCCACAAAGTCGCACACACGGTCGCTTCGCATCGCCTGCTTCCATTCGTCGGCGATGCGATGAGCGTTTTCCTCGCTGAAACTGCCGTCCTTGGGGTCGTAGGTCACGGCGAAACGCATGTCGCCCACGCGCTCCCAGTTGGTTTTTACCGCCGCGAAAATGCGCATGAGTATCTCGCTGACAAAGGGCAGACCCTCAAGCAGCGGGGTGCCGCGCACCGTGCCGCTTTTTTGGCGCAGAAGCGACGCGAGAACGAGCGATCGGTTCTCTACGGGGCGGTTTTCGCCCGCGTCGCGGCGGTACACTATCAGCTCCATCGGCGATTCGCCCGAGGTTATCCCCGCGTCGTCGAGGCTGGCGTTATACAGCGCGCAAACGCCGGTCTGTTTTTCGTCGAGAAGCATTTCCCCTATCGCCTCGCCGTAGGTGAGCAGGCTGTCGAGGTACTCGTTCACAAAAGCCGCGAGCCCCATTGACGACCCGTTCACGCGCACCCCGCGCACAAAATCGTCCGCGGCGGCCTGAGCCGACGGGTCGTCGGCGATTATCCTGAATTTGCCGACAAGCCTGATGATCTTGCCTATTGCCGCGTCGATCATCGGCACCGACGCCCTGAGCGACGCGTACAACCGCCTCTCCGCCGCGCTCTGCGCTTTGGGATACGCCGCAAAAAGCCCGGGGCGGCAGTCGCGCGGAACGGTCTGCACCGCTACCGCGGGCGGCTTTTCCGCCTGTTTTTTTCTGCCAAACATTAGTTTCCTCCTATCTTTCGGCGGCGAATACCGTAAAGCCGCCGCCTTGATCTATCGTCGCGACGAAATAACGGATATCATCCATCGCGTGGTCGTTCTCTTTTACGGGAGAGTCGTCGCACCGCCTGCTGTCCCAGCGATAGAGCTGGAACTCGCGGCGCGCGTCATGGCAGTTTTCGCAAATGCGTATCCTGCCCTCCTTCAGCGCGCCCGACACCCGTCTTATTCCGTCGGCAACATTGTTGCGGGCGGGGGTCACGCGGTACTCGCCGTGGCGTTTTATGACCTCGATGAAGCTCGCCGCCGAGGGGTCGACGATCACCCGCCCTATTTTTCTTCCGCCGGCAAGCGTTTTAAGCGCCGCGTAATGCTCCTCGTCCGTCTTTTGATAGCCCTCGCGGCGCGAGTCGAAATAATACTCGTCAAGCCGGTACCAAACACCGTCCCTTTTGCCCCACAGCCCCATCGAGGTGGGGTTGACCGTGCCGTAGTCGCACGAAACGCAGTATTCCTCCATCGTGCCCCCGGGCGGCTTGCAGTACATGCTTTCGTTCGCCATCATTGGGTAGACCGCGCCGTAGACCGCGACCCACTTGCCGCGCACAAAGCGGTCGTAGAACGCGCCGGTGTACAGGTTTTCGTAGCGGCGCTTCACCCGTTCGCTGAGCGAGGGGTTGTCGTCCATCGTGAAGTGCAGATAGAGGGCGTTTTTGCGCTCCGCCTGCAATATCCACTCGCGGTAGAACCAGTGCTCGGGGTGCTCGGGGTTGCAGTTGAACCAAAACCGTGAGCCCGTGACCGAGCAGCGCGCCATAGCCTGCTCTACAAAGCTGCGCGGCATGAGCGCCACTTCGTCGAACAGCACGCCCGAGAGCGTAACACCCTGTATGAGCGCCGCGGAGCTTTCGTCCTTGCCGCCGAAGTAATAAAAGCGGTTCTGTGCGTTACCGAAACGGACGGTAAGGCTGTTTTGGCTCAGGCGCTCCTCGCACTCAAAGCCGAGCTGCCGCAGCAGCGGGATGACCGGCGTCACCATGTTGCGGCGCAGCGAGCGTATCGTCTTGCCGCAAAGCCCGAAGTCGTTACCGTTAAAGGCGTAGAACGCCCACAGAACGAACGAGAGCGACATGCAGAAGGTTTTGCCGCTGCGCACCGCGCCGTCGCAGATTATAGCGTCGCGCGTGCTGTCGGGTGATTTTTCATGCCACCAGCCCAGCGCCCTGAGCTGCTTTTTTGAAAAGCGTTCAATCATCGCGCTCACTCACCGCCGACTGCGCCCCTCTGCCTATAGCGTCAAACAGCCCCGCGACTCCCGCGCTCTCGTCCTGCTGACCGCCGAGCTTTTCAAGCGCCTTGAGCCGATCGAAGAATTTGATCTCCAGCATGCCGTCCTTTGGCTTTTTTATTTCGGAGATCATAAAAAGGTCCATTTCGTTGAGCTCCTGCTCGGTCGGTCGCTCGGAATACAACAGCCTGAGCGCGTCGGACACTCCGCCGAACGCCATGCGGTAGTAGCCCGCAGACGCCAGCTTTGGCAGCACGCGCCTGCGCAGGGCGATAAGCCGCTCTATTTCGTCGAGCACCCTTTCATCGCACAGCAGCCGCTCGCCCGCAAGGCGGCAGTTTTTTCTGTAGCCCGCGCGCCTTGCCGATTCCTCGGCGCTGCCCGTGCATACAAAATATCCGCAAAACTGCTTTTCTCTGGGTTTTAATTTTTTATTGATTAACTTCACCTCCGCGTGAGAGGATCGAATGTCAGTAACAAGTCCTCTCACTATACCCCCCACAAACGAAAAAGTTGCATACAACTATGCAACTTTTTAAAAAATTTTTTAAATTTTCTTATTTTTTAAAGTGATTCTAAGCCAAAATATATGAAACGCCTTACATTCGGTATGAAAAATCGCTGTTCAGCGGTTGAATTTATTTTCAAAGCATGATATAATAAAACAGTATATAATACTTATCGAAAATATCCTTTGAAAGGGGTTAATAATATGTGTGGTATTTGCGGCTTTACCGGTAAGCCGGAAAATCGCGACGAAGTTATTCGCGCCATGACGGAGGTCATCACCCACCGCGGTCCTGACTCTGACGGCTATTTCAGCGACGATTTTATCTCAATGGGCTTTCGCCGTTTGTCTATAATCGACTTGGACGCGGGACATCAGCCGATTTACAACGAGGACCGTACCCTTGTGCTCACCTTTAACGGCGAGATCTACAACTACAAAACGCTGCGGCAGGAGCTTATTGCAAAGGGACACACATTTGCGACCGAATCCGACAGCGAGGTGCTTGTGCACGGCTTTGAGGAGTGGCAGGAGGATCTGCTCGCGCGCCTGCGCGGCATGTTCGCCTTTGCCATCTACAACACAAAGGATCAGTCGGTCTTTATCGCGCGCGACTTTTTCGGAATAAAGCCCATGCACTACACCCAGATAGGCGACGATTTCGTTTACGCCAGCGAGATCAAGAGCATTCTGGAGCACCCCAAGTTCGTTAAGCGCTTTAACAAGCGCGCGCTCGATACCTACCTTTCGTTCCAGTACGCCTTACCGCCCGAGACCTTCTTTGAGGACGTATACTGCCTTATGCCCGGTCACTACCTGTGGTACAAGGACGGCTATGTCGAGACCACCCGTTACTTTGAGCCCAAGTTCAAGCCCAAAGCTAACCTCAGCGAGGAAGACGCGGTCAACATGATCGACAAGGTGTTTGACAACTCGGTCAACGCCCACAAGATCGCCGACGTTGAGGTCGGCTGCTTCCTGTCCTCGGGTGTGGATTCAAGCTACGTTTCCACCTACTTTGCCGACCAAAAGACCTTTACCGTGGGCTTTGACTTCGGCGAAAAGTACAACGAGATAAGCTGGGCGGAAAGCCTGAGCAAGCTTATCGGCGTTGAGCACCACACCCACCTGATAACGAGCGAGGAATTCTGGGACGCGGTGCCCACCGTGCAGTACTATATGGATCAGCCGCTTGCCGACCCGTCCTGCGTTGCGCTGTACTTTGTTTCGCGCCTTGCCAGCCACTACGTAAAGGTAGTGCTGTCGGGCGAGGGCGCCGACGAGCTGTTTGGCGGCTACACCTGCTACAACGACCCCAGAGTTTTCAGAATATATCAAAAGATCGTTCCGCACTTTTTGAGAAAGGCGCTCCGCGCAATAGCCAAGAAGCTGCCCGACATAAAGGGACGCGATTATATTATCCGCGCCTGCGACAAGCTTGAGGATCGCTACATCGGCAACGCCTTTATGTATGACTTGAAGGAGAAGAAGTCTATCCTCAAAGACCCGTCGATCGCCACCGCGCCGCAGCGCCTTACGCGCAAGCACTATTACCGCTGCCGCAGGTACGACGACGTGACCAAAATGCAGTACCTCGACATCAACCTGTGGATGGTGGGCGATATCCTGCTCAAAGCTGACCGTATGAGCATGGCTAACTCGCTTGAGCTGCGCGTGCCCTTCCTGGACAAGGAAGTTTTCAAGGTCGCGTCACAGCTTCCGACCGAGCTTAGGGTGAACAAGCAGAACACCAAGTACGCCCTGCGCAAGGCAGCCGCGCGGCACATGCCCGAGACGACCGCCGAAAAGGAGAAGCTCGGCTTCCCCGTTCCCACGCGCGTATGGCTTAAAGATGAAAAGTACTACAACATAGTAAAGAGAAGATTCGAGAGCAAAACCGCCGAAAAGTTCTTTAACACCGAGGCGCTTGTCCGCTGGCTCGACCGTCACTACAGCGGCAAAGAGGACAACAGCCGCCGCGTTTGGACGGTTTATGTGTTCCTGGTATGGTATGATATTTACTTTAACGAGGACGACCCGAAGGTAGAAAAGCCCGTAAACCACCTCGACGATCTGAGAGCGGTTGCCGACGCGCGCCGTGAAAAGCAGCTCGACGCGCCGGGCGAGGTTATAATGGCGGCAGCCGAGGCGCTGGGCGAAGACGTTGATGATTTTGTTGACACGTCCTACTTTAAAAATGACTATCCCGCCGAGGAGCCCGAAGTAACGGCCGCTCCCGCGGAAGAAGCAAAAGAAGCGGAAGCTCCGGCGGTTGAAGCTGTTACTGACGAGCAAGAGCCCGTCGCCGAAGAAGTTACCGATGAGCAGGAGCCCGTAGCCGAGGATATCACCGACGAGCAGGAGCCCGTAGCCGAGGATATCACCGACGAGCAGGAGCCCGTAGCAGAGGAAATCATCGACGAGCAGGAACCCGTCGCCGAGGAAATCACCGACGTGCAGGAGCCTGTAGCTGAGGAAATCACCGACGTGCAGGAGCCCGTCGCAGAGGATGTTACCGACGTGCAGGAGCCTGTCGCCGAGGATATCATCGACGAGCAGGAGCCTGTAGCCGAAGATGATATCGACGAAGAAGAAGCGGAAGACGACGCTTTTGACGACGACGAAGCGGAAGAAGAGGAAGGCGTATTTATCGATATAACCAATTTCTTCAGATCAGGTAAACTTAGGATCAAAAAGCGCAAGGAACCCGTTGAAGAGGAAGAAGAAGAGCTCCCCGAAGAAGATGAAGAGGAACCCTTCGAGGTAGAGGAAGAAGAAGAGCCCGAGGACGACGATTCCGATGAGTTTATCGATATTGAACAAATAGCCTTTAAGAAAAGCCGCAAGAAAAAACCCGTTGAAGAACCCGTTGAAGAACCCGTTAAAGAAGTCTTTGATGAACCCGAGGACGACATAGTAGAGGACGTTTCCTTTGAAGACGTCGTTGATGAAATTACCGCTGACGAGGACGCTTTTGACGGAACGGAAGACGCTCCCATTGAGGAAGAAGCTTTTGAAGACGCTCCCGAAGCAGAGGAAACTCCTGTTGAAGAAGCCGAGCCTGCTCCGGCGGACGACGGTGACGAGCCCGCTTTGGTTGAACCCGCGGCAGCTGAGCCCGAGGATGAGCCTGCCACCGAGCCCGACAGCGAGGACGAATATGTCAACATCTCCGATCCCGAGGAGGTCGAGACGTACGCAGAGCCCCAAAAGCCTCTGACTCATCAGGAACAGATGCAGCAGGCGATCGACAGCATCGAAAAACGCTCAAAATACCTCGACGAGCCTAATGTGATGTCCGACGAAGCCATCAACGATGTTGTAAAACAAATTCGATTCTTCGACGATGAAGATTAATACTAATCAACCGATAACTTGATAAAAGTATAAAAATGCGAAGCGTGTACATTATTGTGCGCGCTTTCGCTTAGGATGCGACAGTGAACACCCGCAGGAGCTTTTTAACGAGCGGGTATTCCGAATCAAAGTCAGCAAGCGGCAGGGGATTTTTGCCCAGACCCATTTCAACCGTAAAGCCGCAGCGGTGAAACTCATTGATAAACCAATCCTTGAAGCCACCGCCCGTGGCGAGCGGCTCGGGAGAAGCGACACTGTAGCCGCTGACCGCCGCCATTTTTTCGGCAAGCGCCTTGCAGCATTTCGGCGTTTTATCGCCGAAGTCCCAATAGATCTCGCGCCCCTGCGAGTGCAAAGCCAGCACGCGCGAAAAATCATTTTGACGGCACAGCCGCGTCAGCGCCCGCGTTTCGGGCTCGCTTTCGGGGAACTCTCCGCCGTAGCGTGTCGCGGCAGGGCGGACTATGCCCGCCTCGCGCTCGCGCCGCTTGACATTTTGCCAATCGGCGTCAAAGTTGTGGTTGATATCCACGCCGCTCGCGTTCGCCTGCCAGCGTTTTTCGTCGCCGGTTTTGCTCACAAACTTTGAGTATGCACCGGCGGAACACGCGCCGTGAATGGCGATCTCCACACCGTCGGGATTCACGCAGGGCACTATCACCGCACCGGCGTCACATTCGGCGGCAAAGCGCAAAGCCGCCGCGACGGTAAGGTGCTCCATCCCGTGAAAGCCCGCGGCGATAAGCGGGCGGCAGCCGCTGCCAAAGGACAGCGCGTAAATATCCCGTCCGCACAGGCTTTTTCCGATGACGTAAACACAGCATTTGCGCGAGAGCTTTTCTACAGCGCGACGCTGCTGATCGTGATCCGGATAACGCAAAACAATCACCCTTTCGGAGGTAATAATATGAAACTGACAGAAACAAGACTTGACGGCAAAGATATCTTCAACGGCAAAATACTCCACGTTATACATGACAAGGTTGAGCTGGAGGACGGCTCCACCGCCATGCGCGAGGTCGTGCGGCACCCCGGCGGCGTGTGCGTCGCCGCGATCGACAGCGACAACAACCTGCTGTTCGTGCGCCAGTTCCGTTACCCCTACGCCGAGGTCGTGCTCGAGCTGCCCGCCGGCAAGCTCGAAAAGGGCAGTACGCCGCTTGAAAACGGCAAGCGCGAGCTGCTTGAGGAGACCGGCGCGATCGGCTATTCATACATTTCGCTGGGTCAGGTCTACCCCTCGCCCGGCTACACCGACGAGATAATCCACCTGTACGCCTGCCGCATCAAAGAGGAGCAGACGGCTCAGCCCGACGCAGGCGAGTTTTTGAACATTGAGCGCATCCCCATCATCAAGGCGGCTGAGATGGTGCTGAACAACCAAATATTTGACGCAAAAACGCAGATCGCCGTTTTAAAAGCCGCCGCGCTGCTGCAAAGCGGCAAAATCTAAGCCGTAAAGGTGTATAAGTTTATGCAGAGCTTTAACACATTATTACCCGAAAAACAAAATTGCGCCGTAGCGCTGGGTTTTTTTGACGGCGTGCACCGAGGGCACCGCAAGGTGCTCGGCGGAGCCGCGGCGCAGCGCGCAAACGGACTGCTGCCTGTTTGCCTCACCTTCTCCGAAAGCCCCAAGGCGATCATCGGCGGCAGCTCTATACCGTTTTTGATGACCCGCGAGGACAAGCTGCGCGTGCTTGAAAAAATAGGCGTCGAGCATGTTTTCTTCACGGATTTCCGCGCGATAATGCACCTGAGCGCGAGGGAGTTTTTTGAAAAGATTTTGATCGACACTCTCAGGGCAAAGCAGATTTTCTGCGGCTTCAACTACCGCTTCGGCAAAAACGCCGAGGGCGACGCGGACATGCTGCAACGCCTCTGCGACGAATTCGGCGTGACCCTAACGGTCGTGCCGCCCGAGACCGACAAAGGCGAGGTCGTTTGTTCAACGCTTATCAAAAAGCTGATCGCCGACGGCGACATCCGCCGCGCTAACGACCTGCTCTGCGGCGAGTTCGGCGTAAAAGAGGTGATACGCCACGGCAGACATTTAGGTCATACGCTCGGCGCGCCCACCATAAACCAGCCGCTTACAAAAGGGCTTGTCGTGCCGAAATTCGGCGTGTACGCCTCGCGCGTCACGCTGGAGGACGGCAAAGTCTACTGCGGCGTGACGAACGTCGGGATAAAACCCACCGTAGGCGGCAAAACCCCGCTGTGGGAAACGTGGATGCCGCAGTATAAGGGCGGCGAGATCTACGGTCAGACCGCCGACGTGCGCCTGCTCGACTTCATCCGCGAGGAACGGAAGTTTGAGAACCTAGACGAATTGAAGGCTGAGATCCTGAAAAACGGCGAAAAGGCGCTGGAAATATACTCAATGCGTAATGCGTAATTAATGCAGGCGCGATGTGTGCGCAAAAAAACTATGCTTATAAAATATTATTCAATATAGAAAAAGGAAGTAATCAAAATGGCAAAAATGCAATTCAAATCGGAATCCAAACGCTTGCTGGATCTGATGATCAACTCTATCTACACGCACAAAGAAATTTTTCTGCGTGAGATCATCTCAAACGCCAGCGACGCTATCGACAAGCTGTGCTTTATCGCGCTGACTGACGACAAGCTGGGAATGACCCGTTCGGACTTTAAGATCGAGCTCAAGCTCGACAAGGACGCTCGCACCCTTACCGTCAGCGACAACGGCATCGGCATGGACAAGGACGATTTGGAAAACAACCTCGGCACCATCGCCTCCTCCGGCTCTTACCAGTTCAAGCAGCAGCTTGAAGAAAAGCAGGACGACATCGACATCATCGGTCAGTTCGGCGTGGGCTTCTACTCGGCGTTCATGGTGGCTAAGGAAATCACCGTCATCACCAAAAAGTACGGCAGCGACACCGCCTATAAATGGCAGTCGAGCGGCGCAGACGGCTACGAGATCGAGGAATGTAAAAAGGACGGTCTCGGCACCGAGATCATCATTGCCCTTAAGGACAACACCGACGAGGAAAATTACGACGAATTTTTGGAGCAGTACCGTATTCAAAGCCTCGTGAAAAAATACTCCGACTACATCCGCTACCCCATCAACATGGAGATGAAAAAAAGCCGCGTCAAGGAGGAAACCAAGGACAGCGACAAGCCCGAATACGAGGATTATTACGAAACCGAGACCCTAAACAGCATGGTGCCCATTTGGCAGCGTCCCAAAAAGGACGTTACGCAGGAGGAATACGATAAGTTTTATCAGGAAAAGTTCTTCGCAATGGACAAGCCCGTAAAGACTATCGTCACCTCGGTCGAGGGCGTGGTCACCTACAAGGCGCTGCTGTATATCCCGTCCTCCACCCCCTACGACTACTACACCAAGGAATACAAAAAGGGCTTGCAGCTCTATTCCAGCGGCGTGCTTATCACCGATAACTGCGAGGAGCTTGTGCCCGAGCATTTCAGATTCGTCAAGGGTATAGTCGACACCGCCGACCTTTCGCTGAATATTTCAAGGGAAATGCTGCAGCACGACCGTCATCTGCTGACTATCGCGCAAAACCTTGAAAAGAAGATCCAGCGCGAGCTGACCTCGATGCTCAGCGGCGACCGCGAGAACTACGAGAAGTTCTTCAAAGCGTTCGGCAGACAGCTAAAATACGGCGTGGTGTCCGATTACGGCATGCACAAGGACGAGCTGCAGGATCTGCTGCTGTTCTACTCGTCCACCGAAAAGAAGCTTGTCACCCTTTCGGAGTACGTTGACCGCATGAAGGAAGATCAAAAATTCATCTACTTCGCAACCGGCGAAAACGCCGCGGCTATCGACGCCCTGCCCCAGACCGAGCTGCTCCGCTCCAAAGGCTTTGAGATCCTTTACTGCACAGAGGACGTTGACGAGTTCACTCTGCAAAGCCTGATGATGTACAAGGAAAAGCGCTTCTGCTCCGCGACGAACGACGACCTCGGCATCGAGAACGACGAGCAGAAGGACGAGGAAAAGAAGGACAGCACCGCGCTGCTGACCTTTGTCAAGGAGACCCTCGGCGACAAGGTGGCGGAGGTCACCGCATCGAAAAAGCTGGTGTCGCACCCCGTTTGCCTCACCGCGAAGGGCGGCATCTCCTTTGAGATGGAAAAGTACTTCAACTCAGTACAGCCCGACTCCGGCATGAAGGCGCAGCGTGTGCTCGAGCTCAACCTCGGTCACGAAGCTGTAAAGACGATGGAAAGCCTGATACAGACCGACGTCGACAAGGCGAGAAAGTACGCCGAGGTGCTCTACTGCCAGGCGCTGCTCATAGCGGGTCTGCCGCTTGAAAACCCCAGTGAATACACCGATCTGGTCTGCTCGCTGATTTAATAACAAAAAAGATTTAGGGAACATTTGGCTTGTAAGTCAAGCTGAATGTTCCCTAATTTCATACTACCAAATTTGTCGGCGTGCCGTTGAAGTAATTCTTAATGTTATTTACCACAATGCCCATCAGGCGGCGGCGAGTTTCAACGGGCGCCCACGCTATGTGCGGCGTTATGATACAGTTTTTGGCGTTGGTGAGGATGCTGTCCTCCTCCATCGGCTCGACACAAAGGGTGTCGAGCGCCGCGCCGCCGATCAAGTCGTTTTGCAGCGCGAAATACAGGTCGCGCTCAGACACAACTCCCCCGCGCGCGGTGTTCACAAACAAAGCGTCGGGCTTCATTTTGGCAAAGGCGTTGCGGTCAAACATCTCTTTGGAATCGGCGTTGAGCGGACAGTGAACGGTCACTATGTCGCTGCGCTCCAAAAGTTCCTTAAAGCCGACGTTTTCAACGCCCTCCATCTCCTTCGGGGTGCGTGTGTAGGCGATAACGTTCATTTCAAAGGCGAGCGCGATCTTCGCCACAGCAGTGCCGATAGCACCCAAGCCCACTATGCCTATAGTTTTGCCCGCAAGCTCGTTCAGCGGATAGACAAAGGGCGAAAAGGTGGCGCTGCGCTTCCACAAACCGTCCTGAACGAATTGGTTATACTTCGCGGTTTTGTTGTACGCCTCCAGAATGAGCGCAAAGGTGTGCTGCGCGACGGCGTTCGTCGAGTATGAGCCCGCGTTGCAAACGGCTATGCCATGCTCGCGGCAATAAGCGATATCGATGTTGTTGTAGCCCGTGGCGAACAAGCCGATATATTTCAGGTTTTTGGCAAGCCTGAGCGTGTGGGAATCAAGCAGGGTCTTGTTGACGACTACCACGTCGGCGTCGGCTATGCGCTCGGCGATATCGTCATACGCCAAAAGACCGAACTCCTGCACCTCGCCAAGCTCGCGCAGAGGGTCGGCGTTCACCAAGTTATCAACGACGGTTTGCGCGTCGGTCAATACTATTTTCATAATGTCACCACCAATTCAGATTATAAAATAATTGTACCACAAAAGATTATCATTTTCAACTTGATTAATCACAAAAGCTGTGATAAAATTACATCTAGAGGTACAAAATAATGCGAAATAACTTTTTATTCGATCTTGACGGCACCCTGCTGCCAATGGATATGCAACATTTTATCGAAATATATCTCAGGACGTTTTGCCAAAGGTTCGCGCTCAAGACTCAGCTTGATCCCAAGCTGCTCGCCAACGCCATTTGGGAAGGCGCTGCCGCCATGGGCAAAAACGACGGCGGCTGCCTTAACCGCGAGGTTTTTTGGCGTGCGCTAAACCGCTGCTGCAACAAGGATATGCGCGTCTATGAGGATGAATTCGACGATTTTTACCGCAACGAATTCGTTGCCGCCAGAGAAGCCACGCATGTGAATCCGTGCGTTGAAAAGGCTGTTAAGCTGCTTAAGGAAAACGGATACACGCTTATAGTGGCTACTAACCCTATATTCTCAAAGGCGGCGACCTACGAGCGCATCCGCTGGGCGGGGCTCGACCCCAACGACTTTGTCCACATCACCGTGTACGACAACTGCTCCGCGTGCAAGCCCAACCTGAATTATTATCAGGACATCTGCTCGTTCTGCGGAATTCTGCCCGAAGAGAGCATTGTGGTCGGCAACGACGTGGACGAGGACATGTGCGCCGCAAAGCTGGGCTTTGACACCTTTTTGGTGACCGACTGCCTTATCAACCGCCGCGACAAAGACATAACACGCTACAAGCGCGGCAGCTTTGAGGATTTTTATAATTGGCTGGTTTTGCAAGTTGAAAGTTAAGGGTCGCTCGCTTAAAATTTGTACTGCTGCGCGATAAGCGACACACCTTCATGCGCAAAGCGCACGTGCTGCATCAACTTATAAACCTACACTATCACAAATCGGGTGCGGGTACCCCGCCCACAACTTTCAACTTTCAACTCTCAACTTTCAACTCAAAAACGTTCTTCTAACCAAATAGCCTCCCCGCTAAATCTACGGGGAGGCTTGATTTTATAGAATCACTTAAAGTATTTGACGCCGCTTTCGAAAATCTTCTGATCTTTTTCAAACGGAACGTTCTTGTAGAGGTTTTCGCCCTTGCGCTCGCTGTGTCCCATTTTGCCGAGCACTCTGCCGTCAGGTGAGGTAATTCCCTCGATGGCGCAAACGGAGCCGTTCACGTTGAAGGCGATATCCGCTGAGGGCTTGCCGCTGAGGTCGACGTACTGAGTGGCGATCTGGCCGTTAGCCGCCAGCGCCTTTACGGTCGACTCGTCAGCCATGAAGCGTCCTTCGCCGTGCGAAACGGGGATAGCGAACACGTCGCCCGCGTTCACGCCCGAGAACCACGGAGATTTTACCGAGGTGACGCGCGTATATGCCATGTGCGAGATATGTCTGCCGACGGTGTTGAAGGTCAGCGTGGGGTCGGTGGGCTTAAGATCGCGGATCTCGCCGTAGGGCACAAGACCGAGCTTGATAAGCGCCTGGAATCCGTTGCAGATACCCAGCATAAGTCCGTCGCGGTTTTTGAGCAGCTCGTTTACCGCCTCGGCTACGCGCGGATTGCGGAAGGTCGTGGCGATGAATTTGCCCGAGCCGTCGGGCTCGTCGCCGCCGGAGAAGCCGCCGGGAAGCATTATCATCTGTGAAGCCTTGATAAGGCGCTCCATTTTGTCGATTGTTTCCTCGATGCCCTGCTGGGTCAGGTTCTTAACGATGAGCATCTCGACCTCGGCGCCTGCCTTTTCAAAGGCGCGCGCGGTATCGACCTCGCAGTTGGTGCCCGGGAAAACAGGGATGAACACCTTCGGCTTTGCGACCTTTATCGCGGGCGAAGAGGTGTTTCTCTCGGTGTAAAGGGGCGCGTCGACGGTAATCTCGGGACATTCCGCCTGCATGGGGAACACCTTTTCAAGCGGAGCCGTCCAGCTTTCGATCAGGGTCTTGAGCTCAACGGACTTGTCGCCCATAGTCACCTTTCTGTCGTCGGTGACTGTGCCCAGATCGTAGTATAATACATCATCTGCAAGCTGCGCGCCATCCGCGAGCTCGAGGATGAGCGAGCCCGAAAGCGGAGCGAACAGCTCTTTGTTTGTAAGCTCTTTCGCGAAGCGGAAGCCGAGCATATTGCCGAAGCAAGCCTTGCACACGCTTGCCGCCGCGCCGCCTTCCTTGACGACGGAAGCGGAAAGCACCTTGCCGCTCTCCATAAGGGCGTAGACCGCCTTGTACATATCGGTGAGCTTGTCCCACACGGGCATAAGCGCAGCCTTGTTGGTGGGAACAGGCACGTAGATGACCTTGGAGCCGGCAGCTTTGAATTCGGAAGAGATCGTCTTTGAAGCCTTCGTCATCGCTACGGCGAAGCTGACGAGCGTGGGCGGGACGTCGATGTCCTCGAAGGAGCCTGACATGCTGTCCTTGCCGCCGATCGAGGGCAGACCCAAATGGAGCTGCGCCTGCATTGCGCCCAGCAGCGCGGCGGCGGGCTTGCCCCAGCGCGAGGGAACGTCCTTTAATCTTTCAAAATACTCTTGGAAGGTCAGTCTGGCGGTCAGCGGATCGGCGCCGATAGCGAGCAGCTTTGAGGTGGACTCTACCACCGCGAACGCCGAGCCGTGGAAGGGGCTCCAGCGCGAGATCTCGGGGATGTAGCCGTAGCTCATCGCGGTAGCGTCGTCGGTCTCACCTTTTTCGAGCGGTATCTTCGCCGCCATAGCCTCCTGCGGAGTGAGCTGCGTTTTGCCGCCGAAGGGCATGATGACCGTAGCAGCGCCTATGGAAGCGTCGAAGCGCTCGCACAGACCTATCTGCGAGCAGACGTTGAGCCTGCCCATGTTCTTGACGACAGCCTCGTCAAAGGGCAGCTCCTTCAATTCCTCGGGACACGCCTCGCGGTAACAATCCTCAGCCTTGGGAGCGGCGATATACGCCTTCGCGACCTGAGTTACGCCGTTTGTATTGAGGAACGCGCGGCTGAGGTCGACAATCTTGTCGCCTCGCCAGTTCATAGTGAGTCTGGGGCTTTCGGTGACTACCGCCACGGCGGTTGCCTCCAAGTTTTCGGTAGCCGCGTATTCTATGAATTTATCCACATCAGCCTTGTCGAGCACGACCGCCATTCTCTCCTGAGATTCGGAGATAGCCAGCTCGGTGCCGTCAAGACCGTCGTATTTCTTTGTCACCTTGTCGAGGTCGACGGTGAGGCCGTCGGCAAGCTCGCCGATAGCTACGCAAACGCCGCCCGCGCCGAAGTCGTTGCAACGCTTGATGAGCTTTGCGACGTTGGGGTTGCGGAACAGGCGCTGAATCTTGCGCTCGGTGGGCGGATTGCCCTTCTGCACCTCGGCTCCGCAGGTTTCGATGGAGCTTTCGGTGTGCGCCTTTGACGAGCCGGTAGCGCCGCCGCAGCCGTCGCGACCGGTCCTGCCGCCGAGAAGTACGATAACATCGTCGGGCATGGGGACCTCGCGGATGACGTTCTCCTTGGGTGACGCGCCGATTACCGCGCCTATCTCCATGCGCTTCGCCATGTAGCCGGGGTCGTAAAGCTCAACGACCTGACCCGTGGCAAGTCCGATCTGGTTGCCGTAGGAGCTGTAGCCCTGAGCCGCGCCGGTTGTGATCTTGCGCGAGGGCAGCTTGCCGTGCATGGTTTTATCAAAGGGCGTGGTGGGGTCGCCGGAGCCGGTGACGCGCATAGCCTGGTACACATAAGCTCTGCCCGAAAGCGGGTCGCGGATAGCGCCGCCAAGGCAGGTCGCCGCGCCGCCGAAGGGCTCTATTTCGGTGGGGTGGTTGTGCGTTTCGTTCTTGAACTGTACCAGCCACCTTTCGGTTTTGCCGTCGATGGTAACGGGGACTTCTATCGAGCAGGCGTTGATCTCGTCGCTCTCGTCGAGGTCGGGGATCATGCCCTTTTTCTTCAGGGACTTCATGCCCATGAGCGCCATGTCCATAAGCGACACAATGCGGTCGGTGTCTTTGCCGTAAACCTCGTCGCGCGTGGCGTAGTATTCCTTTAAGGCCTCCTCGATAACGCTGCCGAGGGCGGCTTTTTCTATTTCGATCTCACTCAGGCGGGTCAAAAACGTGGTGTGGCGGCAGTGATCCGACCAGTAGGTGTCGATAACACGCAGCTCGGTCACGCTGGGGTCGCGATGCTCGGTGTCGCGGAAATAATCGCGGCAGAATTTCAGGTCGTCGAGCGTCATCGCAAAGCCCATAGAGGCAAAGTACTCCGCCATTTCGTCGTCGTTCCACTTTATAAAGCCCTCTACGCGCTTAACGTTTTCGGGAACGGGAGTTTCCATATCGAGGGTCTCGGGCTTGTCGAGCGAAGCCAGGCGGCTCTCGACGGGGTTGATAAGGTAGTCCTCGATCTTCTTTTGATCGTCGTCGGTTATATCGCCCTTAAGGCAGATCACGCGCGCGGTGAGCACCTTGCAGCGCTCGCCTTGGGTAAGGAGCTGCACGCACTGCTCGGCGGAGTCGCCGCGCTGGTCGTACTGACCCGGCAGGTACTCCATAGCGAACACGCGCCAGCCGCTTTCGACGGGAAGGGTCTCCTCGTATATAACGTCGGCGTTCGGCTCCGAAAGCACTATGCCCTTTGCCTTGTCGTATTCCTCGCGGCTCAGTCCCTCGATATCATAGCGGACTATGTATCTCAGGTCGGTGACGTTCATCATACGCAGGTTGTGGCGGATATCCCAAAGGACATGCTTTGCTTCAACATTGAAGCCGTCGCGCTTTTCAACAAAAATTCTGATTACATTTGACATCGTATCAGCCTCCGTGAAATCAAATTTACATATTTATTTTATTTTATCACATTCTTTACGGATTTTATTTCACTATTCGCAATTTCAAAAAAACACTATTCGCCTTTTTGTATCAAATGTTCGTTGCTAATTTGAAAAACCCCGTTGACTAATGCCGGAAAAAAGCGTAAAATAAAAAATGGATGATTGGAATGATTTTTATGAATGAAGTAAAAACCGTAAAACTTAATCTTTCCTCGCTCAGCATTTTCAGGGGAGTTTTTAACCGCAGCGTACTCAAGGCGTTTTACGCGCTGCTCTGCGCGCTTGACAGCGAGCCCGACGAATTCCTGCGCCGCTACGGCGAATTTTTCGCGCTGATAAGCGAGCGCGGCTGCGCCGATAAGCTCGCCTACGCCTTTACCGAGGCCGCGCTTTATGATGAAAACATCTTCACGCGCTCGGCGGCGGGCGGAACCGAAAGCGAGCTGCCGAAGGAAGTCTTGAACGCCGCAAGGCACGACTGCGAGACCATACTCGCCGCCGCGAATTTAAGCAGCGAGGACGTGCTGCGCGGGTATTCGCGATACGATGAAATAAAAGAGATCGCACCCTCACTGCCCCGCTGGCAGAGCGGCGAATGCGCCGAGAGCTTTAAGATGTTTAACGGCTCGCTCGAACGCATAGCGAAGTGGTACCGCGAAAACGGCTGCGGCATGTTCGCGCGTTACAAGGCGTTTATCTGGCGCGACGGCGATATCCGCCCTGTGCTGAACTACGACCCTATAGATTTGGACGACTTCACGGGCTACGAACGTCAGCGCAACAAGGTGCTTGAAAACACACGCGCCTTTCTCGACGGCAAAAGCTGCAACAACTGCCTGCTTGTCGGCGATATGGGCACAGGAAAAAGCTCCACCGTCAAGGCTATGGCGAACCAATTCCGTTCGCGCGGGCTCAGGATAGTTGAAATACCTAAGGAACGGCTGATGGAGTTCCCACAGCTCGTAGACAAAATAGCCCACCTGCCGATGAAATTCATTATTTTCATCGACGACCTGTCCTTTCAGCATCAGGACCAAAGCTACACCGCGCTCAAAGCAGTGCTGGAGGGAGGCTTGGCGGCGCGCCCCGACAACGCCCTGATATACGCCACGTCGAACCGCAGGCACATCGTAAAGGAGCGGCTGTCCGACCGCGCTATGGAGGTAGACGACATACACACCCGCGACAATATGCAGGAGACCCTGTCGCTGTCCGACCGCTTCGGTCTTACCGTATACTACACGGTGCCGGGCAAAAATGACTATTTAGAGATCGTGCTGGCTATGGCAAAGCAAAAAGGGCTTGATATACCCGAGGACGAGCTTTGCGCCGGGGCCGAGCGCTTCGCCCTTGCGCGCGGAGGACGTTCGCCGCGCTGCGCCAAACAATATATCGAATCGCTATTCTGCTGATATCACTATAATAACGGTAAACGGAGGATATTATGAAAAAACTTGTTTCTATACTGCTGGCTGCCGCTCTTGCCATTTCGGCAGCAACGCTGCTCGCAGGCTGCGGCAATGATGATTTTCCCGTTCAGATCGCGAACATTTCAATCAAAAGCCAGCCCCAAAGGGTGGTCGTGCTTGACGCCGCCGCTGCCGATATAATCGGATATATGGACTTATCGCGCAAGATCCTGGGCAGAAGCGACGCAGTCGATCAGGAGGAATTCAAGCCGGTAGCCGTTGTCGGAAACGAAGGAAACCCCGACGTCATCGATATCGTCAATCAGGATCCCGATCTGGTTTTTGCCAACGACAGACTGAGCAGCAACACGCTTGATACTCTGGAGCGCAAAAATATCACCGTCATAAAAATCCAAGACGCTAAAACCCTTGCCGAGGTCAAAACCAATTACGAAACTATCGGCAAGCTTTTCAAAGGAAAAAACACGGGTCAAAAGTTTGGAGAGGACAGCTACAACGACCTTATGAGCAAGCTCGAAAAGCAAAAGAAGGACGTTGAAGCCCTCAGCGGCAAAGGCGCGCCGAAAACCATCTGCTATCTGCAGCTTGACAACAGCAGACTCAAAAAGCTGAGCAGCCAAAGCTTCGGCGGTATTTTGATGACTTACACCAACTGCAACATTATTTCCGACGATCAGGCTGTCGGAAACGACATCGCCGGGGCGATCGCCAACGCCAATCCAAACTTTATCTTCTACAATGACGAGGCGACTTTACAGGCGATCAAAGCAAACAAAGCGCTTGCCAAGATTTCAGCGGTAAAAGAGAACAAGCTTATGCAGATCCCGCTCAGCCAAATGTCCCTGCCCGGCACAACAGCGGTAAAAACGCTGACCGCCATGAACGACTTCATTTACAATGGCAAGGCCGCAACGCCCGATCAGGCAACGACCCAGCCGGCGACGCAGCCTGAAACCAAACCGCAGACGACCCAACCGACTACTCAGGCGGATTCAAAGCCGCAGACAACCACTCAGCCTGACACCAAGCCGCAAACTCAAGCGACCACCGCTCCCGCAACGGAGCCCGCAAATCAGGACGTGTCCTCAAAATACAAGATCGACCTTAAAGACCTTAAACTTGAAAAGGGCGACAACAGCGACGACGTAAAGAAAATGCAGACCAGGCTCGCCGATCTCGGCTATGTCAAAAACGACGAAGACCACGTGACCGGCTACTACGGCGACGTCACCGAAAAGGCTGTAAAGGCATTCCAAAAGAAGAACGGCATAAAGGAGACGGGCAACGCCGACAACGCAACGCTTAAGGCGATGTTCAACTCCGGCAAAATAGACAATCTTTGCGGTCTATTTTCCGCAATACTTCGTTGTCGTCCTTGCAAGGCGACAGCCTTGCGGCGTCCTTCGCCTCGTCTTGCGAAAAATATCCTCGCAAATCTTTGTCCACTTTTTATCTGAGATTAGTATAAAACAGCATAATATTCACGGGCTGCCGCTTTTGCGACAGCCCGCTTTCTATTGCCGTACCGGTTTACAGCTTAGCCTTTATCAGCTTTGCCAGATGCTTGATGAAGTTGTCGCCGGCTATGCCGTTTTGCTCATAGCCGCCCTTTTTCAGCAGCTGATTAACCGCAATTTGCGTTCCGTCGCCGAAAGTGCCGTTTTCGTCCATTCCCTGTGTGGTGATACCCAGACGCTTCGCGAACAGCAGCATTTCCTTCAGCGCGAGCACGCCCGTACCCTTGTCAAGATACTTATAGCCCGCGGTATCGAGAACCTTGTCAGATTTCTTCCAGCCGTTGTAGCCGCCGTTCTTGATTATAGTCGGGTAGTCCTTATAGCACTTATCCTGGTCGATAACGCCCACGCCCGGGATGGTCGGGCTGTCAAGATAATTCGTCTCGCCGCCGTATTGCCACATGCCCAGGTTTTTGCCCTTGTAGTCGCAGGTCTTCCACCACTGCGCGAACCAGATGTCCACGCTGTTGGCGACCTCGGGTGAGATCAAATTGTCAAGCTCCTCAAAGCCCGTGTAGAGCATTGGGTAATACCCCGCCTTGCGGATCTCTTCAATAAAAGTTTTTGTCACGGCGTTGATCGTTTTGAAGTTCCAGCCGCCGTGCCGCTCGTGATAGCCGTCGGCGTCCTCGATGTCGATAGCCACCGGCAGCGTGGGGCGCTTGCCCTTGAGCAGCCTGATAACGTGGCGCGCCTCGCTTTTGGCGTCCTCGGTGCCGAGCGCGTAGGAATAAAGATATGCTCCCCACGGAACGCCTGCCTTTTCGCACTTGCGCACGTTGTTTTCAAACTGCGTATCATCCTGCGACGCATAGTCGCTGCCGTAGCCGCAGCGGATCATCACAAAATCATAGCCCGCTTTTTTGATAGCCTCAATGCTGACGTCGCCGTTGCACGACGAAACATCAACGCCCTTTTTTCCTGTTAAGCTCATTTATCTTCTCCTTTTTCCAACTCGGGCAAGCCGCCGACAGAGTTGAGCAGCGAGAGCACCGCCGCCAGCACCGCCGTCGAAAGCAGCGCGCCCCAGTTCACTTCGTCGATGAACGCGCATACCGCTATCGACGCCGCGGCGCTCTGGGCGAAGGTTCTTATCGCGCGCAGCCCCGCCGCCTTTGCCCAAGCTTTAAAATAGCCTTTCACTTTTAAACTTCCTTTCATTACCATTATATGAAGCAGCGCCCGTTAAGTGAACACCCCTTCACTAACAGCGAAAAAAAGCCAAAAGTTGTATGCAACTATGCAACTTTTCGGAAAATTGATTTGATTTTTTTCCGTAATCTGCTATAATAGATTCGGAGATGATATTATGAACACTGAAATATACAACCGGGCAAAACAGGCGGCTGAGGAAATAATCGCCGCGGCAGGGCTGAAAAAGGGCGACATCCTGGTCGTAGGCTGTTCGTCCAGCGAGGTCGCGGGCGGAGTTATCGGCCACGATTCAAGCTTGGAGACCGCCGAACAGGTATTTGGCGGAATTTACGAAGCAACGCAGAAAAGCGGCGTTTACCTCGCCGCGCAGTGCTGCGAGCACCTTAACCGCGCGATCTGCGTCGAGCGCGAGGCGGTGCCGAACGCCGAGACGGTGTGCGTAGTTCCGCAGCCCAAGGCGGGCGGCTCGTTCGCAACTACCGCTTACCGCACCTTTAAAGACCCCGTCATGCTTGAGGAAATAAGGGCTGACGCGGGACTTGATATCGGCGGCACGCTGATAGGTATGCACCTAAAGCGCGTAGCGGTGCCCGTCAGATTGAGCCTTGACCACATAGGCAGCGCCATACTTCTGGCAGCAAGGACCCGCCCGAAATACATCGGCGGCGAAAGAGCGAAATATGAATAAATCGAGTAGGGCGGAATAATTCCGCCCTCTCACACCACCGTACGTGCCGTTCGGCATACGGCGGTTCAATTCAATTTCAAAGTATGCTGTCTAAGAT
>CACYPV010000022.1 GCA_902776375.1 uncultured Ruminococcus sp. | reverse complement strand
CGGTAGGAAAGAAATACTAATCCACAGTATCTCTAACAGTATAGCATACAGTCCTTGGAGAGGGACTCTAATAACTACTACTCTATAATACAAGGAAAGAAGAAAGTGGAAGGTGAAATTTCGCTTGCCTTTTTAGCTCTCAACATTAAGAGAGCAATCAATACATTTGGTGCAAAGAGGTTAATTGCAGCAATCAAAGCTGCTTGACCTCTTTTATTTTTTCATTGTAAACAATTCAATGGGGGTTGGGGAATCATTCACCAATTAGCGGCGGACTTTTGACACAGTCTGGGGGGTCGCCCCCAACGAGGTGTCAATGGCTTGCCATTGGCGTACCTCGCTATACCCTAAAATGTAAATCAATAACTGAATCAATAAATCAATTCACTTCCTCGGTGTTAAATCAATAAGGGATTCCAACAGAAGAAAAAATCAAGATTGCAAGAGTGTGTGTCTATAGAAATTCTGCAACCTTGCAAAAAAGCCTTATACACACACGGTTGCAACCTTCCTCAATTTCTTCTCCAAAACCATTGGCTGCCGATTTTGACAGAGCTGATGTGCAGCTTTTTCTTAGCTTCGTCAAGCGTCCGCTTGGCGATATTTCTTGTTTGTGCTTGAGCTATTATTTCTCTCTGTGGGATTTCATCGGTATTGGCAAATAGTGTTTCCAAAAAACGCTCCGCTTCGTCGAGCTTGTTGGCGGCGTTGCAGCCGTCCAACAGCTCGTTCAGATGGGCGAAAGGAATTGAAAGCAAGGGCGGATTATGTTATCGAACAAAAGTGTAACAAGGCATAAAAATACCCCGCTCGGTTGAGCGGGGCAAAGTGTTTATTCAGTTCTCAATTGTGCCTGCAATTCCTTGAAGCTGTCCAATGCGCTTTGGAGGTTTTCGATGATGTCGGCTGCCAGCTCGTCGGGTGAGGGCAGGTTGTCGAGGTCGGCTAAGGATTTGTCTTTGATCCAGAAGATGTCGAGGCTCTTTTTATCACGGCTTTTGATTTCGTCGATATTATACTTTCGCCACCTGCCGTCGGGATTATCCGCTGAATAGGTCTCCTTGCGTTCATACCGATTCTGGGGGTTATAGCACTTTATAAAATCCTCCAAGTCCGCGTCGGTCATGGGATTCTTTTTGAGGGTAAAGTGCGTATTGGTGCGCAGGTCGTAAATCCAAACCTCTTTGGTCTGCGTATCCTTGCTCGCAGGACGCTTATCGAAAAAGATGACGTTCGCCTTGACGCCGGGCTTATAGAAAATGCCGGTCGGCAGTCTGAGAATGGTATGTAAGTCGGTGGTTTCAAGCAGGCGTTCACGGACAGTTTCGCCTGCGCCGCCTTCAAACAGCACATTATCCGGCACAACGACAGCCGCCTTGCCTGTTGCTTTGAGAATGGTATTGATATGCTGCACAAAGTTCAGCTGCTTGTTGGAGCTGGTCGTCCAGAAGTCCTGACGGTTGTATACCAAGTCCTCATCCTCCTGTTCGCCTTCCTCGTTGGTGAAGGTGATGGAGGATTTTTTGCCGAACGGCGGATTGGTGAGCACATAATCCACGCGGTAGCCGGGGTCTGTCAGCAGAGCGTCGCCGCGCGTAATAGGCACCTCGCCGTAAATGTCTCCGATATTGTGCAGATAGAGATTCATCAGTGCGGTTTTATATGTCGCGGAAACGATCTCGTTACCGTAGAAGGTGCTGTTTTTGAGAAACTCCTTTTGCTCGCGGTCAAGCGTGAAGTTTTCCGCAATAAAGCTGTGCGCCGCAAGGAAAAATCCGCCGCTGCCGCAGCACGGGTCGGCAATGGTTTTCATCGGTTCGGGGCTGACGCAGCGCACCATAGCGCGGATTAGCGGACGCGGTGTAAAGTATTGACCGGCTCCGCTTTTGATATCCTCGGCGTTCTTTTGCAGCAAGCCCTCGTAGATCTCACCCTTGACGTCGGAGGACATAGACACCCAGTTTTCCTTGTCGATCATCTGCACGACGCGGTAGAGGATGGCGGCATTATTGATTTTGTTGGTGGCGCCCTGAAAGATTTTGGTGAGGATACCGCCCTGTTCGCCGAGCGTTTCCAAGATAGATTTATACTTTTCCTCCAGCTCCGCGCCTTTGAGCGTATTCATATCCGCCCAAGTGCAGCCCTCGGGAATACCGACGTTGCGCTTATACGGCGGTTTGGAATATTCATAGGACATTTTTAAGAAAATCAGGTAGGTGAGCTGTTCCAGATAGTCGCCGTAGGACAAGCCATCGTCCCTGAGCGGATTGCACAGCCCCCATACTTTTGAAATAATGGTTGATGT
This sequence comes from uncultured Ruminococcus sp., assembly GCA_902776375.1. Classification (GTDB taxonomy): domain Bacteria; phylum Bacillota; class Clostridia; order Oscillospirales; family Acutalibacteraceae; genus Ruminococcoides. Next base: position 41,317 of record CACYPV010000022.1, on the reverse strand, counting down.
TTGGTCAGGCATTTGTTTCTCCTTAATATACTGCTTCATAAACCACTTGGTCGTTATCACACTCCACTGTGCGATTATCTACAATCTTTATCTTAACTCTTTGATGATAATGATGTTTAATCATATCATCAAAATGCCATTCGATCCAACCTTCGATATCTTCGTTAGCTTTTGTTTCTAATCTGATTTGATAGCTATCGCCACTCATTATAGCACTTATAGATGGGTAATCGGTGCTATCATGTCCAGTGTTCTTATCTTCCCATGAATAGTATAGATTAATAGCTGTACCTTTACCCAGATTCTTTAATACAAAGTAGTGTTTTGATACTTCCGAAAAAATATCATCCTCCAAGTTTGGAGGTATTGAAATATCAATACTTTCACCTTGCGCTTTTGTAAGTTTTTCCAACTGCAAAAATGGCATACAATCTAACCTACGAGACTCATCAAATTGTCGTATGGATTCTTTAAGTTGATTTTTTGCAGAATTTGCTGATATAAGATTCGCAATAAAAATAGCTATTGTTGTAACAGCATATACGACAGTAACCCAAAACATTCCCAAATTCACATCCATATTATCCTCCAAATTGTTAAAGCCAATATAATCACTGATACAAAGCTATTATTTCCAATTGATATACAGGTTTATCATGAATCGATGGAACTACTACTGCATCAAAATCATATACATTATTCACTGTAAACCCTTTTAGTGCATCGATTAATTCTTGTTTTGATTCCGGTTCGTTTATTTTTGAAAAGATAGTATTTCTCATCAACTCAGTTCCATCTGGAAACACTCGCTTTACCTGTGCTAAACACTTGAGCTCTGTCCTAATTAAATCTGATGTTACGCTTTGGTATAAATTCGATTCAATAATATTTCCAATAATTGCATAAGAATCTGTTTGAAATAATATTTCCTCTCCATCAAATAACCGTTTCATAGCTTTTGATATTTTTTCAAGCTCTTTAGAATCGCTACTCTTTGTAGACGGCTTCTTTTCTAACTTAGAAATTTCATCGGTTAATTTGAATATATCTGCTAACTCATTCAAGAGCAACTGAATAGAATTAATAGAAAGATTTACAGGCAAACATACAAAATTTCCTGGTTTTGAGTTTATTATATCTACCAACATTTTTCTATTTGCCAATTCATACTTAACCTTGCTTAAAACAGAAGTAACAGTATGAACTTTTCGTTCTTTAGCTTCTTCATTGCTACCATTACTATTTCCAATTTCACCAGCTACTGATGTTCCAACACCAAAGTTAAAAATCTTAAACCCAGAAAAACTCACATCAGCCTTTCCTTTCTTTGTCTTCTCAGCACTTCTTGATGCAGTTACCTCAGAAAACTCTGAGTATCCTCCATTAAGAATCGCATATATATCAAGAAGTCTTTCTTGGTTTACGTAATATGGAAAGAATAGTTCTATTTGTTCAGTTTCCATTCCTTTAGGCATTTACTGCTCCTCCTCAAATGCTTGTTTTAATATACTCTGCCGCAACGCTTCGGCTTGTTGTAAAGATTGGTTGATGGTTTGTTCAATTGAATCGCAAGCCGAAAGCCTCTGTTCAATCTCGTCAATCAACTGCTTTTGCTTTTCTAAACTAGGGTATATCAATTTTAGGCTACGCACCGACTTTTTATCTATGGTTGGAGTTCCTACTCCCTTTACATATTGCTTAATATTCATTTTCCCTTGTGGCGACACCAAGTAATAGTACACATACTTACTCAGAACACAATCTTTAAACCTCATAGCAAACATATTCATTGCTAATGACATGGGTTGCGAGAGTTTTTTCATGTAGTATACTCTTCCGGCATTACCGATTTTTCCCATCAGCACCTCACCGCCAAAAAGCTGACTTTTCTTAAGGAAATGATAACTGTGTTCATCAATATACTTAATATCGTTTTGAAAATCATTTTTTTCAAAATTAGTTGAACGTACCATTATTGCGTAGCTTGGGCTATCTAATAGTGTCACGTTTTCCTTAAGAGTTTTGTAACTACCATTAGAGTGATAATCAGTTAAGATGTCAATAACATCGCCAAGAATGCACCAACTCCACTCAGACTTATTTTCAAACATAGCCTTCAAGACTGCCTGACGGTAGATTTCCAACTGCTGTTTGGTTTTTTTCAGCGTGGCAACCGCGCTGTCAAGTTGGGACATGGATTCTTCGATTTGCTTGACTATTCTTTCTTGTTCAGGAATAGTCGGAATAGTAATTTTGATTTTTGAATACTGTTGAATCCAGTAACGTTTATGTGTGCTATGGTCAATGTTAATCGTTTGCAATCTATAGAATATGTATTTTGGCAAAACCAGTTCTTGATTGATATGTAGAATTTTCATAGCAGATGATTTGACCTTGAATTTAAAATCTACATACTTTGTAGCTGTTGTAAAATCATCAAAAATGATAACTGGCAACTTGTCAAAAACATTATCTGTTTCATCAGTATATCCGAGAATAAACGTTTTTCCGGCAGTTAAGACAGGTATAGCATAATTATCATCATATTCTGTTGATTTTACAATATACTTAGAGGGTTGTTCATATATTAATAGTTTTCCGATTTCAATTATTTGCATATCAATAACCTTTTAGTCGTAAACATTCTTCACAGTTTAATTCATCTAATAACTGGATTAGTTTTTTATCTCTACCCCAACAAATGGCGCAATACCTAATCCTTAGCGGATCATCTTTCAATGTAATGTATGGATATTCCGTATGTAATGTATCTACTTCTTCCAGCTTGTGATATTCTATCCTTTCATCTAATTGTTTAGCACTTTTTAATTTTATGTTCTCAGCTTGGAGTTTTGATATTTGATCTTGTAAATCCAATGCATCTTTGCTTAAATCTAACAGCTTTTTATACAAGTCAATATTATCTGCTTTTTGAGCAATATTAATTGCATCTTTTAATCCTTCATAGATACTCATAATTATACAATCTCCTTTACGCTACTAATTCAATATTCATTTCGTGTAATACCGCTTCATATTCATCTCCGAACACCTCATAGAACCTGCCTAAGCCGCCCTTGCGGTCGAAGGGATTCAGCTCCAAATCGTCCGGCTCAATGCTGAGGGACGAAATGATGTGGTCTTTGATCAGGCGCAGCCATTCCATTTGCTCGTCGGTGAAATGCACCGCGCCGGCGTTGCGGCGCAGCGTCCACTGCATAAAGTTGTAGTTCACCCTGTCGGCAAACGGCGCGAGGTTGTCCGTGTAGCCCATTTCAAAGCGCACCATCGCCACCAGATCGGTGAGCTGCGCTATGGTGCCGCGCTTGACCTTTTCAGGCTGTTTGATCGCGTAGCAATCCCACAGGCGTTCCACGGTGACGCCCTTGTTTTTCAGCTTTTCATACAGCTTTTTCAAGCCGTCGATCAGCATGGGTCGGTCTTTGTACTGCTCGTTATAGATAATGCGCAGGGCAATGATCTCGTCTTTGTTTTCTTCTATAAATTCGCGGAAAGTTTTGAGCACTCTGTCCGCGTTTTCTTCCCGTTGGGTATCGAAGCCGGCAAACAGCACCGTATCTATATTGACATTATCAATGATCTGGTCGTGACTGCGGCGCACGTTCTCGATAAACTCACGCGCTTCGGGATTCTGAAACGGCGCGACGGCTTGTGCGATCAGCTCCGTTTTTGCCTGCTGCCGCTGTTCGTCGGTGGGGATATCCACCTTGTTATCCGACTGCGCTTTTGCGCGTATTACATCCTCATCAAAGGCGTTCAACAGATTCTCGGCGATCTGTCCGGCGTTGACGCCGACTGTTTGAGCAAACCGGCGGCGTTCGGCGTTGGACATCTGGCTGTTCAGACGGATGACGCGGTTGGCAAGCGAGGTCAGCGTGTCCTCGTCCTTTCTGCCGCAGGCGACATTGAACATCAGCTCGCGCATCGAAACAGAGGGCTTGCGCTCTAAGGTGCGTGTTTCCGATTTCTTCGATTTGGTAACGCCCACGGCGTCTACGATCACAAAATGGTCTTTGTTTTCCATTGCAGACGGGCTGACCTTTTGCAGGTCGTCCTTTGACAAGGTGCGTGTTCCGCGACCTTTCATCTGCTCATAGTAATTCTTGCTGCGCACGTCACGCATAAAAATCAGACACTCGATCGGCTTGACGTCCGTTCCCGTGGCGATCATATCCACTGTGACGGCAATGCGCGGATTGTAGTCGTTGCGGAACTTGCTGAGAACCGACTCGGGGTTCTCGGCGTTATAGGTGATCTTCTTGCAGAAGTCGTTGCCCTCGCCGAATTCCTCACGCACGATTTGAATAATATCGTCCGCGTGACTGTCGGTTTTGGCAAAAATCAAGGTCTTGGGAACCTCTTTCCTGCGTGGAAAAAGAACCGTGAACAAACTTTCTTTGAAGGTACGAATCACGGTGCGTATCTGACTCGGGTTGACGATATCGCGGTCAAGCTGCGGCGCTTTGTAATCCAGATCCTCGTCAAGCTGCTCCCAACGCTGCTCGCGTGAAAGGCGGTTGCGCTTTTCGATCATCTGCTTCATGATGTGCGCGCCGTTCTTGGTAACCTCGGTATCGATCAGGAAAATATCTTCACCGACATTAACGCCGTCCACGATCGCCTGCTCGCGCGAATACTCACTGACAACATTCTGGTTAAAATAGGCAAAGGTGCGTTTGTCGGGCGTAGCGGTCAGACCGATAATAAAGGAATCAAAGTAGGACAGCACTTGGCTCCATACGTTATAAATGGAGCGGTGGCACTCGTCCACGATAATACAGTCGAAAAACTCGGGCGGATACTTTGCGTTATATACAACCTCTTTTCGCGGCTGTTTGTCGGCGGTTTTCAGCTCGGCAAAATTAACTTCCTCGGCGCTTTCGTCCAATTCCTCACCGCGCAAGATCGAATACATACGCTGAATGGTGCTGATACAGATTTGCACATCACCCGGGATATAGGAGCTTTTGAGACGGCGAACGCCGTATAATTGAGAAAATGAGCGCGCGTCGTCATTCGGTGTGTAGGCAAGGAACTCACGTTCCGCCTGCTCACCGAGACTTTTTGTATCAACCAAAAACAGAATCCTTCTCATTCTGCCGTATTTGAGCATACGGTATGACGCTGTGATAGCAGTAAAGGTTTTGCCTGCGCCGGTCGCCATTTGAACCAGCGCCCTTGGGCGATTGTCCGCAAGAGATCGGTCAAGGTTTTTTATGGCGGTGATTTGACACTTGCGAAAGCCGGTTTCATCAAGCGGAGGAAACTGCTTCATATAATTGCGGATGGTATCGGGCTGAGAAAGATAATACCGTAACGTTTCGGGACGATGAAAAGAATAAATTTTGCGTGAACGGAATTTGATATCGTCATAGTCGGTAAAACGAATCAGCTTGTCCGTCGCTTCATATGCAAAGCGAATTTGATAATCCGAACCGACATATTTCAGGGTGCTGTGAGCGTAACGTGAGGATTGCTCCTCAACGATTGTGAGGTTTTCACCGGAATCTGTTTTCTTGGCTTCCAGTACACCGACAGGACACCCATCTACAAAAAGCGCATAGTCAACAGGTCCGGTGCTTGTCGGGAATTCGCGCACAGCAACGCCAACACCTGCCGAGAGATTTATCTGCCGCAAGTCTTGGATGAGCCAACCGGATTGAATTAACTTTTTGTCAATAATCTGACGGGCTTTCGCTTCGGGAGTCATGTCGTTCACCTCACGTTAAGAAAATCTATATGAATATATTGTAACATTTTGTCAGATAAAATTCAATCCTTTGTGAGAATTAGAAAACGATAAAAGCAGAGCTATTTTGAAACAACAGCTCTGCTTTTTTATTTTAATAGAAACAATAGTCCGCCGATAGATTTTCTTCATTTTCCTGCTGTTGAAATCATATTGACAGCAGTTTGTGGGTTAATTCTCTTATATTTGTTGATAAAGCCTGCCATTCTGACAGCAAACCTGACTGCAAATGGTCGTAATAATGACAGCATTTTATCCTGCTTCACGCTTACCGAAAGAAATCCAACTTGATTATGAGAGATATCAAAACCTCAGTATTCAAGCCGTTTTCGGGCATTTTCGGAAATCATGGTATGAGAAAAGGGACAGTTCGGATAACTGTCCCTTTGGTGCAGGTAACAGGACTTGAACCTGCATGAAATTGCTTTCACATGGACCTGAACCATGCGCGTCTGCCAATTCCGCCATACCTGCATATATTTGTGTGCTTTTTCGCTCACAAAAGGTATTATATCAAATCTGTATGCAAATGTCAATCATTATTTTTTATAATTTCAAATATTTCAGTAATTGACGGAGCGCACGTTTTTCGCACGCTCCGTCTTTGTTATTCATTCAAATACTTTACCGCTTCGGTCGCGGCCACTGCGCCGTCGGACGCGGCGGTCACGAGCTGGCGGACTTCCTTTTGGCGGTTGTCGCCGGCTACGAAAACGCCCGGTGTTTTGGTGCGGCAGTTCTCTGCCGAGGCGGCGTAGCCTGCGCCGTCGAGCTCGATAAGGTTTTCAAAGCTCTTGTTTTCGGGGATTCTGCCCACGGCGACGAAAAGTCCGCTCACTTCAAGCGTGCGCGTGTTGCCCTGCTTGTCCGTCACCTCAACGCTCTGCAAACGCTTTTCGGCGTTCAGCTTAGTGACTTGGCTGTTGAGCACGAGCTCCACGTTCTCGCGCTGCCGCAGCTTTTCGGCGGTCGCCTCTTCCCCGCGGAACGAATCTCTGCGGTGAATCAGATAGACCTTATCGGCGATGTCAGCCATATAAAGCGCGTCCTCGAGCGCGGTGTTGCCGCCGCCGACGACAGCTACGTTCTTTTTGCGGAAGAAGGCTCCGTCGCAGGTCGCACAGTAGGATATTCCTCTGCCGACGAGCTTGTCCTCGCCCTCAACGCCCAGCTTGCGGTTCTCGCTGCCGGTGGCGATGATGACTGCCTTAGCCTCATACTCGTTCTTTGGGGTCACTACGGTTTTTATTTCGCCGTCGTCGCGGATCTCAATCGCCTTTTCAAACTTGAACTCGGCGCCGAGAGCCTTTGCCTGTTCGTAGACCTTCGTAGCGAAATCGAAGCCCGAGATGTGCGCCGCTACGGGATAATTCTCGATATGCGGCGTGTTGATTATCTGTCCGCCGTAGCCCTTAGCCTCGAGCACAAGCACGCTTTTAGCTGCGCGGCGGGCGTATATCGCGGCGGTCAGCCCCGCAGGACCCGCGCCGATAATAATGATATCCGTCATAGCGTTTACCCCAGCAGCGCTTCAAGCGCCTCCTTCGGAACCAAGCCGACGCTTCTGTCAGCCTCTGCGCCGTTTTTGAACAGCACCACGCAGGGGATCGAGGAAATTTCGTATTCATCGGCAAGGTCGAGGTTTTCGTCGATGTTGACCGCAGCTACCTCGATGTCGCTTCTCTCGTCCGCAAGCTCATCCAAAGAGGGTCTGAGCATTCTGCAAGGACCGCACCAATCAGCGTAAAAATCTACCAAAACCGGCTTTTCTGCCTGTAAAACTTCTTTTTCGAATGTCGATTCATCAACTGTTTTTACTGCCATTTCTATTACTCCTTTTCGATATTTAGTAAGACTTTGTATAAGATTTTGTAAAGGCTTGTCGCCTCGTCCTCGCTAAGCGCAAGGCATTTTCCCATTTGCGCGGGTATCTCAACCGCCTGATCCTTCAGCGCTTCGCCGCTTTCGGTGAGCTCGATGATCAGATTTCGCTCGTCCTCTTTTGAGCGCGTGCGCGTGAGGTATCCCTTCGCCTCCAACTTTTTTAACAGCGGGGTCAGCGTGCTGGGGTCAAGCAACAGCGTCTCCCCTATCGCCTTGACGTTTGAGCCGCCGTGCTCCCAAAAATACATCATGACCACATACTGGGTGTAGGTCAGATTGAGCCTGTCCAGATAGGGCGTGTAGCGCCGCTGTATCTCTTTGGCGCAGAGATAAATGGGAAAGCAAAGTTGGTTTTTCAGTTTTAGCGCTTCGTATTTATCTTCCATAGCTCAAATCAGTGCGGCGATATCGCCCTCGATTTTCTTCGGCTCGACCGTAGGATTGTATCTGCCAACGACCTTGCCCTCTTTATCAACGAGGAACTTTGTGAAATTCCACTTGATATCGGAGGGAGCCTTTGTGCTCTCGCTTATCTTGGAGACCGCCTTCATGGCTGCCTTTGCTTTGAGTCCCTTGACCTCCTCGTCGGGCATTTCCTTTTTGAGGAAGGTGAACAGCGGGTCTTCATTTTCGCCGTTTACGTCGATCTTCTTCATCTGGTCGAACTGCGTTTTGTATTTGAGGGTGCAGAACTGATGAATCTCTTCATCGGTGCCGGGCGCCTGATTGCGGAACTGGTTGCAGGGGAAATCGAGGATCTCGAAGCCCTTGTCATGATACTCTTCGTAGAGCGCCTCAAGCCCTTCGTACTGGGGCGTGAAGCCGCAGCCTGTAGCGGTGTTTACAATAAGAACTACCTTTCCTTTAAGCGTTGCGAGGTCGAAGTCCTCACCTTTTCTTGTTTTGACCTTGTAATCGTAGAATGACATATGCGTTGCCTCCTTTTGTAAAATATGAATTATTTTGTTTGCAAATTAATTGTATCACAACTATTTTGAAAAGTCAATAGTTTTTGCAAAAATATTTTGTATGCAAATTATTTTTTCTTGACGCCCCGCTTCCTGTCAGACGTTGACAAAAGCGGCTTTTATTTTAATCATCTATTGACAACGGAGCTCGAGTTTTGTAGAATAAAAACGAGTTAACGGCGCTTAAACCGCCGTACGAAAGGAGCTAAATCAATGAAAAAGATCCTATCCCCCGTGCTCGCGGTGCTTATGCTTGCCGCTATGCTCGTTTTGCCCGCAACAGCTAATGCTGCCGGCGAAAAAGTTACTTATCAAAAGAAAGACGTTACCGCCTATCTTTTCGACAAAGACACCAAGAAGGCCATGACCTGCCTTTTCCGCCCCGACATGAACCTGCCCTATATCAACGCTACGGATTATCTTAATCAGATCTACACCGTGGAATTCAAAACTGCCGACAACGGCGACGGAACCTTTACCATTTCCGACAAAAACGGCGGATTCACGGTCGATCCCGAAAAGGATACCGTGCACTTCGACGCGTTTGAAAAAGTGCTGTTCTATGACAATAAACCGATCAGCGAGGAAATGAAGGCAGATTATCTGAGCGATGAGGAATACAAGGTCGACAACGATAAGATAAATGGTCTTGACCTTGATTTCGGCAAGTACAACATAGACATCACCGCTGTCGACGGCAATGTTTACTTTCCTCTTACCTCTATTGCGGACATGTTCGCGATGACCTACCAATCGGCGTTTTACCTTAACGACAGCATTTACTTCACGAGCGTTATGGATAAGCCGTATTATAGCGACGACGCGCTTTACGAATCGCTTGAACGCGACGCTACACTTATAGACTACACATATAACGAGCTGTGCTTCATGGTGGATAGTTTTTACGGCAAGCCGCCTAAGGCTAAAATCGCCCCCAGCATTGCCGAAAAAGGCTTTAATAAAACCCTTGACGAATACAACGATCTTACTAAGAAAGCCAAGCAGCTTTTGAAATCTAAGGACAAGCTTGATTTTTACTTTGGTCTGTTTTACATCGATTCGCTGTTCTTTGACGGCGGACACACATTTTTCAGCGGTCTGATCTCACAGTCTCTCGAGAAAAAAGCCAACACGACGGTGGGCAAGGCGCTAAACGAGGCGCTTGGCGATCAATCGAATGAAAAGCTTGAAGATTTGATGTCATTTTTATTGGACCAGCAGGTAAAAGAGAGCCTTGTCGATCTGGTAAAGGCGACCCGCAACGCAGCCTATGACAACTATGAACATGTCAAGGAATGGGACAAAGATATATTCCTTGTTATAAAGGACAAGACCGTTATTTTTGCTTTCAACGAATTTACCGACGCGGTCGTTAAGGCGTTCAAATGGTCGCTCGATTACGCAAAGGAGAATGGCGTCGAGAACTTTGTGATAGACCTTTCCTGCAACGGCGGCGGCTCGTCCTCAGTGGCGATCTATATGCTGTCTATCATGACCGGAAACGGCGAGCTTAGTTTGAAAAACGTGGCCACCGGCAGCATCCTTAACCAAAGCGCGAAGATCGACAAAAACCTCGACGGCAAGTTTGACGAGAAGGACGACGAGGTCAAATACGATTTCAACTACGGCATCATCACCTCGCCGCTTTCGTTCTCAAGCGCCAACCTAATGGCATGCATTGCGCAGGAGCGCGGCGTTAAGATCCTCGGCGAAAACAGCGGCGGCGGAACCTGCATGCTTTTGAAGCCCTACTATCCCGAGCCCTTTAACTATGCTATGTCGGGCACCTTGATGATGGTCAACAAAGACGGCAACGATATTGACAGCGGCGCAAAGCCCGACGCTGTGCTTGTCGTTCAAAACGAAGAATTGACGGATTACAGCGGTTTGTACGATATGGATAAGTTAAACGCGGCGCTAAAGGGCGGCTCGGATAAGAAGACCGACTCCGCTACAGCCGACGAAGCAGCCTCAACGCCTAATGAAAAGACCGATTCCCCCTCAAGCTCCGGCAACGGTATCCCGGTGTTTGTTTGGGTGCTTATAGGAGTGGGCGCAGTTGCGATCATCGCGATAATAGTTTTGATAATCAAAAAGAAGAAAAAATGATTTTTCGGTGATCAAGACAAGTTGATACTATTATTATTGGAACGCATGGCTCATAGGCTGTGCGTTCTTTCTTATTTTTACCTTTCATCATAGTATTATTCCCCATATTTTCCCCTGCCAACAATCGCCAAATACAGAAATACTTTTTAAAAAACTCTTGTAAACCGCAATTATTTATGTTAATATTGTACTAAGCATAAACCATATCATTCACAGAAAGAGGGTTATATTTTTGAAAATCACAAACGACATCGTTTACGTTGGCGTGAACGACCACAAAATCGACCTTTTTGAGGGTCAGTACGACGTGCCCAACGGCATGGCTTACAACTCATACGTTATACTTGACAAAAAGATCGCCGTTATGGATACGGTCGACCGCAATTTTAAATTTGAATGGCTCAGCAATTTAGACGAGGCTCTCGGCGACAAAAAGCCCGACTACCTTGTTGTTCAGCACATGGAGCCCGACCACTCGGCGAACATCTTCAACTTCATGCAGAACTATCCCGACGCTACCATCGTTTCAAGCGCGAAGGCGTTCACCATGATGAAGAACTTCTTCGGCACCGAATTTGAGGACAGAAGGATCGTTGTAAAAGAGGGCGACACCCTTGAGCTCGGCGAGCACACCCTCGCATTCGTTGCCGCGCCGATGGTTCACTGGCCCGAGGTCATCATGACCTACGACACAAAGGACAAGGTGCTCTTCTCCGCTGACGGCTTCGGCAAATTCGGCGCGCTCGACGTTGAGGAGGATTGGGCTTGCGAGGCGAGAAGATACTACATCGGCATCGTCGGCAAGTACGGCGCTCAGGTACAGGCTGTTCTGAAAAAGGCGGCGAAGCTTGACATTCAGACTATCTGCCCGCTGCACGGTCCCATCCTCACCGAAAACCTCGGCTATTACCTTGACCTGTACAACACCTGGTCGAGCTACGGCGTTGAGACCGAGGGCATAATGATCGCCTATACCTCAGTTTACGGTCACACCAAGCAGGCTGTGGAGCTGCTTGCCGAAAAGCTTAAAGCCAAGGGCTGCCCGAAGGTAGTAGTCAACGACCTCGCCCGCGAGGACATGGCTGAGTGCGTCGAGGACGCTTTCCGCTACGGCAGGATAGTGCTCGCCACCACCACCTACAACGCGGAGATATTCCCCTTCATGCGCGAATTCATCAACCACCTGACCGAGCGCAACTTCCAGAACAAAACGATCGCCCTCATCGAGAACGGCTCATGGGCTCCGCTTGCGGCGAGAACCATGAAGAAAATGCTCGAGGGCTGCAAGAAGATAGAATTCGTAGAGCCCACCGTGCGCATCATGTCCGCGCTCAACGACGAAAGCAAGGCTCAGCTTGAAGAGCTTGCCGACGCGCTCTGCCACGACTACATCGAGCAGGACGGCGAAAAGGCGAACAAGAACGACCTGACCGCGCTGTTTAACATCGGCTACGGTCTGTATGTAGTTACCTCAAACGACGGCAAGAAGGACAACGGCCTTATCGTCAACACCGTTACTCAGGTGACAAACTCCCCCAACCGCGTTGCCGTTTGCATCAACAAGCAGAATTACTCGCATCACACAATCAAGAACACCGGCGTTATGAACGTGAACTGCCTGTCTGTTGACGCGCCGTTCAGCGTGTTTGAAAACTTCGGTTTCCAGAGCGGAAAGAACGTTGACAAATTCGCAAACTGGGAACCCCTGCGCTCCGACAACGGTCTGGTGTTCCTGCCCAAGTACATCAACTCGTTTATGTCGCTGAAGGTGGAGGACTACGTTGACCTCGACACCCACGGCATGTTCATCTGCACCGTCACCGAGGCAAGAGTGCTCTCTGACAAAGAGACCATGACCTATACATATTATCAGAACAACGTCAAGCCCAAGCCCGAGACCGAGGGCAAAAAGGGCTGGGTCTGCAAGGTGTGCGGCTATGTTTACGAGGGCGACGAGCTGCCCGAGGACTTCATCTGCCCGCTGTGCAAGCACGGCGTTGCGGACTTTGAACCCATAGAGTAGTTGCTTCGCAACAATTAACAATTAACAATAAATAATTAACAGTTTATGGTCGCTTCGCTCCGATTTATAATGCCGCGTGCTTCCTATCGAACCGCGCCGATTTAACTCCGGAGCGCAGCGACCCTTGTTTTCAACTATCAAATTTCATTTTTCAACTGCTTATGAAAAAGTATATTCTCGCCCTTGACGAGGGCACAACGAGCGCGCGCAGCATTTTGTTTGACCGCGAATGTAACGTAGTGAGCATGGCGCAGCAGGAATTTCCGCAGATATATCCGCAGCCCGGCTGGGTAGAGCACGACCCGATGGACATCTACGCCAACCAGTATGCCTCGATGACCGAGTGCATAGCAAAAAGCGGGATATCGCCCGACGAGATAGCCGGCGTGGGCATAACCAACCAGCGCGAAACGACGATCGTGTGGGAAAAGGCGACGGGCAGACCCGTTTACAACGCGATCGTGTGGCAGTGCCGCCGCACCTCAGGCTACTGTGAGAGCATGAGCGGCTACGCCGACATGATAATGCAAAAGACCGGCTTAAAGCTCGACGCGTATTTCAGCGCGACAAAAATAAAATGGATACTCGACAATGTTAACGGCGCGCGTGAAAAGGCGGAGCGTGGCGAGCTGCTGTTCGGCACTGTGGACACGTGGCTGTTGTGGAAGCTCAGCGGCGTTCACGTGACCGACCGCACAAACGCCTCGCGCACCATGCTTTACAACATCAACTCGCTCGAATGGGACAAAGAGCTCTGCGAGCTTTTCGGCATCCCCATGAGTATGCTGCCCGAGGTTCGCAGCAGCAGCGAAATCTACGGCGAAATGAACCTTATGGGCGCGACGGTGCCGGTATGCGGCATAGCCGGCGACCAGCAGGCGGCGCTGTACGGTCAGGGCTGCCTGAGTGCGGGCGACCTGAAAATAACCTACGGCACAGGCTGCTTTTTGCTTGCAAACACAGGCGAAAAGCCCGTATTCAGCCGCAGCGGACTAGTCACCACCATAGCCGCCACCTGCGAGAACGAGCCCGTTCAGTACGCGCTGGAGGGCAGCGTGTTTGTGGGCGGCGCGGTGATACAATGGCTTCGCGACGAGCTGAGGTTCATAAAGGACGCCGCCGACAGCGAGTACTTCGCGCGGAAGGTCAGCGACAGCGGCGGAGTTTACATTGTGCCCGCCTTCGCCGGACTGGGCGCTCCGCACTGGAACATGAGGGCGCGCGGCACCATCACCGGGCTGACCCGAGGCGCGGGGATAGAACACATCATACGCGCGGCGCTGGAGAGCATCGCCTACCAGTCCGAGGACGTCATCAGCGCTATGCGCAGCGATATGGGCGGCGAGATAGCCGCGCTCAGGGTGGACGGAGGCGCTTCAGCCAACAATCTTCTAATGCAGTTTCAGGCGGATATTTCAAACCTTGAGGTCATCCGTCCGGTGCAAAAGGAAGCGACCGCCGCGGGAGCCGCTATGCTTGCGGGCAAAGCGGTCGGCTTTTACAACGATATTTATTCAAGCAACGCACTTAACACGATATTCAAGCCGCAGATGACAGAAAGCGAACGCGAAAAGCGGCTGTCAGGCTGGCAAAAGGCCGTTAAGGCGTGCATTTCAAGCGAGGAGTGATATTTATGGAAATGACAGAAAGAAGGATCCCGTCTGTCGACGGCGTGCATCAGCTCTATTGCAGGGTCTATATGCCCGACGGCGAGATCAAGGGACTTTTCCACGTGGCGCACGGCATGACAGAACACATCCGCCGCAGCGGCTATGATAACTTTATGCGCTTTATGGCAGAGCACGGTTACATCTGCTACGGCTACGACCACCTCGGCCACGGCTATACGGTAAAGGACGAAAGCGAGCTGGGATATCTCGGCGAGTGGAAGCTTTTAGTCAAGGACGTACAGAACGTATCAAAGCTTATGAAGGAGGAGTTCGGCAAGGATCTCCCCTGCTACCTGCTCGGTCACAGCATGGGCTCGTTTATAGTGCGCTGCGCCTCAACGCCCGCCATTTGGGACAAGGTGATCTATATGGGCACCGGCGGTCCTAATCCCGCTTCAAAGGCAGGGCTTGCAATGATAAAAAGCAAGATAAAAAAGAAGGGCGGTCACGCCGTAGATTTCAGTATAGAAAAGCTCGTCTTCGGAAGTTACTGCAAACACTTCAAGGATGAAAACGACAGCATAGCCTGGCTGTGCACCCAAAAAGATACGCGCGACGTCTACCGCGCCGACGACCTCTGCGGTTTCCACTTCACGCTTAACGGCTTCTACGCGCTTATCAAGCTGCAATCGCTTTCTAACAGCAAAATGTGGTTCAAAGAGATCAGCGACAAGCTGCCGATACTGCTTGTTTCGGGCAGCGACGACCCCGTGGGAAACTACGGCAAGGGCGTTAAAACGGTTTACAAAAACCTGAAAAAGAACGGCAAGAACGTTCAAATGAAGCTATACGACGGCTGCCGCCATGAAATACTTAACGACGGCTGCCGCGAAGAAGTCATCAACGACATTCTGACGTTTGTCGAAAGCTAAAACACAAAACGCAAAAAGGCCGCTGCGCAACCGATATCTGTCGAAGCGCAGCGACCTTATTCATTTCATTATTCTTTTTTCAATAATATCTCCCCAAGCCTTATGCTTCCCCAAGTGCGGTTCCAGCGGCGTTTGTGGAATTCGGACATCTGGCGGCGGAAAACCAAGCCCGCCGAGTCCTCGATATCCTCATACGCCACAGCCTCGCTTTTTCGGTTGTAGAAAACATAGCGCGTAAAGTACCTGCCGCCCGCGATCTTTGACACATCGATGGTGAACTGCTCGCTGTGGGTCTCGCCCTTTTTGCCGCTGTAGAAGTCCTCGATGATGTAGGATGTTATGGGTATCCTGCGTGCGTCCTGAACCTCGATGCGCAGGCTGAGCGACGGGATGTCCTCTAAGTTTTCCCATCCAAGCTCAAGGCTTAGGGGCTCTTTGTCGTAGAACATATTGGTCGTTCTGCCGATGTATTTTACGTTTTTAAGGTTAAGATCGTGGCGTTTAACGGGGTTTTTGTGTGTATCGTCGGCATATTCATACGAGAAAAATTCGTCATTATCGCCGCCCATATAAAGCTTTATCGCCTCGTCAACGTCGCCGTCGTACACCTTTTTGCCGTGGTCAAGCACTATGCAGCGGTTGCAAAGATCCTGAATGGTGCCCATATTGTGCGACACATAAAGCACGGTGCGGTTATGGTCAACGGCGAGCTCGCGCATTTTGCTGATGCACTTGCGCTGAAACTTCATGTCGCCTACGGCAAGCACCTCGTCCATTATCATGATCTCAGCGTCGAGGTGAGAGGCAACCGCGAAAGCGAGCTTTACGAACATGCCCGAGGAATAACGCTTTACGGGCGTATCTATAAACTGTGCGCACTCTGAAAACTCAATGATATCGTCGATCTTCTTGTCTACCTCGGCGCGGGTCATACCCAAAATGGCGCCGTTGAGGTACACGTTCTCCCTGCCCGTAAGCTCGGGATGAAAGCCGGTTCCGACCTCGAGCATACTCGCGATCCTGCCGCGATAGGCAATGTTGCCTTCTGTCGGAGATGTAATTCGCGAAAGCAGCTTGAGCAGGGTGCTTTTTCCGGCTCCGTTGGCGCCGATGATACCTACGCGCTCGCCGCGATATATCTCTATGTTAACATCGTCAAGCGCAAGAAAGCGCTCGCCCTCGGTATATTCCTTTGAGCCTATGCGGCGGTTCGGGTCTTCCTTGCCGCGTTTTTTCGCTATCCAGCTTTGGAGATCGTTGCGCAGGGTGCCCGTTCCGATAACGCCGAGCCGGTATTCCTTTTGCAGATGTTCTGTTTTTATAACACAATTCTTATCCATTATTACACCGTGTCTATAAAGTTCTTTTCAACCTTGTTGAATACGATAATTCCGAAAAATACGATCAGCGCGGTAACGGCCAGGCTGATAAGCCAGTAAAACATCTCAAACGAGCCGCTGCCCAAAAAGGCGTGGCGGTAACTCTCGACGATAGGAGCCATGGGATTGAGCAAAAACAGTGTGCGCAGACTGTCGGGGATGCGTGAAACGGGGTACACTACCGGCGTGATATACATCCACAGCGACACGCCGAAGCTTACAAGTATGTTGAGGTCGCGGTATTTTGTGGTGATGGACGAAATGATCATTCCTACGCCCATTCCGAGTAGCCCCGTCTGGATGATCATGACCGGCACAAGGCAAATGTACATATTAGGCTGAACCGCGGGATTCGTTATCGTGAAAAATATAAGCAGCCCTATGAACATCGTCATTTGAATAAAATAATTCAAAAGGCAGTACATGATGTCTGAAACGGGAATAGCCAATCGCGGGAAGTAGACCTTACCAAACAGCCGCGCGTTGCCGAGAAACGTCGCCGAGCCCTTGTTAAGGCAGTTTGAAAAGAAGCCCCACAGCACGTTGCCCGACATATAAAACAGGAACTGCGGCATACCGTCGGTTGAAATCCCCGCGATAACGCCGAAAATCACCGTGAACACTGAGGTGGACAGCAGAGGGTTTATAACGATCCACAAAGGTCCTAAAATGGTCTGCTTATACGAGGTGGTGACATTGCGCTTAACAAACAGAAGTACAAGATCGCGGTAACTCCAAAGCTCTTTGAAATTGATGTTGAACCACTTGTTTCGCGCGTGTATATAAGTTATTGTTTCGTTATCCATTATTTCACTTCCGCATGAAAGATTCTGCATTAGATTTTATCATATTATTGATTTAGTGTCAATGGGAGTAGTAGTAGGTATTAACCTTCTGATACCTGATCGCGCTAAAATAAACCTTGACTTTACCCCGCTCCCGGTGTTACAATATAATGCGACAAAAATATTGGGAGGTAACAAAATGAAATCAACCAAAAAAGTATTCTGTATCGCTCTTGCGCTGGTTCTCGCGCTTTCCTGCGCCGTACTTGCAGGCTGCGGCGGCAGCAGCAGCGCCGTTAAGGGCATAACCCCCGCGACTTCAACCTCAAAGACCGCCGCTTCCTCAAACGCAAGCCAAGCGGTAACGCAGGCAGCCGAAAAGACCCCTTACAGCTACACGCCTTCGGATAAGGATAACGAACCCTACAAGGCTATCGAGCTAAAGGGCTACAAAAAGCCTTACACCGGCACCTCTAAAAGAGTGGCTATCGACGTTAAGGACTACGGCACCATCAGCCTTATCCTCGACCCCACCTACGCGCCTATCTCCGTTCAGAACTTCCTCAACCTTGTAAACGAGGGCTTCTACGACGGTCTGACCTTCCACAGGATCATCAAGGGCTTTATGATCCAGGGCGGCGACCCGCAGGGCAACGGCTCGGGCGGCAGCGACAACGACATCAAGGGCGAATTTTCCGCAAACGGCGTTGAAAACCCCGTAAGCCACAAAAGAGGCGTTCTTTCTATGGCGCGCGCCAACAGCTATGACAGCGGCAGCTCGCAGTTCTTCATCGTGCATGAGGATTCACCCTTCCTCGACGGCAACTACGCCGCTTTCGGCTACGTGACCGACGGCATGGACGTAGTTGATCAGATCGCCGAAAACACACCCGTTGTTGACGGCAACGGCACGGTGCTTGCAGCAAATCAGCCCGTTATCAACTCTATCAAAATAATCGAATAAAAATCAACGGATCGCACCTACCAAGGCGCGATCCGCTTTTTATATCAATTTCCTATCAGTATCATCGGCTCTCCGCGGCAAATGACTCCTCCGCGGAACACCTCTGTTCCGGCGCCGGATATCAGCTCCGAATATGTGCCGTCGGGCAGGTCGACGGGGATAAACGAGGTTTGCCCCCTCAGCGGGAACACTCCCACCGCCTTTGCCCCGTTCTTCTCATGGCTGGCGGTAAGCGCTTCGTCGCCGACGGCGCGCACGCGGTAAACGCTGTCGGTAAATATATCCATGCGCTTTATCCGCGCGAGCTTTGCGATAAATCCGCTTAAATCAACAGCTTCCGCGCCGTTCCAATCGACGGTGTCCTTGTCAAAAAGGCTCGGCAAATGCGGCAGAGCCAGCTCCTGACCGCAGTAAACCAGCGCCATTCCCTTTTGGAAAAACATGAACGCGGTCATGCTTTTCAGCGTGCTTATGTCGGGCAGGAAGAAACGGGCGCGGGTCTGGTCGTGGTTCTCGAGAAAACGCAGCTTGACGTAGTTGTCCGGGAAGGTATACTCCTGGCGGTTGACGGCGTCGGCGTAAGCCTGCAAGCTGCCTTTGCCGTAAAGGAAATCCTTGAATTCGCCGTAGCAGTCGTAGTCGTAGCTTAGGTCAAAGGCGCGGTATATCTCGCAATCGGAGTGCGCCGTCAGCCCGCAGGAGCGCAAATACATGATGAACTCCGGCTCTACGGATTCGCTCAACCAAAGGGCGTTCGGGCGGACTTCCCCGACCTCGGCGCGCGCCTGCTCCCAAAACGCTATGGGGATGAGCGGCGCAACGTCGCAGCGGAAGCCGTCGACCCACTGAGCCCAGTACTTGAGAGTGTCGATCTGATATCTCCATAATTCTTTATTAGAATAATCTAGGTCGATTATATCGCTCCAGTCCCCTACCCTGTTGCCAAAGGAACCGTCGGGCTTGTGATAGAACCACTCGGGATGCTCGCGGCTGAGCACTGAGTCGGGCGAGGTGTGGTTGTACACCACGTCGATAATGCACCTCATGCCCCTGTCGTGTACTGCGGCGACGAGCGACTTGAAGTCGTCGAGCGTGCCGAATTCGGGATTCACTGCGCGGTAATCGCTGATAGCATAGGGCGAGCCGAGCGTGCCCTTGCGTTTGACCTTGCCTATAGGGTGTATCGGCATCAGCCAAATCACGTCGGCGCCGAGCGCCTTGATACGGTCAAGCTCCTCCTCGACCTTTTTAAAAGTGCCCTCAGCGCTGAAATTGCGCACGAATACCTGATACATCATTTGATTTCTGAGCTTTTTTGAAGTGTTGTCAGCCATATCATTTCCTCCGATAAAAGATACAGGAGCTCTTGCTTTCGGCGCAAAGAGCCCCTGTTGATAACATCGTTACTTTCTTACAAAAAGGATACCCAGAGTTCCCGGTCCGCAATGGGAAGTTACAGTGCAGCCGGCGGTGGTTTCGAGTATCTCCTCAAAGCCCGGGTACAGCTCGTTTATTTTGCCGCGCACCTGCTGAACGGTAACGGGGCTGCACTTGGTGTGGGTGATGAAAATGCGGTGCTTGTCGATATCGTCCCTGCCGCGCAGCTTGTCGGCGACATAGTTCAAAATCACCTTGTCGATATTGCCGCGGTACTTCTTGCCCGCCTTCATCTTGCCGTCGATGACCTCGATGAGCGGCTTGAGTTTGAGCAGGTTAGCGCCCAGCGCCGCAACGGACGAACAGCGGCCGCCCTTATGCAGGTAGTCTATGCTGTCAACGACAAAGCTCGCCTCTACCTTATCGACCATAGCGTCGCACGCAGCCTTGATCTCGGCGGCAGACTTGCCCTGCTGAGCAAGCTCTGCGCCGTGCAGCACTACAAGACCCGAGCCGGTGGAGAGGTTGCGGGTGTCTACTACATACACGCCGTCCATGCCCTCAGCCGCCGCGCAGGCGTTTTGATAAGAGCTTGAAAAGTCGCTGCTTATATTGAAGTGGACGATGTCATAGCCCTGATCGCGCCACTTCTTGAACTCGTCCTGAAAGTCGCCGAGGTTGGGCGCTGAGGTCGAGGGCAGCTTGCCCGTCTTTTCAACGTGAGCATAGATGTCCTCAGGCGTGACCTCCAAGCCGTCCTTCTGCATATTGTCGCCCATCAGTACGTAAAGCGGTACGATGGCGATGTCATATTTTTCAATAAGCTCGGGCGAGAGGTCGCCGGTGCTGTCGGATATGATCTTGATTTTCAATGAAACCGTCCCCTTTATTTCATTTTATGCGCTAATTATATCATTTTCAAACCTTTTTTTCAATAGAAAAAAGGCATATTTCTGCATAACATGGCAGCTTTTTTGCAATTTATATCAAAAAGCTTTTCTTATCTGTTATGTTGTGCTATTATAAGTGTACTCAGGAGGAGATAACATGAAAAACGCCATTGAAGTCAACCACCTCGTAAAAAACTATAAAGACGTTCAGGCTGTGCGCGACATCAGCTTTACGGTCGAGGAGGGCTCGTTCTTCGCCTTTCTGGGCGTGAACGGAGCAGGCAAGTCAACGACGATAAATATTCTTTGCACCGTGCTTGAAAAAACCTCGGGCAGCGTGACGATAGGCGGCTTTGACCTTGACAAGGATCCCTTTGAGATCAAGAACCTTATCGGCATAGTTTTTCAGGGCAGCGTGCTCGACAAGCAGCTGACCGTAAAGGACAACCTTGTTTCGCGCGCCGCGTACTACGGGTTGTCGAGAAGCGAAACCAAAGCCAGGGTCGAGGAGCTTACAAAGACCTTTGAGCTGGACGAGATCATCAACCGCAAATACGATAAACTGAGCGGCGGACAAAAACGCCGCGTGGATATAGCCAGAGCGCTGCTCAACCGCCCGAAGATACTGTTTTTGGATGAGCCCACTACCGGACTTGACCCGATGACGCGCAGCATGGTTTGGGAAGTCATACACGATTTGCAAAAGGAAACGGGGCTCACCGTTTTTCTCACCACTCACTACATGGAAGAGACCGCGCTGTGCGACAAGGTGGTCGTGCTCGACTCAGGCAAGATAGCCGCTGTGGGCACGCCTCACGAGCTAAAGCAGAAATACGCGGGCAACCGCCTGCTGTGGTACACGCCCCAAAGCGACGTCGCGGAGCGCATGCTGAGCGAAAACGGGCTGAGCTTTGAGTATCATCTGGACTGCTACAGGATACCGATGGAAAGCAGCGAGCAGGCTACCGCCCTGCTGAAAAAATACGGCGACATAAAGGACTATGAATTCATAAAGGGAAACATGGACGACGTTTTCCTTACGGTAACGGGAAAAAGGCTGGGTGATTAAAATGACCGCAAAAAAGAACCTGCGCGCCTTCAAAGGCATGACCGTGCGCAACATCAAGGTGTACGGCAAGGACAGGATAGCGCTGCTGCTGTCACTTCTTACGCAGCTTATCGTGCTGGGCCTGTTTTTGTTGTTCATAAAAACAAGCATAATGGATATGATGAATAATTCTTTAGGAGAATTAAAGAATCTTCTGAGCAAATCAGACACCGAGGCTATAGTAAACGCTTGGCTGGTCGCGGGCGTAGCCGGTACCTCAATGGTCACCGCCTCGCTCAACTCGCTCTCCGTAATGGTGCACGACAAGATGGAGCGCATCGACTACGACTACCAAGCCGCCGCGGTAAAGGGCAGGACAGTGGTGATGTCCTACTTTACGGGTGCCGCTTTAAGCGCCTTTATCACAAGCGCCATACTGCTTACCGCAGGGCTGATATTCATCGCGGTTAGCGGCGGATTCTTCTACTCGGCATGGGATATCGCGGCGCTTTACGCCATCGTACTGCTCGGCTCGGTGTCGGGCTCAATGATACTCATGCTGTTTGTGTCCTTCTTCAAAAAGGACTCTACCCTATCGGCGTTCGGCATACTGATTTCGGTCGCCATCGGCTTTGTCGTTGGCGCTTACGTGCCGGTATCAGAGTTCAGCGGAAACGTGCAGACCGCGGTAAACCTCGTACCCGGCTCGCAGATAACCGCCATAATGCGCTGCAGGCTGATGCAGCCCGCTATTGAGAATGCCGACAAGGTGCTGAACGGCGTAGACAACCACACCTTTGCCAAAAGCATGAACGAGACCTTTTCGATACCGCCTAAGGTTTTCGGCGGCGAGATGGACATAAATGCCATGCTGGTGTATTCGCTCGCGGTAATAGCGCTGTTCGCGGTGCTGAACATTGTGTTTTTCAAGATAAGCTCAAAAAGAAAAAACTGAATATATATCACATCATCCCGATCCGCTCAAAGGGCAGCGATCGGGATGAAGCTTTTATTTGCGGTAAACGGTTAAACAAATTGAACTTTTTGGGTTGAACACCGCAATAAAATATGATAATATGGATATACCGATAATTAACCGAAAGAGGTGGTTTTTTGATACATTGCCCATCCTGCGCGGCGGGGCTGCGGTTCGACATAGCTTCTCAGAAATGCTTCTGCGACTATTGCCAAAACAGCTTTGACCCGGAGTGGATAGCCGACAAACTGAGCAACGACGCCAAGACCGAAAAAACCTACGACGGCTATGCCTACGTTTGCCCGTCCTGCGGCGCCGAAATACTCACAAACGACCAAAATGACGCTATCGGCTTTTGCCCCTACTGCGGCGGTGCGTCGATGATCTTCGACAAAATACGCAAGGTATGGAAGCCCGACACAGTGATCCCCTTTGCCGTTACGAAGGAACAGGCAAAGGAAGCCTACGTTAAGGAAGTAAAGCGCCATATCTTCGTTTCGCGCAAATACCGCAAGCCCGAGCTTATTGAAGGATTTAAAGGCATATACATGCCTTACTGGACTACCAAAGCCGAATTGAACGGCAGCTTTTACATGGTAGCCACTACCCAAAAAACGGGCTGGCTGTTCGGAACAACCTTCGTTAAGAAATACAGCATTAGCGGACAAATCGAAACTAAGATAGAATCATACTCGCACGACGCCTCGGTTTCCTTTGACGATCACCTGAGCGAAAAGATAGCGCCTTTTGATCCCGACGCTCAAAAGCCGTTCAATCCCTCTTACCTATGCGGCTTTTATGCCGAGGCGGGCGACGCGGACAAGACGGAGTACAAAGCCTTGGCAGACGAAGAGCTAAGGCTCAGGAGCTGCGAGGTGATCAGCTCAGACCCGGAGGTCAAGCCTGTCCTCCCCAATACCTCCACGCTCAACTACGACACCGAGAATAGCAAACTGCCCTTCGTCGACAAAAAAACCAAGCTCGCGCTATTCCCCGTATGGTTCATGGGCTACCGCCGCAAAAACAAGGTGACCTACGCGGCGGTGAACGGACAGACCGGCAAGGTGGGCGCAGACCTGCCGCTCAGCCCGCTGAGGATACTCCTTGCCGCTTTGATAGCGGCGGCGGCAATATTCGGGCTGACATACCTCGTTATGCACCTGTTGCCGTCGCTCAAAGCGAAAACGACCTTGGGAATCAGCACGATGCTTATGATGGGCGGTCTGTTTATAATGCAAAACGCCTTTTTCCAAACCGTTAGCAACGCTATACGCATGGACAAGCGCAAATCGCTTGGAGCGCGGCTCTCGCCCAGGTACTTCTTCCTGCTTGCGGGCTGCACCACAGCGATAATAATACACGCCTCCGACGGCTCATATAAAGGGTACGGCAGGATAGCGGGCGTGATAATCTTCATCGTTTTGGCGATACCGCTTGTTCAGTTCCACTTTGCCCAGGCGCGCGAGCTGAAAGCCTTTAAACAGTTGGAGCCTCATACGGAATCAATGCTCAACAACGGAATTATCACCACCGCCAAAAAGCTTTTGATGCCGCTTAAAGTGATACGCATCATCGTTTACGTCACCTTAGTGATATCCCTGATCGGCGTAATGTCCGACGGCGCAAACAACAGCTTATATTATTTATTCTGCGGGATAATAGCCGTTGAGCTGTTCTGCACGAGCTTTTTGCACATATGGTTCCAGGCTACGGTGGCAAAGCGCCGCCCGCCACAGTTTGACAAGAAGGGAGCGTATTATGATGACAAAAAGGATTAAAGCGCTCTCCCTTGCCTCGGTGTTTTTGCTGATGGCTATGCTGTCGGTCTTGTCGTCTGTGTGCGCCGGCGCAGTACAGTCGGACACAAAGGTCTACTACACCAATTCGGATACAAATTACCGGGTGATGATCCAAGACGACGCAAATTTGATTTCGGAATCTGAAATGCGCGAGCTGGTCAACAGCATGAAGCCGCTGACCGCTTATTGCGACGTAAGGTTCCTTAGCTCGGGGGACTACGACTCGGACGAGCTTGACGAGAATGATACCAAGCTTAAAGATATACTTAAACCGGGCGATTATTTTCTGTTTTTCGAAAGCGAAAAGAACAATAGGATATCGATAATGACCGACGGTACAGTTGATAAAAAGCTTACCCAAAAGGACTATGAGGATATTTTTAAGGGCTCCGACGATGATTATAAAAAAGGCGGAGAACTGGGCTACGCTCAGGGCATGTATCAAAGAGCGCTGACCGCTATGGGCGGCGAGCTTTCCCTGCCCCGTGAGCCGGGAGTGGAGCCGTATAAAAACCCCGAAACAGGTTACAGCGCTCTGATTTACGACGACGCCGAGCTGCTCAGCTTCGCTGAGAAAGAGCTGCTAATGCATGACATGAAGCCCCTTACCAAATACGGCAACGTAGCGTATTGGACGACAAATGAAACAGCCTCTAACGAGCTTGATCAGGCGATGAATAAGCGCCGCGCGCTGTTCGGCGATACGAGCAGCACAGTGTTCGTCATCAATATGAAGATACGCAAGCTGACCATACAGTCGGACGGCGGAATCTACGACGTGATAACCGACTCACGGGCACGCTCGATAACCGACAATGTTAAAGACGACACCCGAAACAAAAAATATTATGCCGCCTCAAAAGACGCGTTCGGGCAAATGCTCACCCTGCTTGAGGGCGGCACGATCTCGGAGCCTATGAAGATAGCAAGCTATGTTATGCTTTCGCTTCTGGCGGGGCTCATCATTGCGCTGGCCATTATCTTCTCAAAGCGCTGTAACCCTCTGGCTGAGGAAAGCCGGCAGTTCACGGACGAAATCAAAGAGAATGATTCATGCTGTAAAAAAGTCAAGCAGTATTGCGACAGCGACGTCGACCTTGGCTTGGTGCCGCGCGCCGGTCTGTTTATACTTCAATTGATGCCTGATATCCTCTTAGGCGCTATAGGCGGAGGCGGCGGAAGCGGCGGCGGAAGCGGCGGCGGAGGCGGCGGAGGCGGCGGAGGCGGCGGAAGCTCGTCGTTTTAATTGAAAATCAAAGCCTAAAAAGAAGGGTCACTTTGCTCCGGAGCGAAGCGACCCTTCACTTTGAATTATTCACTTTGCGCTTTGCACTAAATGATTTAAAATATCTGCAACCAAAACGCATACTAAACGCGTATTACTATCAAAGGAGGGGGGACAGGTGAACAGCGGCAAAATATTCGCGGGACTTACGTATGAGCAAGCTGTGCATAAGTATGCCGACGCGGTCACGGGCGTGTGCGTTATGCGCCTTCAAAACTACGCCGATGCCGAAGATTGCTTTCAAAACACCTTCTCAAAGCTTTATTTCAAATCCCCTGACTTTGAAAGCGAGGAGCACATGAAGGCGTGGCTTATACGCGTAGCTATAAACGAATGTTCCTCCTATATGCGCAAAAACCGCCGCACGCCCGCAGCCGAACAGTACCGCGAGGAAGGCGTCCCCTTTGACTTTGACCGCAGCGACATGTCGTGGGCGCTGTTCAAGACCCCCACCAAATACCGCGACGTGCTGTACCTTTATTACTGCGAGGAATACAAGGTAAAGGAGATAGCTAAAATTCTTCAAAAGAATGAAAACACAATAAAATCCCAGCTCAAACGCGGGCGCGAGGTTTTAAAATCCATTTACGGAGGTGATGAGCGTTGACCGATAGCTTTGATTTTTCTCAGCTTAAAAGCTTCAAAACCCCTGAAAACTGGATAGAAACCGCAATTAATATTCCGCAAAAGAAAAAACCGTTGCCGTTTATCCTCCGACCTTATGTTATCGGCACAGCGGCTTCGCTGGTAATAGTAGCCGCCGCTGTGCTGACCATCCTGCTCTCATCCGAGGGCAAGCCGCCGCTGGGCAATGAGCACGGCTTTGCTGTTCAGCCCGCCGTGACCGTCCCTACCGAGATCATTGAGGAAACGAACGCTTCGGGCGAGGTCATAGCCACCCACGCAGTCCCCGTTATAACCGAAGGCACAGCACCACAGGCGACGGAGATAATTGAGGTTACGAACGACTCGGGCGAGGTGATCGCTACCCAAGCCGTGCCGGTCACGTCGCCGCAGGCAACAGGAGCGACAGCAGCCAATACGAACCCTGCTCAGACAACCGGCGGCACCACCGCCACAGAAGCGACAATAAAGCCGACCACAGCCGGACCCACAACCCCGGCGACTGAGCCTGTCACCATCCAAACTCAGCCGGCGTGGAACGTACAGGAAACGACGGACAACGCGGAAGAGGATGATACTGCTGTGGAGGACGTAACCGATGATACGGCGGCAACCGAAATAAAACCGCCTGTTTTGTTCACCGGAAACCTGACCTTGATAATCACTCCCGACAGTCCGCTGTTCGGCTCCGTATATGTCAAGCTCGACATATACAACGAAAGCGGCGATAAGCTCGGAAGCACATTGACGTTATGTCCACAACTCCGCAGCACCGCCGGATACAAGGCGGTAAAGATCAAACCCAACGATCAGGGAATGACCCTCTACCGTTGGCAGACGTACACGCTCAGGGTTTACGACGCCAACGGCAACAGCTCGACCGCAAGCGTTACACCAAGCTTTGCAGGCGGCTTCACCGTGAAAGTATAGTCATTGATTTAATAAAAGGAGGTATTACTATGAAAAAACTAGTTTCAATAATTCTTGCTGCGATCATGTTAACCGGCATTTGCGTTCTACCTGTTTCTGCTGATGAGTTCTTGTTCAAGGACGAATTCTACGAATACGCATCATGGGAAGGTACACCGAACTATGAAGACGTCCTGTATTATCGTGAGCTTGCATACCACTATGACGACAATAGTGAATTAAATTGGGTTCTTGTGCAGGGCGAGACTTGGTATAGAAATTGCGAAGAAACCTATGAGGTACTTGGCGATCGCGTATTCATCCTTGCGGGTGGTTATGTACCGTTTGTACTGAGTTACGGAGTTTATTTGGCAAAGGAACAAAGCTTTATAGATATCACATTCATGAGAGTGAAATACGAGTTAGAGGGAAAGTATGTCGATATATATCCCGAAGTGCTGGAGGATTTGGAAAAACTCAACCTTGGTGAAAAAATCGGCGACCTTAATGGTAACGGCATAGTCGATATTGACGACGCGACAGAAATACAACGCTGTTTGGCGGAATATACAGATTATCCCGAAAACGACCCTGTCGGAGCGGCGGGTTATTATACCACCGGCAGCGAAACCTTGCAGTACAAGTCCGACTTTAATAGGGACGGCAAACGGAACATTCAAGACGTTACCGCTTTACAGCGCAAATTAGCTGAAGTATAAAACTATGAGAACGACGGCGTTGAAGCGGTCGGCTGCAAAAATCAGAGCGGCGAGAACATCGAGTACCTAAGCGACGTCAACCGTGACAAGCAGCGCGACATAAAGGACGCCACCAAAACCCAAATGAATTTGGCAGAATTCAATTAATGCGATCCTAAAAAAACAAAAGCGCCCTCGGGCGCTTTTTGTTGCTTATAACATAACTAACTAGCTTCTAGCTTCTAGCCTCTAGCTTCTACCTCCCCCATTTGCTTCCAAACTCTCTCGACCGACCGCATGATGCTCTCGGCGGCTTCCTCGCCGTCGAAAACGCTCACGTAGCCCTGTATCGTTTGAGCCTTGGCATAGAGCACCTTTGCGCGGCGGCTGACGAAAATACGCGCTTCCCTTTTGCCGTTCTTCGCTTCCTGAATGGTATTTGCGCCTGCCGAGTTGCCGTCGAAGGCTATCACCACCGAGGGGCGGCGCTTGAATATCTCGTAAGCAAAGCTTTTGTACAGCCCCATGCGCGTAGGCTCGATTGAAACGCGCACGCCCACACCGCTGTTTTTCAGCCTTTTGGCTTCAAGCGGCGTAACGCGTGTGGGGACTATCGCGAACACCTCAAAGCGGTTAGCGGCAAGCTCGCACAGCTCGCGCTCGTAGCCCGTCAGACGGCTGCCGATAACAAAGCAGACGCGCTCGGGGTCAAGACATTCTGTCAGCCTTTTCAGCAGGGCAAGCTGCGGCTCCTTTACGCGTGTGGACTTGCGGCTGCTGTTGAAGCTGCCGCCCATCACGACAACCGGCACCTTATCTGTAGGGATATCGCGTATTTGGGCTTTAAGGCAGTCGGCGCTGCTGAGCTTTTGGGGAGCTATGACGATACCGCCCCCGCGCGCCGAGCGCTGCCAAATTCTATCCTGCAAATATTCCTCGACCTGTTTACCGTCCAAAGCGGAAATGAACAGGTCTGATTTTTCTTTAAAAGAACTAAGGCTTTGCTTGAGAACCTCGTCCTCAGCTTGCCGCATCTTCATCATGTCGTCATAGCTGAGGTCAAGCAGACGCTCCAGCGCGAGCTGTTCGTCTATGGAATCCGTGCCGTAGATCGCGCCGCCGTCAGTGCCCTGAACGCAGCTTACGCCGCCGCGCAGATACTCTTTGAGCGGATGCTTGCCAAGCGCGCTGAGGTTGTTTAGCCTAACGTTCGAAGTGAGCTGGAATTCAAGCACCGCGCCGCTTTCACGAAGCTCCTCGATGAGCTGTCTGCCCTTTTGCGAGTGCAGGTTGGCGGTGTACAGCCCGTGACCTATACGAAGGCTCGGCATCGGCTGACCCTCGGCGAGCGCCTCGCGCACACAGGCAAGGCTGTTTGCAACATTGTCGCGCAGACCGTCGTTTTCGCCCGCGTGTATCCTTATGACAAAGC
Organism: uncultured Ruminococcus sp.; assembly: GCA_902776375.1. Classification (GTDB taxonomy): domain Bacteria; phylum Bacillota; class Clostridia; order Oscillospirales; family Acutalibacteraceae; genus Ruminococcoides. The sequence continues at coordinate 11,855 of CACYPV010000022.1, read as the reverse complement.
CCTTGTTCTCCCCCGCTATCGCCACGAGCTCGCGCAAAACGGGGCGCAGCTCGCGGATATCGTTGATCTCCTCGCCTATTATGTCGCTGCCCGCCACATACGGGTCGGCTGCTATGGCGCGGATAACGCCAAGCTGTGCTTGGGTGTCCTCGGCGACGGTCGCCTTGTCGCGCACTATGGTAAGCGGTATCCTTCTTATCGCCGCCAAAAAGCGGATGATAACGCCTGTTTCCCTGATTATCCGCGGCATGATCGCGTGCGCCTGAGCCAGCATGTGCGCCGCGCCGTCGGGCTTAACGAGCGTGGTGTCCGATATCTCCATGTACCGCACGCCGCGCCTTTGACTGCTGCGCGCGATCCACAAAAGCTTGTTTTGGAACAGAGTTAAGTCGGCATAGGAGGGGTCTTGGCTGTCGCGTATCATCTGCCCCACTGCGCGTGAAATGTCGCTGTCGGGTATATCGCTGTAATTGTCGATTGATATCTTCTCGTCGTGCGGCTGCCCCTTTGTGAACACGTAGCGGTACAAATAGACCTTTTCAAGGTTGGTGAACACCGCCTGACCGTCCTTCAAAACAGTCAGCGAGGCGCGGATGCGCGGGATGTTGTACTCCGCGTTTTCAAGGTTGTTCAGAATAAGATCGGCAAAGTTGATAAAGGTGTTGTCGTCGATTTTGCGCGTGAGGTTCTTGCCGGTCAAGGACGTGCCTTCAAAGCGCTTCGCGACCTCGGCGCGCTGTGTTTTCAGCGAATCACGCTGAACGTCTGTGCAGCGCAGACCGAGCTTTTTGATATAGTAAAGCGGATAGCGGATCTGATAAAAAATACCGAGCGCTATCAGCAGATCGGGGTCGAGGTTAGCGTTCATGTGGGTATGCAGGTCGGTGCGGAACTTGTACTCGCGGCGGATGTAGGTCTTTACAAGCGTGTTCCAAGCGTCAAGGCGGTAATCCTTGGTCTGGCTCATCAGCGTTTTTGAGATGGCTGGAATGTACGCCTTGCGCTCGATCGTGCCGTCGGAGTAGATGTTGGCTACCTTTGTGTCGGCGAACCGCAGAACGTAAACCTCGCGGTTGCGCTCGTCAACATAGCATGGTACCTCGCCGCGAATGACCTTCAGCCCGTCGTCGCCCACGCTAAGCGGCAGCTTGCACAGCGAGGCAAGGTTGGTAATAAGGTTGCCCTTCGCGTGATTCGGAGTGCGCAGAACATAGCGAAGCACGCCGTCCGTCATGTCCAGCGAAACGATGATATCCTTTTCCTTATCAAGATAAAACACCCCGAAAAAAGCCATATGTACCTCCTGTTCCGAGAGTCAAGTGTATAAAATAGCAATTATTATTTCAGTTTATATATTCTGTTTCGATTAGAACCCTCGGCGATAATTAAACCATCCTTTACTAACTCACCCAAGTAATCTCTTGTGCGCGAAGGTTTGAGATTGATCGCTTTGGCAACATCACTTGCTTTTACAAACTCCTTGCCCTTCATATAATCGAGAATCGTCTGCTTCGTGCGTGTGTTTATCGCCGATTTTCGCGTTATCGCCGATTTTTTCAGTCGTCGATAAATCCGCTCCAATCAATAGATAACAGTTTTTCAGCTCGTTCTTTTCACCGAGAATCAGATTTCTAAAAAACTTTTCAAGATAGCTCCTGTCTTCGTAAATGCCATTTTGAATATCAGCGTAATTCGCTCTTACAAGCGCGTTTCTGAAATACCACGAGTTGTCGGCGAAAAGAGTATTTGTGACGTTGAATCCGAGAGAGCGAAGATACTTGATCGCGAATACAGCTGTCGTTCTTGTATTGCCCTCGCCGAACGGATGTATCTGCCACATATTCGCGATAAATCCGGTGATGTGTTTAATACTTTCGTCTATGCTGAGAGCGCTGTAATCAAAGCTCTTCTCCAAATCAAAATCATAGTTCATGGTATCTTTGATAGTGTCATAACCTGCGTATACCACCGATTTGCCTCGCAGAACCCATTCGCGTTTAGAAATATTGTAATCCCGGATAACGCCGGCAAATTTATAAATGCCGTCAAATAACCGGCGATGTATGGAAATCAACTGATTGGGCGAGAAAACAAACGCATCCTCAGAGCTGAGCGATACGCGCGGAAACCTTGTCCGCTTCCTCTGTACGTTCGTCAACATCAAGCCGCGCGGTTTTGCTCTCATAGTAGCCGTGGATCAGGTCGTTGGCTTCTTCAAGAGTGATATCGCCGTCAATATTCTTCTTCGCAGTCTCGATCAAATATTCCGACGGCTTCAATCCGTCAACATCCTGCAAACCGATAGCCGTCTGCCAAATGTATCCCTTTTTCTGTTTCGAGGGCTCGCTTTGACGGATATATTCGTCAAAATCGAATGGAATTTTATCGCTCATTTTCTCACCGCCTTTATTCTATAAGTATACCATATTTTCCGCTGAATAACAACAGTTATATGAGTCAAAAATTGATACGCTGTAATCAAAGATAACCGCCGGGAAGAAGATTCCCATTGACTTATGTTATCATATATGATAACATAATAAAAAAGAAGGTGAAAACGATGACTGACAGAAATGACATTACCTCAAAACGCCAGGAGATTGTCGCTAAGCTGACGCAGGCAAGGCTTGAAAAAGGTTTGTCACAGGCACAGCTTGCCGAATTGGTCGGCACACAGCGCTCCAACATTTGCCGTATTGAAAACGGCGGTCAAAATCTTACTCTCGATTTACTGATAAAAATTTCAAACGCGCTCGACAAAGACGTCAGCGTTTTGTTGGAAGAAAAGCGCTCACAAACGACTAACACATACCATTTAAAACTTTATGACGAAATCCTTGTCACCTTTTCTCTGCAAGAAAAGGGCTTGGAAGGCTTGGTTGCCGAAGTGCTCTCCTTTGATGAAAGCAAAATGCACTTACTGCCCGTCAATATTGAGCTGACATCAAAAGGGATTGTCAAATGGCTTTCGCACCGCGTAATTCCAAAAAACAGAGCGTTCGTTGACGAGATTTTAAAAGCCTTCGGCTTAAGCAGTAATGATACGAAGGGAATTATTGACGTATGCCTGGGGCTTTCTTTGAACGACAGCTATTGGGTAACTCCGGTTGAGTTCAACGGAAAATTCGATCTATACAACCTGTTTGAGAATCCGTTTTCGGAAGCGTTGTCTCTGGTGGCATACACAGGCGTAGGAAGTGCCGACAAAGCGTTTTTCACATCTCCCGAGTTCACGACAAACGGTATGCTCCGCAAGGCTTGGCGGAATTACAGCGAGTACTACGCCTGTCAAATCGCAAAAGCGATGGGGCTGGACTGTATCGAATACGACCTTGAAAACTGGAAGGGCATCCTCGCCTCAAAATGCCGGCTGTTTACGGATATCAACACATCTTTCGTACCGATCAGCCGTTTGATAAATGACAGGACGCTGAAAAACGCGCTGGATTATTACTCCTCGCTCGGCAAGGAATTTTACGACGCGTTATGCAGTATGTTGGTGTTTGACGCGGTGATTTACAACGAGGACAGGCATTTCGGTAACTTCGGCGTATTGCGCGACAACCATACAGGCAAAATTTTGAAGCCCGCACCGATATTTGATAACGGATTATCTTTGTTTAACTTTGCCATGGCGGACGACATCAATAATCTCGATGAGTACGCAAAGACAAGGACTACGCCTTACGGTGTTTCCTTTGAAGAAGTCTGTAAGGCGGTAATGGGAAGTAAACAAAAATCTCAGCTCCGCAAACTGCTTAATTTCAAATTTGAAAGACACCCGTCAATCAATCTTCCGGAGGAAAGACTGACCGCTATCGAAAAGCAAATCGCTGTTAGGACGAGAGAGCTGATGTCAATTCCGATTATCAAAAGCTAATCTAAAATTTATAATAAATCAAGAAAAACCTCTTTTGTTATTAATATATAATTCCATTCAAATCAACTGAAAAACGAAAGAACATGCAAGCAGAATACAAACCACACCTGCACGTCTGTTAATTTTTGAAATATGCTTAAATTATAGCAAATTATAAGATCATACTTAACCTAAGTTTTACAATTTATAGTATTCCCGCAGATATTTTATAGGAAACGGAATCACCGTATACTGCCCGTGACGAACAAAATCAACCGCCAGCATAGAGAACAGGAAATCCGGCGTGATCAGTTTGGTTTCAGACGTCACACGGCGTATAGTACACGCGCGGCTGACGGTATCTTTTGCTCCGTTTTTTGAACCAACAAAGTAGTAAAAACTATTACCGTCCCACTTGTCGGGATAGTATTGAATCTTTTCGAGATTTTTCATTTCAGTACCGCTTGCCGCGCTTTTAAATTCAGAATAAATCCATAGACCGCATTCCTCGTGCAGCCAGCGGTTCAGGATAATATTATCATTGGATTTCATATTCATCATCTTGTGAATACTTCCTTTTGTCGGAATATCCTCATACTGCAGAATCTGCGTCTTCAGCGCAAGAGCAGCCGACTTTTGCGCTTCATGGGTCGCAATAAAGGTGTCGAGACAGCTGAGCAATTTCTCTTTCGGGACAACGGCTTTTGGCTGGGTCTGACAGAGCACATCATACAAGATGGAAGTATCCGGACGTGTGAATTCCTTTGTTTTTCCAATAGCGTGATAATTGCCCTCACCATCTTCCATGACACATTCGATTTCACTTCCCTGCCGGTATAAAGCTGCTGCAAGCCGCTCATACGCACGAATCAACTTTTCGTGTTTCTCGAATGCTACGTCCTCTTTGCTGTTAAAGCAATCATAATCCAGACTGCCGTCAGGATTGACCTTAACCTGATAGTAAACATATTCCTTCTTATCGGAATCGTCCGGATCGCGCCGCCGGACAGCAAATAAATATGGGTGACTTAATTGCAAGCTTTCCCAGTCAAATGCCGTCATTTTCCGCAGTTGATTGTCCGTTTTTATCAGCAGTTCTTCCATAATCTTTTGAAAACCGTGTTTGGCAATCTCTCCGGTTGTTTTTTTGACAAAGTCCTCCACCGTCACATGCTGGACAATATATCCGCTGACATCGTCCTCGTGAGGATCATGAAGCTCCTCGTGGTCTCCGTAATAGTTTCCGTTATGGATAATACGCAGATTCAGCATGCCCTTCTGCAAATTACCTATCTGCACCTCTACGTGATATTTTTCCCATAGCTTATGTACCAACTGTACAATAACATCTTTTGATAATTCACTGTCGACACAGTCAGAAATATTCAGGCTGTAATCTTCAAGAAGGCGCTTGATATTGTCATCGCTGTTGCTCCGCTTTTTAGGTTTCACAATCGTCGTTTCTCCCGGTAAAGCCGCCTTTAGCGTCAGATAATTTCCGAGCTTTTCTTTGACGTCACGCAAAAACCGCTCCATGACGCCGAGCTTGCTTTTGCAAAATTCCTGAAAATCCCTATAGCGGATAAAATCCACTGTATTATGTTTTTTCAAATAGGAATGTTTGATATACAGTTCCCCACGGCAGTCATCCACGCTCAGCCGTTTGCGGAAGGAACCGGTGTTTTCGTCAAACAAATAGTTGCCATTTTTTGTCACTCTCAAAAAAGTTGTGACAGAAAGCTGCAACAGCATATCGTAATCAAAATGAATGTTTAAAAACCAAATAAAATTCTTCCATCTCCACTCAGAACAACGGTAGTACAATGCACCTGTAAGGTTGTTATAACAAAACGGTTGGTTTTTTGGTGATTTCAATGTGTTGATTAAGAGATTTAATAGAAGATATTCGTCTTTTTTAAACCACTTTTGCCTTTCCGATTCGTTCATCACATCTATCCGCATTACCTTAACATCGGGGTAATTTTCTTGAAGCATAGTGCGGAAAACACTCTCTTGTACCGTATGCTTGTCAAACAAGACAAGCGCTGTAGCTCCCCATAAATATTGCACTGCTCTTGCATGGAACTGTGCACGCGGAAGGTCGAGAATATTGGTCTTATATAGCTTTTTTGATTCCTTTGTTACCGCGTAAATGTCAAAATCTCGGTTGATGTTTTCATAGTCAAAAGTCACTTCAAACCTGTTTGTCAACACTGTCGTCTTCCTCCTTTATCCAATTCAAATTATTGCGTATGACTCTTCCGTTTTCGTCAATCAAGCCGGGAATTTCTACAATACGTCTGTCGTGATTCTCCCCCGGCGTTTTTCCGCTATAGCCAAACAAATTGATAATATATACACGCTTACCGCCGATAGCGTCAAGCTTGCGGCTGATTTTTTCCAACTGGCTTTGTCGGTCGCTCTGAAAGGTCAATTTCCAATTTTTAAAATCAACATATACACCATCGCCCATCTCAAAGTCAAAAAACTCAAAGCGCTGAGCATCCTCAATCGGTCGCAGAATAATGCCTCTTTCCTGCCGCAGAATAAACGCGCCGCACACCTCGCCGAGTGCTCCCTTATAAATGTTATGGAACAGCACCGGACTAAGCAAATATTCCTGTTCCTCAAAGCTCAGCGCGTAATTCTTAGTTTGAAAATACTCCCTCATGCCACGATATCGCAGTGCTGCGGTTAAACCTGACTCCTGCTCATTCATACGGTAAACTGCTGCTTCTCCGGTATCGCCCATTCTTTTTGCGCGCGGGCTGTTGCGGAAGCCGATTTCATCATCGTTAAATTCAAGCGTGACGTTGGCATAATCCGAGTATTGCGAATACAGATAGCGGTTTCGTTTTCCTCCGCCGGTGATATAAAGCTCCTTTACAACGGAATTGGCAGCACGAACCTCTGACGAGGCAGTGGGATAACGCAGAACGGTTTCTCTCAGATTTCGCCAAATCTCCATGCTGTGCTCTGTCCAACTTCTTGACAGCAGAGAAAGGATATTCTGCATACCGTTGCTGGAAATCCGTTCCGCGTTATTGAGCAATTGTCTCTCGTCGTCTGTTTCTTCGACAGATAGCTTGCAGCATAGCTGTGCAAGCGCTTCCATTTCTGGCGGCGTCACACGGCGCAGAATTTCATAGGGACTGATTTTATCCAGCAGATTCTTCTCGGCATAAATAAAAATCTCCGGACTTTTGAGAAAGGTGCGGCACATTCTACCGATTGCCTGAATCACATATTTGGTCGCCTGCATTTTCACGCTGTCTGTCTTATACAATAAATTACGGCTTTCGTGCTCTCCCAAATAAGTGCGAAATGCAAGGCGCATCATTTCATCCTTATCGAAAAAACTCAGTTCTCCGTTGTTGTACAGTTCTTCAACCTGAAAAAGCATTTCCATTAGCCCTGTTTCTGTCATGGGTTGTTCACTGTAGGTGTTTGTAGTAAGATTGGTGGCATCTCCAAGATAAAGCGCGTCGATATCCTTGGTCAAAAAACGCTTATCTGACGGATCTACACATTCTCTGAGGCAAATATAATCATGCGGATCTTCGACAGCGTACTGCAAGTTTTGTCCGGCGCCGAGGGTGCTGTAGGATGACATAACAAACAGCTTTTCACCACTTGAAAGCTGCTCCGTTAACCTTTTCTTCTGCCCGTCAAAATCCTCGCCGGTGAGAATCACCAAATGCTCTTTTTTATCCTCACAACCGCATAATACCATCGCATACTTCATCAACTTTTTTATCAAGCCGATATCAAAATCAGAATTTTGATGTTTCGGAAGTGCCATGCCGAGATAAAGCATAGACTGAATTGTGCTGTGCTTCCAAAACTCTGTCATCGCGCGGAAAACATTGCAGTAACGTACGCTTTGGTATCGGGCTACCGATTGATTGGTAATCAGGTTGACGCAGATATCGGCAATTTCCGCTTCACCGGTAATCATTCGACAAATCTCGCACAGCTCCTTACCGTCATAATCGGCGCTGATAATTTCGGATCGAATGGAAATCCTTCCGTCACGGTATGGCCGGCTGTTTTCTTCCGCTTCTTTACGAATACGCTTCTTTACCTCCTGCGGCGTCGCATGGAACAGGTTGCCAAGCATTTCTTCTACATAGTGTAGGTGATAATTACCTACTACCGTCGGGATCTCCGCAGTCGCGGAAATACCAATGACCTGACTCTGTTTTGCCAAATAAATAAGCAGCTTTTCCGGCGTGTCATACACCTTGATAAAAATGACGGCAGTGCTGTCGTTATGGGAGTCGTTGTCCTCGAACTCATAGATTTCCATGCCGTCCTGATAAAAGGATACGTGCGGAATTATGTCCTCGTCCTTTAACCAAATCAGCGGCTCGCACAGCTCTCCAAGTAGAAGGTTTCTCTGAGACACAGATAATTCAAACTTGTCCATAATACTCGCAACTGCGTTCTCGAAGGACATGCGGTCTCTGCCGCTGTCCCGGCTGTCGTTTTCCAAACTGCGATAATACCGCTCCCATTCAAAAAGAAACACCTTGAAATGCCGCAAAAACCGGTTGATAGCACGAATCAGGCTGTAAATAACAATATCGTCCTTCTGCTTTCCGGCAAAATACTGCTTTGTGTTCTCAAATTGAATATCCACCACATTTTCTTGTTGATTGATATGCGCACGGATATATTTCGCGCCGCCCTGCAAAACCGTATGGAAGGAAGAATCCTTCAAGAGAAAATTTTGCCTTCGGTCAACCGTACTTTCAACGGTTTTGTAGCTGAGCCGAATGTGATATTTTTCTTCGATTTCATTCGCTTCCTGCATGAGATTTTTAAGCGTGTATTTCGACTTTTCATTTTTATCTATTTTTGCGCATGCGTCGTGCATTTTTCGTGACAAACTCTGCGTGCTGAGCATACGGTGAATCTGTCTGAATAAAATCAGAAAATCATTTTTCATACCTAAAGAACGTTGAATGATCTCTGATTTCACCGTCGCCTTTGTCGCGTCAAATTCATCAATAAAAACTATTGCGTTTTGCAAAAACGGCGCTTTGATAAACTCATAGCTTGTCTCTGTCAGAACAGAATTCTTTTTCAAAAACTTGTTTACGCTCATGAGCAATACTTGGTAATCATCCGTAAATACAGCCGGATATAACGCGCCGATCCAACGATAATCATCCTGATGACGAATCGCTTCCAGACGTTTGTTCTTGGACGGAAATGCTTTTCGTAAATGCTCGGTGATCATATTTCTGAAACCGCTTTCTGCTTCACTCACACGCTTCTCCAGCTCCGCAATATATTCTCTGTCCCCTGCTTCGTGAAGCACAGCCCGTTGATACCGTTGAACACGCCGCAGCAATCGCTGATAACTCTCTGTCTGAAACTGCTCAGGGATGGCGAGCGTCGGCAGTTTTTCAACCACCTCGTCAAAATTGGAACGGATACGGAGCACATTCTTGTCATAAAGCGTCTCACCTAACGCCAAGCGTAACTCCTCCTCAGGCAAATTTTTGTTCAGCGTCGTCAGAAAGATTATTTTTCTGTCGGAAGTGTGGTTACAAACCCATTCCGCAATCAGTTTCACGGATGTATATGTCTTGCCAAAACCTGTTGGCAGCTCACACAAATATAAACCGTTCTCGTTCACACTCATGATCTCTCTTAAATATTGTTCCATTTATGATCCTCCATAAAAATATTTTTATCACTTTATCAACTGTTACCGCTTACTTTTTATCTATACATCTTAATTATCTCAAATCTGCTGTCCAATAAAACGTACAATGCAATTCATTATTTATAATTGTACTGTTTTAACAAGATATAATTAAAAACGTGCAAACGAAACTAAAATTCCGTTTGCACGTCTGTTATTTTTTGAAATATGATTTGATACACGCCGAAACAAACTCTGCTGTGCCTTCGCCGTGTTTGTCGATGTTTGTTTTAAAGCGCTCGTCAGCAACATACATCTGACCGAGACCCGCGAGGATTTCGTTTGTGCAGGTGTAGAAGTTGTCGGTGATACACTGCTGTAATTTTTCAACCTGTATTTTCGCGGGTTCATCGTTTGGTGAAGTACCGCTGCGGTTGAGTTCGGCAAATTCCTCAAAGACCGCGTCAAGCAAAGCCGCCGCCTTGCTGAAATCCGTGTTTCGCTGTTGGTTTTCTTTGTACGCGTCGGTGTTGCCCCAACGTTGTTTTACTTCCTCAGCGTATTGATTTTTCAGGGCTTCGTAGTCGTTATTTGTTGTCATAAAACCTTCTCCTTTCTCCACGCTGTCGATTGCCGCAATCAGCTGCTCCAGCCGTTCTTTTTTCGATAGCAGCAGCTTCCTTTGACGTGACAGCGCCTGCTGTTTATTGTAGTCGGGTGAAGATAAAATCTCCGCAATCGTTTTCAGCGAAAAATCCAGCTCGCGGTAAAATAATATTTCCCGCATTCGCTCTAGAGACCTTTCGTCATAAAAACGGTATCCGTTTTTCGCGTCGACCTCGGACGGTTTCAGCAAACCGATTTCGTCATAGTAGTGAAGCGTGCGCACGCTCACACCTGTCAGCTCCGCGAATTCTTTAATCTGCATTTTCATTTTCCTCACCTCGGGTTCTATGATAACCTATGACGCAACGTCAGAGTCAAGAGTTTTCTGAAAATATTTTATAACAATTTTTCGGTGTTGACAAGTACCGCCGATTGCGTTATACTGAAACCAACCTATAAAGAGTGCGCGAGAGACAAGCTCGTTGACCGCACACCAACCTGCAATGTGTAAGGTGGTAATGCTTGAACGATGGGTGTGATTTTATTTGCTTTTAACGCTCATCAGACGATGGGCGTTTTTTCGTGCTCCGAATAGGAATAAATTTTGGAGGATCAAAAATGAAAACAATCAAAAGTCTTATTAACCCCGACAAAAAAGTCTATGTAAAAATGAACGGCGCTGATAACTGCAAGCGGTTTTTCTCCCTTGCAGAAAAAGAAGAATTTTTATTCGGCGACGGCGCGAAACCTACAGAAAAACACCCTTCAGACCTTATCGCAGTGCTCCCGGACAAGACGCTTTGCTATGTCGGTACCTACGGCAGAATAGCGGCGCAATCAGGCGCGGAAAACATTATCGTTTATGACTGCGAAAAACTATTAGCTGATTAAAAACTGCTACGACACCGCGCTGATTTATATCGGCGCGGTGTCTGTATATATACCTCAACAAAAACAAAAATAATATTTCCGAACAAATATTCTAATTTGCTATTGACGCGGGTTTCCGAATGTGTTAAAATATATAATAGAAAATTGAATATTATCTTTTACATATCACATAGCTTACTCGCTTACTTTTTACATATCACAATCGCACCAAGGGAGAGGTGTGTGCGTTGTGACTTGACAAGTAACGGGTCTTTTTTGTTGCCCGAAAGAAAGGATACCGACAGTGTTTATGAATGCTTGATTCAAAACGCTTCTCTGCGCGTCAGAAATAGATGCAGAAGATCCTTGAAGATCATCGCCCATGCGCTTTCGTGGTGCGGCTGATCGGGGAGGATATTTACCTTTAGCTTTTCTTTAGGATAGAACTCGGATATCGCTTCAACGACAGCCTTTGTACTCTCGCAGATCTCCTGCTCCATTCTATCATTCGCGCCGCTGTAAATATAGATAAAAGGCTTGATCTCCCCAACCGTTTCCTTTGTCCAGCGGATAACGTTTTTGGTATACAGTATCGGAAATGTCGGAGAAAAAACGCCTGCCATGCAGAATTTGTCCGGGTGGCTCATCACTGTATAATACGCCTGCAAGCCTCCCGAGGAGCTGCCGCAGAAGGCAGTGTTCTCTCTGCCTGTCAGAATGGGAAACCGTTTTTCGATTTCCGGCATCACCGTGTTTACAACGAAATTGCCCCCTTCCCCGAATTGATAGACAGAAAAAAGTATGGTAAAATGGAATGGAAACCTAAAAAGAAGGAGAGAAATATATGTCTAACAAAAAGGGGAG
>CACYPV010000021.1:6293-42753 GCA_902776375.1 uncultured Ruminococcus sp. | reverse complement strand
TGTTTTGTATATTCTTTTCCAACATTTCTATCACCAAGTCTATTATACCATATCTAAAGCAAAAAGCCCAGCTTTCGCTGAACTTTTTCGACAGACTGGAATGAGAGAGGGTACAAAATGTACCCTCTCTCATTCTTGGTGGAGAATTCCTATTCAACTATTATTCCGATTACCTCCACGATCATTATGAAATATCAGTCATTCTTATTGACAAAACTCACATAATAATATATAATATGTATTACAATAGCATGTTACAAAAGACAAATGTAATACAAAAGGAGATGTTTTTATGTCTGTGATCACATTCCGTTTCAATGATAAGAAAAAAAAGCAGGCTGAATTAATAGCTGAATCAATCGGTCTGCCGCTTAGCAGCGTTCTCAATGTATTACTGAATCGGTTTATCGTTGAAAAAGGGTTCCCGTTCAGCGTAAATGCTCCCGACGTTTCTTTTCCTGTATTCGACAGTAACGATTTAGAAAAGTCTGTTGCCGCTGCAATAACTGAGAGGGATTCCGAATCCCAACGTCCTCGTTCCGCTTATATTGATTCAGAAGGCGTTTATCATCCGTCGGAAACGAGGTAATATATGCCGAAACTTCTTGTATTTGCAGGGCCGAACGGCTCCGGAAAAACAACTATCACCTCACATATCCAATGCTTCGGACAATATGTAAACGCAGATGATATAAAGGCGGATTTGGGGTGCACAGACCTTGAAGCGGCTCAAATAGCTGATAGAACACGCGAGTATCTATTGGAAAATATGATGGATTTTACTTTTGAAACAGTAATGTCTACTCAGAACAAAATAGATTTCTTAGCAAAAGCCAAAACAGCCGGATACCATATATCTTGCGTTTACATTCTGACTTCAAGCCCTTTGATCAATATTCAACGCGTCAGGAAGCGTGTTGAAAAGGGCGGTCACAGCGTCCCGAATGATAAAATTGTAAGTCGGTATAATCGCGCGCTATCTCTTATTCCGAAGCTAATTAAGTTATGTGATGAATTATATATTTTTGATAATACGTCAGAAACGCCCGGAACTGATGAATTAAAAATCGTAGAAAGCATTAACGGGGTGACTTCTATATTTCCTAACGAAATATGGAACACCCAAATGTTAGAACTGCTTATTTCCGGGGGATACGAAAAAAAATTAACAGATTGCCCTTCATTTTAGGGCGGCTCAGATTGTATATAAGCCCATTTCAGCCGATAATGACCCCAAAACGACTGATCACTGGTAGCATATAAAAAAGGAACAAATGGTAAACGCCGCGGCTTGTTGATGAGCCTCGGCGTTTTAATGATCATAGTATTTTCAAGAATTCATCGGGTGCAATTGCTCTAAATGCGAGTGCGCTGCTATGCAACCTTCGATTTAATTGCCTTTACACAACATAATGATGTGTAAAGGCAGTGTCGGCATAAGGTGCTCTGTTGGCAATATGGTCAAGCAAAACATCGGTGTTAATCATGACTCTCATATACCATACCTCTCAGACAAGTATTCATCTAACTCCTTTTTTTCGTCTAAATCCGGGATGGTACGTCTTAGACCTTGTAATTTTTCAAACGTTTCATTTTTATTCTTCTCGCTGTTTTCTTCAACGGGGCACATTCCTTTGAACATAGCTATAAACTCTTTCAGCTGTTCTTCGTTTAGCCGACTGAAAATACTGTAAGCAAGTTCTTTTGTGCTCATAATTACCATCCTTTCATTTTCTTTCAAATCTATTCTATCATATTGATATGTGTTATTCAAGTGTTTGTTGATATGCAATGTTTCTGCTCGCTTGCTGCGGTGCGTGGGAAGCTATTCGTTTCTGCAATGCTCTCGCGGAAAACAGTCTGTCGGATTGTTTACTGATCGCTCGCGTTCGAGCGCCGTTATTTAGTTTCTTGATATATGGTGGAGATAACGTGTGTGGGTGGTTTCGAAAATGCCTACCCGGACTGTTTGCTTAACGCTCGCCTTCGAGCCCCGTTATCTCTTTTCTTGTTTACATAATAGAATGAGAGAGGGTACAAAATGTACCCTCTCTCATTCTATGGTGGAGATAACGGGGCTCGAACCCGTGACCTCTTGACTGCCAGTCAAGCACTCTCCCAGCTGAGCTATACCCCCGACTTCCTATATATAATAATGCAAAAGCTGCGATATGTCAAGCAAAAAATGTCAGTTTTTTAAAAAAACTATTGAATTACACCATAATATCCGATATAATAAAAAAATAGGGGGTTCGATTATGAGAATCAGAAAAAGACTTGTCACTTTATTGGTATTGCCTTCTTTGATTATGTTGGCTTCACTTTTGATGACAAATGAAGACCCGAAGTCAAGAAGACAAATGCTCAGTATTGTTTTAGTTTACGCCGCCTTTGTTCTGCTTATCGCTTTCTCGCCGTTCGCGGGATATATGACCCGGGCGCCGAGACAGGCGCTTGTTGCGGGGCTGTTGTTCTTTTTCCCGTTCGCGGCGCTGGGGTATTTTCGGCTTGAGGGCGTGTTTGCCCAAGCTGCTAATGCTGCTTCGTATGATGACGGAGCTATGATGTGGATCGTTTTGCCGATAATCGGACTGGTATTATCGATCGCCTTTTTTACAGCCGGCGCGATCATAGGCGTTAAAAGGCATGATTAGTATTTGGAGGAGTTTTTGTGAAAACTATCAAATTGGGTAAATCCGACTTGGAGGTGCCCGTTATCGGCTTGGGATGCATGAGGCTTACCGAGCTTGAGGAATGGGACATTCCAAAATACATATGGCACTGCATTTCGCTGGGCGTGAATTTCTTTGACCACGCCGACATCTACCGCGACGGCGAGTGTGAAAGGCTTTTCGGCGAGGGACTTAAGGAAATAGGTATCCCGCGCGATCAGGTCATAATCCAGTCGAAGTGCGGTATCGTGCCGGGTTGGATGTACGACCTTTCCTACGAGAACATCATCCGCTGCGTCGACGGTTCGCTCAAGCGGCTCGGCACGGAGTATCTCGACATCCTGCTGTTGCACCGCCCGGACGCTCTTGTTGAGCCCGAGGAGGTCGCGAAGGCGTTCGACGAGCTTGAAAGAAAGGGCAAGGTGCGCTATTTCGGCGTGTCCAACCACAAGCCGTCGCAGATCGATCTGCTCAAAACCTGCGTAAAGCAGGACATCAACACCAATCAGATACAGTTCAGCATCCCGTTTTCAAATATCATCTCCTGCGGGCTTGAAGCGAATATGCACACCGACGGCGCGGTCGACCGCAACGGCGACGTCGTAAACTACAGCCGCATGAACAACATCACCATCCAGGCGTGGTCGCCGTTCCAGAGCGGCAAGGGCGCGTTCGTCGACAATAACGACGGTTACCCCGACCTCAACTGGGCGCTCGGCGAGATCAGCGCAAAATACAACGTAACCAAGTCTACCATAGCGGCGGCGTGGATACTGCGCCACCCCGCAAAGATGCAGACCATCGTCGGAACGATGAACTACTACCGCATGCTCGAGATAGCCCGCGCGGCTGAGATCGAACTGACCCGCGAGGAGTGGTACCGCCTGTACCTGTCCTCGGGACATATCCTACCGTAAATAATACTTATATGCTCAACACTATGCTTTTGGTGTTGAGTTTTTCTTTTTCAACAATAAATCCAATCAAAAACGCTCAAAATAATTATTAAAAAATGATTAAAAATGACTAAATTAGCTTGACTTTGCGCAAAACAGTGCTATAATGTGATTAGGGGTGATTAAAATTGCTCACTCAGGAAAGATATCAGTCAATTTTGAGCACGGTCAACGAAAGGGGAGCCGTAACGGTCTCCGAGCTCGCCGAGCTGCTTGGTATTTCGGAATCCACCGTCCGCCGCGACCTGACGGCGCTTGACGAGCTGGGAAAGCTGAAAAAGGTATTCGGCGGCGCGACCTCCATCATAAAGCCCGAAGGCAACTTTGAGGACAATGTCAGCATGCGCGAGGGCATTATGGCGGAGGAAAAGACCGAGATAGCCCGCTACAGCGCGAAGCTCATAAACAACAGCGATTTCGTTTTTATCGACTCGGGAACCACGACCTCAAGGTTGATCGATTTTATAGAGAATACTCACGCGACCTACGTCACCAACGGCATCGTCCACGCGCGTAAGCTGGTGCAGAGAGGGCTTAACGCTTATCTGATCGGCGGCAAGGTAAAAGCTGCCACCGAGGCGGTCGTGGGCGCGGAGGGAATAGCGAACCTCAAAAGCTTTAATTTTTCAAAGGCGTTTATGGGCACCAACGGCATCGACATACAGGCGGGCTTCACCACTCCCGAAATCGAGGAGGCTATGATGAAGGAGGCGGCGGTGAACCGCAGCTATATGGCGTTCGTGCTTGCAGACCATACTAAATTCAGGCGGGTGTTTTCCGTGACATTCTCGCAGCTAAAAAAATGCTGCGTCATCACGGATAATCTTCCCGACAGCCGTTTCGCCAAGGAAACGGTAATCAAGGAGGTCATGAAGTGATTTACACAATAACACTCAATCCGTCCATCGACTACATCGTGAGGCTGGACAAGCTTACAACGGGCATCACGAACCGCACCACAAGCGAGGAATACTACTATGGTGGTAAGGGTATAAACGTGTCGCTCGTGCTTGCGGAGCTTGATCTGGACAGCACCGCATACGGCTTTGTGGCGGGCTTTACGGGCAAGGCGATCGAAAACGGTATTCGCAACGACCATATCATCACCGATTTCATCAAGCTCAAAGAGGGAATCTCACGCATCAACATCAAGATCAAGGCGGGTGAGGAGACCGAGATCAACGGTCAGGGACCGCACATCTCCGAGGAGGAGCTGGAGCGGCTGCTTCAAAAGATTGACCGTTTGTCAAACGGCGACACGCTCATTTTGGCGGGCAGCATCCCGAACACCATGCCCGACGACGTTTACGAGCGCATGATGGAGCGCATAAAGTACAAGGACGTTCGCATAGTGGTCGACGCCACAAAGCAGCTTCTTGTCAACTCGCTCAAATACAAGCCCTTCCTTATCAAGCCGAACCGTCAGGAGCTTTCCGAGATATTCAACGTCGAGGTAAAGACCGAGGAGGATATCGAGCATTACGCTAAGGAGCTGCAAAAAATGGGCGCGCGCAACGTGCTTATCTCGCTCGGCGGCGACGGCGCGATGCTGATAGATGAGAACGGCGGCAAGCATAAGGCGGGCGTTCTGAAGGAAAAGGTGCTCAACACCGTAGGCTCGGGCGACTCGATGGTAGCGGGCTTTACCGCAGGCTATGTTAAGACCGGCGACTACGCCTACGCGCTTAAGCTGGGCAGCGTGTGCGGCAACGCCACCGCGTTCCTGCCGGGCTTGGCGACCAAAGAAAAAATCAATGAACTGCTTGAAAAATTTGAAAAAGAATTTGGCTGAACAGTTCATGATATTAAAATTTTTTAAATCTTAAAGGAGGTAAATTATGCGCATTACAGACCTGCTTAAAAAACAGGGAATCACTCTGAAAGCCAAACCGGCTGACAAGAGAGAGGCAATCGACATTCTCGTAGGCTTGCACGAGAAGTGCGGTAACCTGACGGATACCGCAGAGTACAAAAAGGGCATATTGGCGCGTGAAGAAATGGGCACCACCGCTATCGGCATGGAGGTAGCTATCCCTCACGCCAAGAGCGCGGCGGTAAAGGCTCCGGCTCTTACGGCAATCACAGTCCCCGACGGCGTAGATTATGACTCGCCCGACGGACAGCCCTGCAAGCTCATTTTCATGATCGCGGCTACACTTGACGGCGACGTTCATCTTGAGGTGTTGGCGCGTCTTATGCAGATGCTCATGCACGAGGACTTCACCGATAAGCTCAAGGCGGCTAAATCACCCGCCGAATTCCTGAAAGTCATCGACGATCAGGAAACCGCGCAATTCCCCGAAGAGGCAGGAGCGGCTCCGGTTGCGGCTCCCGCAAAGAAAGGCTTCCGCGTTTTGGCGGTAACAGCCTGCCCCACAGGTATTGCTCACACCTACATGGCTGCCGAGGCTCTTGCCAAGGCGGGCGACAAGATGGGCATCACCATCAAGGTCGAGACAAACGGCTCCGGCGGTGCGAAGAACATTTTGACTGCCGAGGAGATCGCTAACTGCGACGGTATCATCATTGCGGCTGACAAGAACGTTGAGACCGCGCGCTTTGACGGCAAGCCCGTGCTTTCCACAAAGGTAGCGGACGGCATCCATAAGCCCGAAGAGCTTATCAACAAGATCGTAAACGGCGAAGTCGGCGTATTCCATGCCGACCACAAGGCTGCGGCTGCTGAAGCTTCAAGCGACGGCGAAAGCTTCGGACGCAAGCTTTACAAACACCTGATGAACGGTGTATCGCACATGCTCCCGTTCGTTGTAGCAGGCGGTATATTTATAGCTATTGCATTCCTTATCGACTCCTTCGCGGGCGTTGACGCCGCAACGGCATACGACGAAAATGGCAATAACCTGTTTGGTACCGTTACACCCGCTGCCGCATGGTTTAAGACGATCGGCGGCGCGGCATTCAACTTCATGCTGCCTATACTCGCGGGCTTCATAGCGATGTCCATAGCAGACCGTCCCGGTTTGTTAGTCGGTATCGTCGGCGGCTATTTGGCTGCTCAAGGTACAGCCTTTAAGTTTATCCTTGATGGCATAGGTCTTAAAGACGAGTCTACCGTTTCCGGTTTCTTAGGCGCTCTGTTTGCCGGCTTTATCGCAGGCTGGCTGCTAAAGATGCTTGAAAAAGCGTGCGACTACTTACCGCATGCGCTTGAAGGCATTAAACCTGTTTTGATTTACCCGCTTGCCGGCTTAGGAATCGTCGGCGTAATGATGTGCGCGGTCAACCCGTTCGTTGGTTGGCTCAACGGTCAGCTTACAAATGGTGTAGGCGAAATGGCTAAAGAACCCGCAATGATAATCCCCGTATGCGCTCTGCTTGCCGGCATGATGGCTATCGATATGGGCGGCCCGTTCAACAAAGCTGCTTACGTTATTGCGACAGGTCTGTTGGCTTCCGGCGCTGTCGGCAAAAATGAAGGACCCTTCATGATCATGGCTGCCGTTATGATCGGCGGTATGGTGCCTCCGATTGCAATCGCTCTGTCCACCACATTCTTCAGAAACAAGTGGTCTGCTGAGGAAAGAAAGAACGGTCCTGTAAACTACATCATGGGTCTGTCGTTCATCACCGAGGGCGCTATTCCTTACGCTGCAGGTCATCCGTGGCCGGTCATCCCCGCTTGTATCGTTGGTTCCGCAAGCGCGGGCGCGCTCTCCGCTTGGTGGGGCTGCACACTTATGGCTCCTCACGGCGGTATTTTCGTACTGCCCACTATCGGAAGCCCGTGGCTCTATTTCCTCGCGCTGGTAATCGGCGCAGCTATAGGAATGTTGCTGCTTGCGATTTTGAAAAAGCCCGTTAAAGAATAAGGTTTTATTCGTGATCAATAATGCGTAAACATCGCGGAAAAGGAGGCTAAGGTTTCCTTTTCCGCGGAATAAAAACCTTGTAAACAATAAACTGCAAATATAAAGGAGAAATGTCTTATGGTATCAAAAAAAGTAACACTGGTCAACGCTCAGGGCTTCCATATGCGCCCGGCTTCCGTTTTCGCTACGGCTATGGGCAAGTATTCCTCGAACGTTACTATCAAATTCAACGGCAACAACTACAACGCTAAGAGCCTGCTGAACATCATCGCGGCTTGCATCAAGTGCGGCAGCGAGATCGAGATCGTATGCGAAGGCAGCGACGAGAACGAGGCTTTGGCAGACGCTGTTGAGAGAATCGAGAGCGGCTTGGGCGAGTAAACGAATTTGGTTTTTCTCGATGTTCTGTAGGGTTTGGTCTTGACCAAACCGCAAGCAATAGTCAAATTGTCGGATTTCAATCTGCGGGTCGGTTAAAACCGACCCCTGCAATGCAAGATGTAAATCAGGCAAATCAGGGGAGACCCAAAAAGCGGTCTCCCTTTTATCAATTAAAACGAGGTGATTTAATATGCTTAATGGTATCGGCGCGTCCGACGGTATAGGCGTAGGCAGAGTGATGCTTATAGCCGAGCAGTCGCTCGACTACACCCCGCGCGAGATAGCGGACGTCGACGCTGAGCTTGAGCGTTTCAGAAGCGCTGTGGACAAATTCTGCGACAACACAATGGAGCAGGCGGAGGCTATCCGTCAGTCCACGGGCGAAAAAGAGGCGGAGATCCTGTTGGGTCACATCGCCATTATCCGCGACCCCTTCATGGGCGGCGAGATAGAAAACCTTATAAAAGCCCACCAGTGCGCCGAGTCGGCGGTAGATCAGATCTGCAAGATGTTTATCGACATGTTCTCGGCTACGGGCGACGACCTCACCATGCAGCGCGCGGCTGACGTGCGCGATATACGCGACGGCGTTATCAGCGTTTTGCTGGGCGTTCAGGAGGTAAAGATAAGCGACGCTCCCGAGGGAACGGTGCTCGTTGTAAAGGAGCTCACCCCCTCAATGACGGCGGGAATAAACAAGGAAAACATCGTAGGTATCATCACCGAGACGGGCAGCCAGACCTCGCACTCCGCTATTCTGGCGCGCGCTCTGGAGATCCCCGCGTCGCTTAGCGTTGCCAACGCGACTACGCAGCTTTCAAGCGAGGAGCTTGTTATCGTCGACGGCTTCAAGGGCAACGTGCTTATCGCTCCCGACGCCAAGACGATAGATGAATACACCGCGAAGCGCGACGCGTATCTGCGCGAGAAGCGCGAGCTCGAAAACTTCCGTGGCAAGACCACCGCGGGCGCGGACGGCATTGAATACGAGCTGTTCTGCAACATCGGCACGCCCAAGGACGCCACAAAGGCTGTGGAAGCCGACGGCGAGGGCGTGGGACTTTTCCGTACCGAGTTCCTGTTTATGGACAGAGACCGCCTGCCAACCGAGGACGAGCAGTTTGACGCATACAAGCAGGCTAGCCTTATTTTGAAGGGCAAGCCGCTCATCATCCGCACGCTCGACATCGGCGGCGACAAGGAGATACCCTATCTGGGACTTGAAAAAGAGGAGAACCCGTTCATGGGCTTCCGCGCTATCCGCTACTGCCTGAAGAACCGCGACATGTTCAAGAGCCAGATCAAGGCGATCCTGCGCGCCAGCGCGTTCGGCGATATCCGCATAATGTTCCCGCTCATCACGGCGGTAGAGGAGCTGAGAGCGGGCAGAGCGCTTGTTGAGGAAGCAAAGGCTGACCTTAAGGCGTCGGGCATCGCATACGACGAGAACATCCAAGTCGGCGTTATGACCGAGACGGCGGCGTCGGGCGTTATAGCCGACCTGCTCGCCAAGGAAGCGGACTTCTTCTCGATCGGCACCAACGACCTGACCGGCTACACAATGGCGGCAGACCGCGGCAACAGCGACGTCGGCTACCTGTATTCGCCCCTGCAGCCCAGCGTGCTGCGCATGATCCGCCGCATAATCAAGTGCGGCAGGGAAGAGGGAATACCCGTAGGTATGTGCGGCGAGGCGGCTGCAAGCCCGACGATGATACCGCTGCTTATTTCCTTCGGACTTACCGAGTTCAGCGTTTCGGCTCCTTCGGTGCTCAAGGTCAGAAAGAACATTTCCAAGTGGACAAAGGCTGAGGCTGACGCAGTTGCCGAAAAGGTAATGGCGATGACGACCGAAGCCGAGATCAAGGAATATCTGGAATCCATAGTATAAATTACAGGCAAACGGCGCGGCGGTTTAGGTACTGCCGCGCTTTATTGTATTAAAACGCTAAAAAATTATTCTAAAAAACTATTGACAAATCAAAAAGAAAGTTGTATCATTTGTATAAACCGATGAGGGAGAGTAAGTAAGCAATGCCTCTTCTCTTACAGAGAGCCGCGGATGGTGTGATCGCGGCAGAGAACACAGTGCCGAATGGACTTCCGAGGGCGAACAGAAATGCATTTGTGAAAAATGCAAAGTATGGGAGACGGGGCGACGACCGTAACCAAAGTCAGCGTATGTCAGTACGTATTGAGAGGGCGTAGTTTTACGTCAAGCAGGGTGGCACCGCAGGATAATTCCTGTCCCGGCAAATGTCGGGACGGGATTTTTTGTCTTTATGGGAACTTCTTTCCCCGCCGTTAACAAAAGCTTTTTGAAACCACGACCTATCCAAAGGCGGGCGAGAGTGCCCACTGGCACTTTTGTTTTTCTACCTATCCCGGCGATCTCAATAAAAAATTTTAAAAAGGAGAAACCACCATGAAAGAAAACAAAATCCCCTACAAAACCTACCTTGACGAAAGCGAGATCCCGACTAAATGGTATAATGTCCGCGCGGATATGATCAACAAGCCCGCTCCGCTGCTCAATCCCGCTACTCACAAGCCCATGACCGCAGAGGAGCTTGCTCCCGTATTCTGCGAGGAGCTTGTAGCTCAGGAGCTCAACACCACCGACGCTTATATCGATATCCCGCAGGAGATCGTTGACTTCTACAAAATGTACCGTCCGTCTCCGCTCATCCGCGCATACTTCCTTGAAAAGCTGCTCGACACCCCCGCAAAGATCTACTACAAGTTCGAGGGCAACAACACCAGCGGCAGCCACAAGCTCAACTCCGCTATCGCTCAGGCTTACTACGCCAAGAAGCAGGGCCTTAAGGGCGTTACCACCGAGACCGGTGCAGGTCAGTGGGGCACGGCGCTCTCGATGGCTTGCTCATACTTCGGACTTGACTGCAAGGTCTTTATGGTAAAGGTGAGCTACGAGCAGAAGCCCTTCCGCCGCGAGGTGATGCGCACCTACGGCGCGTCCGTAACACCTTCGCCCAGCACGACCACCGAGATCGGCAAGAAGATCCTCGCCGACCATCCCGGCACCACAGGCTCCTTGGGCTGCGCTATCTCCGAGGCTGTTGAGGTAGCAGTTTCCACAGAGGGTTACCGCTATGTACTGGGCAGCGTGCTCAATCAGGTATTGCTGCACCAGAGCGTTATCGGTCTTGAAACCAAAACCGCGCTTGACAAGCTCGGCGTAAAACCCGACATCATCATCGGCTGCGCCGGCGGCGGCTCCAACTTAGGCGGACTTATCTCTCCGTTCGTTGGCGAAATGCTCAGAGGCGAGGCTGATTACAGGATCATAGCCGTAGAGCCCGCTTCCTGCCCCAGCTTTACGCGCGGCAAGTACGCTTACGACTTCTGCGACACCGGCATGGTTTGCCCGCTCGCGAAGATGTACACACTCGGCTCAAACTTCATCCCCTCCGCCAACCACGCGGGCGGTCTGCGTTACCACGGCATGAGCAGCACGCTTTCGCAGCTTTATCACGACGGTCTTATCGAGGCTACCAGCGTTGAGCAGACAAGCGTTTTCGAGGCGGCAGAGCAGTTCGCGCGCGTCGAGGGCATCCTTCCCGCTCCCGAATCCAGCCATGCTATCCGCGTAGCTATCGACGAGGCGCTCAAGTGCAAGGAGACCGGCGAGGAGAAAACTATCGTATTCGGCCTTACCGGCACCGGTTACTTCGATATGGTCGCTTATGAGAAATTCAACAACGGCGAAATGACCGACTACATCCCCACCGACGAGGAGATCGCAAAGAGCCTTGCGAGTCTGCCTGTGGTTGAGGAGTAATCAATACTGATACTTTTTTTAAGGGCGGCAGCAATGCCGCTCTTTTGCTTGGGCGAATAATGGTAAGGGCTGTTTCGCTCCGATTTGCATTGGCGCGAAATTGCGGGAAATATCGACGCTTTTTGGCATGTTATGAATAAAATAGCAACTTTTGTACATTTGCTCTTTACAAATATCATGCTATGGTTTATAATACGATTGTAAAGATGATACAAAAAGCGACAATTTAATTTTTGCTTTTTTATCTATTCAAAACGGAGGGAAGATATGCTTTGCAATAATTGTCACAGCAGCAATGTAGCGGGCGCAAGGTTTTGCTCTACCTGTGGAGCTGCGCTTTCGGACGATTATCGGGATGTTGTGACTAAGGGCGTTGAAGTCGATGACGAAAACGTTTATGGTTACGACGACGGGTTCAGCGTAAAACAGAGCGATATAAAGGAGCAGCGCAAGGACTACGAATACTATTCTGATTATAACGACAATCAAAACGCCGGCTACAACAACGGTTATAACGGCGGTTACGGCTACAACTCACGGAACGACGGCTATAACAGTAACGGCTATAAC
This sequence comes from uncultured Ruminococcus sp., assembly GCA_902776375.1. Classification (GTDB taxonomy): domain Bacteria; phylum Bacillota; class Clostridia; order Oscillospirales; family Acutalibacteraceae; genus Ruminococcoides. The sequence continues at coordinate 30,542 of CACYPV010000021.1, read as the reverse complement.
GGCAGCTACGGCAATAACGGTTATAACTATAACAATAACAACGCATGGAACGCCGGCGGCAACGGTTATAACGGCGGTTACAACAACGGCTACAACTATAACTACAATTACGGCTACGGCGAAACGCCTTTGCGGCAAAACACCCGTTCGGCAGGCGCGATAGTTATTTACATGATCAGCGGCGCTTTGGCTCTGCTGAGTATGCTGCTGCCGATATTGCCGAATGTTAAGGTAACAGACAGAAATGTTTTTAAAATCGCTTACGATTTCCTTGATTCCCGCAGCTTTTTCGGCTCAGTCAGCACCAATGATGATAAGGTTACCGGCGTCTTAATAATTATGATGTTTGTTCTGCCGATGCTGTTTCAGCTTTTGTGGGCGATCTTTTCATTCTGCCGCGTCCGCGCGGCGGGCGCCATGGGCTTGATAGGGTCTATTATATACACCACTGTAGGCAGCTATTGGTATCTGTTTCTGACCGGAGAGGTCAAAATCGGCAACAACTATTTCATCGGCAGCAACAAGTTGATCACATACATACCGCATCTTATCATCGCGCTCGGAGTGACCGGTATAGTATTCTCATCTATTGAAATAGCCAAGCGCAACCGCGTCAGATAGGAGGCCGTTTATGACTGTTTCAAAAAACAACAGCAATGTGGTTTCTCCTGCCGAGAGGAACTATCGCATTTTTACCATGTTGAACGTGATCGTCAGCTTGCTTGCCGTCGCGTTTCCGCTCATCCCTACGGCAATATATGAAACCGCGGGCGAGCGCACGGCGTTTTTCAGCATGATAAAAGCGGTCAATCACGACATAGGCAACATAAATTTCCGCGACGGCGCCTTCAGGCTGCTGATGTTTTATATCATCGGAGCCATATTTATAGTGGTGGGCTGCGTAAGCGTGTACTACAAAGCGCGTTCGGCTCCGGCGTTCTCGCTGGGCGGTTCTATCATGCTGTTTGTGTTCAGCGTAATGTGGTTCAGTGTTAATCACGACGCCGACCCCAACGCCGCGAACGTTGCGATCTCGCGCATTTCAGAGGTTTACGACGGCACGGTCGCGCCTGTTCTTATGGTGGTGTTCGCGTCGGGCGCAATAGCCGCGTCTGTTATGGCGCTGATCTGCCCCGGTATGAACACACAGAAAAAATCAGTTAAAAACAGCCGTTGATCTCAGCGCTGTTTGCAATAAAAAACATTTTTAAAAGGAGATGTATTTATGTTCTGTCCCAAATGTGGAACACAAAACAACGACAACAACATCAACTGCGCCAACTGCGGCGCACCCCTGCGCCCCGCGCAGCAGCAACAACCACAGTACAGCTATGCACAGCCCCAGCCCCAGTACGTCACTCCCGCAAGAGTAGGCGCTAAGCCCACCGTGCTTTATATCATCGCGGGCGTTATGGCTGCGCTTCAGGTGCTCATGTTCTTCCTGCCGCACCTCACTTACAAAAGCAAGGTTTTCATGCCGGTAGAGATGTTCGGCGGAGCCGGCGCTTTGGATAAGATCGGCGCAAGAGACGCATCCAATTTCGTAGGCGGATTCATGGTGTTCTTCGTTATAGTAGTAGCTCTTGAAGCTGCTTGGGCTGTTCTGTCCTTCTTGCAGAAAAAACCTGCGGGCATTTTCGGCGTTGTAGCTTGTGCAATCGGCTTCTTTATCCACATGATTTGGATGATCGCTATGGGTGGCTCGGCAAGTGTTTCCTATGTCAGCATGACTCCGTTCCCCGTATTTATGTTCTTGATTTCGATCGCAGGTATCCCCGTTTCTATCATTCAGATAGTAAAGAGCAAATACCTTGTTTGATATTTAAGATTTTTTTAAAAAGCGTGCTTCGGCGCGCTTTTTTATTTACAATCGATAATTGACGGTGGACTCTGCCCACATCTGTTTTATATTGGTTCTTGCATAGCACAAGCGTTTGGCCGTGCAAAAGCCTCGAAAAGCCTTTACAAAAACAGCATGATAGATTATAATGAAATTGTGAAAAAGCACAAAAACAAGTAATAAAGGAGGATGATTATGTTTTGTGAAAAATGCGGTGCGCAGAACAATGACTATGATTATGTCTGCGCTGTCTGTGGGGCGCCGCTCAATAACGCGCGGATGATGCAGAGCGCCTACGCTCCGACCGCGCGCACGAAAAAGCGCGTGACTGATCGCGCTGCTAAAATGTTCATGCTGATCAACGCGATACTCTCACTCGTGATGGTGTGCATGCCGTTCTTGCCGCTGTATGTGGAAACAATTGATAAAGAAAGCAGCTCCTACGGAAACATAGTACGTTACTATTTCGAATACGATACAGGGACAGAAAGCCGTTTCTTTTCAATGCTGCTTTTAGCGGCGATGGCTGTGGCGATTGTCGGCGCTATACGCGCTTTTATGGGCGCACGCTCGGCTGTGGTGTTCACATTGAGCGCGGCTGTGTATTTTTTCTGTGAATTTTTTGGATGGACGCGTGTGTTTTTAATGAATATCAGCGATGACTTCGGCGACTTCTATAGCTCGAAGAATACCGTCGTGCCCTTATTTATCGTTTTGGTCGCCGCCGCGGTTATTGTCACCTCGGTTATAGCGCTGATAAAATCCCGTGAAAACAGCGGCAATAACGGCGAAGGGAGGTTGAATTCATGATTTGTCCTTCTTGTGGTTATAACAATATCGACGTGAATGCGAAGTTTTGCGGCAAGTGCGGCATGCCGTTCAGCCCGCCTCGGTATCAACAGCCTGTTTATCAGGCGCCGCGTTACGCACAACCGCAGTACAGCCAATATTACTCGCCGCGCGTTAAGGCACCGACCGATCAGCCGCCGCGCAGCTTATGGATATTGAACGCGGTGTTTAGCTTGGTTGTGTCAACGCTGTATGTCATTAGTTTTCGGAGCGAATTTACTGAATGGACTTATGTTGCCGAAACCGCGGTATTAGTTGTTTTGTCTGTTTTGGCGTTTGCTGCGTCGGTCACAGGAGCGGTTCTCGGCTTTATGAACCGCCGTATCGCCCCGGTTTTCACTCTGGGTGCGGCGGTGTTTTTTGCGGGAGCGTTATTTTCCTCGGCGAGGAGCATATTATACATGGGCTTTGGCATTAAATACGTAATTTCTTTACTTGCATTGTCATTCGCGATATCTGTTATCATCACCTCGGTGCTGTTAATAGCCAAGCAAAAGAAATAGCATGCAGTAAAACCCACACTGATTTATATATTTAATATAAATGTAATTCATACTTTACTTTTTTGTTCCTTTGTTGTATAATATACTTTACGAATGCGGAGCGGCAGGGCTGCTCAATGATGAAGGAGGGAATGACACAATGATCAGCGGCGCTGAAATCATGGTAAAATGTCTGGAAGCGGAGGGTGTTAAGGTCGTCTTCGGTTATCCCGGCGCGACTATCTGTCCGTTTTACGACAGCCTGTATGATTCCTCAATTAAGCACGTGCTCGTGCGTCAGGAGCAGAACGCGGCGCACGCGGCGAGCGGTTATTCGCGCTGCAGCGGACTTCCGGGCGTTTGTGTCGCGACCTCGGGCCCCGGCGCCACAAACCTTATCACGGGCATCGCCACCGCATATGCGGACTCTGTACCCATGATCGCTATCACGGGTCAGGTCAAAAGCGACCTGCTGGGCAGAGATGTGTTCCAGGAGGCGGACATCACCGGCGCGTGCGAGCCGTTCGTCAAGCACAGCTACCTCGTGAGCAAAACCGAGGATCTGCCGCGCATTTTCAAGGAGGCGTTCCACATCGCTTCCACGGGACGTAAAGGTCCCGTGCTGATAGACATCCCGATGGATATACAGCAGAACAAGATCGACAGCTTTGAATACCCCGACAAGGTGCATATAATAGGCTACAAGCCCAACACCAGAGGTCACGCCGTGCAGGTCAAGCGCGCGGTGGAGGCTATTCGCAAAAGCCGCAGACCGCTGATAGTTTCAGGCGGCGGCGTGCTCAGCTCGGGCGTTAAGCTTAAATTCCAGGCGTTTGCCGACAAGACCCGCATTCCCGTTATCTCTACGATGATGGGCATCGGCGTTATGCCCAGCGACCACGAAATGTATCTGGGTATGCTCGGCACTCACGGCAAGCCCGTTGCTAACCGCGCACTGCACGACGCGGATCTGGTGATCGTGTGCGGCGCAAGGCTGGGTGACCGCGCGGTCGCGGCTCCCGACCAGATGAGCGAAAAAACCACGGTCATCCATATCGACATCGACCCCGCGGAGATCGGCAAAAATGTTAAGACCGAGATCCCGATTGTCGGCGATATGAAAAACGTTTTGAATATGCTGATCGACGAGATCGGCGATTATGTTGTCCCCAACCAGTGGCAGGAGACGGTGAAGGAGTGGAAAAAGAGCTTTTTCCGCACTCCGCCCAAGTTCGACGGCTTTGTCGAGCCGCGCGCCCTTGTGGCGAAACTGAGCTCGATGCTGAGAAGCAAGGCTATTCTTGTAGCCGACGTCGGACAGAACCAGATTTGGTGCGCAAACAACTTTATGATACGCGAGGGTCGCTTTTTGACGACCGGCGGCATGGGCACCATGGGCTACTCGGTGCCTGCCTCGGTGGGCGTTAAGTTCGCCAGACCGAACCGCGACGTAGTTGTGGTTTGCGGCGACGGCAGCTTTCAGATGAGCATGAACGAGCTTGCCACCATCGTCGGCAATAACCTCGCCATCAAGATCATCATCATGCGCAACCACCGCCTTGGCATGGTGCGCGAGCTTCAGGACGTCAACTACAACAAGCGCCATTCCGGCACTATCCTGGAGGGCGACCCCGACTTTCAGAAGATAGCCGAGGCTTACGGCATTGACCACGCCGAGGCAAACTCGAACGAGGAAGCCGAGGAGATAATCAAGGGCATGATAAAGACGGACAAGCCGTTCATACTTGTCTGCAACGTCTACCCCGACACCCCGTCGATATGAGGTGAAGCACTATGAAGTATACATTATCTGTTCTGGTTGAAAACCACGCGGGCGTGCTCTCGAAAATATCGGGACTTTTCTCGCGCCGCGGCTTCAATATCGACTCGCTCGCCGTCGGCGTTACCAACAACCCCGACGTGTCGCGCATAACCATCGTTGCCAACGGCGACGAGTATGTTGTAGAGCAGCTTGAAAAACAGCTCAACAAGGTGATACCCGTCATAAAGGTAAAGCGCCTTGCCGAGGGCGATTTCATCAGCCGTGAGCTGATCCTTATAAAGGTGCACTGCCCCGCGGCAAAACGCGCCGAGATAATCAAAACGGCTGAGATAATGAACGCGAAGATAGTCGACGTGGCGCCGAGCTGCGTTACCGTTGAGTACTGCGAATGTACCAACCGCGTTGAAACGCTGATCGACCTGCTGAAGCCCTACGGCATTCGCGAGATAGTGCGCACAGGCACCATCGCGATAGACAGGGGAGCTTCGGCGCTTTCGGTCTGATTCGCAATTGATTTGTATAACGGTGTTTTGGGTTAAGAGTTTGGAGTTAAGGGTTTAACCATTGTTTTGATATTTAAACTCTCAACTCTCAACTCTCAACTCTGAACTCTCATAAAATTAGGAGGATTTCAAATGAAAGACTACAAAGAAAACATGACAGCACCCATTTATTATCAGAGCGACTGCAACCTTGCGCTTCTTGAGGGCAAGACCATCGCTATTATCGGTTACGGCAGCCAGGGTCACGCTCACGCGCTGAATCTTAAGGAATCCGGCTGCAACGTGATCATCGGCCTTTACAAGGGCAGCAAGAGCTGGGCTAAGGCTGAGGCTCAGGGCTTTGAGGTATTCACCGCCGCTGAGGCTGCCAAGAAGGCTGACATCATCATGATCCTTATCAACGACGAGAAGCAGGCGGCTATGTACAAGGCTGACATCGAGCCCAACCTCGAGGCCGGCAACATGCTTATGTTCGCTCACGGCTTCGCCATCCACTTCGGTCAGATCATTCCTCCCGCAGACGTTGACGTTACCATGATCGCGCCTAAGGGACCGGGTCACACCGTTCGCAGCGAGTATCAGGTCGGCAAGGGCGTTCCCTGCCTTGTAGCTGTTTATCAGGACGCTACCGGTCAGGCTAAGGATCTTGCTTTGGCTTACGCTCTGGGCATCGGCGGCGCTCGCGCGGGCGTTCTCGAGACCACATTCCGCACCGAGACCGAGACCGACCTCTTCGGCGAGCAGGCTGTTCTGTGCGGCGGCGTTTGCGCTCTTATGCAGGCGGGCTTTGAGACCCTCTGCGAGGCAGGCTACGACCCCAGAAACGCTTACTTTGAGTGCATCCACGAGATGAAGCTCATCGTTGACCTCATCTATCAGTCGGGCTTTGCCGGCATGAGATATTCTATCTCTAACACCGCTGAGTACGGCGACTACATCACCGGTCCCAAGATCATCACCGACGACACCAAGAAGGCTATGAAGCAGATCCTCGCTAACATTCAGGACGGCTCCTTCGCTAAGGACTTCCTCCTTGACATGTCTCCCGCAGGCGGTCAGGCTCACTTCCGCGCAATGCGCAAGAAGGCTGCCGAGGCTCCCGCCGAGACTATCGGTAAGGAAGTTAGAAAGCTCTACAGCTGGTCTGACGAGGATAAGCTCATCAACAACTGATTTAAGCTTACTGTTTATGAAAAGGGCGTGCCGTGTGTGCGCCCTTTTGATAACGGCAAAATTTTAATGCAGGTGAAATATGGATAAGCAAATGATAGCCCGCATCAACGAGCTGGCAAAAAAGAAAAAGACCGTCGGCTTGACCCCGGAGGAGCTCGACGAGCAGAAAAAGCTTTATAAGATTTATCTGGGCGAGATCCGTCAGCAGTTCTCACAGACGCTCGACAATGTGAGCGTTGAGGAAACCGACGGCACGGTAAAGCCGTTTAAAGAAGCGTTCAAGGATGAAAAATAGTTTCAATAGCAAAACCAAACCGCAAACACAGGCGCAAGGCTACATGTTTGCGGTTTGTTTACATCTTTGTCAGAAATATTGACATAGTTCTTTAAGTATCGTACAATCGGTTTGAGGGTACTGATAAACGGTAGGCGGTTTTGCTCCCAATAAGGGAGGTGATAACCTTGACGTGTTCGGACTTATTCTTATTTGTCGCGATGTTAGTTGAAGTTATCTCTCTTTGCTACTTGATTTTTCACAAGAAATAAGCAAAGCTTTTTATAAATATAAAAAGAAACACCGCCCTCTCTCGCAAAGATTGACGGTGTATCTTTTTACACATTAATCGGAGCAGACCGCTGACGCAGTGCCCTTTTTCTATTCCTATTATAACATAATATATTGATTTGTCAATACCGCGGCGGTTGCTGCGGTTTTATTTTATCCTTAAAAGCCTTGCGGTGTAGAGTACGCAGATAACGCAAACGCCTGTGTCGGCGAGAACGGACATCCACATTTGCGCCAAGCCGAAGAACGCAAGGACTATCACCGCCGCCTTTACGGCAAGCGCGAAAAATATGTTGGCGCGGATGGTGTTCAGGGTCTTGCGCGCGAGGCGAACCGCCTTTGGAAGCGCGGTCAGATCTCCGGAGGAGAGCACCGCGTCGGCGGCTTCTATAGCCGCTTCGCTTCCGAAGCCCATCGCTATTCCGCAGTCGCTTTTGCCCAGCACGGGCGCGTCGTTTATGCCGTCGCCCACAAAGCAGACCGTGCTGCCGTTTTGCTGATTCTCGCCGATAATATCCAGCTTATCCTGCGGCATCAGCTCCGCGCGGTACTCGACTTTGCCCAGCTCCGCAACAGTCGCCGCGGCGTTTTGCTTTGAATCGCCCGTGAGCATCAGCAGGGTCTTTACGCCCAAGCCCTTGAGCTGACCCAGCACGCTCTTTGCTTCCTTTCGCAGGGTATCGCTTATTTCAACGGCGCCTATCAGCTCGCCGCCGTACACCAGAAGCACGGCGTTTTTGCCTCGCAGCTCCGGCGGAAGCTCCTGTGTGAGCAGCTTTGCGTTGCCGCAGGCGAGCGGCTTTTCTTTATATACAGCCGAGGCGCCGCAGCCGGCGATCTCTTTGTAATCGCTCAGGACTATATCATTCGCGCCCGCTTTTTCCTTTATCGCCATTGCGATAGGGTGGGAGGAGTGCTTTTCGCACGCCGCGGCAAGAGCGAGTATATCGTCCTCGCTGTATCCGTTATACGCGTGAACAGCGCTCACGGAAACTTTGCCCGTGGTCAGGGTGCCGGTTTTGTCAAAGGCGAAGCAGTCCGCCTTTGCGAGAGCTTCAAGATATTTGCCGCCCTTTATCAGCACGCCCATGCGCGAGCCCGCGCCGATACCCGAATAGTATGACAGCGGAACGGAGATGACGATGGCGCAGGGGCAGCTTGCAACCAGCACGATAAGCGCGCGGTACAGCCACATTTGGAAGCTGCCGAAGCCCAAAATCGGCGGCAGTGCAGCGATAAGTACCGCCAAGCCGACAACGATGGGTGTGTAGATGTTTGCAAAGCGGGTGATAAGCTTTTCGCGCTTGCCCTTCTGCGCGGCGGCGTCCTCAACAAGGCGGAGGATGCGCGTCGCGGTGCTGTCGCCGAAGGCCTTTGTGGTTTTGAGCGTGAGCAGACCTTCGCCGTTCATTGAGCCGCTGAGAACCTCGCCGCCTTCTCCGACCTCAATAGGCAGGCTTTCGCCCGTCAGCGCGGAGGCGTCGATGGTCGAGTTGCCCTTCTGCACGATACCGTCCAGCGGAACGCGCTCGTGAGGGGCTACGATGATGAACGAGCCGACCGCTACGCTGTTTGCGTCCACGGTTTTTTCAATGCCGTTTTCAAGGACAGTCGCCGTATCGGGGCGAATTTGGCTGAGCTTTTCGATGTCGCGGCGGCTTTTGCCCACCGCCAAATCCTCGATGAACTCGCCTATGGAAAACAGAATCGTGACAGCCGCCGCCTCGGTGAATTCGCCCAGGCAGAAAGCCGCTATGACGGCTATCGTGATAAGCACGGTTTCTTCTATGCGCAGTTTGAAGGCGTTTTTGAAGCCCTTTAGGAACACGTCGTAGCCCGCCGCCAGAGTCGCCGCAAGGCTGAGGGCGAACACCGTCCAATGTGCGGCGTCACCGTGCCAAAGCAGATGAAGAACTATCGCCGCCGCGCCTAAAACCACGGAAGCGATGAGCAGGATGTTTTTGATTTTGCTCTTTTCGCCGTGCTCGTGTCCATGCTCGTGACCGTGCTCGTGGTCATGCCCGCAGCAGCCGTCCTCGCAGTGATGCTCGTGGTGTTCGTGATGCTCGTGATGATGCTCGTGCTTGTGCTCGTGTTCAAACACAACCTTGACGCCGTCCTCAATGCTGTCGCAGATCGCCTGTATCTCGGAGACGGGGTTTTCGCTTTCGCTCACGAACCTGAGCGTTTTTGTCGCAAAGTTGTAGCTGACCTGCTCGTAGCCGTCAGCGTTCGCGATAGCGGCCTCGATTTTTGAGGCGCAGTGAGCGCAGGTGAGGTTTTCCAGAATAAGTGTATGTTTCATAGCGTTACTCCAAAATATGATCCATGCCCATTTCGATTATTTTCTTTACGTGATCGTCGTCGAGCGAGTAGTACATCTGCTTGCCGTCGCGGCGCACGCGCACCAGCTTGTTTTGCCGCAGTACGCGAAGCTGATGTGAGATAGTGCTCTGCTCCATGTTGAGCGACTCGGCTATTTCGGTCACGGAACGCTCGCTGTCTGAGATCGTCACCATAACGCGCAGGCGCGTTGAGTCGCCGAAAACCTTGAAAAGATCGGCAAGCTCAAACAAGATCTCGATGTCGGGTATGTTGTTGTCCATAATATCACCTTGCTATATACTTGAACATATGTATATCCGTTCATATGTTATCTTAAATATATCACCTATTGAGCCGTTTGTCAATAGGTGAAAGGGATTTTTATAAAGAAAGAAGCGTTTGGCTCATTGTCAACTGTCAATTGATTTCGGGTCGACAAAAACAGTCTTATTCTTAACGTATATCACCATTCCGGGCTTTGCGCCGGCGGGCTTGCTGACGTTTTTTACAAGCGTGTAGTCCACGGGGACGTTGGTGCTTTCGCGCGCCTTGCTGTGGTAGGCGGCAAGCTGCGCGGCTTCAAGGATAGCCGTGTCGCTCACCGTTTTGCCGTCGGCGCGGATTATGACGTGCGAGCCGTGGATGTCCTTTGTGTGCAGCCAAATGTCAGTTTTGGCGGCGGTTTTAAGGGTGAGCTGATCGTTTTGGCGGTTGTTCCTGCCGACGAGTATAGTGAAGCCGTCGGACGATCGGTACTCCTTTGGCGGAAGCTGCGCCTGCTTTTGCGCCTTGCCCTTGGGGCGCCGCAGATAGCCCTGTTCGGTCAGCTCCTCGCGTATCTGGCTGAGCTCGCGCTCGGTCTCGGCGCGGCTGAGGCTGTCGGCTACCGATCCAAGATATTCCAGCTCCGCCGTGCCTTTTTCGATCTGCTCGGCGAGCACGGTCTCGGCGGTCTTTGCCTTTTGGTAATCCTTATAGTACTTCTGCGCGTTCGCGGCGGGGGATATGGCGGGGTTCAGCTTTATTGTGATAAGGCTGTTGCTTTCGTCGTAAAAGTTCTCGACCTCGACTGCGGACGCGCCGCGCTCTATGCGGTAGAGGTTCGCGTGCAGCAGGTCGCCGTATATCCTCAATTGCTCACGGTCGGCGCATTGGGCAAGCTCGCTGCGCTGCTTGTTTATCTTGCGCGAGGTGCGGTCGATAAGGTTAGTCAGCAGCTTGTTAAGGCTGTGGCTCTTGACGCGCATGCGCTCGCGCGCGTCGCGTTCCTCGTAGAATTCGTCGACCGTCGCGGAAAAGCCTTCGGTGGTTTTTACCTTGGCGTAGCCGCCGTACTGAGTGATGGGGAAGAACGAAAAATCCATCGGTCTGCCGTCCTCGCGGTAGACTATGCAGGGCTTTTTGTTGCAGGCTTCGGTCATGGCTTTGAAGTCGCCGAGCACGCTTATAAGCTTATCGTAAAGCGCACCCTCTGCGCGGTTGGTCGCGCCCTCGAGCACGCGGTATTCAAGCTCGCGCGCGACGATGGGGGATACGCCTTGGACGACCTGCATGAGCGCCTTGGAAAGCGGCATTTCCGCAGGCAGGCTTTTTGCCGCTTGGGCGATATCTTCGGGCGTGTGCTTTAAAATATTCAGCTTGTCCTGCGCTTCGGGCAGCTCGTAGGGGATGTTGGGCAGCACAAAGCGGCGGCTGCTGACGGTCAGGTCAACGCGCTTTATCGCGTCGATGATGATGTTTGAGTCGCGGTTTATCACTATCAGGTTGCTGTACATTCCCATTATTTCGCAAACTACGCTCAGACCCTCGACGTCGCCGAGCTCGTTCACGCACTCAAAGTCGAGAAACAGCACGCGGTCGCAGCCGAGCTGGCGCACGCCCACAAGCTTGCCGCCGCCTAACCGCTTGCGCAGCAGCATGCAGAACATAGGCGGCTGTGCGGGGTTTTCGGGCGTGTTGACGCAGAAATTCACGCGCGGCGAATTAGCCCGCGAGGAGAGCAACAGTTTTTTGCTTCCCCCGTAGGTGCGCAGCACGAGCACAAGCTCGTCGCGGTTGGGCTGGTAAACCTGATTGACCCGAGCGCCGAGCGCGGTCTCTTCTATTTCCTTTTTGATATGCCGTAAGAATATGCCGTCGAGTGCCATGAAACCTCCGAGTAAAGTTGAAAATTGAAAGTTGAAAGTTGAAAGTGGAAAGTTGAGGCCCGTAGCCGGGCGGCAACGGCAAAGCACAAACGTTTCCTCTACACCCCTAATACCTGATACCTAATACCTAATACCTAATCTAGCCACTTTCCACTTATTTATGGTATTTTCCGTTATTGATTATCTCAAACGCTCTGTAGATCTGCTCGCTTAAAATTACCCTTGCCATTTGGTGGGGGAAGGTCATGCGGCTCATGGAAAGGCGCAGGTCGGCGCGGTTTTTGACCTCGTCGCTTAGCCCGTAGCTGCCGCCTATGATGAAGCTGACGGTGCTTTTGCCTATGACCGCGGCGCCGGAGAGCGTCTGCGCGAGTTCCTCGCTCGATAGCAGCTTGCCCTCTATGCACATCGCGGCGACGTAGTCGGAGGGGCTTATTTTCTGCAAAATGCGCTTGCCCTCGGAAATCAGCACTTCGTTTATCTGCGCCGCGTTCGGGGTGTTGCTCTTTATGCGTTCCTCGGGGAGTTCGATTATTTGGAACTTACAGAACGCGCCAAGCCGCTTTTGGTATTCGGCTATGGCGTCGGTAAAATATTTTTCTTTGATTTTGCCTATGCAAATAATGTTGATCTTCAGCATTAAAAAATCACGCTCTTTTGCGTCGTCATCGCGGGAGCTACGTCCAGCGTGAAGTCGTTGTTGTATTTCATTCCCGCGCGTTCCAGCTCGCACACCGAGGTGCGCAGGGCGAGCTGAGGGGTGTTGTTCTGCTCGCTGAGGTGCCCCAGCATCAGCCGCAGGGTGCCGCTTTTTACAAGCTCCACAAGCTCGGCGGCGCAGGCTTCGTTTGAAAGGTGCCCGCGGTCGGACAGTATGCGCTTTTTCAGCGGATAGGGGTAGGGGCCTGTTTTCAGCATTTCTATGTCGTGGTTCGATTCAAGCACCACAAAGTCGCTTTCGGCGGCGGCAAAGCGCACGCCGTCGGTCATAACGCCCATGTCGGTGGCGATGAGCGCGGACTTTCCGTCGGGCGTGACTACGCGGTAGCAGCAGCTTTCGGCGGCGTCGTGAGGTGTGTTAATGCGGCTTATCAGCATGTTGCCCACGGCGACCTCGGTCTCGATAATATGCGTCCTTGTGCGCGGGTCGAGCTTGCTGCTCATCTCGAGCGCGCGCATGGTGCCGGCGCTGGCGTAAACGTCCAGATCGTACTTTTTGGCGAGCACGCGCACGGCGGCGCAGTGGTCGTTATGCTCGTGCGTGATGAACAGCGCGTGCACAAGCCGCATGTCAACGCCGTTGAGCTCCATTGCAAGCTCGATCTGCTTGCAGTTTTTGCCCGCGTCGATCAGAACGCCTTCGTTGCCCGAGCCTATAAAGTAGCTGTTGCCCTTGCTTCCGCTGAAAAGCGGCACCGCCTTTGCCATCAAATCATTCCCTTCTTTGTCGGGTTATAGTATAGCACATGCGGCAGAGGTTTTCAAGATTAATTATATCCTATTATTTCAATAGGATTGTTGACAGAGCAACCCGAATTATGCTAATATATGTTAGATATACGGCATACTCTTTACTGAGGTGATATTATGGACAACGGCATGGAAAACAGGATAGATAAGCTGGTCGACCTGCTTATGGACGACTACTCGAAGGGGCGCGTCATCGACGAAAACAAGATGTTCGAGTACCCCGACAAGGATACGGTCATCGACATTCTGGAGAAGCTGAAAGTCGTCATTTACCCGGGCTATTACCACAACGCCAATTACCGCACCTACACCGTGCGCAACAATATCTCTATCCTGCTTGAGGATATAATTTACAACCTGCAAAAGCAGACCGCGATCGTGCTGCGCTATACTCCGCGCTTTGAAAACAGCTCCGCAGAGGAGATAGCGGCTGAGGCTGAGCGCGTGACCTTTGCGTTCCTTGAGACCATCCCGAAGATCAGAGAGTACATCGAGACCGACATACAGGCGTTTTACGACGGCGACCCCGCCGCCTACAACAAGGACGAGATAATCTGCACCTATCCGGGACTGTACGCCATATTCTCGAACCGCATAGCGCACGAGCTGTTTTTGCTGGGCGTTCCGCTCATTCCGCGCATCATGACCGAGCACGCCCACAGCCTGACGGGTATCGACATACACCCCGGCACCACCATAGGCAAGTATTTCTTCATCGACCACGGCACGGGCATCGTTATAGGCGAGACCACCGAGATCGGCGACAACGTGAAGATATATCAGGGCGTGACCCTGGGCGCGCTTTCCACGCGCGGCGGACAGAACTTGCGCGGCAAAAAGCGTCACCCGACTATCCGCGACAACGTGACTATCTATTCGGGAGCTTCCATTTTGGGCGGCGACACCGTTATAGGCAAGAACGTAGTTATCGGCGGTAACGCCTTTATCACCGGCTCTATCCCCGAGGGTGCGAAGGTGAGCGTTAAAAGCCAGGAGCTGATGTTCCGCTACGACGCCGGCAAGCCCGTCGAGACAAGAGAGATAAGCCCCGAGGACACCTGCTTCCATGTGATATGATTTTTTGACCGCTGACTTTTATGTTGGCGGTCTTTTTTAGTTTAAAGTTCAAAGTTTTTGAGTTAAAAATTACAAATGACAAATTGCAAGTTGATTGAAGCTAAACGTTTATTGATAAGATAACTTGCAGCTTGTAATTTGTAATTTTCAACTTATTACTTATAACTTATTACTTCTAACTTATATCTTATATCTTGATTTCTTTACCGTGCATGTGGTACAATAAATCTATAGTACCCATTTGGAGTGATTTGTTTGAAGATCAAAAAACGTTTTATAATACTTGCCGCCATTTTGCTGGCTATGACGATAGGCTCTATCACATATGTCGCTATCGACGGAAGCACCTATACCGAGCGCATGATGTTTGTGTCGAATCCGTACGCAAAGGACAGCGACCTTGAGGTGAACGTTCACGAGACCTTCGTCGTCACGGCGGAACGCGCTTATTTTGACGGCGACGGTCACCCGTGCATCGAGTTTCGCTCGACGGGTGAAAAGCGCCGCAAATCAACTGAGGTAGACGTCATTATAAAGGGTCACGGCGAATACAAGCTTAATATATTCGTCGACCGGTTCGGCACCATCTTCAATACCGACGCGCTTGATTTTGACGGATACATAATCATCGAGATCGTGATACTGGTCGGCTTGGGGCTTATTTTTATCACCATGCTGCTGTCGTTTTTGGAGAACCTTAAAAAAGCCAAATTCTCCTACTCGATGATAGCCTACGGGGGAGCTGCTCTGTTCTGCGCGGCTATAATCACGGTGCTTATCTACGGCATGCAGTGGATGAACACGTTCCGCGGCTTCCTTCAGGACATGCTGCACACGGGCGAGCTGTTCGCGCTGGTTTCCGCTCCGGTAATGCTGGTGATCTGCCTTGCTATGGCTTTCAGCAATATCTGGCTGCTGCGCCACGAGGGCTTCCGCCCGCAGAATATGCTGGGCATAGCCTTGGCGTTCGTTTGGTTTTTGGCTATCGCGGCGGTATTTTGGTGCTACACCGATTTCATCACCTTCGACTACGACATATCGTCTTATATCGGCAGCTGCCTGTCTTACATCGTCACCTTTATGGCGTGCATGCTGCTGTCGACCATCGTTTGCGCCTATCTGTCCACAAGGCGCAGACCGCCCCATGACCGCGACTACCTTATCATCCTAGGCTGCGGCATACGCAAGGATGGCACGCTTACGCCCATACTAAAGGGCAGGGCCGACGCGGCGATAGGCTTTGAAAAAGAGCAGTTCGCATCAAACGGCAGGCACGCGAAGTTCGTTCCCTCGGGCGGTCAGGGAGCCGACGAGGTGATATCCGAGAGCGAAGCCATGAAGCGGTATCTGATACAGCAGGGCTACCATGAGGATCAGATAATCATGGAGGACAAAAGCGTAAACACCGACCAGAATATAAAGTTTTCCACGGAAAAAATACGCGAGGACGCGGGCTCGCTCGAAAACATAAAGGCGGGCATAGCCACCACCAACTATCACATTTTCCGCGGCTACGTGCTCGCCAAAAAGCACAAGCTCGACGCTATGGGCATATCCGCGAAAACAAAGTGGTACTTTTTCCCCAACGCTTTTCTGCGCGAATTTGCCGGCTTGATAGTCGACCGCAAGTGGAAGATCGCGATAACTATAGTGCTTATCCTTATCGGTTATACCATCGGAGCCCGGATGCTTTCTATGAGGTAATATATGAAGTGTAGAGAATGCGGCGAAATCAACGACAAGGACTCGAGATTTTGCAGTGCCTGCGGCGAACCTCTGGTTCCCGCGAATCCTCTTAAAAAGCTTTTATACAAGCAGAATACAATTCGTCCCGATATGCACGACCCCAACCGCGCAAAGGCGGCAAGCCCCAACGAGGTGTTCCCCGGGGAATACGCGCCGCGCGGGTCGGCTGATATGCCCCGCAGGGTAGAAGTGAGGGGCGAGGGCGCGCATGTGACGATAAGGCGCGGCAGAAGCGCAAGGCAGATAGAGAGCGACCGCGTTTACCGCAGCAGGCTGCCCTTTGTCATCACCGCGTTTTTAACGGCGTTTCTGTCGATATTTCAATTCATCATCCCGTTTTTCGGGTGGGTATCGTACGAGTACGAGGTCGCCGATCTGTCGACATTCAGCTTTAGCTTAGAGAATATGTCCATGAGTAGCCCCTCGAACGATGAGCTCGATTTGATAGAGCTTGCCGGAAAATTCTATCAAAACGAGGATATCTACACCTTTATCACCGGCGACCCGGAATTGAATTACGACGGCAGCCTTGTTGACAATATGCTGTCCTCGATCTCATCGGATTATACCGAGGTCAAAGCGAAAATAGAGGACGGGTACTCCAAAGGCAGAACAGCGGCGTTCGCGGTGTCGTGCGTGTTCCTTGCGGGGCTTGTGCTTTACATCGTGTTTATCGCGCTGGTGCTTTTGCGCAGACGCATAGGCGCGGCGGCTATCGGGATAACCGCTTCGCTGTTCTACGCGGCGGGCTGTATAGGCGTTATGTACGCGGTGAATCTTGTCAATCAGGTCGTTGAAAAAAACAACGTCATAAAATACTTCATCGACGCTAAATATCAGACGCTCGACATGCCCTATGTGGGTCTGGCGCTGTCCGGCGCGATCATCATGTTGTGCGTAGTATTTGTGATCCTGGGGATCAATACCGGGAGAAGATGAAATATATCAAAAGCAATTGCAATTTATGGGAAAATAATGTATAATAATCACAATCGGATTATTATATGACCGAAAGGAGCGTTAATATGAGAAAAACCAAGATCGTATGCACCGTAGGCCCCGCATGCAATACCAAGGAGATGCTGCTGAAGATGATCGACGCGGGCATGAACGTCGCGCGCGTCAACATGTCGCACGGCAGCCAAGAGAGCCTTACGGGCGTATTCGCCACGATAAGAGAGGCTATCGCGGAGAGCGGCAAAAACGTCGCCATCATGATCGACACCAAGGGTCCCGAGGTGCGCGTAGGCACCTTTGAGGGCGGCTCGGCTATGCTTGAAGAGGGCAGCGAGTTCACCCTTTACAAGGAGAAGGAGCAGGGAGATTCCGAGGGCGTCGCCATATCTTACCCCAAGCTCGTCGATATCTTCCGCCGCGACGGCGAGGATGCTATCGGACGCGAGCTGCTGCTCGACGACGGACTTATCTCGATAATCACCAAGGAAGTTCTGCCTGACCGCATCGTTTGCACCGTCAACAAGGGCGGCAAGCTGAGCAACCGCAAAAGCATAAATATCCCCGGCTACCACATCAACATGCCGTATGTCAGCTCTCAGGACAGGCGCGATATCGAGTTCGGTCTGTCGCAGGGCGGCAACGTCGTTGCGGCTTCGTTCGTGCGCAATCACGAGGACGTGCGCACCCTGCGCGACTTCATCGACTCCATCGGTTACGAGCACGTTGAGATCATCGCCAAGATCGAGAACCAGAGCGGCGTTGACGACATGGATCTCATTATCGACTACGCCGACGGCATCATGGTCGCGCGCGGCGACATGGGCGTTGAGATACCCTTTATCAAGCTGCCCGAGATACAAAAGACCCTTATCCGCAAGTGCGTGGCAAGGGGCAAATACGTCATCACCGCCACCCAGATGCTCGAGAGCATGACCTCGAATCCGCGCCCCACCCGTGCCGAGATAAGCGACGTAGCTAACGCCGTATACGACGGCACCAGCGCGGTCATGCTGTCCGGTGAGTCGGCTGCCGGCAAGTACCCGCTCGAAAGCGTAAAGGCGCTCGACTCCATCTGCCGCGAGGCTGAGAACAACGGCGAGTTCGCCGCGCTGCAAAGCTATATAGAAAAATTCGGCATAAAGGACAGCAACGTGTTCCGCGGAAGCATCTGTCACGCCGCCAAGGACATCGCAAGATCGGTGAACGCCAAGGCTATCATCGTTGAGAGCGCCACGGGCAGGGTCGCCCGCGCCATGGTGCACTACCGCCCGGAGGTTCCCGTTATAGCGGTCGTCACCTCAAGGCTGGTCTGCCGCAAATTGTGCCTCAACTGGGGCATCACCGCGCTAATGGGCGAGGAATTGATGACTACCGACGAGATAACCGAGCAGGCTATGCGCCTTGCGCTGGCTACGGGGCTTGTCAAAAAGGGCGACACCGTTGTGCTGCTGTCCTCTAACAAGACCGTTCCCACCTCCAGCACCGACAGCCTGAACATCCGCATTGTTTGATATGGATGATATCGTATTGATCGGTATGCCCGGTTCCGGCAAAAGCACCGTGGGCGTGCTGCTGGCAAAGGCTCTGGGCTGCCTGTTTACGGACGTCGACCTGCTGATTAGCCACAGGGCTAAAAAGCCGTTGCAGCGCATTTTGGACGAGGACGGGCTTGAAGCTTTTCTCGCCTTGGAGGAAGAGGTCGGAAGCCGGCTGCGCGCCGAGAACACCGTGATAGCCACGGGCGGCTCAATGGTGATCAGCGACAAGGCTATGCGCCACCTCAAAACGCTCGGCACGGTGGTGTATATCGACGTGCCGTTTGAGGAGATCGAGCGCCGCGTCACCAACATAAAAACGCGCGGCATAGTCTTTCACCCCAACCAAACCCTTGCCGACGTTTACCGCGAGCGCAAGCCGCTTTACGAGCGTTGGGCAGATTTGACGGTGAAGGTCGAAGCCACCGACGGCATTGAGGACACGGTGGATAAAGTTATTAGTATGTTATAAGAAAAAGCGTTCTGCTGTTGTTCGGCAGAACGCTTTTGTTGTAGATGCTAGATGCTAGAGGCTAGATATATTAGCAGAAACGTTGGTGTTTTGCCGTTGCCGCCAGCTGTCATCCTGAGCGGTGCCGGAGGCAAAATCGCGTTCAGCGATTTAGTCGAAGGTGATTCCCCTTTCAAGGGGAAATGTCGCACAAGCGACAAAAGGGTTGCCGCCCGGCTACGGGCCCCCTCGGCAATGGACTAAACGTCGCTCAAAAGAAAGCCTTCCCCTTGTGGGGAAGGTGTTGCGACGCCTGAGCGTTGAGGGTTCCTATTAACGGCGGTTGCCTGATAGCAGAGTGTTTCCTTATTGCCTAACAAAAAAGGCGGCGTGACGGATGAGGGTGATTCCCCTGACAGGGGAAATGTCGCGTCAGCGACAAAAGGGTTGCCGTCCGGCTACGGATTTGCCGCAAGGCAATTGTTCGCCGCCCTGTCGCCTTCGGCGATTACCCTCATCCGACCAATTTGCAAAGCGAATTGCCCACCTTCCCCGCAAGGGGGAAGGCTTTCGCATAGCTAAACGTTTCTGTCTTGCATTGGGGGATTCTTCGACTCCGCTCAGAATGACAGCAGGGGTAGGCTATTCTTTTTCAGCAACGGAGTTACCTGTATAAAAACGGGTCGTGTGTGCTAAGGATACCGACAGCGTTTATTATTCCCATTATGGCAGGCGCCAATACCACACAGCCGATCGTAAGTCCTGCTATTGCGCAGCCGAGCACTCTGCGCTGCCGAATGATCCCGATTAAGCCGAGCGTAACAGCCGCTGCCTCGAGTGCCGCGGTGACGGATGAGAAAAACAGACAGGCTTTATAGCAAGACTCATATACTTCATCATCCATTATCATCACGTAATATGAGTTGTATTCCATACCGCCCATGACTGCATAGATCAAAGCAAGCATACCGAAGAATATGCCAATACAACCGCAAACCAACGAGATGATACTAGGAACAGGCGAACGGTTTATCATATAACCACCCCTTCGTATCAGTATATATCTTCCGTACCGTAGAACGGGTCGTACAGGTATTTTGATGAAGCGTCGGGCTTGGCGTTTTCGGTCAGGACGCCTGTCTCCTTCAGCGCGTCGATGGTGCGCGTGTAAGACGAGGGGATGCCGAAGGTCAAGTCAAAACCAAAAAGGGAGCTGCCGCCCATCCGTGAAAGGACGGTCTGTGACATGACGGTGGAGCCGCTGCCGACGCTGTTACTGTCACGCGTTATCAGCGTGATCATCGGATCGTCGTTGCTGTAGGGATCATTCACCCCGTGTTCCTCGGCGTCCGCCCTTAGTGCTTCGAGCACCTTTTGCAGGTCGGCTTTGCCTTCGCCCTTGTTCTCGATAAAGAATACATCATCGGGTGGATAACCTATCGATTCAACGGTCGAATAATTTATCATTATCGAATCAAGGTCGTCAGCGCTCATCCAGAACAGCGGGCTGTACTTTTTGATGTATTCGGGCTTTTTGGTTATGTCCTCGGTATAAAGGGCAGCGGCGGGATAATCTTCGTTGTAGCGGCTTTCGTCGCTTACCGGCTCCAGCATATACGAGAAAACTATGGCGGAGTAATCGTAGTATCTCGAGGTCGTGCTGCCGTCGTTCAGCTTATAAGCAAAGCTGTAATGCGTGCTCGACTGTCCCAAAACGGAGCTGAGCATATCGGTCAGCCCTGTTTGAGCAACTCCGCTGAATTTAGAAGCGTCGCTGCGCTTTTCGGCAAAATTGATTATAGTGTCATGCAATGCGCGTATATCCTTTATCGTCGCGCTGTCCGTGAAATCCTCGGCGGAATCGCTGATTGTCGCGGTCACATTTGAGAAGCCGGGGGAGCGGAGCATTTCGTCGGTGAACTCAATGAAGCCCGCGCTTTTGACGTCGCTCTCCTCCGGCAGACTGCTCACGTAACCCGATGAGGCGAAGCAGCAGACGGCGGCAAGAATAATGCCCGCGGCGACCGCGCCGCCGAAGCAGACAAGACTTTTAAGGATACCCCTAAAGCCCCTGAAAAGTATGGCGTGCGCCACAGTGAACACCGTAGCTCCGCCCAGCGCAAAGCCGAACACGAAGCCCCAAAAGGCGTTGCCCGTGACATTGTTGGAGCCGAACAGCACGCCCATGAACATGCCCGCTATAAAGGTGACAAGCGCCTCTACAGCATAGCAGGGCAGGCGATAGGCGAAGGAGGTCTGCGCGCGCTCAGCCTTGCGGAAGCGGAGCAGAACCAGACTGAGCGCAATACAGACAGCGGAAAAAATCAGCCAGTAGACCACGTTGTTGCCGTCGTAAGCCGCGAAGGGATTGAGCGCCTTCATCAGGAAGTGCGTGCCCCCGATGTTGGTCGGCACGCCTAAGAAGAACGAATCGACCATGCCCTTGACGTAAAATGCCGCAATGGTGTAGGAGAAGCAGATCGCGAGATAGGTCAGCGCAGCGTTAGCCTTGGTGCCGCTGCAAACTGCCATCAGCGCGTAGAAAGATATGCAGGCGAGCGCTCCGAGCGGTATCTGCCATAAGAAGTTGACGGTGTTAGCTCCCAAAGCTGTGTCGGAAACTGAGGATATAATATTTATAATTCCCACAAAGAATAATGATGGGATGACAGTCAGTAGCAGAACAGTCACGGCTTTGGTCAAAAACAGCGCCTCTGCCCTTATGGGCATGGGCATCGACCTGTCTGCCTTGCGCTTGTCGTGCAGGTACGAGAAGGTTATGAAGCAGTAGATCAGTGCGAACACGCTTGTCAGCAGGAAAACCAGCAGAGTGGTGACCGAGCCGAAGCGCTCCATAGACGACTCGCGGCTGAACGAGAGCAGGCTTTGCAGGCGGCTCTCCTTGTTCACGAGCGCCAGCGAAAGCACCGCCGTGGTGAAGAACGTCGCGACGACCGCGAAGATTATCAGCGGCAAACGGCATTTTTTCAGGTCGTGCCGCGCGACCGCGAGAGATTGTTTGAGTGTTTGCTTAATCGATATCGTGCGCGTCATAGCCCGCCGCCTCCATTTCACTTATAAATACGTCTTCAAGGGTCAGCGGCGTCACCGAAATGTAAGCCGGGGAGATCGCCTGAATTATGGGCATGAAGTCCTCCTCGCCGCCCTTGAGGGTCAGGTTGTATATATTTCCGCTGCGCCGACAGCTCACGACGGGCAGCTCCGCAAGGAAGCCGTCGCTTTCGGGAGCCTCGGCAAATCCGAGCTGCACACGGCGGTAAGCTCCGGTCAGCTCGTCGAGCCCGCGCTCCAAGAGCAGCTCGCCCTTGTGCAGCAGGCAGACACGGTCGCACAGGTCGTCGAGCTCGCGCAGGGTGTGCGAGGCTATGATGACCGTCATGCCGCTGTCCGCGATGCGTTCGGCAAGCAGCTTTTTCAGCTTTAGGCGCATCACGGCGTCAAGCCCGTCGAATATCTCGTCAAGGAACAAATACCTCGGGCGGGTCGCCAGCGCGATTATCAGCGCCGCCTGCCGCTGCATTCCCTTTGACATGTTGATTATCCGCTTTTTGCGGTCGAGCGGAAAGGCTTTAAGGCAGCGCTCGTATTCCTCGTCGCTCCAGCCGTGATAGATGCTGCGGTACAGCGCCGCGGCGCTTTTGAGCGTGCTGTCATCGTAAAAGTACGGAAAGTCCGGCACAAAAAAGCATTGGCTTTTTACCTCGGGAGCGTTGAAAGGTCGCTTGCCGTCTATGGTCAGCGTGCCCCCGTCGGGGCGCAGCACTCCCGCGAGCAGCCGCAGCAGGGTGGACTTGCCGCCGCCGTTGGTGCCTATCAGCCCAAGCACCGTGCCGTCCGCTACGCTCAGGTCGATGCCTTTGAGCGCGGTCACGTCGTCGTATCGCTTAGTCAGGTTTTTTATTTCGATCATTGTCTTTGCCTCCCTTGAAAATGCCGCGCAGCCGTTTTTGCAGCTCGTCCTCGCTTATTCCCTGTGCAAGCGCGCTTTGGCAGACCTCGTCGAACTGCCGCAGTATCGCGCTGTCAGCGTTCTCGCTTTGCGGCTCGTCGCTTATAAAGCAGCCCTTGCCCGCGGATGAGTAGGTCACGCCGCGCGCCTCCAGCTCGCGGTACGCCTTTGCGACGGTGTTGGGGTTCACGCCAAGCTCGGCAGCCAGCGCGCGCACCGACGGCAGCCTGTCGTGGGGCTTAAGCACGCCCGCTTCGACAAGCCGCGTTACATTTTGGATAAGCTGTTCATAGATCGGAATGCCCGACGCGGTGTTTATTAAAATCATTTTATTATCTCCGTAAATCGTAAAAGTATAAAAAAGAATCCCGAACCTAAACCGTATAAAATCATCTTGAACAGCGTTACAAAAATGCGTCCGGTTACTTCCGCTGCCGTAGGCTTGAAATACGGTTCAGCTTTGTTATTTATCAGGAAAACCACAGTGAAAACCACAGGCACTATGATGTTGCACATCATAATCGAATACAGTATCATAACCAAAACGAAATATTGAACCGAGCCGGCAAACGAATAGTCTATTATATCATAATAATGTTGTTTTGAAAGCTCGATCAATTCAATAATACTATTCCCTAAATGCGTCAACATAAACCCGCCCGCGCCCAGCATGAAAATGAGCAACACAACGCGGTAAATATTCACCTTGAAAAAATTCCCGATCGACGTTTTCATTTCATCACCGCCATAAGTGTACTACTGTGTACTATACTATAATAGTACACTATAGTACAGTGAATGTCAAGGGGGTTTTGGAATTTTATCATTGAAAATCGAGATGACAGAGGCTGGAAGCTGGATTAGGTACTAGGTATTAGGTATTAGGTATTAGGTTCGGTGTAGGGGCGGACCCGCGTGTCCGCCCGAAAACGTCGCATTATCCTGCGGGCGCACACATGGGTGCGCCCCTACGTCGTTAACCAAACCATTGCATTTGTCAGAAACGTTTGTGCATTGCCGTTGCCGCACGCTGTCATTCTGAGCGAAGTCGAAGAATCCCCCAATGTGGGGCAGATACGCTTAGCTGTGCGAAAGCCTTCCCCCTTGTGGGGAAGGTGTCGCGACGCCTGAGCACGGAGGTTTCCTATAAACGGCGGTTGCCTAACAGCAGAGTGTTTCCTTTGAGCTAAACAAAAAAGGCGGCGTGACGGATGAGGGTGATTCCCCTTTCAAGGGGAAATGTCGCGTCAGCGACAAAAGGGTTGCCGTCCGGCTACGGATTCGCCGAAGGCGACAGGGCGGTGAGTATTGCCTTGCGGCAATATACCCTCATCCGACCAATTCGCAAAGCGAATTGCCCACCTTCCCCACAAGGG
>CACYPV010000021.1:0-6246 GCA_902776375.1 uncultured Ruminococcus sp. | reverse complement strand
CGGAGCGAAGTGAAATTCCCCTGACAGGGGAAATGTCGCGAAGCGACAAAAGGGTTGCCGCCCGGCTACGGGCCTTCACTCTCAACTCTCAACTCTCAATTTTCAACTCAAAAAGGCAGGCTCGAAAGCCTGCCTTTGTTTTACATATTATTTATCAGTTCCGCGATCTTTGCCTCTGCCGCCATGGCGTCAGCCTTGCCGCGGCTGTTTTTCATAACGTTGCCGACAAGGGCTTTTATCGCTTTAGCCTTGCCGCTCTTGTAGTCCTCAACAGCCTTGGGGTTGCCCTCGACAGCCGCCTTGCACAGCTCGAGCAGGGCGTTTTCGTCGATGCCGCCCATGTCGCTTTCGCTTATGAATTCAAGCGCGCCCTTGCCGCTGTCCAGCATTTTTTCAAGCGTGGACTTTGCAAGGTTGTTGCGTATTTTGCCGCTGTCGAGCAGCTTGACGAGCTCGTTTAGCTGAGCGGGGGAGACGGCTACATCGAATACTTCCTTGTCAGCCTCGGTTTCGAGCCTGCGGAACATTTGACCGATGATGAAGTTCGAAACGGTCTTGGGCGATTTTACGCCGTCTATCGCCTCGTCGAAGTACTCGCTTATCCTGCGGTACTTCGTCAGCAGCGCCGCGTCCTTTTCGGGGATCTCGTAATCATCGACATAGCGCTCGAATTTGTCGGCGGGCAGCTCGGGCATTTCAGCTTTGAGCTGTTCGACCTCCTCGCGCGGGATGTTTATAGTGACCAGATCGGGGTCGCGGAAGTAGCGGTAATCGTGCGCGTCCTCTTTGCTGCGCATTGAGGATGTGGTGCCTGTTACGTCGTCAAAGCGCAGGGTCTCCTGAACCACCTTGCCGCCGCTCTCGATAAGGTCTACCTGACGCTCGTACTCGTACTCCATAGCGCGCGCGATGTTGGTTATCGAGTTCATGTTCTTTATCTCGGTGCGGGTGCCGAATGCTTCGGTTCCCTCGGGACGGACGGAGATGTTTACGTCGCAGCGCATCGAGCCCTCCTGCATTTTGCAGTCGGATATGCCTACCCAGCGCATGACCTGCTGCAGCCTTTCAACGTATTCCTTAGCCTCGTCTATCGAGCGGATGTCGGGCTCGGAAACTATCTCAATCAGCGGAACGCCGCCGCGGTTGTAGTCAACGTAGGTGTCGCCGTGCCTGTGTATCAGCTTGCCCGCGTCTTCCTCGATGTGGATATGGTGCAGGCGTATTTTTCTGCCGTTTGACAGCTCGATGTAGCCGCCGATGATGAGCGGAGCGTAGAGCTGGCTGATCTGATAAGCCTTGGCAAGGTCGGGGTAGCAGTAGTTCTTTCTGTCCATTTTGGCGACCTCGGCGATTTTGCCGTGGACAGCCAAGCCCGCCTTTATAGCGAAGCGCACGACCTCCTTGTTGAGCACGGGAAGGGTGCCGGGCAGACCTATGCACACGGGGCAGCAATGGGTGTTGGGCTCGCCGCCGAACTGCGTGGTGCAGCCGCAGAATATCTTAGTTTTTGTGGACAGCTCAATGTGGGTCTCAAAACCCGAAACCAATTCGTATTTCACAGCTTTACACCCCACTTCGTATCAGTAAATTTCTCGGGCGCCGCCTGCTGGTATTTATACGCGGCGTTGAGGATGGTCGCTTCGTCAAAGCTTTTGCCGATAAGCTGCATGCCGATGGGCATACCCTTTGCGTTGAAGCCGCAGGGGATGGACACGCCCGGCAGACCCGCGATGTTTACGGGAACGGTGCAGATATCGGTGAGATATGTTTCGATCGGGTCGGATGTGGCGTGACCCTTTTCGAACGCGGTCATCGGCACAGTGGGCGCCAAAATGACGTCGCAGCGCTCAAACGCGTCGTTGAACGCCTTGATGATGGTGCCGCGCAGGTCGGTAGCCTTTTTGTAGTAGGCGTCGTAGTAGCCGGCGGAAAGCACGTAGGTGCCGAGCAGGATGCGGCGCTTGACTTCTTCGCCGAAGCCCTCGCTGCGGGTGCGGCAGATCATGTCGTGCGTGCCGGTGTAGCGCTCCGCCTTGAAGCCGTAGCGTATGCCGTCGTAGCGTCCGAGGTTAGACGAAGCCTCGGCGCAGGCGATGATATAGTAAACGGGCAGGGCGAATTTGAGGATGGGGAGGTCAAAGTAAACGATCTGCGCGCCCATGCTCTCGTATACCTTAGCCGCGTCGAGCACGGCCTCCTTAACGTCGTCGCGCACGCCGTCGAGGTATTCGCGCGCAATGCCTATCTTCATGCCCTTGATGTCGTTGTTGAGCTTGGGATATGTTTCGCCGCCCTTAGCGCCTAAGCAGGTGGAGTCGCGCTTGTCGGGCTTTGCGATGGCGTCAAATACGATGGACGCGTCCTCTACGCTCTTGGTTATGGGGCCGATCTGGTCGAGCGAGCTGGCGTAGGCGATAAGTCCGTAACGCGAAACCGCGCCGTAGGTGGGCTTTAAGCCGACAACGCCGCAGAAGGACGCGGGCTGGCGGATAGAGCCGCCTGTGTCGGAGCCCAAGCCGTATGCCGCGATATTGCCGCCCACAGCGCTCGCCGCGCCGCCGGAGCTTCCGCCCGCGACATGGTTGATGTCAAAGGGATTCATAGCGCCGCCGAAGTAAGAAGTTTCGCAGGATGAGCCCATTGCGAACTCGTCCATGTTGGTCTTGCCCAGCATAACGGCGTTTTGAGATTTGAGTATCTCCCAAACGGTGGCGTCGAAAATCGGCTTGTAGCCTGTGAGTATCTTGGAGCAGCAGGTGGTGGATATGCCGTTGGTGGACATGTTGTCCTTAAGCGCCATCGGCACGCCCTCAAGCAGTCCGAGCTCCTCGCCCGAGGCAAGCTTTTTGTCGACCGCCTCGGCGGTTTTGAGCGCCTCGTCGCCCGTTACGCATACGTAGGCGTTGAGCGCGTCGTTTGACTTTTCGATCTCTTCAAGATAGCTTTTGGTGAGCTCCGTGCAGGAGATCTCTTTGTTGATAAGCTTTTGGTGGATGTCGTTAATAAGTCCCATAGCGCGCCTCACTCTCTGTTCCTGACAAGGAAATGGTCTTCCGCCTGTTCAGGCGCGTTTTTCAAAATCTCCGCAACGGGGTAGGATTCCACTACCTCGTCCTCGCGGAAAACGTTTGAAAGGTTGTTGATGTTGTCAAAGCCCTCGGCGGAAACGGGCGCGTTGTTGATAGCGTCGGCAAAATCGATGATCTCCTGCATCGACTTCGTAAGCCCGTCAAGCTCCTCCTCGGGCACAAACAGCTTGGAAAGCAAAGCGATGTTTTCTACATCTTCTCTTGTTACCATAGTTTCACCCTCTGTTTAGATTTTAATATTATCCATATTATTATACACTATCTTGAATGAGGTTTCAATAGAAAAATTCGAACAAGAACAGAAAAGATGATTTTCTATTGACAACTACGATATTATCGTATATAATATAATTGAGAACTACGATAATATCGTATAAAAGGATGTGACAAGGTGACGCGTGAATTTGTTTATACAAAGCCGTTCTTGGTTTGCTGGAAAGCAATGGGGTTGTCGGTAGAGGATACCAAAGAATTGGAAATGATTTTGCTGAGCAACACCGAGCAGGGCGACAAGATCCCCGGAATGGACGGCGCGCGCAAGCTGAGAATACAGCTTGAAGGCAGAGGAAAACGCGGCGGCGCAAGGGTTATATATATCGATATACTTACAAAAGAGAGGCTTTACCTTCTTTTTGCATATCCTAAGAATGTGCAGGAGGATTTGACATCCGAACAGAAAAAGCAATTGCGGCTGCTGATCGAAGCGATAAAAGAGGAGTGAGATTTTATGGCTGAATATACTTTTAAATCTAATTTATCAATAGAAGAAATAGAAAACAATTTCAACGACATCGACTTTTTTGAGGGAGTGAAAAGCGGCTTAGAGGAGGCTCTTGCGTTTGAAAAAGGACGTGCTGCTGCCGAGACCTTCGCGCGGAAAAGCTCGTTGCCGCAGGTGAACGTTTCCGAGCTGCGTCATTCGCTGTCACTTACTCAGAAAGCGTTTGCCGCTCTGCTCGGAGTTTCCACAAGAACAGTCGAGGCGTGGGAGGTCGGAAAGTCAACGCCGACACCCACCGCGAAAAAGCTTTTATTTTTGATTCAAAAGGAACCGTCCTTGGTTCAGGTGCTGCAAAACGCATAAAAAATCGGAGTGGGCTGACTGCCCACTCCTTTTTGGTTATTATCTGAGTTTGATGTGTACTTCCCTGAGCTGCTGCTCGGTGACCTCTCCGGGGGAGCCGAGGAGGACGTCCTGCGCGTTGGAGTTCATCGGGAAGGCTATGACCTCGCGGATGTTTTCCTCGTCCGTGAGCAGCATGAGCATTCTGTCAACGCCGGGAGCCATGCCCGCGTGCGGCGGAGCGCCGTACTGGAAGGCGTTGTAGAGGGCTGAGAACTTGGCTTTAAGGTCGTCCTCGCTGTATCCCGCCATGTCGAAAGCCTTTTTCATTATCTCGATATCATGGTTGCGCACCGCGCCCGAAGAAAGCTCTACGCCGTTGCAGACGATGTCGTACTGGTAGGCGAGAATGGTCTCGGGGTCTTGGTTGTTCAGCGCGTCCAAGCCGCCCTGCGGCATCGAGAAGGGGTTGTGAGTGAAGATGATCTTGCCGTCGTCGTCGCGCTCGAACATCGGGAAGTCCACGATGAAGCACATCTCGAAGCGGCTTGTGTCGATGAGGTTCAGGCGGGCAGCCACCTCGGTGCGGATCTGACCCGCGAGCTTGGGCGCTTCAACGGCGGTGTCGGCGATGAAGTAGATAACGTCGCCCGCCTTTGAGCCGTTGCGCTTGATGAGCTCTTCGCGGTCGCCCTCTTTGAGGAACTTGTCGATGGGGCCGTCAAAGCTGAGGTCGTCCTCGACCTTGACATAGCCCAAGCCCTTCATGCCGATGGAAAGCGCGAATTCTTCCATGCGCTTGAACCACTTTTTGCTCTGCGCGGCGGCTCCGGGAACGTTGATGGAGCGCACGCACTTTTTGCGGAAGGGCGCGAAGTCGGTCTCGACGAACATGTCGCTGATTTCGACTATCTCGAGCGGGTTGCGCAGGTCGGGCTTGTCGGTGCCGTATTTGAGCATGGACTCGGCAAAGGGGATGCGCCTGAACGGAGGCTTGCTGACCTCTTTATCGGTGAACTTTTTGAAGGTCTCGTAAAGCACCTGTTCGGCGACGTCGAAAACGTCCTCTTGGGTCGCGAACGCCATTTCGAAGTCGAGCTGATAGAACTCGCCCGGGGAGCGGTCGGCGCGTGCGTCCTCGTCGCGGAAGCAGGGGGCTATCTGGAAATATTTGTCAAAGCCCGAGACCATAAGCAGCTGCTTGAAGATCTGCGGAGCCTGCGGCAGGGCGTAGAATTTGCCCTTGTGCTTGCGGCTGGGGATAAGGTAGTCGCGAGCGCCCTCGGGGGACGAGGTGGAGAGTATCGGGGTGCTGATCTCGGTGAAGCCGAGCTCGGTCATTTTTTCGCGCAGGAAAGAGATGACCTGCGAGCGCAGCATGATATTCTTGTGCACCTTGGGGTTCCTCAGGTCGAGGAAGCGGTATTTAAGGCGCACGTCCTCGCCGGTGTTGGTGGAGGTAGCGACCTCGAAGGGCAGCACGTTTTTGCACTTGCCCAGCACGGTGATGTCTTCGGTGTGCACCTCGACATAGCCCGTGGCGATTTTCTTATTGATGGTGTCCTCGTCGCGCTTTACGACCTCGCCGCTCAGGGTGACGGTGCACTCCTTGTTGATGCCCTTGAGCAGCTCGTCGTTGTGGACCACTACCTGCAAAACGCCGTACTGGTCGCGGATGTCAAGAAACATTACGCCGCCGTGGTCGCGGATATTCTCGACCCAGCCGGCAACGCGAACCTGCTGACCGATATTTTCTTCTCTTAATTCGCCGCAGCTCACGGTGCGGTACTTGTTAGCCTTTATCATCAAAACTGTCCTTTCACAGATATTTTTGCCTATTCCAAAGTATTATACCACACTTTTACGCGGCAATCAAGATTTTTTTGCCGTTACAACCGATGATTTTTGTATGTGTTAAAATGATATGAACCAATAAAAAGAGAAGTAACTTCAAAAATATGGTATAATGGAATCACCACAAAACACATTAACCAAGAAGGAAGTTACTTCTCATGAACATTGTAACACAAGAAGCAAAGAAAAAGCAAGCGGTAGTTGAATTTGCATACAAAAAAGGAAAGAGCGCAGCAAGCG
>CACYPV010000020.1 GCA_902776375.1 uncultured Ruminococcus sp. | reverse complement strand
GAGCAACTACGCGGTTGCTCTTTTTGTCGTGCCTGTTTTCTGATTGTTGATTTTTGTGGAAAACTTTTCGTTTCCCTATTGACTTTTAATAGTTAGTCTCTTATTATCATCTTGCCGCCACTATCGTCAGCATAACGGGATCGTCATTCCCTGTGTTGATGATGGTATGCTATTAACAATCCCCGAAAGCCGCATTAATCAGCGATTTTCGGGGATTCATCGTATCTGTAATATATCCGGTTACCGCGTCCGGAGCTCAAGCGCACGGCGGCAAATCAATGATAACACTTATCAACGCCACGGCTCCTGTAGTATTTTTGCTTATATTCATACATGATTCTGTCTGCCTCGGCAAAGACGGACTCCACGTCCTTATGCTCTTTTATAGAAGCGACTCCTGTAGAAATGGAAACACTGTCAATATAGTTGCCGTGCCATTTTGCCGTAAGCTCCTCCAAACGCGTAAGACAAAGCTGCGCCTTTTCGATAGGCTCGAAAAGGATTATGCAGAACTCGTCGCCCCCTATGCGGAAAATCGTATCGATCCCCTCAAACGCAGCGGACAGACATTCCGAAGCGCCTGTAATAAGCTCGTCGCCGGCTTTGTGTCCGATGGTGTCGTTAGTCACCTTCAATCCGTTGATATCCGCCATGACGATACACAATTCATCAGGCATATCCTCCGAAAGCTTCGTCAGCATATCCTCATAAGCGTGTCTGTTCTTTAAGCCTGTCATACGGTCGAAAAAAGCGTAACGCATCTGCATTTCCGCAAGCTGCTTTTCATATTCCGCATAGACATAACGCTCGGAACGCTCTTTGTTGATAGCGTTTCCGATCAAGAGTCCGAAAACGGAAAACAACATATAATTGTTCAGTCCCCAGTAAAAAATATCCGGAGAAATGGTGTTTCTTCCGCAAAGAATGTAGATTATAAGGGCGGCGCAATGCACTGCCAGCGAAGACACCGTACTGTCAATAAAAACCGAAGGCGAAATAAGAGCGACAGCGAACAAAGTCAGCGAGCGCAGATTCCACTGACAAACGGCGATCCCTATTCCGCCGCCGAGCAGCGACAGGCGGAAAATGAATTTGAACAAGGGAAGCGTTTTCGGAAATCGCGGGATAAAAAAATGTGAACACAAAAAGGAAAAAATGCAGGAGCAGAGCGAAATGATATACGCAGGGCGGCACATCTTGTAGTCCCTGGCAAAAAAAGACATACAAATACAATATATCCAAAACACGCTGACAAGGACAGACCGGTATCTAAGCGCCTTTAGATTAGCCGCAGCTACCTCGTTTTGGATCTGTTTGAACGCATTTTTGTCGATTCCGGTATAGAACAAATTGTTTTTTATCTTCTCAAGCAGAGAAATATCCTTAATGCCGCGCTTCATTTTTTCAGGCTCTTAATTGTCGGGATTATGAAAGTACTCATTTCATATTCCTCCATAACTTCTTATAGCTTTTCTATTATCTTACCATTTATCGGCTTATTTTTCAAGCCTTTTTTACCTTATTATACACTCTTTTCGACTTATACTTATACTATAGTAATTTTACAATAAAAAACAAGGAACGTCAAGTGAAAATAGCAAATAATGCAAGAATTTATCATTTTTCATAAGCGGCAAAAAGGCAGCCTCGTAAAAAGCTGCCTGCTATTGCTGTAAATCAGAATTTATACTATTGTATATCCAACGGATGTCAAGACCTTTAATGCTTTTTCAAAGTTTTCTTCCTTAACAAGAATATAATCTGTATTATAGGTTGAAAAAGCAAATATTCCGATTTTGTTCTCCGCAAGCACGGCGGATATTCTAGAGAGAATACCGATAAGAGAAAAGTCAAGAATCCCCTCTATCCTAAAGCATCGCCAACCGTCGTCTTGCTCTATAGTATCGGCAGGGATATTCTCAGTTGTACATACCAAAGATATCTCTTCATCGGTTTTTCCTATAAAACAAAACTCAGTGTTTAAATTGATATTGTCAGCCGTTAAAAGTTTACACACGGCAAAGCTATAAGGCAGTACTTTCAGTTTCATGGTTATCTCCCTTTAATTCCAATCTATCTTTCTATGATTATATCATTTCAGCCTGATTTTGTCTATACGTCAAATAAAAAAGGACCTTGATGAAAACGAATCCATCAAGGTCAAATTCATTAAAATATGCGATTGATTACGCTCTGCACAACTTTCTGCACCGTTTGGCGTAAGTTTGGCGTAAATGGCGTAAATCCGAGACATCGCAACTCTCGAAAGTAAAAAAGCTATGTGTATCAGATACACTCTTGAAAATGATCTATATGTTGTTATTATCTCAGATGTACTGGATACTCTCCGGCCTCTAACCGTTTTTCAAATTCATCCAGGGGAAGAGGCCAGTCATAATAATAACCTTGGGCATATTCACAGGAATTGTCACGTAGGATCTGAACCTGCTCTTCAGTCTCAACACCTTCTGTAAGACACTCAAGCCCCATGTCACAAGCCATTGCTGTTATATGCTTATACAGAATCGTAGAGAGATCCTTTTCATTCGTTGAAGACGTTGGAAGAAGGCTCCTGTCAATCTTCATTACATTCCAGGGTAACTCTCTTATAAGATTTAGTGATGAATAGCCTATGCCAAAATCATCAATGGACGTGTATATGCCAATCTTCTTCAGACCTTCGACCAACTTCTTTAGTTTATTATAATCGCCTTCTGTAGTCGTTTCAGTAAGCTCTATCTCTATGTATTCATATGGGATATCATATCGGTTTACTATATCTACTATTTTATCGAGGAGCTTCGGATCGGTCAGGTGCTTGCGGGAAATGTTAATAGATATCCTGACCGCATTTCTCCCTTCGTCAAGCCATTTCCTAATGTTTTTGCATACAAGATCCAGCATATAAAAATCCAGACGGAAAATGTCCGTACTCCTCTCAAGTATAGGAATGAACTCCATAGGTGTAATCATCTTTCCATCTCTGATCCATCTGCAAAGAGCTTCCGCACCTGTGATCCTGCCTGTTTCAACATTTACCTTTGGTTGATAATATGCCTGAAATTCACTATTCTTAAGAGCTTTCTCAAAATCTCTGCGGACTCTCGCAGCATTCTCTTTATCCTCCAGATTCTTCATACTTGCATATACAAAGTCGGTTTCACCAGATACCTTGGCTGCCTGACAGGTAGGCATAATCATATCAACAATATCTCCCGGTCTTTCATATACAAAATCTTCCGGGATAACAAATATGCCGGCACATGCTGATACACTCACACTACCTTTAGTC
Organism: uncultured Ruminococcus sp.; assembly: GCA_902776375.1. GTDB lineage: Bacteria > Bacillota > Clostridia > Oscillospirales > Acutalibacteraceae > Ruminococcoides. Next base: position 55,114 of record CACYPV010000020.1, on the reverse strand, counting down.
TCCTGATCATATATGACCGGTGTTCCTTCAAGAAATGTGGTGATTTGCTCCAGTAATTCATTGGGAAATATAGCAGCAAAGTTATCTCCAACCACACGGCACACTGTACCTCTCTCTCCGATCATATCCCTTAAGGTTTCATAGTGGGCCTTCATAACTACATTACCACTCTCGAATCCTATATCCCGGTTTATGCCGGAAAAATCCTTAAGATTATACATAGCTGCAGTAAAACCTAAAAATCCGCCTGTTTTACTCATTTTCCCAAGATGTCTAAAGTAATAAGCAGAATTTGGATATCCATTGCTATCATGAAATGCAAGGATCTCAACCGCCGTCTGAAGCCGGTTTCGTCCGATATAACCCATCATGGCACGGATACAGATGTCAAGCCGCTGCTCTTCTTCCCTGCTTAAAGGTTCCGTACCCTCAGCAGCATACACTATTACTCGAACTATGGCCCCTGTTTTTAAAATGAGTTCTTTTTTAAGCACAACAATATCGGCGGGACCCTCATCGAAATCGCAGAGGATCTCACCTTCTTCGTCCTTCTCAGCTATCATGCTCTTATGATACTCAGTGACAACTTTTGTCAGACGGAAAGACCGGGCCAGTCTGTTAAGAGCATCTACCATTGCGTCTCTGGAAAAATGCTCATAATCAACCATGGCGTCGATAAGCTTTACAAACAATTCTGAAAAACCATCTTTATAATTCAGTTTGTCATTATCTGTGCCTGTCATTTATTCTCGTATAATCCAATTATCCATTTAGGGTGATTGGAATTACTTTTCCTTTCCTAAATTTTCTTTGTTTATATTTCGGAAGCGTTCATTTTATACCCCTCCATAACTTCTTATATCTTACCATTTATCGGCTTATTTTTCAAGCGATTTTTTATATTTTATTATAAGTTATTATAAAAGCTGTTCAAAATGGTGTACGAAATGGTATACGGGGTGTAATACCCCCAAAAAGAGATGTCTTTCATTGGTCTTTTTTCAAGTACATATCCTCTCCTTTACCTATATTATATATAAATGAGAGAAATATCGTAGTTTGCGATTCGTTTCAGGGCATAAAAAACAGGCAACCTCATATAAGGCTGCCTGCGATTGCCATAATAGTAACTGCGATAAATCAGAATTTATCAATCTATCCGTTTCTGTATTTCTTCCTTGACTTTATCCAATTTGCTACAGGTCAGAAGCGGAATCAATTTGTTTATCTCGTCAATACTCTTGTCCCACCATTTGAAGCGAAGCAGGAGTTCAATCAGCGCATCATCAAAACGTTTTCGTAATTTCTTCGCCGGGTTTCCGGCAACGATCGTATAAGGTTCAACATCACTTCCTACTACGCTGTTTGCGCCAATGATAGCGCCGTCACCGATATGAACGCCGGGCAGAATCGTTGCATTTTGACCTATCCAAACATCATTTCCGATAATCGTATCGCCTTTTATCGGCAAATCCGTAATTGCAGGCGGGTTCATATCCCAGCCTTCCAGTGTATAAAACGGAAAGGTTGATATGGCATTCATCTGATGATTAGCTCCGTTCATCATAAATTCAACGCCAGACGCTATCTGACAAAACTTTCCAATTAACAGTTTGTCGCCATTCCATTCATAAAGATGGGTAACGTGACTTTCAAAATCCGAATCAGCGATATAGGAAAAGTCACCGACAATGATATTAGGATTTTTGATTGTCGGTTTGATATAGATTTCATTTTCGTATCCCGTAATAGGATGTACACTATTTGGATTAGGTATTTTTCCTTCTTTCATTTCAATAACCTGAACGGCAAGCGCTACCATATCTCTACAGGTCGTGGTGAATAATTCGTGCTTTATTGCGTATTCAACGCCTTCCTGCGTGGTAATATCACAGCCAAGTATCTCATTACAGATATATGTCCCGTTTAGTTCCTTAACGCGATCCAGAAAACGGTTAGTCATCTGATTGGTTTTGTTTCGACTGTCGAGATCGTCTTTATCGGCTTGACCGTACATCATTCCGAGCACCATTAACGCTCCCGAACAAGCTCCGCACACCTCGCCTTTTCTCATTCCTGCGTTAAAGCAGGCGGCGATTTTCAACGCTTGTTCTTCCGTTAATTCGTCGGCATATGCGGCAAGAACAGACTGTGAGCAATGAAATTTATCTTTGAAATAGGATAACGCTTTTTCTTCGTGTGTCATTTAAATCCTCTCCTTATTTCCGATTTATCTTTTCATCATTATATCATTTCAGCTTGATTTTGTCTATCCGTCAAACAAAAAAGACCTTGATGAAAACGAATCCATCAAGGTCAAATTCATTAAAATATGCGATTATTTCACTTTTGTGTCGCTTTTTCTGCTTCCTGCGCAGCCTTGCAGGCTTCCTGAGAGGGGCAGGTATTGCAGGCACACTCGAAATCTGCGGGCTTCTCTTTTGCTTTTTCTTCCTTCTTCGGCTGGTCGAGGGATTTCATTGTGGGGAAGAGCAGGACGTCCCTGATAGCGGCGGAATCGGTGAGCAGCATTACCATTCTGTCGATGCCGTAGCCTATGCCGCCTGTGGGGGGCATACCGATCTCGAGGGCGTTGAGGAAGTCCTCGTCGGTGGTGTTAGCCTCTTCGTCGCCCTGCGCAAGAGCCTCCTCCTGAGCCTTAAAGCGTTCGCGCTGGTCGATGGGGTCGTTGAGCTCGGAGTAAGCGTTCGCCATTTCCCAGCCGTTGATAAACAGCTCAAAACGCTCAACATAGTTGGGGTCTTCGGGCTTTTTCTTCGTGAGCGGAGAGATCTCGATGGGATGATCCATAACGAAGGTGGGCTGGATCATGTGCTCCTCGGCGAATTCCTCGAAGAACAGGCTGAGGATGTCGCCCTTCTTGTGTCTGTCCTCAAACTCGACGTGGTGCTCCTTGGCAACAGCCTTTGCTTCCTCGTCGGTCTTGATCTCGTTGAAGTCAACGCCGGCGTACTGCTTTACGGCGTCGAGCATGGTGACGCGCTCGAAGGGCTTGCCGAAGTCGATCTCAATGCCGTTGTAAACCACCTTAGTGGTGCCGAGCACCTCCTCGCAGACATGGCGGTACATGCGCTCGGTCAAATCCATCATGCCGTTGTAGTCGGTGTAAGCCTGATACAGCTCCATGAGGGTGAATTCGGGGTTGTGGCGGGTGTCTACGCCTTCGTTGCGGAACACTCTGCCTATCTCATAAACGCGCTCGAGGCCGCCTACGATAAGTCTTTTAAGATATAATTCAAGCGAAATGCGAAGCTTTAAGTCCTCGTCAAGCGCGTTGAAGTGGGTCATGAAGGGTCTTGCAGCCGCGCCGCCCGCGTTTGAAACGAGCATGGGGGTCTCGACCTCGATAAAGCCCTGAGCGTCGAGGAAGCGGCGGATGCTTGAAATGATCATCGAGCGCTTTACAAAGGTGTCCTTTACCTCGGGGTTCATGATGAGGTCAACGTAGCGCTGACGGTATCTGAGGTCGGTGTTGGTAAGTCCGTGGTACTTTTCGGGCAGGGGCTTGAGCGACTTTGAAAGCAGGCGCACCGCCTTGGCGTGGATTGAGATCTCGCCCATCTGGGTCTTGAACACAAAGCCCTTGACCTCGACGATATCGCCGATATCCCACTTTTTCAGGAAGCCGTACTCCTCCTCGCCCAAATCGTCGAACTTGGCGAAGATCTGTATCTTGCCGGTTTTATCGTGCAGGTCGAGGAACGACACCTTGCCCTTGCCGCGTTTTGACATTATTCTGCCCGCGACGCAGACGTCCTTGTTTTCGTATGTTTCAAAGCTGTTTTTTATGTCCTGGGTATATGTATCGCGGTCGCTGGTGGTAATAACAAAGGGGTCTCTGCCCGCTTCGCGCAGGGCGTCGAGCTTGTCATAACGCACCTGAATGACGTCGCTGGTGTTTGCCTGCTGTGGCTTTTGACTCATATTAAACGTCCTTCCCTATCTTTTACTTGCTGATTTCCAAAATTTTGAGCTCGACCATGCCGCCGGGAGTCTCTACCTCAACAACGTCGCCGACGCTCTTGTCCATAAGAGCCTTGCCGATAGGCGACTCGTCGGAGATCTTGCCCTGCTTGGGGTCAGCCTCGTTAGAACCGGAGCCGACGATGCGGTACTCAGCCTGTCTGCCTGTTCTCAGCATCTCGACCTTTACAAGCGAGGTGAGGTGAACACGGTCGTTTGAGGTGTTGGACTCGTCGATGATGACGGCGGTCTTGAGGATGGATTCGATAGTCGTGATCCTTGCCTCCATTATCGCCTGCTCGTTTTTGGCGTCGTCGTATTCGCTGTTCTCGGAAAGGTCGCCGTAAGAACGCGCAACCTTGATCTTCTCCGCTATCTCTTTACGCTTTACGTTATGTAAATACTCAAGCTCTTCCTCTAATTTTCTGAGGCCTTCCTCAGTAAGCATTGTGGGCTTTGCCGCCATGTTTATCAATCCTTTCGTATTAATAATTATAACCAGTTTATTATATTCTTTTTACCCCCTGTTGTCAAGGAGATTTGCAAGACTTTTTGCGGTATCCTCCCCTGCGCTGCCGTAAGCGGACTGCGGCACGACCGAGCCGAGCGCGTACTGCGAACCGATGGTGTAGAGCGCCGAGCAAAAGTATTCCTCGCTGAGCTCTGCGGGCTTTAGCGCTCCGAAGCCGTTCGGCATTTTGAAGCGGTAGCCGTGATAAGCTTTGCAGGCGGTGTTTTTCGGGGAGTGCCCAACGGTGAGCAGCAGAGAGTCAGCGGATATATCAAGCTCCTCGGCAATGGGCTGAGGCGCGATTATCAGGTCGCGGCTTTTCAGCTCTCCCCTGTTTTTCGTCACCATAGCTGCGGCGCCCGTTTCGCTGAGAGCGCGCTCCGCAACGCACAGATACGGCTCAAAGCAGCTCGTGACAACAGCGACGTCGGAGCAGTGCGCAAGCACGGAGAGCAAAAAGTCGGCGCAATAGGCGGCGGGGTCGTATATCGCGACGCGGAGCATTGCGGCGTTTTTGCAGTTATTCAGCACGCTCAGCGCGAAATTCGTGCAAAGGCGCGACGAAAACGCCGAGGATGTAAAACGCCTGTAGCCGCTCTGGCGCGGGAAAATCAGCCTGTCGCTGCAAAGCAGTCTGCCGCGCTGCACACCCACGGCGAAGTTGATTTTTTCGAGCCGCAGCTCGCCGCTGTAGCTGGTGTAAGTAATGTGGCGCAGCGTGACCCCGCGCGCGTTTTTATCCTCTACCTCTATTCTGTCGCGGCGCAGTTTGTCCGCCCATCCGGAAAGTCCTTTTTTCTTTTTGGGAATATTAACACTCAATGCCGTAATCATGAACTTCACCTCAGTTTAGATGCTAGAAGCTAGATGCTAGATGCTAGAAGCCGTATGTCGGACGCCGTACAAAAATACATGCTTTACGCCTCCTATATCTTCGTATTAAATATATGAACAAATTCCGCCGATAATGAATTGATTATTGCGATTATTTGTGGTAAAATAACGGTGTATCATTACATACGTTAAAAAGAAGGTGCTTTTATGAACATTCCCGCGATACGCCACCGCTCAACAGGGAGCGACTGTTACGCCCTTGACGAAAACACCGTTGTGCTGAACCTCACGACCGGCTACGACGTTGAGAAGGTAACTGTTTACAGCGAAGACCCGTTTATTGACGAGGTTCGCCGTCTGCGCGAATGGAAGGGCGTTCCCAAGGAAATGACGCGCCTTTACGAGCTTGAACACACCGTTGTCTGGACGGTCGAGCTCACACCCAAATACAAGCGCCTTCAATATTGGTTCATGGTCGAAGCCGAGGGCGAACGCCGGTGCGTTTTTGAAAACAAGATCTGTCCCGAGGCAGAGAAAAAGCGCATATCCATCGAATATTTCAAGTTCCCTTGGATAAATCCCGCCGACGTTATAAAGCCGCCCGCGTGGGTGCGCGACACGGTCTGGTACCAGATTTTTCCCGAGCGATACGCGCGCTCAAAAGAGTTTAAAAACGACGGCAGGTTCCGCGAGTGGGGCGATTTTTCAAACCCGAACTGGCGCGACCTGTACGGCGGCAGCCTGCGCGGCATCACCGAGCGCCTGCCCTACATAAAGTCGCTGGGTATCAGCGGCATTTACCTCACCCCAATTTTCTTTTCGAATTCCGACCACAAGTACAACACCTTTGACTACTACAAGGTCGACCCCGACTTCGGCACCGAGGACGACCTGCGCGAGATGATAAACACAGCGCACGGCATGGGCATACGCGTCATGCTGGACGCGGTGTTCAACCACTGCGGACACATGTTTTTCGCGTGGAGGGACGTTTGGGAAAACGGCAAAAGCTCCAAATATTACGACTGGTTTTTCATAAACAGCGACGACTTTGCGAGAGATGATTTTTCCACGCTTGACGGGCGGTTCTACACCTTCTCGTTCTGGGCGGGAATGCCGAAGCTAAACACCAACAACCCCGAGGTACAGCGCTACTTCACCGATTTATGTATACATTGGGTGCGCGATTTCGGCATAGACGGCATACGCTTTGACGTGGGCGACGAGATCTCGCACAGCTTCCTGCGCGTTGTCAACCGCGAGCTGAAAGCGGTAAATCCCGACGTTTTTCTGCTGGGCGAGATCTGGTTCGACTCCATCACGTGGCTCAACGGCTACGAGTACGACTCCGTGATGAACTACCCGTTCACGGGCAGCGTGGGCGATTTTTGGCGCGACAAAAAGATGACGGCAAAGGAATTTTCGCAACGCCTGAGCTTCTGCCGCTCGCTTTACCCGAGGCAAATAAACGAGGTAGTGTTCAGCTTTTTGGATACTCACGACACCGCGCGCGTCAGGGAATCGTGCAAAAACGATAACGTGTTGCTGCAAAAGCTGGCTATCCTGCTGACGACCGCGGGCTCGCCCTGCATATACTACGGCACCGAGATAGCCATGCGCGGCAAGCACACGCCCTACACCCGCAGCACCATGCCGTGGGACGAGATAGAGGCGGGCAAATACGACGGCATCAAGTCAAAGGTCAGCGAGCTTGTTCACCTGAGAAGCGCGCTGGACGACGTAAAGCGCGACAAAACGGAGTTCGTTTTTGACGAGCGTTACCCCAGACTTGTTTGCTATAAAAAAGGAAATGTGACTGTATATATCAACGCTCAAAATTCTTCTGTGGAATTAAATTCCGAGGGCAAGGTAATGTTCTCGAATTGCTATGACAAAGGAAAGCTGAAGAAGGACGGAGTTTTGATAGAGTTGAGAGATGAGAGTTGAAGACTGTCATACATATAACTTATTACTTATAACTTTACATGGAAACTAATAACAAAAAACTGACCCTGTTTTCGCTGGCATGGCCTATATTTATCGAAACCGCGCTGTTTATGACGCTGGGAATAGTCGATGTGTTCGTGCTGAGCCAATACAACGACCTTGCCGCCGGCGCGGTGAACACGGCAAATCAGGCGACGTCTATAACAACAATAGTCTTTTCGGCGATATCCACGGCGAGCGCCGTGCTGATCTCGCAATACCTCGGCGCTAAAAAAGAAGCGTCCGCATCAAAGATAGCGGCGCTTTCCATAACACTGAATTTTGCAGCCGGACTTATCGTGAGCGCGGTTTTCTTGCTGTTCAATCAGCCGATACTTAGCTTTGTCGGCGCGAAGGGCGAGATACTGAGCCTTGCCGGAGAATACCTTTCAATCGTCGGCGGCTTTATGTTTTTGCAGGCGGTGCTTACCGCTATGGCGGTCATAATCCGCAACCACGGCATGACGAAGATATCAATGTACGTCACCGTGGGCATGAATGTTTTGAACACCGGACTGGACATACTGTTCGTGCTGGGCTTCGACATGGGCGTTTCGGGCGTAGCGATAGCGACCTCGATAAGCCGTGTGCTGGGCACTGCCGTGCTGGCGGCGGTGCTGTTCAAAAAGGTCGAGAAGCCGTCCATATTCAAACATCTTAAACCCTTCCCGCTCAAAGACGTTGGCAGCATGCTGAAAATAGGCATCCCCGGGGCGACCGAGACCTTTCTGTACAACCTGTCGCAGCTTGTCATCACGTCTATCGTGCTCAACTACATGGCAGCCGAACAACTGATAACCAAAACTTACGTGCAGAACATCACCATGTTTTTCTACGTGTTCGCAATAGCTATCGGGCAGGCGTCGCAGATAATGACGGGGCACCTGATTGGCGCGGGAAAAACAGATGAAGCCTACAAAAGCGGAGTGAAGGCGCACCGATTCGCGCTTTTGATAGCGCTTTCGATAAGCCTGATCGGGGCGCTGCTGCGCTATCCGCTGTTGGGTTTATTCACCTCGAACGCCGAGGTCATCGAGCTGGGCGCCACGGTGCTGCTTATCAATGTCGCGCTCGAATTCGGGCGGTCTACAAACCTGGTGCTCATCGCCAGTCTGCGCGGAGCGGGCGACGTCTACTTCCCCACCGCCTGCGCTATTTTTTCAAACTGGGCGATAAGCGTGCTCGGCTCTTTCCTGTTGGCGGTAGTCGCCGGCTGGGGGCTGTACGGGCTGTGGACAGCGCTCGCCGCGGACGAAATAGTTAGAGCGATACTGATGATGCTGCGCTGGAAAAGCGGAAAATGGAAAACCAAATCTGTTGTAAAGGAGCATTAATAATGAAACGTAAAATAACTGCTGCGCTGCTGAGTCTTTGCCTTATGCTTGCCGTGATTATCTGCGGCTGCGAAGTGAACGTCACATCGAGCGGCATTTCGATCAAGACCTCATCCTCCGCAGATCAGAGCTCTGCGGCAAAATCGAGCAGCAGCTCTAAAAGCAGCTCGAAAGCTTCTTCAAAAGCGAGCTCAAAAGCCGAGAGCTCTCAAGATGAATCCTCGGCTTCCACTGACGGCTACACGATGGCTGATATCAAAAAGCTGAAAAACACCGAGCGCTTTGCCAAAAACACTCTTGAACATATTTTTGACGGAACGATCAACAGCAAGGGTAAGGCTACGGGTTATCACTATTCAATGGTGACCGACAGCAAGGGCGAGATAATCCCCGGCACCGAGAGCGATAAGGACGGACACGGAGTATTCACCGCCAAGGTCAAGGTTAACGGAGTCAAGAAAAACGGTTTCAGCTCGTTTTACCCCGAGGACTGGACGCCGCAGCAGGTTGTTGACGCTATAAACGAGGCGTATGACGACGCTATGAGCGACAAAAGCAACCCTCACGGCTCGCTGTGGATAGGCTACAGCGGCGATCTGGAGATAGATATGTACCTTGACAACAACAAGAGGATAACCACCGCCTTTCCCGTATACGAAGGAGACTGACCATGATAGAATATAAAATAACGACGACCCACGGCAAGCGCCCAATTGCCGAGGTGATATTCAAGGATGAACGATATAACCCCGCGGGTGAAATGCTGCTGGCGGAAAGGAGCTTTTTGCCCGCGCTGCTTGAGGCGTTTGAAAGCGTTCTGAGCGGCGAAGAGGAGAGCGCGGAGTTCTCCGGCAACGCCTTTACCGCCTATATAACAAAGGAAACGACAAAAATCACAAACGACATAAACGGCGACGAAGCCGAGCTGCCGACGGCGGACTTTAAAAAACTGACGAAGGTTTATAAGAGGAAAAATGATAGAATTCAACATTGATATAGCGGACGAGACGATAAAAATAATCTGTTATAATCCATTCACACATTCCATTTTCAAAGACTATTATACAGACGAAGAGGCAAATATCACCGTGTTTCCCAAGCGCGCCGACAAAGAAAAGATCCGTGAACGGTTCCGCGCTGTGCTCAGCGGAAAAGACGCTGAAATAGTAGACAACTCCCACAGCTTTTCGGAATACCACGCCATCCACCTTGAAATGGCTACCAAGCTAATCGATCGCGACGTGCTGCTTGTGCACGGCTCCGCTGTAGTCGCGGACGGCAGCGCTTATCTGTTTATCGCGCCCAGCGGCACGGGAAAATCCACACACACAAGGCATTGGCTTGAAGTCCTGGGCGAACGCGCGTTCATCATCAACGACGACAAGCCGCTTATCCGCATTACGGACGGCGAGCCGATCATTTATCCCACGCCGTGGGGTATAAAGCGAAAACCCACGCAAGCCGAAAAAGCTCCGCTCAGGGCGATCATCCTGCTTGAACGCGCGGGCTTTAACAAGCTTACGCCGATAGAAGAATCGGAAATGTTCGCCCACCTGTACAAGGCGGCGCTGCGCGGCGAAACCCCTGCCGAAGTGATCAAGATAATCGAGCTTGAGCGCAGACTGATGAAGCAGGTCGGGCTGTTCCGTATGCAGTGCACCGACAGCACAGATGCCGCGGAAACAGCTTTTGGAGAGTTGAGAGTTGAGAGTTTTTAAGAATTACAAGTGACAAATTACAAATTGCAAGTTAGTTCAGTATAAACGTTTTACGGTTTATATGATGTTGACGCGTTGACTGGACTGACACTGCCCCGCACTGTCATGCACTGTCATGCTGTCATGTACATATACACGCCTTTTTTCACTCACGCAAAATGCAGATTTTTAAAACTTGTCGCTTTGGCACAAAAATTCCTTTGTGCCGGGCGGCAATTTTTTTTACAAATTTTCGCATATCTGAAAAAAACATTTGACTGTATTGCAAAACGTGCTATAATAGTATAGTATGAATTATTATGTGCAAATATGCTTTGCGGCATTTGCGGAAAGGAAAACATATGAAACTCAAGGATAATTTTCTTACACAAGTTATAGACGACACACAGGTCATGGTAGCAGCCGGCGACTCGGATTTCAGCGGAATAATCCGCAGTAATTCCACTGCCGCCGAGATCGTCGATCATTTAAAAGAGGACACCACTCGCGATGAGATAATCGCCAAGATGTGCGCAAAATACGAGGGCGCCGACGAGCAGATCGCTTCCGACGTAGATATGGTAATAGCCACCCTGCGCAGGGTCGGCGCTATTGAAGAATGAGCGCAGAGCCAAAGCTTGAAGCGCTTTTGGAGCGCGACGGTTTTTTGATTTACAAGACCCGCGGTGTCAGCATGCGCCCCCTGCTGAAGGAAGGCAGAGACCTGGTGACCATCCGCACATTTGAGGGCAGGCTGAAAAAGTACGACGTCCCGCTTTACCGCAGAAAAAGCGGCGGATATCTGCTTCACAGGATAATCGGTGTAAAAGACGATCACTACGTTATCCGCGGCGACAACACCTTTGTCAAGGAGCATGTGCCCGACAAAGAGCTTGTGGGCGTGCTTGTCGCGTTCAAGCGAAAAGGCAAAGACTGCACGGTAGACTCGCGAGGATACCGGCTGTACGCCAAGGTTTGGAACTTTATTTACCCCGTAAGGTGGTTGGCGCACAAGTGCAGACGCTTTTGCGGAAGGATAAAAAGAGCTATACAAGGGCGGAGCAAAGGATGAACGCTACAGAACAATACATATACCTGACCGCCTGCGCCGCTGCGGGCAAGACGGCGGAGCTTGAAACAGCGGATTTTGAAAAGCTGTGGCAGATGAGCCGCAGTCATAACATGACCGCGCTGACCGCAAAGGGACTGCTCCCTACGGAAGCGTTCAAAAACGCCGATAGCAAGGAGCAAAAGCGCTGGAAAAACGCGCTGGACAATTCCGTAAAGAAAACCATGCTGTTCGACGCGGAGCGCAAAAAGCTGCTCAAGTTCTTTGATGACAACGGGATTTGGTACATGCCGCTCAAGGGCGCGCTGCTCAACGGGTTTTACAAAAGCTACGGCACGCGCGAGTTTGCCGACAACGATATTTTAGCCGACCCCGAGAGGACTGACGACGCCAAGGAGTACCTGCTCAGCCGCGGATATGAATTCCGCAGCGACGAATTCTCCGCGGACGAATACTCTAAGCAGCCCTTCTTCAACTTTGAGATACACCGCGCGCTTATTGACGAAAGCGTTGAATTTGAAAAGGCTTTCGCTTATTACAAGGACGTAAAAAAACGCCTTGTAAAGGACAGCGGCAACAAATACGGGTATCATTTCACCGACGACGACTATTATATCTTCTTCATCTTCCACGCTTTCAAGCACTACGACAGTCGCGGAACGGGCTTCCGCACCGTAGCCGACGAGTATGTGATACTGAGCTCGGACAAGCTGAAGCTTGATTTCGGCTATATTTCAAAAGAGCTTGAAAAGCTGGGCATAGCGGAATTTGAGGAACGCCTGCGCGAGCTTGCCGTGTCGCTGTTCTCCGAGCCTGAGCTCACCGAGAAAAACCTGCGCGATCTCAGCGCTGAAACGCGAGAAATGCTTGAATTCATCTTGTCCTGCAACACCTTCGGTCAGATGGAGAATCTTTTCAAAAAGGATCTCGAGAGCATTTCAAACGGCAAAAAGCCATCAAAGGCAAAGTACTGGCTTAGGCGCGTCTTCCCTCCCCGCTCACGTTTCAAGTACTCTAACCCATTTGTTTACAAGCACAAAATCGTTTACCCCTTTTTTTTGAGTTACAGAATGATCGCCAATCCTATACGCCACAGGCGGTATCTGAAAAAGGAAATCAAGGCTGTTAAAAATATCAGTAAATAATCAACCATAAACAGGAGTTTAGATCAGACATGGAAAAAGAAATCGTAACCAAAAACAATAACGACAAAAGCGTCCGTGAAATCGAGGTCAACCTCGCGCCGCTGCTTTCCGCTCTGCTTAAAAAGCTGTGGTTAATCATACTGGGCGCGATCGTGGGCGCGCTGCTTTTTTACACTGTATCCATCATACTTATAAAGCCCACCTACCGCTCATCCTTCACGGCTTTTGTCAACAACCAGACCCAAAGCCAGATTCAGAAAAACGCTGTATCAAGCGCAGATCTGCAGGCGTCCCGCGAGCTCGTACAAACCTACTCGCGTATCCTCACAAGTAACAACATGTTGAAAGCGGCGCTGGAATTTGATCCTCAGCTGGACATCGACTACGATGATTTCTCGGCATACGTTACCACCGAGGTCGAGGACAAAACACAGATCATCAAAGTCAACGTCACCTCACAAGACTCCAACGGCTCGTACAATATCGCTAACGCTATCGCGAACGCCGCGCCGGATTATATGAAGACAGTAGTCGAGGGCAGCTCGATGAAGATCGTCGACGACCCCAAGCCTCCCAAAGCAAAATTCGGTCCCAACTATTTCTCATACGGACTGCTGGGATTCGTGATCGGTCTTTTACTCACGCTGGTTTATGTGCTGGTGAAGTACTTCCGCGACGACACTATCAAGAGCGAGGGCGACCTTGAAGGCAGATACAACCTGCCTGTCGTAGGTATCATCCCGAATCTCAACGAGACAAAGGGCATGGACTACGCTTCATACGACTATTATTACTATAAGACTCCTGAAACCAAAAAACCGAACAAGAAAAAAGGGGGTAAAAAATAATGCTTAAGAAAAACAAAAACAACAAAAACAAAACTTTTATCCCCGATAAAATGCTTCTTTCTCCGGACTCCTCCTTCTCGATGCAGGAATCCTTCAAGACGCTCAGGACCAACGTTTCGTTCTCGCTGCCGGGCAAAAAGAACCGCTGCATCGGCATAGTAAGCGCCAACCGAGGCGAGGGCAAAAGCACCGTTGCGGTAAACACCGCTATTTCGCTGGCACAAATCGACAAAAAGGTCGCTATTGTTGACTGCGACATGAGGATCCCCACCGTAGCCGCCAAGCTGGGCATGGAGAACCGCCCGGGTCTCAGCGACTACCTCGCGGACGAGGACGGCAACAGCCGCCTTCCCATCATCCGCAACGACGACCTCAACATCGATGTTATCCCCGCCGGCACTATTCCGCCTGACCCCACGAAGCTTATTGAGTCTCCGCAGATGCGCGAGCTTATCGAGGCGCTCAAGATGGTTTACGACTACATTGTCGTAGACTTTCCGCCCGTTACCGTGGTTTCCGACGCGGCTATCCTGTCGTCGGTAATCGACGGATATCTCATCGTGACCCTGCACGAATCGACCGAGACCTCTCAGCTTGACGAAACTATCCGTCAGCTCAACTTCGCCAACGCGAACATTCTGGGCTTTGTATACAACAGCAAGCCCGCTTCCAGAAAATCTTACAAGAAGAATTCCAAGTACTACTATTACGAATACAGGTAAGGGATAAGACGACATGAACTACAGTGTGCTTATGTCGGTTTATCACAAGGAAAACCCTGAATACCTGCGCGCCGCGATCGACAGTATGCTTTGCCAGACCGTAAAGCCTGCGCAGGTGGTGCTGGTCTGCGACGGTCCGCTGACCCCGGAGCTGGACGATATCATAAATGGCTTCGGAAACAAGCTTGAAGTGCTTCGGCTCGATGAAAACATGGGGCTGGGCAAAGCGCTTGAGGAGGGGCTTAAACGCTGCTCCTGCGAGCTTGTCGCAAGAATGGACACCGACGACCTCAGCCTGCCCGACCGCTGTGAAAAACAGCTTGCAGCGTTTGAAAAGGACGAAAGCCTCGCATTGCTGAGCGGCGCTGTCGAGGAGTTTTCCGACGACCCCGAAACGCCCTTTGCAAAGCGCGTTGTGCCGCTTGAACACAGCGATATCTTAAGCTACAGCAAAAAGCGCAACCCCTTCAACCACCCCGCTGTCATGTTCAAAAAGCAAGCGGTGCTTGACGCGGGCGGCTACAACAGCGACTATTATCTGTTTGAGGACTACGACCTGTGGGTACGCGTGCTTCAAAGCGGAGCCCGTACCGCGAATCTTCCGGATACTCTGGTCAAGATGCGCTCCTCAGGCGGTCAGGTCAAGCGGCGCGGCGGATTCAAATTCGCGCAGCTCATGCTGAAATTCCGCAAGCACCTGAAACAATGCGGCTGGATATCACGCGGCGAGTATGTCACGAGCGCTTATCCCCATGCCGCAGTATGCGTTGTCCCCTCGTTTATGCGCAGAGGCGTATATAAAATACTGAGACGCAAGGATAGTAATATATAATGGTAATTTTACATATCGCGCGGCTGGATTCTTTTCAGGCAAGCGGCGTAAACGCCGTGGTGCCCGAGCACGTCAAGAATCAGCGGCAATACGCCGACGCGGCGCTGTGGAATATCGGAGAGTTTTTTGAGATAAACGGCCTCGACCAAAACTTTTCTGCCGGCGAGCTTGACGCTTTGCCCCTTCCCTATCGCCGACCCGACATAGCGGTATTCCACGAGGTGTACATTCCAAAGTTTTTGTCTATAGCAAAACAGCTTAGAAAGCTTGATATCCCCTATGTGGTCGTGCCGCACAGCTCGCTTAACCGCGCGGCTCAAAAAAAGAGCCGGATTAAAAAAATACCGGCTAATCTTCTGCTGTTCAAGCCATTTTGCGAAAAGGCGGGAGGAATTCAGTTTCTCTCTAAAAAGGAACTTGAAGACCGCGTTTTCGGCGCAAATCCCTTTATTGCCACAAACGGGATCTATCCGCAGGACGAGGTAAAGACCTCGTTCGGCAAAAACGGTCTGCGATTCGTATACATCGGCAGACTGCAGCCCTATATCAAGGGGCTTGATATCATGATACAGGCGTTTGCCGCTCAAAAAGAGCTTTTAAAAGCAAACGGCTGCACACTTGACATTTACGGACCCGACGAGGACAACGGTACGCACTGCGCGCCGGTCGTTCGGGATTTGATAAAAGCAGCGCAAGCCGAAGACTTTATAACGCTGCACCCTGCGGTTTTCGGCGATGAGAAAAAAAGCGTGCTGCTTGAAAGCGATATTTTCATTCAGACCTCGCGCAACGACGGAATGCCAATGGGCATACTTGAGGCGCTGTCCTATGGGTTGCCCTGCCTTGTGACGGACGGCACGACCTTGGGAGAGCTCATCGAAAGTTACGGCGCGGGATGGAGAGCGGAAACAAACGCCGACGCTGTCGCCGCAGCCCTCGCAAGAGCGGTTGAGGAAAGACAGACGCTGAGTGAAAAATCACTCGGAGCGCTGAGCTGCACCGAGGAATTCCGCTGGAGCAGGGCAGCAAAGACCGCCGTTGACAACTACGGCAAAATCTGTAAGAAGGAGCAATGATGCTTTTTGGTAAGAATAAACACGAATAAGCTGGCAAAGTATTGCCTCATTGCTTTCTGGACGCTGGTGACCCTCACCAAGCTGTTTCAAATCGCGTTCTTCTTTTACCCCGCGATCATTCTGGGAGCTTTGGGGATAATCCTCGGCGATGACACCTACCGCATCAGCTTTTGCCTGATGCTCGTGCCGAACATCAGAATGTTTGACGGCTTGCGCATAACATATATAGTTAACGTTCTGCTGGCTTTGCCGCTGTTCGCAAAAATACTGACCGACCGAAAAATCAACTCCACCGCGCTCGCACACACGCTGGCGCTGGTCGCTTTGGAGCTGGCTCACATCCTATATCTGCAAAACTATCATTATCTGTTGCCAAACATGGCGGCAATAATCATGCTGTACTATGTTGAGACGGTCATGCTCGACCGAAACGCTGATATAAGATTCAACGAAATAGTCAGAAAATTCGCGTTCGGAACCTGCTATTCAGCTATTACCTACTTTATAATCCACTCAAGAGTTACGGACATGTCGATCTACCTGAACGGCTCGCGCTTCTCGGGATACGCATCCGACCCCAACTATTTTTCGCTTTATATCTGCCTTGCTGTCACACTTATATTTGTTATTAAAACACATAAGGTCTGCGACTACATTTTCCTGCCGATACTTATAGCCACACTATTGGTAACCGTTTCCAAAATGGCGCTGCTCACACTGCTCGTTATTTTGCTGTTCTTCGCGGCGCGCACCGTCTATTACGGATTTTCCTACAAAACAAGGTTTATAAAACGCTTTTTGATGGCGGGTATCGCGCTTGCTTTGGTGTTTATACGGCAGATCACAAACCTTATAAGCAACACGTTCAACCGCTTCCGTGAGCACCAGGGAACCGCGGTCGACATCAACACCATCACCTCAAACCGTATCACGCTTATCTCTTTTTATTGCTACGAGCTGATAACCAATCCTTTGCTTCTGATATTCGGATACGGTATGCAATACAACGAGATCTACAACGAAAATCTCTCTCATAACACATTTGTCGACGTTATAATGTCATGGGGGCTGTTCGGACTGTTCCTATTCGTTTCGATCTTCTTCACGATCATCCGCAGACTGCTTATGTACTGCCCCGACAAGCTGACAGCCGACTACTTCTTCCCTCTCATAGTTATAAGCCTGATGTTCTTATCGCTCAGCTGTCTCAGCGCGTCTATGTTCTGGTGGATAGTATGCGCGGCGCTGCTGCCACTGAAAGGATGTTATAACAATGAGCCCGCTTATATCGATAGTAGTACCGGTCTACAACGTCGAAAAATACATCTCAGAATGCGTAGAGTCTCTGGTTGATCAGACGTACCCAAACTTTGAGATCATTCTTGTCGACGACGGCTCAACCGACAGCTGTCCCGCGATTTGCGACGGATATGCCGCAAAATATACAAATGTAAAAACCGTACATCAAGAAAACAAGGGGCTTTCCGGAGCTCGAAACACCGGAATCGATAAGTCGCACGGTGACTTTATCGTCTTTGTTGACAGCGACGATCGCGTAAGCGGAGATTTGCTGCAAACGCTTTATGACCTTATGACAGAAAACGACGCCGACATCGCCTGTGCCTCACACATTGAAAACGGCGGCGTGAAGGTTTATTCCGCAAACGAGGCTGTTTTTCATATTTTAAAGGAAGACACAGGCCTTACCACCTCCGCGTGCGGAAAGCTGTTCAAGAAAGATTTGTTCCATGACCTGCGCTTCCCCGAAGGGATGGTTTTCGAGGATTACTACACTATTCCCTATGTTTTCGGCAGGGCGCAAAGAATCGTCCACACCGACAAAGCTCTTTATTATTACCGCATGAATGATGAGAGCATAACCCATTCGCAGTTTTCTGCCAAACGGCTTGAATATTACGACGCGGCGGAGCACACCGGGAAACTTGTTGCGGAAAAATACCCCGAATTCAAAAAGCACGCCAAAAACCGCGATACGCGCTACTCGATAGCTTTTTACCGCCAGGCGGCAAAATCGCCCGAGCGCGACAAAAAGAGCGAAAAAACGCTTGTTAAGCATGTAAGACGCGGTATTCTGCCCTATCTTTTCAGCGGCTATAAGCTTACCTCAAAAGCATACGGCGTGGTTATCGCCGTTTGCCCGCCGCTGGCACGAAAGATGTTTTAAAGGATTTGTTATTGATGACCGAAGAGAAGCACACGCTGACACCGCTTCAAGGTATAATACTGAATATATATAAAGAGGTAAAGCAAATACTCGACCGCCACGGACTGCGCTACTTCGCCATCGGCGGCACCTGTATCGGAGCGGTAAGGCACGGCGGCTTCATACCGTGGGACGACGATCTTGACATCGCGCTTCCCGACGTTGATTTCAAAAAATTCCTTGAAATAGCACAGCGGGAGCTTCCGTCAAATCTAAAGCTTATAAAATCATACGACCGCCGCCACTGCGCCTCGCTGGAGGCGAAGGTCTTTGACTGCAGCACTACCTTTATCGAGGAGCCCGAGCGCAGGAACCCCGAGCTTTTTAAGGGCGTTTTTATAGATTTTTTTCCTTTGGGAGGAACTCCCGAGGACGAAAAGCAGCGCGATAAATTCTGCAAAAAGCTTGTGATGTACAAGCGCTTCAACGAAAAGCGGCGCTGCCGCCTGAGCGACCTGAGCAGAACGCGCTCAAAGGTCATGTGGTTCGCGGTGCTTCCGCTAAAGCTGCTCCCCTATCGCTTTTGGACAAATAAGATACACAAAATGACAGACAAATATCCGTTTGACGCTCACACCTACACCGCTCACCTCTGGGATTCAAAGCTGAGGCAATTCCTGATGGAGCGCGAGGAGATCTACGGCGGCTATACAGAGCTTCCGTTTGAGGACACGGTCATCCGCTGTCCCAAGAACTTCGACAAACACCTGCGAATCATATTCGGCGATTACATGACGCTGCCGCCCGAGGAAGAGCGGCGTGCTCACCATGCCGAAAAGAGCTTTGTCGACACGGAAAAACCATACACATATTATCAGGATCATTACAGAAAACACGGTACGCTAAAGAAGGAATTGGTATGTTCTCCAAAATAAAAACCAAATACTCCTCAATGCCTGTTCAGGTCAGGGCGTCGCTGTGGTTTTTGATCAGCACGTTCATGCAAAAGGCGGTATCGGTAATATCGACGCCGATATTCACGCGCCTGCTCACCACCCAGCAATACGGCGAATACAACGTATTCCAGTCGTGGATGGGCATTATCACCGTAATAGTCACGCTTAATTTGTTTTTGGGCGTGTTTTTGCAGGGACTTGTAAAATTTGAGCATGAGGCAAAAATCTACGCCTCGTCGATGCAGGGACTTACGCTCGCGCTGTGCAGCTTCTGGACGATAGTATACTTCATCTTCCATGACTTCTTCAATCAGCTATTTGAGCTGAACACGGTGCAGATGTCGTTCATGCTTATTATGATATGGACGTCGGCTGTGTTCCAGTTCTGGTCGGCGGAGCAGCGCGTAAACAACAAATACCGCCTGCTTGTCGGCTTGACTATACTGGTCATGATCGCGCAGCCCGCCATCGGCGTCGTGCTTGTTCAGCTTTCCGATGCGGCTTACAAGGCTACGGCGAGGATAATGGGCATGGTGATAGTAAATATCGCCGCCTACACCTGGTGCTTCTTCGTGCAGATGAAGCGCGGAAAAAAGTTTTTCTCAAAAAAATACTGGCTATACGCCCTTAAATTCAACCTTCCCCTTGTTCCCCACTACCTGTCGCAGACCCTGCTTTACGGCTCGGACAGGATAATGATAAGCCGCTATGTAAGCGAAAGCGCGGCGGGCATTTACAGCCTTGCCTACTCGGTTGCGGTGATCATGACTATGTTCAACACCGCCATAACGCAGACGATGGGTCCGTGGATGTACAGAAAGATCAAGGAACGCAAGCCGCAGGATATCGCGCCCATTGTATATTCGGCAATGCTGATAATAGCGGCGGCTAACCTTACGCTTATCATGCTGGCGCCCGAGGCGATCTCGATATTCGCTCCGCCCGAATACAGCGACGCGAAGTGGGTCATCCCGCCCGTAGCGCTTAGCGTGTTCTTCATGTTTATGTACGACATGTTCGCCTCGTTCCAGTTCTATTTTGAAAAGTCGTGGTTCATAATGGCGGCAAGCGTGTTCGGCGCGGCGCTCAACATCGGTCTTAACTACCTGTTCCTCAGTCCGCGCTGGTTCAACTTCGGCTATGTCGCGGCGGGCTACACTACGCTTATTTGCTACATACTTTACGCGCTTTGCCATTACTTATGTATGCGCTGGGTATGCAAAAAGCATATGGACGGCGCGAAGGTGTACGACGCAAAGGTGCTGCTGGGCGTTTCACTGTGCCTTGTCGCGTCGGGCTTGATGCTGTCAATGACCTACGAGGTGCCCATCCTGCGCTACAGCCTTGTCGGTATCATCCTGTTGCTGCTTATCATCTTCCACAAGAAGGTCATAAACTACGCGAAAAAGCTGATGTCACTTAGAAAAGGCGATTAATTTGATATACAAAACCGGTCGGAAAGAACGGCAGTGATGGCTGCTATTCTTTCCGACCTTTTAATTTGTCAACTTTTTAAAAAAATAAAAATCATTTAAGTTTCTTTTAAGCTTTCGGTGTTATTCTTTGATCACAGCAGAAAAAGCTTATGTTTTTAAGGAGGAATAAATATGTTTAAAAAACTTTCGGCAATCGTAATGGTCGCGCTGTTATCGGCGGCGCTGACCGCATGCAGCGGCAATTCGGACAGCTCGGCGTCCTCGCAGAGCGCATCAAAATCTTCGACGACCGCGGCATCAAACACATCGGTAGAAACCACGACCTTTACCGAGCGCGATCTTGCGCAGACCGCAGACACATCCGAGGCTGAGAGCCTTGCGCTCAGCGACGGCAACGATATCACCATCACCAAAGCCGGCGTGTACGTGATAAGCGGCACGGCATCGGACGCCTCGGTAATCGTTGAGGCTGCCGACGACGACAAGGTTCAGCTTGTGCTGGACGGCGCGAATATCACAAACACCGACGCGCCCTGCGTTTACGTGAAGAACGCCGACAAGGTATTTGTCACAACCAAAGAGGGTTCTGAGAACGATCTTAAAGTTACAGGCGCCTTCACCGCCGACGGCGAAACAAACACCGACGCGGTCATCTTTGCCAAGGACGATATCGTGTTCAACGGCGAAGGCACGATGACCATAACCTCGACCGACAACGGAATATCCGGCAAGGACGACGTTAAGATAACCGGCGGCACGATCAGCATAGAGTCTGCCGGCGACGCGATAGAGGCTAACGACGAGATCTCGGCGGCAGGCGGTACTGTCACTATCAACTCGCAAAAGGACGGTCTGCATGCCGAAAATGACGAGGACGACACGCAGGGCAGCATATATATCAGCGGCGGCGCCTTCAACATAAACGCGGCGAGCGACGGCATACAAGGCACCACCACTGTTGTAATCGACGGCGGCACCTTCAACATAACCGGCTCTGAGGGCATTGAAGCGACTAACGTCACCATCAACAACGGCGAGATCACCATATCAGCAAGCGACGACGGAATAAACGCCACGACCAAATCTACCGCGCAGAGCGTATGTATCACCATAAACGGCGGCAACATCAAGATAAATATGGGTCAGGGCGACACAGACGGACTCGACTCAAACGGCGACCTTTACATCACCGGAGGCACAATAGACATCACGGGTCAGTCGGCATGCGACTACGACGGCAGAGCCGAAAAGACCGGCGGCACGCTGATAGTAAACGGTCAGGAAACCGACTCCATCCCCAACCAAATGATGGGAGGCGGCGGCGGCCGCGGCGGAATGGGCGGCCCCGGCGGAGACATGGGCGGCTTTGGCGGCGGAATGCAGCCGCAGATGGGCTTTTAACTAAATGACAAAAAAGCGGACGGAGCGCTGCAAACCAGTTCTCCGTCCGTTTTATTTCCAATAAAGAATTTAGATGCGAGCAATTACCTCTACCTCAGCCAAAACGTTCTTCGGCAGAGTCTTTACCGCTACGCAGGAGCGCGCGGGCTTTGAAGTGAAGTACTTTCCGTAAACCGCGTTGAACGCCGCAAAGTCGTTCATATCAGCGAGGAAGCACACTGTCTTGACAGTCTTGTCAAGCGAGGTGTCCGCAGCCTCAAGAATGTTTTTGAGGTTTTCGCAGATCTGCTCGGTCTGCGCCTCGATAGTTGTCGCCTCAACATCTCCCGTAGCGGGGTTTATCGCGATTTGACCTGAGGTGAATACAAAGCCGTCAACCTTAATCGCCTGCGAATAGGGGCCTATCGCGTCGGGAGCGTTTTTCGTGTAAATCTTTTCCATATACCTTTTACCTCCAATATTTAGACAATACCGCACGGTGCGGCATTGCGTTATACCAATTTAAAGCCCGCTGCCGTCAGCGAATCCGAGATCTGCTGAACGTGGTCGAAGTTGCGGGTCTCTATAACTATCCTCAGGTACGCCGCGGTAACGTCGGTGCCCTCGCCCGCCCTCTCGTGGTGCACGGAGATAACGTTCGCGCCGAGGTCGGCGATTATCTTAGACACGGCGACAAGCTGACCGGGCTTATCCTGAAGCTCGATGCACAGCGTCTGCTGTCTGCCTGAGCGGATGAGTCCGCGCTTGATAACGCGGTTGAGGATAGTAACGTCGATGTTGCCGCCCGATACGATGCAGACAACCTTTTTGCCCTCAACAGGCAGCTTGCCGAACATTACAGCCGCAAGCGGCGCCGCGCCCGCGCCCTCGGAAACCATCTTCTGATGCTCGATAAGCGCGAGGATCGCCGAGCAGATCTCGTCGTCGGAAACGGTAACGATGTCGTCGACATATTCCTGAATATACTTAAAGGTGTGCTCGCCCGGCTCCTTTACCTGGATGCCGTCGGCGATGGTGGAAACCCTGTCAAGCCTTACGGGCTCGCCCTTCTTGATGCTCTCGAGCATCGAGGGGGCTCCCTCAGCCTGAACGCCGTACACCTTGATGTTGGGGTTGAGGTTCTTTATGGCGAGCGCAACGCCTGAGAGCAGTCCGCCGCCGCCGATAGCCGCGACTACCGCGTCGACGTCGGGCATCTCGTTGAGTATCTCCAAACCGATAGTGCCCTGACCCGCGATGACGTTTTCATCGTCGAAGGGATGGATGAACGTATAGTTCTTTTGGTCGCGAAGCCTGAGCGCCTCGTTGTAAGCGTCGTCGTAAACGCCCGGCACCATGCAGACCTCAGCGCCGTAGCCCTTTGTAGCCTCTACCTTGGATATAGGCGCGCCGTCGGGCAGGCAAATGAGCGATTTGATACCGTACTTTGTAGCTGCAAGAGCCACGCCCTGAGCGTGGTTGCCGGCAGAGCAGGCGATAACTCCGCGCTGCTTTTCCTCCTCGCTGAGCTGGGAAATCTTATAGCCGGAGCCGCGCACCTTGAAGGAGCCTGTTATCTGTAAATTTTCGGGTTTTAAATACACCTCGCATTTATCGGTGATACCCGGCGCCTTGACAAGATGAGTGGGACGGATAACGTCCTTGAGCACATATGAAGCATGATAAATTTTATCAAGTGTGACCATGTTTATACCTTCTTTAAAAATTCATACCCCACTATTTTATACCAAACCGACGGAAAAATCAAGTGTTTTATTTCGAGTAAGGCATCTTAGGGCGCGGCGGAAATCCCGGAAACGGCAGTATATAAGCAAAATCAATAATTAATCGGTACAAGTATCGACTAATATCTCCAAAATGTTTATTGCAAAAAAGGCGGATACGTGCTATTATATTAAAGATAACACAGCGACGGAGAGAGTAGCATAAAACCGCCCTTACAGAGAGACGCGCCGCGGCTGAAAACGCGTTACTGCCGGCTTATGTGAAGTTCACTCCCGAGTGGCGCTTTTGAACCCGCAGTAGGAAGCGACGGTGAGCACCGTTATATGCACCGAGAGCTTATCCTATGGATAAGAATCAGGGTGGTACCGCGGATCAATTCCGTCCCTGCGTCACATCATTTGGCGCGGGGCTTTTTTAAAATTGATAATCATTACACTCGGAGGTAATTATGGATAGAATCAGTGAATTGAGAGAAGAACTTGAACAAAAGCTGTCTCAAACCACCGACCTTATTTCGATTGACAAGGTTCGCGTGGATTTTTTGGGCAAGAAGGGCAGGATCACCGCGCTTTTGAAGGGCATGAAGGATCTCAGCAATGAAGAGAAGAAAACCTTCGGCGCCAAGGTGAACAAGCTTAAGGAATCCGCCGCCAAGCGCATCGATGAAAAGATCGAGAATCTGAGAAGGGCTGAGGTAGAGCGCGAGATCGCCGCTATGCCCAAGTTTGATATCACCGCTCCCGCAAACCTTGAACGCGGCTCTTATCACCCCATCACGCTTGTACAGCGTCAGTGCGAGGCTATTTTCAAGTCGATGGGCTTTACCGTTGAGGATTACCCCGAGGTGGTCACCGACTACGAGTGCTTTGAATCGGTAAACATCCCCAAGCACCACCCCGCGCGCGACATGCAGGACACCTATTACCTGACGAACGGTCAGCTTCTTAAATCTCAGACCTCCGCGGCTCAGAACGCCATCCTCAGAAAATACGGCGACAACCTTAAAAACAACGGCGTGCCGATAAAGGCTATCTTCCCCGGCCGCTGCTTCCGCAACGAGGCTACCGACGCCAGCCACGAAAACACCTTCTTCCAGATGGAAGGCATGATGGTCGACAAGGACATTTCCATTTCGAACCTTATCTTCTTTATGAAGACCATGCTTTCCGAGGTGTTCAAAAGAGACGTAAAGGTCAGACTGCGCCCGGGCTTCTTCCCCTTCGTTGAACCCGGCTTCGAGCTTGACATCAACTGCCTTATCTGCGGCGGCGAAGGCTGCTCCTCATGCAAGCACAGCGGCTGGCTGGAGCTTTGCCCCTGCGGCATGATCCACCCCAACGTTCTGCGCGAGGGCGGCATCGACCCCGACGAATACACGGGCTTCGCGTTCGGTCTGGGACTTACCCGCCTTGCGATGATGGAGTACAAAATCAAGGACATCCGCGACCTCAACAGCGGCAGCCTGAAGGCGCTGGCGCAGTTTACGGACGACGAATAAGAGAGGAGACCGCGCTATGTTTTTATCGATGAACTGGATCTCTGACTTTGTTGACCTGTCGGGTCTTGACAAGTTGGATTTGATACACAAATTTTCACTGTCCACCGCCGAGGTGGAAAACGATATTTTCTTCAAGGGCAGCGACGTAAGCGGCATTGTAGTCGCCGAGATCAAATCGGTTGAGGATCATCCCAACTCCAAAAAGCTGCACCTTTTGAAGGTCGACGCCGGCGAAGCCGAGCTTACCGACGTAGTATGCGGCGCTCCCAATGTGCGCGTCGGCATGAAAACAGCGTTCGCTAAGGTGGGCGCTAAAATCGGCGAGATCACCATTGAGCCCAGACCGCTCGCGGGCTATATGTCCTGCGGCATGTGCTGCAGCGAGCACGAGATCGGCATCAGCGACGATCACTCCGGCATTATGGAGATCACCGACGACGTACCCAACGGCACCGATTTAAAGGATATTTACGAGATAGACGACATCGTTTTTGAGGTCGACAACAAATCTCTCACCAACCGCCCCGACCTGTGGGGTCACTACGGTATCGCGCGCGAATTCGCGGCACTCGCCGGCAGACCCTTAAAGCCCCTTGACGTTGAAGACCTCAGCGTTTACGACGATATGCAGAAGGTCGATCTAAAAATCGAGGATCCCCTGTGCTACCGCTACTCCTGCTTGCAGGTCGAGAACATCACGCGCTCGGTGAGCCCCGTGAACATGCGTATCCGCCTGTACTACTGCGGAATGCGCGCCATCAACTTCCTTGCGGACCTCACCAACTACCTCATGCTCGAGATGGGTCAGCCCATGCACGCCTTCGATTCGCGCAAAGTTGGCGCCATACGCATAAAGCGCTTTGACAAGCCCTTTGTGTTCAAGACCCTCGACGGCGTTGACCGCAATGTGGACGAGAACACACTGATGATCTGCAACGGCGATATCCCTGTCGCTATCGCAGGCATCATGGGCGGCTTGGATTCCGAGATAGTCGAGGACACAACGACCCTCACGCTTGAGTCCGCTACCTTTGACGCGGCTTCTATCCGCAAGTCGACCGTAAGGCTGGCGCACCGCACCGACGCTTCAATGCGCTACGAAAAGAGCCTCGATCCCGAGCTTACCGTTCCCGCGATTGCACGCTTTTTAAATCTTTTAAAGAAATATGATAACGGCGTAAAGGTCGTATCCGCCCTCACCGACGAGTACGCCTTCCGCTATGACACCGTTGAACTGAGCTTCACAAAGTCGTTTGTCGACCGCTACACCGGCATCGAGATCGACAACGACACGATCGTTAAGACCTTGCAGAGCCTCGGCTTCAAGGTAAAGCTCGACGGCGATACCTTCGACGTCGTCGTTCCCTCGTGGCGCGCCACCAAGGACGTTACGATGAACGCCGACATCATCGAGGAGATCACCCGTATCTACGGCTATGACAACTTTGAGATACACACCACCCGTTCCCCGCTTTATCCTGTCCGCATGGATGAGGTCAAGCGCAACGAGGAAAAGATAAAGGATATTCTTGTAAAGAGATACAGCCTGCACGAGCTGCACTCGTACGTATGGGCGTACTACGACGAGCTGAAGGATCTCGGCATCGAGGTCGAGGACAACATCAAGCTCGCCAACGCCACCAACCCCAACATCGAGACCATCCGCAACAGCATGATCCCGACACAGCTCTGCCAGGTAAAGACAAACGTGGGCTACTCCCCCGAGTTCGGCATTTTTGAGATCGGCAGGGTCGTTACCGGCATGACCGGGGATAACCTCTGCGTTGAAAAGAAAATGCTCGCCATCACGCTTTACAGCAAGACTCAGGAAGTCAAGGATCTCTACTTCAAGCTGCGCGACATCCTCGCGGTCATCACGAGCGATGTAAAGCACAAGCTTCCGGATTTCGCCGCAATTGAGCCCACCCACAGCTACGAACATCCCGTCAACCTCAACGCAGTTAAGCTTGACGGAGAGGATATCGGCGTGATCGGTATCGTACACCCCACGATCGGCAAAAAGATCGACAAGAAAGCGGCAATTGTGTTCGCTCAAATCGACATGCAGGCATTCGCCGATACAGACAACGCCCCCATCGTTTATGACGAGCCGACTAAGTTCCCGCCGATGGATTACGACATCAGCGTAGTTGTTCCCTCGAACGTGCTGTTCGCCGACATGGCTAAGTGCTGGGCTGACGAAGGCAAGGGCATTTTGAAATCGGCTAAGATCGTAGACAGCTATGACACCGAGGTATTCCACAGCGAGACCATCCGCTTTGAGTTTTCCTCGCATGAGCGCACGCTGTCCTCCGAGGAAGTTCAGGAAATAATGAACAGCATCGTGGCAAATCTCGGAAAAATAGGCGTCTGCCTCAGATAAGACATCATTTGGAAGTATATAAAAAGAAATGGATATGTGTTTTTCGTAAAACAGGAGAGTGATGCTATGAATAAAAAACGGATTATCGCAATCGTTCTTGCCGTTGTGCTTGTTGTTGGAGTCGCGGCGACCGTGATCACTATCAACGTGCTAAACAACTCAAACAAAAAATCGACCATTGATCCAAACACATTGATAGGCGACGTCAACCTAAACGGCGTTGTCAATATCGCCGACGCTTCTCTCGTTCAAAACTATCTGTCCGACAAAGGCGACAAGCCCTCAGCCGATATCAAGCGGCTGATGAACGTCACCGGCGACGGAGATGTTTCGATCGAGGACGTGACCGAGATCCAGCGCTTTGCCTGCGACTATGAGTGCGATTCCCTTGTCGGCATGCGCTTCGCCGAGGTCTACCCCATGGCGGTCCAGACCAACAACAATTCAGGCGACGGCAGTTTAAAGCTGAATGCGCATGATATCACGATGGGCGTCAATGAAAACTATCAGCTCATTGCCGAATCCGACCCAGGTTCAACACCGGTGTTCAAATCGTCCAACGAAAAGGTCGCTTCCGTTACTCCCGACGGTAAGATCATTCCCAAAACGACGGGAAACGCCGAGATAATCTGCACACTGGGCGATCAGACCGACGCCTGCAAGGTCACCGTCTGCCCCGCCGCGACCTCCTTAACGCTCAATGAAACTGAGCTTTCGCTCGGTATCGGCGATACCTTCGAGCTCGTCGGCACAGTTGATGACGGCGCCGCGGCTTATGTAAAAGAATTCTCATCAAGCGACGGCAAGGTTGCTACCGTTACCGCGGACGGCGGACTTGTCACCGCTGTAGGCAACGGCGAGGCTGTCATAACCTGTAAGCTGCTAAACGGCATAACGGCTGAATGTACGGTAAGCGTGCTTCCGCCCGCGGATTCTATCGCGTTCAAGCAAGCGTCGGTATCTATTGGCATAGGCGCGACATACAAGTTTGAAGTCAGCGTTCCCGAGGGCACTTCGGTGAGCGGCTGCGAATTCTACAGTGAGAATCCCGAGATCGTTGAAATAGATCAAACTACCGGAATCGCTAAGGGTATACAAGAGGGCGAGACCCGCGTTTACGTTCAGGCGGGCGACATGCGCGCTGACGCCAACGTAACCGTAACACCCGAGATACGCTCTATAATGGTCAGCCACCTTCAAGAGCAGGTAGGCAACGGAAACTCGTCTTATGTGCAGTACATAAACGCTCATTCCGACCTGAACGTTTCCGAGGAATTCCCGTGGTGCGCTATCTTCGGCTGGTGCTCGCTCAACCAGTTCGCCGAAAAGGCTGGTCTGAACAACCCGATCGAGGCTACCAAGTACGTAAGCGACATCGCCATCGCCTCCAAAAAGCTTGGCGCTCTTCATGTCGTCGATGAAAACGACTATATTCCGCAGCCCGGCGACCTGTTCACCACCGCGGCGGGTCCGTATCCTGAGGACGGCGGACGCGACCATATCGGTTACATTGAATCCGTTGAAACCGACGAAAACGGCAATGTATTGAAGGTACACACCATCGAGGGCAACTTCTCTTGGGAGACAAACGGCTCGTTTGAAACCAGAGTAGCCCGCAGCGAATGGGTGCCCGGTGAAAAGAACGAATTTGGTTCGGGACTTTGTGAATACATCAATATCGACGTGCTGTTCGCAGGTCAATAAGTAAAAAATACGATATAGTTTAAAGAGGACTAACGCAAATTAGCGTCAGTCCTCTTATATTTTTATTGAGTTGTTATTTCGCCGATATGGTTTGGAAACTCATATTCTGCAAGATACCTTTGCAAGGTAGTTGCGTCTGAAATATCCAATGTATCATTTTGATTTACTTCTGCCGCATAAAGGTATATCCCTTCCAAACGCGCAATTTCTGCCATATGACGTTGTATTTCGGTAACATCAATAATATTGATATACCCGTCGCCGTTTGTATCGCCGCGCATTACCCCATCGAGCAATTCATAAGAATACCCGTTTTCTTTTGCAAAATGATACGCGTATGTATCATAGCCGACTTTGCCCTATCATCATTATCTCTTCTGACACTGCTCCCTGAATGCAGTGTATTTCTTTTCGGGGATCGGCAGCTCGGTTCCGTCGGAGAGCGTGACCTTGAAGCGGCGGATGTTTTGGATATAATCGGGGTTCACCAAATGGCTGTGATGGCAGCGCAAAAACAGCCTGCCATACTGCTTGGCGAGCGTTGAAACGGACGCGGCGACCTCTATCGTGCCGTCGGTGGTATGCACCTCGCTGTGCTTGGAGCCGTGCGCGGCAGAGATGCAGATAATTGTGTCGGAGAGCACAAAATAATCCGATCTGTCCCACCCGTGAAAATGGATGCGCTTGCCGTGCGGCGGCTCGGTGTGTCCCTGATAAACCTCATGGAATTTGTTTGGATATATAAAGTCGTCCTCGTGCTTGGCATGGAGGTTGGCGATATGGCACACCAAAATGCGTGGCTCCTTTGCTTTGCCGCCGTTTTCGTCGGCGATAACACGCTCGCACCATGTCAGTAATATGCGCTGATACATCGTGATGTCGTGGTTGTCGGGGTAATGGGTAGTGACAGGGTAGCTGAGCATCACGTCGCAAAAGGAAGGGTTAGAGGTGATGTGCGTCACCTCTATATTTCCCAAAGAGAATTTTAAGCTGTGCTCCTCTGCATTCCAGACGCGGATCATTTCCTCTCTCCCCTGCAAAAACTGCCCCTCGGCGGGACCGTACCACAGCGCTTCATCGTCCATATGGCTCAAAAACGGCATATAGTCGTTCTCATAGTATTGCATGATCAGCTCAGCCGAAAGATCGGCAATCGTAAGTTGGTTCATGTTGCGGCTCCTTTAAACAAATCTGATTTTATTATAGCGACTATAAAAACAAAACGCAAGTGATTTTTAACGAATTTCAAGTTATTTTTGATTTTCTGTTGACACAATAAAATGTAATATCGTATAATAAAACCATAAAAACAGCACAGATATGTATAAAAATAAGGAGGCGTTACCATGAAAAAGACCGGTAAAGTATTAATGAAAATCTCAGCCCTGGGGCTTACCCTCTGCCTGCTGCTCGGCTTGTTTCCGCTGAGCGCATCGGCAGCAGCCGTATATTCCGCTGCATGTGTGTACGACGATTCACAGGGCTCTCTCAACGCGTATAACATCGAGGGAAGACGCAGCGAAAGCTTTGCAGCCGGAGAACAGGTAACGCTTTATGCAAACCCTAGGAAGGGGTATGAGGTCGATCATGTCTACTGTACTCTCCAAAGCGGCGGACAGACGGCGGTCTACGGCTCGCTGGTGTTCGGAGAAACGACGGAATATGAATACAAGCTTAAAATGCCTGCCGAGAACGTAACGTTCCATGCCGTTTTTAAGCCTGCTCAGAAGCACAGGGTAACAACGAAGATCTATGGCGGAGAGGGTCGTGTCAATATCGGCGGAAGTGAGATCGAGACCGAACGTGATTTTATGGTCTACGTCTATCCCGACGACGGATATATGCTCTCGGTTATCCAGTATAAGCGCGCCGACGGCAGGATGTGGCATTTAGAAGAACCTGCCCACAATGTTTTCAGCTGCACCATGCCCTCAATGGATATTGAGATACAGGCGTTTTTCAAAAAGATGGAAGACAGCTATACCATCACCGTTGCGGACAGTACGGGCGGTTCGATCGGCTGCGGCTCTTCTACTGCCCTCGAGGGCAGCCGTGTGACGATATATGCCAACCCCGATTATGCGTACAAGCTGAATTCGGTGACCTGTATCACCGATAAGCTGCTGTTGATACCGATCTGGGAGAATGGTTATTTCGAGTTCTATATGCCGTCCGCTAACGTAACGCTCACCCCTGAATTTGTAAAGCGCAGGACAGTTGAGTATTATTGGTTCAATGATGACGGAAGTGTATTGGACAGAAAAACAGGCTACGAAGGAAGAGCAAAGCCCGTCACCGATAAGATACCGACAAAGCAGGGCGACGCGGCGGAGTATATCTTTGAGGGTTGGGAGCTTAGGGGCAATTATCTCTACAGAAAGGAATATTACCCTATATTCAGGGTCAAGGGCTCTGCTAACGCGGCTTTCTCCGATATGAGCTGTTCCCAAAGTGAAGTGTATCAAGGAAACAGCTTCATAATAAGTGGAAAGCTGACCGATCAGTCAAGCGGATATATGATAGAAAACGATACCTGCACGGCGGAGCTGCTTTACAACGGAACGATCGTTTACAGCAAAACCTGTGCCGTCAAAAAAAATAGCCGTTCGGGCACTAACGTAAGCTGCTCCTTTACGGTTCCGGACGACGCTGAGCCGGGCGAATACACTGCCCGTGTAAGCTACGGCAGTGCGGAATATACGCGCACGATCAACGTATTGGAGAAGGAGGATACATATATCTCCGCGACCGCGCCCAAGCAGGCGGGCGTGTACGAGACCTACAACGTTGAGGGTACCGCCTTGGACAAGGACAGAAATCCTATGAAAAATCAGAGCATTTCTGTTACTAACAGCGTATTCCCCAACTCGGTGTTTTCTGTTCAGACGGACGGCGAGGGCAGGTTCAGCTATGCCTGCGCAGGCAGGCAGGAAGGAACCGTTACCTGCACGTTTACCGTCGGCGGCTGGCAGTACCGCTGCGAGCCGGCTGTTGTCACCACCTATATCAAGGGCGACGACCATACGGTCACGGTCGCAGAGAGCGAGCACGGCAGTGCGGCGGCAAGTGTACCCTCCGCCCAAAACGGCGACACGGTCACGCTGACCGCATTCCCCGATGAGGGCTATGTACATACGGGCTGGGAGGTCGTCGAAGGCGGCGTGACTATTGAAAATGACGCCTTTGTTATGCTGACGTCCGATGTTGCGGTCAAGCCTGTTTTTGAGTTGAAGCATTACACTGTTACCGTCGATTGCGGCGAATTTGGCGATGATATCGTTGCGGTCGAGATCGACCACGGCGCACGCTTTTTTGACGCGTTGAACGACGCAGGTGTTTTCTCTGCTCTCGACGATATGGAAACCAACGATTACCTGTTCCGCGATATCGCCACCAAACCGCTTGCGGAATTTGCCGACGAAGAGGAATACAGCGAGGACGCGTATCAGTTGATCAACAGCACCGTTACCTCCGATATGACGGTTTACGCGGGCTTCTATCAAAAGCTCCGCAATGTTGTGCTGACCGTCACGCCGCCCGAGGCAGGTACGGTCGTAGAGGGTGATTGGGAAGGTCAGACCACCCCGCCGCAGCTCACGCTCGGCGAAAACGCACACTGCTACATCTATAGCCCACCCGTGTGGGAGACCGAAGAAGATATTTTTGAGGGAACCATTCAGGCAGGAGCCACCTACTACACCTCCTGTATGCTCATGCCCGACTTCGGTTATTGGCTGGAAGAAAGCACAAACATCACCGTAAACGGCGGCGCTGTCACCGAGATGTCCGGCAGAATGGCGCTTTATGTCAAGCTTTCGGTTAGGGCGACCGGTACGCCGGAGGTTCTGCTCGGCGACGCAAACCTTGACGGCAAAGTGAATATCCGCGACGTAACGGCAATCCAAAGACATCTCTCCGAGCTGGAGCCGCTCTCCGTTCAGGCTCTCGCTTTGGCAGACACCAACGGCGACGGCGAGATCGATATCGACGACGCGACTCTGATCCAGATGTATTTGGCAGAATTCTTCATCAAATTCCCTGCGGAAGCATAAATAGATATAATAATTTTCACATACGTGCGGCAGCTTATTTTTGCTTGTAAATATGAAAAAAAGGAACACCGGATCGGTGTTCCTTTCAGGCAGAAGAAAAACGGTTTTTTGTTCTTCTTCTGCCTGTTCAGGTTCAGTTATGTACTGATTGCTTGTTTATCATTTAATCAGCTCGGTTTCGTCATCTTCATAAGTTATGTTGCTGGTGCAGATAACGTCCTCGGTTTGGAACTTGATGATTTCAAGCTCGGTGCGTTCGTCCTTTTCTTTAATCATATTACGCACCTGCCTTAAAAAACTCGTTTGCCGCGTCGGAATACGCAGCGAGCGCCTTGACGGCGTTGATCAGGTTTTCGTTTTCCGTGCTGCCGTTCAGTGCTTTATAGCAGTAGTTCATCGGGCTGTAGGTAATGGCGCCGAGTACGGTCTCGCCCTTCTTGACGGTTACGGTAAAGCTGTTTTGCAGCTCGCTTGCCGCGATATTTCTGATACGCGCGATCTGCGTGCTGCCGTTCCTGACGGTTTCTACGGTGCGTTCAGCTCCGTTTTCATCCACACAGGTGAAGGTCAGCTTATCCGTGTCGGTGAAGTAGAGCGAAAGCGTCGTCTGTGATTTTAATGAGAGCGTCGCGCCGTCGAACAGATCATCGGAAACCGTGCTTGTGTATGTGTCAAATTTACTGTCGATATTCACGTCACCGAGGTCGGGAAGTGTATTTGTATTGTCAAAATACTCCTTGGCGTATGCGCCGTATCGGAGCATTTTTTCGACCAGCGGAGCGGCTTTTGTGTAAGCCGCGCTGTCGTTTTTGTGCTCGATCAGCCAGTCGGCGTAATCCTTAACGGAATAGGTGTAGACAGTGGTCTCCTTGTCAACGCCTAAAATCTGTGCAGTGATGACGGATTTCATATCCTTTGCCGCCACACGGCACTTGAATACGTAGTAGCTGCCCTCGATGGGTTCCACGTCCTTGATGGAAACCGTCTGTTCCTGATACTCCGGGCTGGTATCGGGAATGGTAAAATGCATATACGCGGTTTCGCTCTGCGCGATCTCGGGGTCAAGCTCCATATAGAAGTTCACGCCGATGTCGCCGTCGAGCGAGACGGAGTGACCGATCACACTTGCGCCGACGCCGTCTGCATAGGTGAATTCAGCCGTTACCGTGACGTCGCTGTCGGGCATTGTCAGCGTGTAAGGATTCTCCGTTCCTTGGAGCGTGCCTGCGGTTACCGTATATCCGGTGAATGCATAGCCGGTGGGTGTGGTGTTGCCAAGCGTGAGCGAAACAATGTCGCCGTTTCCGGCATAGATCGTATCGCCGTAGAGCAAGCCGTTGTTGTTTTCATAAGCCGTAATGCCGCTGACGGTGTATGTTTTCGCCGTGCCGCTTGGTGCGAGCGTCACGTTTTCGCCCGCGGTAACGGTGCGCGCCTGCTTACCCTGCGCCGTGCCGAGGGTGCGTGTGTAATAGCAGTTCGTTCCCGGGGAGCCGTTGCGGACAAAGGTGGCGCTGGTGCCGGTTGTAACTTCGGTTTCGTCTGCTTCAAGCGCTTTAGGCGCGTAAATGCTGTTTGTGATGGTTACGTTATTGTCCTTGTAACCCACAAAGCCCGCGCAATTCGTGGTGAGATCATCGCCGACGGAAAGGATCTTTCCGTCAAACACACAGCCGTCAATGGTGAGCTTTGCGCTGTTGCTGCTGCCGTTGTGACCGACAAGACCGCCGTGCGAGCCATCTCCTGCCGTCATGCTGTTGATCGTCACGCTGCTGCGGCAGTTCTCGAGCTTTACTGTGCCGTACTGGGTGCCGACGATACCGCCCGCGTACTTTCTCGAGGTATAGATCGTGCCTTGGGTGTGCAGATTTTTGATGACGCAGCCGCTCTCAACATTGCGGAACGGAGCCGCCTTGTCGTCGTCGCTGACGGGGCTGTCTGCCGTGCCGTAGGCGACGGTCAGCGTATGCCCTTGTCCGTCGAAGATTCCCTTGAAGTCGTGACCGGCTCCGCCTGCTATGCGTGT
Source organism: uncultured Ruminococcus sp. (assembly GCA_902776375.1). Taxonomy (GTDB): domain Bacteria; phylum Bacillota; class Clostridia; order Oscillospirales; family Acutalibacteraceae; genus Ruminococcoides. Next base: position 19,731 of record CACYPV010000020.1, on the reverse strand, counting down.
GACGGTGATATCGTCAGCAAGCAGAACGGTCTTGCCCGAGAAACGGTTGTAGGCGTCATTGTCCTGCAGGCAGTCGCAGAAGGTATTCCAGCCCTCTTCGCTGCGGATCGTGTAGGTATCGCCTGCCTTGTTGACAGAGAAGCCCGGGATCGTGATCGTTTCCGTATAAACTGTGTTGTTGAATGTCACGCTTGCCGTCGCAGTATAGCCCTCTGTCGATACGGAAGCATAGACCGTTTGGGTAAGGCTTGGCTCATCGTCACAGGTGAAGGTCGCCGTACAAGCCGTAAAGTCATCAGACCATTCCCATGCCGGTGCATTTGCCGCCGCGCAGGTGATGGTGCAGACTTTTTTGTAATTATTGTTGTCTGCGCCTGCCGCAAGCACTTTAGAGTTCGTATAGCCTGCAGAACTCTGACCTGCTGTGAGGTTTTCTACTTCCAATGGGTTCCAATAGGCACGAAGCGTAGCGTCCCATAACATAAGAGTGGGGGCTATGGTGCCGCCTCTCCTTTTCACTGCAAAGATATCTTGAACAACGCTTGTAGATTCTCCGTTGCTCCCTATCCTTTCGACAAGGACATCTTTTAACTCGAACAACTGAACCTCGCTTGTAGATTGTGTATTGATCCCTGTCCATTCGATCTTGCAAAAATGGTTTCTGTAGAAAAAATACCCCTCCGCGGAACCCGACGTGCAGTCGAAAAAACCGGTAACAGAAGACGCGTCCGCCGTGATCGGCACGATGATGAACAGGCTGACGACTATAACTAAAGACAACAGGATGCTCACGGGTTTTTTTAAAGTTCGTTTCATGATCTTCCTCCTTTAATGATTTTTTTATTCATGTATCGATCAAATTGTTTCATTTTAGTCTGTTCGCTGACCGCTGACCGCTGACCGCGAACCGCTGACAGATATTGATAATATATTATACAGTATTTTCAAATAAAAATCAATAATTTTGTGTTCTTTGTTCGCAAGTAAATTGTTCGGCGTTCTACCCTGCGATTTTCAAATATATTGCTATTGTTGAGGGGAGAGAGTAAGGAAGTGTGGACAATTTGTCCACAAAAATCAAAGGCGGCTCAACTGCGAGCCGCCTGATATGCTTGTATGGGTGTTATGTTGATGTACTCGCTTTTGGATTCTTCTACAAACAAATCCTTATAACCGTTATTCAATCTTTTGCACTTCATGCAGTACACTTCACGACCAAGATTAACGCAATCCGCGCACGTCTTTTGATTATCCATGATTCAAAACTCCTATCTGAAAAACTGTTTTCATTGCGAACAGGAATCATTATAGCACGGCAAATAAAATCGTTGAGTGCATTATAGAATTAACTCAAAAAACACCATTATTTTCTATGTTGAACGGGGGGTTAATAATCTCGAAATTACATTGCAATAGGCGGTTTTTAATGATAGAATAAAACCGAAACAACTTCATGGGAGGAACAATAAATGACTGATATACAAACTCAATTAGCGCCATTATCAGCAGACGATTTTAGACAAGATCAGACGCGAGTATGCACTATCATGGCATTTCTGATAGGTGTTGATTGGCAGAAATGCAGCTTTTACTATGAACAGGAAGAACAGTTATATCGTTTCGCATGATGATGAACCGTCTACATGGGCAGAAGTCATTAAGATTGAGTTTGAGGGAGTACGCGCTGAGTTGGAGAGCTTGGTGTACTATGATACGAAACAAAGATGTTTCAATGAAAAAATTAACCCAACAACTTACGACCAAATTTTGGAATCTGCGGAAATGAATGCGCTTGAGCAATACACTGAGGACGAAAGATTTCCTGAATGGAATGAAGAAACAGAGTATTTGTTTCGGACAGCGTACATCAGCAAAAACAAGTCACTTGCGGAAGAGTGGGAAGCACATATAATGTATCGCGCAGAACGCTTTGACACAGAGGAAAAAGGAAATGACGAATTTGGTGATGAAACCGCAACGGAATATTTCACAGACTATTTCAACAGATTTTGGGGCAGAGAATAGGCGTAAAAAGGGACAGTGGACAATTTGTCCACCATCCCTGCATAATTCTTTCTTCTGTTGGTTTTTGTAATCAGATTGTAATCTGATTCGACAAAATTCGATTGACAATAATCGGCAACTGCTATATAATCTAATTTGGTATGGTTTATAAAAGAAAAGACAGCCGTCGTCTACCAAACCAAGCTGTCATTTCATCTTATCAAACTGTGCCATAAAACTGAATAGGATCACTGTATCTGGTACTCAACCGTCAAATAAGAGTTACGCGATGACCACTGACTTTTAAGCCAGCCCTGTTTGCCGACAGGGAAGCGACCAACACACAGTTGTTATTCTTGGGTCCGTTCTTGTTTAGTAACTACATCGGCAACTCACTCTCATGTTGGGAAACATCAAGAGGATAGTGCGTGTAACGCCGTTTACATGACGTTGTTGAATGTGGAAAAGATACGAAAAACTATACAGCTATATGGAAACAAGCAGTCTGAGCAGTTTCCTGCCCAAACTGCTGTTTGGTGGGAGAAGGTGGATTTGAACCACCGAAGCATGACGCAACAGATTTACAGTCTGCCCCCTTTGGCCACTCGGGAATTCTCCCATATTAAGTTTAGCATTGATGGAGCTGGTGGACGGACTCGAACCCCCGACCTGCTGATTACAAATCAGCTGCTCTACCAACTGAGCTACACCAGCGTTTCTCAAGTGCCTATTTAATATATCACAAACCGCGTTTTTTGTCAACACTTTTTTTAACTTTTTCTGATTAATCAAATCATTTCGGCGCATAATAATCCCACACTCTTCCATGAAAGGAAAATAATATGCAAACTCAAACAATTATGAAGCGCGCCGTTCGCAGCAGGCGCTACTCATTCTATCAAAAGCTGTTTTTCCTGTACGTCTTGAACCTTTGCGACTGGGCGTGCACCGAGGCGCTTTTGGCTTCGGGCAGATTCACCGAGGCAAACCCCATTATGCGGCCGGTGCTGGGAGATTTTTTGCCCACTTTGATTATCAAATGCGTGCTGCCCTTGATGATAACCCTGCTTTGCGCTTTATTTTACAAACTGGCAAAAGCCGAAGAAAGCCGCGCGGTGAACATAATGATCAACGCGGGGATCGTCGCCTACACGCTTGTAAACCTTTGGCACGTTGTAAATTTCCTCTTGCTATTTTCCGCCAAATAAGCTACAATATAATGCGGACTTGATTAGAAAGGGGGGTATTGCCGTGCCTGCATTATCTGTCAGAAACTTAGGCGTAACGTTTATTGAGCGCGTGCTGTTCAGCGGCGTTTCTTTTGATGTGGAATCGCGCGATAAGGTGGGCTTTATTGGCGCGAACGGCGTAGGCAAAACCACCCTTTTTCGCGTGCTGAACGGCGAGCTTTCCCCCACCGAGGGCACGGTAGCCTTTGAAAAGAACACGCGCGTGGGCTACATGGAGCAGCATGCGTGCAGCGATCCCGATGTCGACGTGTATCATGAGCTTTTGAGCGTGTTCGACTATCTTTCGCAAATGGAGATCGACCTGGCGGCGCTGAACCAAAAGATCGCGCGCCGCCCTGAAAACATCGATTCGCTCATCGAGGAGCAAATGCGGCTGATGGAGGAGCACGAGCGACTTGGCGGTCTGACCTACAAGAGCCGCACGCGTGCCGCGCTTTTGGGCTTGGGCTTTACCGAGGACGATTTTTCGATGAACGTCGGCAGCCTTAGCGGCGGTCAGCGAAGCAAGCTCTGCCTTGCAAAGCTTTTGCTCTCGCGCAGCAATCTGCTGCTGCTCGACGAGCCGACGAACCATCTGGATATCCAATCCGTGAGCTGGCTCGAGGGCTTTTTACGCGACTTCAAGGGCGCTATGATAATCATAAGCCACGACCGCTATTTTCTCGATAATGTGACGAACAAGACCATCGAGCTCGAGCACAGCAAGACAATGTGCTACAAGGGCTCTTACTCCGAGTTCATCAAAAAGAAAAAGGCGTATAACGAATCGCTGAAAAACAAGTACGAAAACGACCTAAAAGAGATACGCCGCATCGAGGGCATCGTTGAACAGCAAAAGCGCTGGGGGCGCGAGAGGAATTTCATCACCGCCGCCAGCAAGCAAAAGGAAGCCGACCGCATAAAGGCTCAGCTCGTTGCACCCGAAAGCGAGCTTGAAACCATGCGCATGCGCTTTACGCCGAAATGCGAGAGCGGCAACGACGTGCTGATCTGCCGAAATCTGGCAAAATCCTTTGGCGACAAGCACCTTTTCCGCGATGTCAACATACATATACGCAAGGGCGAGCGCGTGTTCATCCTGGGCGAGAACGGCTGCGGCAAAACGACATTGTTCAGGATACTGACAGCCAAGCTGCCGCAGGACAGGGGCGAATTTGAGTACGGCGCTAACGTCATGGTAGGCTACTTTGACCAAATGCAGCAAAACCTTGACCTTGAAAAAACCGCGATAGACGAGGTTTGGGACGCCTTCCCCGCCCTGACTCAGACCGAAGTGCGCTCGGCGCTGGCTTCGTTCCTTTTTAAGGGCGAAGAAGTTTTTAAGCCGCTGGCAAAAATGAGCGGTGGCGAACGCGCGCGCATCTCGCTGCTAAAGCTCATGCTCAAAGGCAGCAATATGCTGCTGCTCGACGAGCCGACGAACCACCTTGACGCCTCCTCGCGCGAGGAGCTCGAAAACACCCTGCTCGATTACAGCGGCACGATGCTTATAATAAGCCACGACCGCTACTTTATCAACAAGCTGGCCGACCGAGTGCTGGCGCTAAAGCCCGACGGCGTAAAGGAATACTTGGGCAACTACGACTATTATCTTGAGCGCACTAAGGACGAGGACACGGAAAAACAGGCTTCCGCAAAGAAAGAAAAGCCGCAAAACGACTACTTCATAAAAAAGCAGCAGGCAAGCGAGGAACGCAAGCGTCAGACAAAGCTGAAAAAAGCCGAAGCGGAAATAGAGCGGCTCGACAAGGAGATCGAGGAAACGCAGGCGCTGCTATCAACCGACGAAGTCGCCGCAGATTATGAGAAAGTGCTGGAGCTGACCGCAAAGCTTGACCAGCTCCAAAACGAGCAGAGCGCCCAATACGAAATTTGGGAGTCGCTTGCGGATTGATTTTTTTGAAAAGATGTGCTATTATATTTAAACAAGGGCGGCAAGCTCCGCCCAAATATCCGCCCGTGGCGCAGCTGGATAACGCAACGGATTCCGATTCCGGAGAACAGGGGTTCAAGTCCCTTCGGGCGGGCCATCTTAGGTGAGCAATTTTGATACAATGTATTAAAGCTGCTCACCTTAGTATTTATGCGGTTTTTTGAGGGTTGACGGTTCAGCCCGTGAATAATATAAACGCAAAACAGCCCTGTTTGCCGAGGATTTGATCTCCTTGGCGAACAGGGCGTTTTCATTTTTGGGTATATGCGGTCGATTTAAGAGCTTTAGCGGTCGATTTGAAGGTATATGCGGTCGGTTTGAGGACTTATGCGGTCGATTTGAGGGTTTTAGCGGTCGGTTTAAGGGTATATTAGGTCGTTTTGAAAGCTTTAACGGTCGGTTATTATTCGAAAAATCACCAATCGTTGAATTCCTCACAGTCCTCAACCCAAAAAGGCAAGCTTTCTTTTATTTCTTCGCAAATTTCAACATAATCTTCTTCCTCGATATTTATAAAATTTTTTCAGACCTGCTGCCATACTTCTTACCGAGGCAGGTGTTGACCACATACACTTATGAATATAGAAATAAAAAAACGGATCCAGATTATCGATACCTGTTTCTATAGGCTGAGCATCTTCCCTGAGAAGAAATTCGTTAATAAACAAGTCAACATTGCTGATATGATTCTTTATCGTCTTTGGAGATAACCCCTTTTCAGTCAAATCCGCTTCAAATAATTTCAAGTATTCCGCGTTTTCCTTGCGAACCGCCTCGCAAGCACTGTCGTATTCTTCAATAGTTTCATCAAATATTTTTACATTTGCCATTTTTGATACCCTCTTACCCTTGCATTGCTGCCAATTCACGCCGAAGCTTTTTTATCTGCTCCTGCTTCTGACCATATTCGGTAAACACAGAAATAATATCCTCATCATTCTCAAAGCGAGGACGGGCTACATATTTTCTGTCAAGAATATATGATTTTTCCGTGCCGCCGAAGCTCACCCTGATGTTGTTGATCTCCTGAGCAACAACAGTGCCGACGCCATAAGGCTTTGCCGTGACCTGTACACCGATGAGCGAAATCTCGGAACAGCTATCGCAGCTGCGCTCCAGCTCATTGATTTCCTGCTCCAAGGCGGCTATTTTGGCAAGTCGCTCCTCTTCCAGTCGTTTCGCTTCTTCGGGAGATATGCTCGCGGCAGAAGCTTTTTTTCGTGAGGATTTGGGAACTGAGGGTATTGATACTCCATGATAGAAATTATATGTGCGGCAGCAGTACATAAGGTCAAACGCAAGAAGATGCAGCGACTGATCATTGTAGTGTTCCAATGTCAGCCTGCTAAAATGTGTTTTCAGTAAGCTGTCATGTTCCCTGAGCGCCTCTACAATTTCGTCGCATAGCTTATAGTAATTCGGCAGACTGAAACTGCTGCCGGAGCCTATGCTTAATCCGAAATCGACATATTTTGCCATCGTTTGTGCTTCGCTCGACTTATAAACATAGTTGAAGTCCGGATCATTCATGGCAAGAAAGACGGAAGCAGAGTGCCTATCCTGCTTAAATGACCAGTTGCTCGGGAAATACTTGCAGCGCAGGTTCTCATATTCCTCAAGGAACTTATCCATATTGTTCTGCACTTCGGAAACATCACCGTGCGCTTCGGCAAAAAGCACTTCGTAAAATAGCCTCTCCACCGTTTCAGGTTCCTTCTCCCACAGCTTGATGACGCCGGTGCTTGGATGCATACGACTGTTGTCAATGAACAGTGAAAACTCTTTCCTCGCCGCATTAAAACGGTCGGCAAAGGAAGCGAAGGTTGTATCCGGAGACCTTCATCGCCTGCCATTTGAACAGCTCGTCATGAACATCGCCGTAGATCAAATCGATATTTTCTTCATAACGATTGATGAATTCATGTAAATTGTGTGTGTTCATATTTTTTCAACCTTTTATTCAACTGCAAATGATTACTAATTTATCTAATCCGCCAAACTGACGCCGTAAATGTTGATTGTCTGCTCCGACCCTTTGTCTGCGATTGATTTGCCCATTGCTGCCTCTATAACCTTCATAAGTGATTTTGCTCTGGCAATAAAATATCCGTCGAAATCATCAGTCACAAAAAGATCGTAATCAATTAAATGCGATTCAACCCGAGAGCGGAGCTTTTCTTCATCAATTTCTGCTTTATGCATAATCTTTTTACTGTAAACACTTGGTGCTTCTCCGCCAATCATGCGGTTCGACTCGGGAAGCAACGGCGTTTTGTTAATAATAGAATTCCACTTATCCCTCTTGTAACCCTTTTTGATACAATAGGCTTCCGGAAAGATATGGTGGATATCGGGCGCTTCATCCATGCTTTTTACGATATCAATCGTGGTCCCCCGAACAAAGTCGTGGCATCGTCCTCTGTATACAAGCGCCATAATTCCTTTATATGCAGCGCTGTTACGTGTTTGGAGAGATATAAGGCGGGTTGCCGAGAAGTACGCTGCATTTACCGTGCGGTTCTGGCTTTCCTTACCCATGATTGCCGCTACAACGTCTTCCATATCATTGGCATATCGTGTTTCGTTTGCACCGCCGTACATTTCTCCCATAATTCCGCACCAAAACCACGTGCGCAGTTTATTCTGCGTTTGAGGCTGGTGAAACACCGTCTTTCCGATTTCCGCACAAATAGCGGCAAGTGGAATGATCTGGGTTGTATAAGGTAAATCGCGCTTTCTGAAAATATACTCATTTAATAAAAATTCCCGCGCTAATTTATAGCCTTCAAGCATTGTGGCTTTATTCGCCTGATAATCCTCAAATGCAAGAGAAAGGACATCTTTCTTTTTACAGGTCGTCATAGTTTCGGCGTGATATGTGGTGAAAAGCGTTATAGCAGTCAGGAAAGCGGTCTCATCTACGCCGTACATAACATCCGTATGGAGCAGTTCGTTTTTGCCCCAAATAATATTTCTGCATTCCTCCCAGTCCTTGCGAAGATCAAACTCGTATGTAGCAAAGGTGGCGGTAACAAGTTCAAAAACAGTCAACGGAACACCGCCGGTGTTAACATTTTCAAACACTTTGCAAACGGCTTCTCTCGGAGTTTCTTTGCCAAGCGTAATTACCGGCAGCTTATATCCTGTAATTGTATCAAGCACATCCGTTCTGAACTGCTTATATTTTTCCATGAATTCTTTGCTGTAGCCATGGAATTCCTTGTAACCATCCGCCCAATCTTCGCGCACTCCACTGTCAAACACAATATTCAACGGGAACATCTCATTCTCAAATTCTTTTTCGCGAGTCGATAAATCAAGAACAACATCCCTGTCAAAATTTGTCTTTATCATGCGGTCGGCAGGAACAGAAAAAACTGCTTCATCGCGGTCTGCGTTTTCGTCAAGGCACTTGTTGATATCAAGATAGTAAAAGCGTTTGATGTTCTTACCTTTTTCCGTAGTGGTATTCACCGGTTCTTTACAGCATGTCGCACGGTATATTGAAGTAAGGCGCTGCTGCCCGTCCAGAACAAGATAATCGGGAATAATTTCAACTTTTTTCACACCTTCTATTGTTCGGTATTTGAACCTAACATTTTCATTACCGTATGCAAGCCGCATGATGGCACCCATCGGATAGCCCTGTGAAAGGCTTGCAAGAATACCAATGATTCTGTTATCATCCCATGTCCAACTGCGCTGAAATTCAGGGAGCTGGGCTTTGCCTGATTCAACATCACGCATAAGCTCGCTCAAGTCCGTGTCCAGTGATTTTGGTGCAATATTTATAGCCATTTCTTCCTCCTGTCATGACTGTAATACCATCAATAATACTGCTCGACATAACTATATGCTTTCGCAAATACCTCCTGATCTTTTATTCGGTATTTTCGCATTATTACATCGCGAAGATTTTTGCTTACCTCTTTTCTTCCCGTAGATGTATTCTGCCATCCGGGGAAGCGAACAATTCTTACAATGCCATCAATATCGGTTACAATCCTCTCAACGATTATCGGCGTGCTGTCGTTTTTGACGGTTTGAAACAAAGAAGTTAATGCTGCTTTTCCTTTATCGATCTTATCTTCGGGGACTGCTTCTTTTTCAACCTGCACAACGTCTTTTGCAAGCTCTAACAATGCTTTCAGGAATTCCATGCTGGTAAGCAGACCGGCTTCGTGTTCTTCACGCAGTTTTTCCATCCTTGCGCCGAGCGCAATAAAGCGAGGATCATCCGGTCGTTTGCGGATAATTGCTGCAAGGTCAATTTCAATCTTTTTGCGCTTCTTTTCCGATTCAGGGTCGCCTTCAATGAACTTTTGAATGATTTCGGCATCCATTGCAAGAATGTCTTCATCTGTATCTACGGATTCAACCGAAATGTTCTCGTGAACCAGCTGAATTGTCTTGGGACCAAGCGCAGCCCAAATGAGCTTACCGCGTTCATCGGTCGGGCGTATTGAATCATAAACCTTTGACAACCATCTGTAATCATCCTTGAAGGGATTTAGGCAGCTGTCGGGCGACAGAGCATTCCAAACGCGGTTCAGCACGCGGTATTGCGCACCGAATTTATCCTTCATTTCATCATTTGGCAAGCAGTCTTGTGCTTCTACCAACCCCTCCCAATCATCACGGGTTCTGTCAACGCCGGGGAAAAATCCGATACAATTCTCAACAAGCTGAGGAACTTTAGCTTTAACGCTTTCAATATTACTGATAATTTTTTCCACCATCTCAGCGTTGAACGAGAGTGCTTTTGCAACATCATCAAATATGCCCACATAGTCAACAATCAAGCCGTATGTCTTGTCCTGTCCATAAACGCGATTAGTGCGGCAAATGGCTTGCAGCAAGGTATGATCCTTCATGGGCTTATCAAGGTACATAACCTGCAATATTGGCGCATCAAAGCCCGTGAGCAGTTTACTGGTGACTATAACAATTTCCAGAGGATTGTTCGGGTCACGGAAATCGTCCAATACCTTTGCTTCTTCTTCTCTTGTTCTGCGCCACTTTTTGAATTGATCGGCTTTATCGTTGTTGGTATCCATCACAATTGTTGAGGTAGCTTCACCAAGGAGCCGATCCAATTCTTTTTTATATAGCACGCAGCACTCTCTGTCAAAGCAAACCACTTGCGCCTTAAAGCCGTTAGGATTCACCTTTGTCATAAAATGCTCCGCAATATGAGCGCAAACAGCCTTAATGCGTTCCGGGTCTTTCATAATTGCAGCCATGCGTACACGCTGCGCGACCTTTGATCGTTCTTCTTCCGTTAATCCCGCTTCATCTGTGAGAGCTTTGAATTCCTCATCTATAGCCGCTTGATTGACGTGGAGCTTTACAGGAACCGGCTCAAAGTGCAGCGGCAAAGTTGCCCTGTCGCCGACGGAATCCGCAAAAGAATAGCGGCTCATATATCCCGTTCGATCCTCTGTGGCGCCGAACGTCGCAAAGGTGTTCCTGTCGAGCTTGTTAATCGGAGTTCCGGTAAGTCCGAAGAAAAACGCGTTCGGCAACGCCATGCGCATTCTTGCGCCTAAATCGCCCTCTTGCGTCCTGTGGGCTTCATCAACCATCAAAATTATATTATCCCGGTAATTGACAGCTTCCGTTATTTGAGCAAACTCAAATATTTTAGTGATGATGACCTTGCGCGAGTCCGCTTTCAAAAGTCTTATCAATTCGGCGTTTGTGTCAGCCGGAACAAGGTTAGGCACGTCTGCCATAGAAAATGTGCCGAAAATCTGTCCGCTCAAATCTATGCGGTCATTGACAATGATAACGGTCGGCGCATTCAGTTCTTTGACCATTCTCAGCTTTTGCGCCGCAAAAACCATCAGCAAGGATTTTCCGCTTCCTTGGAAATGCCATATCAAGCCTTTTTTCGGATATCCTGCCTTTACACGATCCACAATGAGATTAGCGCCTTCATACTGCTGATAGCGGCACACGATTTTTATCTTTCGATTGTGCTTATCTGTTGAGAACAGCGTAAAATATCTGAACAGATCGAGAATAACCTCTTTCCGCGTGATGGATGATACCGCGCGCTGAACCTTTGCTAAATCGCCTTCTTTATGCGGAATGTTAGAGTACCACGGTCCCCAAAGCGTAACAGGCGCATTGATAGCGCCGTAGCGGAAGCATTTGCCTTCCGTGGAGAAGTTCAGAACATTTGTGACGAACATCTCCGGAATAGATTTCTCATAATTAAGTATATCACCCGCGCCATCCATCCAACTGATCGACGGTCTGACAGGCGACTTCATTTCGCCGATTGCAACGGGGAATCCGTTGATAAGCAGGACGACATCAAGCCGTTTTCCGCCGCTCTTTTGCGGATATACCCACTGATTTGTTACAACGAAGGTATTATTATCCGGGTTATCATAATCAAAAAACCTGATACTGATAGAACGGCCGTCTTTATCAAACGGAAAACTGTTTTCCTCAAAGATGAGTTTTTTGAATCGTTCGTTCTGAGTAACAAGATCGTGCGGACGCACCGTGGAAATCAGTGCCCGCAGTTTATAAATAACGGTATCGGCATGCGCCGGGTTTTCTGCAATACAAGGGTTCAATCTGATAAGGGCGTCGCGCAGGTGCGTTTCAACCAGCACATCCGATTCCGCTCTTGGCAGATCTTCGGCGCGATAATAGCTCCATCCGTTTGACTCAACCGCATGGATAACCATATCTTCAACATTTTGTTCCGTGAAAGTTCCCGGCATAGTTCATACCTCCTATAATATTCTCTGCTATGGATATCGCTTCTGATGTTTCGGAAGCGAGTTTTTTTGATTTATCGCTTTGTTGCATAAAGGCAACAAATGCTTTCTGCATTTCAATTGGCGGTAGCGGAAATCTAAATCCAGCGATTTGTTTCCGATTTACTTTCGGCATCTGTGATCTACCGCTGAACGCCAAGATATACTGCAAAAAATACTCCGAACGCAAAACGTGTGCTAAAAACTCTTTGACGCAAATGTTTTCTCTCGGCAGAATTGGGTATGCATCTGCAGAACATAAGCCCTCAAAATCAGGCAGAGCTACTTTGTTTAGTGCTGGTCTTATCTTACTGTAAATAATGTGCTGTGAACCGAAAATATATTTTCCGCTCTTCACATTGTCTTCGCGCACGGTCCGGTATCCAAATAACCTTCCTGTATCTTTTTCGATACTGTCAATTCCAATATGAGGATAATCCGCATATTTTTCGTAATCGGTCGTCATTGTTCCATCGATTTCTGCAACATCAACAAAACTCTTTATTTGCCATCCGTGAGGATTTTCGGCCATATCCCCAAACATCTCGAAAAATTGCGATTTGAAGCGACAAATTTTGATTTATCGCTTTGGTTGACTATCCGCAAAAACTGTTGCTGTTCTTCCAATGGAGCTAACGGAAATACAAATCCTGAAATTTTGCTAAGGCTCAGCGTGAATAATCCAGATGTAGTTTTTGCGTTGCTTAATATCTGATTCCGCCCCTCCTGAGTCATAAAGTAGTACATACAATATTTTGACAAAACCTTGCTTTTGTCAGGACGGGCTTTAATTATGTGGTTTTGGTGCAACATCGGTTCAGATTGTCCTTCCCAAACTGCTACACGGCCTATTTGGTCAGGACTTCCATTGCCCTCAACAAACAGAACATCTCCTTTTTTCAGCATTGTTTTTTCTATTTCCCCTTGCTGAATACCGATTGTTTGAATATCTGTAAGGTCGATACAATCAAAAAACACGTTTGCAACCCGAAGGTAAGGCATTTTATTTTCAAACGTAGGTCTCTTTGAATTCTTGGTTAGCCCACTGCTAACATCAGAAACCATATCTAACCGTACTAATGGATATCTGTCGCCGAGAATGAACCTTTCGCAAAATTGCGATCACGGGTCGAATATTAAACTGTTTATCTGATCAATCACATTTTTGGCATTAGGAACTTTATTTTCAATAAGAAGTTTTCTGAGATTATGATTAAACTCCATTTTTTCCGAGTGAGAAATCACAAAACCTCTTCTCTGTGTTTCGTCTAAGTATGAAAGAATAAACCGCGTTATGGTGCTAATCCGTTGTTCATCAACACCCTCATACGATAAAATGGTATGAATACTCTCTGATAATTGCATAATACTACCCTAAATACTTTTTATGCGATTGCTTTACGTTTGCCTGATTTACCATTGCATATTGCAGTGTCGTGTCAACGCTTTGGTGCCCGAGTAATTGCTGTACCTGCTCAATCGGCATACCCTTGTCAATTGCCATGGTAGCGAGTGTTCTGCGGAATTTATGCGGATGGATTCTGCACAGGTTCAGTTTTTCCCCGAGGTCATGCAGACGGATTTCAATTCCCCGTATTTGCAGCCGGTTATACGGCTTTTGCAGTGATACAAACAACGCAGGATTATCGTCCGTCCTGCTTTGCAGATAGTTTTTCAGGTGAATCTTCGCTCTTGCATCAAAATACACCTTTCGCTGCTTGTTACCCTTGCCAAGAACAACACATTCCCGATTTGTGAAATCAATATCGTCCCGATTAAGCAGCACGAGCTCGCCGACACGCATTCCGGTTGAGGCGAGCAGATCGATAAGTGCCAAGTCGCGGCTGTTTCCGCAGTGATCGCGCATGATTTCCAGCGCCTCATCCGAATAGGTTTCCTTGACGGTCTTGCAGGTTTTCACCTTATGAATACGGCGTACGGGACTTTTCATAATATAATCTTCGTCCTCCAGCCACGAAAAAAAGCTGGAGAGAATCCTTCTGATGTTGTCAATGGTGGTTTTGCCTGCGGCTCTGTTTGACTGATATGAATCCAAATACAAGCGCAGATCGTCGGTAGTGATTTGAAGCACGTCCTTGTTGATTGTATCAAGCGCGTTTCTAAGGGTAGAGTCATAGTACCGTATGGTTTTCTCCGAGCAACCCTCAACCCGCTTTGCCGCCAAAAAAAGCTGCACATGGTTGATGTCGGGTTGAGCAGTCGGCTCCTGCAAACAGGCGGTCAGAACAGCATGGAGCTGCTTCATCTGGCTGTTGTCTAAGTACGCAAGCATTTGCTGCTCAATTTTGGTTATCGTTTGGCTTGTCATGTTGATAATCTCCTTTTTACCAACATCCTTCGCCATGTTTTTTATTCAAATATTTTCTTCATCAACGCTTTCTGCGCGTCGGTGATTTCTTTCAGCGCCTGCCGGGCTGCAAATTTTGATTTATCGCTTTGTTGATATAGTTTTGCAAGTCTGTCTTGCTCAATCCTGTCGCACATTGGAATGCCGAGTAACCGAAGATACCCAATATTGATTCCCTTGACAGCAACACCGCGTATGTTTCGCTCCATGTCTCGTTGTAAAGGTTCGGATTCCAATACACCCCGAATGTAGATTTTATTATATTCAGGTTTTATTGTAAGTCGCGCTGTATCCTGTGTAATATTTGCATTTTCAAGATTTTTCGGCACTTCTGCCATACGTCCCACAGAACCTCTTATCGAAATAAGTAGGTCTCCTGCGCGAAGACGGGAACGACGATATCGATTGTCTAACTCAGGTGTAGTTAGTAGAAGTTTGGTCTGATCTATCACTCCATCGCGCATGTCTTTGACTTTGACCACTGGAACTCCACCCGGGTATCCTGTTCCGGGCTTAAGAATGCCATAAGTAATCGGCCTATCATTCTCAACCAAATCATCTAACGGTATGATTTTCCCTTCGTCCAGCAAGGAAGTAATAGTCTCGCAAAATTGCGATTTCACCAAGTCGTCGGTTCTGGCGATAAGCTCCCTATAAGCATTTTTGACACGTTCCATTGCCCAAAGCAAATCTGATATCTTATGCTGTCGTTCAATAGGAATAAGCTCGAATTCAAACCGCGCAAAGTCTTTCCAGTTCAGAAAAAATGGGAGACCCCCTTTTTTGTTTTCTTCTGCAAATTGCCAAAAATCCAGTGTTTGCAAGATGAATGGCAGAAGAGACTGTAGCAGTACCCCTTCATCCTTTGTTCTGCAGACATAACTAACATTCGAGCAAATCCCATCGAAATCTACCATGCTGGCTTTACGAAGATGGGGATTTCTCGACATGAGAAGCACGTCACCACGTTGAAACCGCATGTGAAAGGCAGGTCCTATTGTACTACCTTGAATAATCCCTTTGCGCCGTATCATGATTTCATCGCCATCAATATGTTCGCCACCAACATAGTATTCCAAATCGGTAGTATCCTTGTCGACTTTATCTTTAATAAGATTAACGACATCACCAAGAAGCACTTTAGACATTCAATCCACTCCCTTCATTAGAGATCATCTCTATCAGAGTAGTATATTCTTCTTGCATCACAACTTGTCCAGCCATCCAGTCTCCAAGCGCATCATCAATTGTTCCCTCATTAGAGTCGAGTAATTCTCCTTTTCTCACATACTTAGGTACACCCAGTGTACCGTTATTGCAAATTATTTCATTTGTGGTAGCTATTGCAGAAAAACCTTCTATTTCCATAAAGTCTTTGTAACAATCAACAATAGTCTTTATATGCTCTTCTTCCAAATAGCTTTCGGAATTTTTTCGTATTACAAGCTTTTTCGCATCTATGAAAAGCACTTTCCCACGTCTTTCTATAGGTTTAGACATCCGACAAATTACTACACATGCTTCCATCGGCGAGTTATAGAAAAGATTCTTTGCAATTCCGATGACAGTTTCAACAACATCCATCTGCACAAGCTTTCTACGCATTTCACTCTCTTCATCGCGAGTCAATATTCCGTGCGGAAAAAGTATTGCGCAGCGGCCTGTATCGGGCTTCAAGCTTTTCAAGATATGCTGAAAGAACGCAAAATCCGCACGTCCCTGCGGAGGCGTACCCAAAAAATTGCGTCCGTATTTATCATTTTCAAAAGCGCCGCGATCCCACTGCTTGATGGAATACGGCGGATTGGCAAGGACAATGTCAAACTGCTGCAGCTGTCCCCGCTCGATAAAAGCAGGATTTTTGAGCGTATCGTCATTGACAATATGAAAATCCTCTACGCCGTGCAGAAACAAATTCATTCTTCCGATAGCGCATGTCAGCTGGTTGATTTCCTGCCCGTATAGCTGTAAATTCCGCCACTCTTTTCCCTGTGATTTTAAATGAGCAATACAGGAAATGAGCATGCCCGCACTGCCGCAGGTCGGGTCATAAACAGACTCTCCGCTCTGCGGCTGCAAAATTTCTGTCATCAAATGTACTACGGTTCGGTTTGTGTAAAACTCCTGTGCAGTGTGACCGCTGTCATCGGCAAACTGCTTAATCAAATACTCATATCCCTGTCCCAACTCATCTTCTGGGCAATTCTCCAATGACAGCGTTTTGGAGGAAAAATGCTCCAGCAAGTCTTTCAGCAGTCTGTCGGGCAAACGGTTTTTATTCGTCCATGCGCCGTCACCGAAAATGCCGGTCATCTTTTCACCGTTTGCCTTTTCGATTTCTTTGAAAGCGGTGACTATCGCTCTGCCTACATCCTCAGTAACCTGACGCACATCGTTCCAATGTTGCCCTTTTGGAACAATAAATGTATGCAGCTCTTCCTCTGGATAGAATTCGATATCATCACCATACTCTGCGATGGCTTTTTCCGTTTCTTCATCATAAACATCGCAGATCCTCTTAAAAAACATCAATGGAAAGATATACTGCTTATACGCGCCCGCGTCGATATTGGTACGGAGCAATACAGCCGATTGCCAAAGATACGACTTGAGTTCATCAATTGTCATTCGTTCAGCCATCGATGTATCCTCCTTCCTTAAGCAATTGCATCAGCGCTTCCTCGCTGTCACGCACTTCTTTCAGCGCAGCATAAAATTCAGCGCGGATCTTCTTAGGGTCAATCGGCGGAGCCGGCGTTTTTTCAATATAGGTGTTAACGGAAAGCGTGTAATCCTTTGAACGAATGGTTTCAAGGTCAGCGATCGCACACTTATCCATTACATTTTCGTAGTTTTCCCAAAGGCGGAATACCTTGTCGGTATCTGCTTCGGTCATAATATTTTTAGCGCGCTGTGCGGTATAAATACCGGTAGCGTCAATCATGCATATTTTGCCTCGCCGGGCAAGCGGTTTATTGTTATTCAAAAAGAGAATACAAGCGGATACTCCAGCACCGTAAAACAGGTTGCCGACCAGCGCGATTACGCATTCAACACAATCGGTTTCAATCATCTTTTTACGGATATCGCCCTCACGGCCTCCGTGAAACAGAACGCCCTGCGGCATCACAACGGCGCAGCGGCCTTTTCCGGGTTTCATGGATTTGTACATGTGCTGCAGCCATGCGTAATCAGCATTGGAATCAGTGGGACTGCCCCAGATATTACGTCCCCATTGATCGTTCTCAAAAATGTCCGCACCCCAATGATCCAAGCCGAAGGGAGGATTGGCAAGCACACAATCAAATTGCTGCAGTTGTCCGTTATGGATAAAAACCGGTTTGCGCAGCGTATCCTCTCGCACGATTTTAAATTCCTTTGCTCCGTGGAGAAATAGGTTCATTCTGGCAATAGCCGATGTGGAAAGGTTCTTTTCCTGCCCGTAGATTTTTCCGTAGGACGCTTTTTCATCATCCATACTGCGAATGGCTTCGATAAGCATGCCGCCCGTTCCGCAAGCGGGATCGTAAACGGAGTCTCCAGATTTCGGTGCAAGTAAACGCACCATGAGCTTAACGACAGAACGCGGCGTGTAAAACTCTCCCGCATTCTTTTTGCTCATATCCGCAAACTTTTTGATCAGATACTCGTATGCGTCACCCATAACATCGGCAGAATAATTGCGATTGCCAACGGGCAGAGCAGACATATGCTCAATCAGGTCTTTCAGACGTTCATCATCCAGCTTGGTTTTATCTGTCCAGTTTGCATCGTCAAAGGATGAAAACAGTCCCGCCATCGTATCGGGATTGGCGTGTTCAATACCCATCATGGCATCAACAATCGCTTTGCCTACATCCTCACTTGTGTTCCGAACGTCATTCCAATGACAGCCGTTCGGAATTATAAAAGTGTGCAGTTCTTCCTCGGGATAAAACTCAATATCTTCACCGTACAGCTGCTCATTATCTGTTGTTTCTTCATCATAAACATCCGAAATCCGCTTAAAAAACAGAATCGGGATAACATATGATTTGTAATCATCCTGATCAATCGGTCCGCGAAGAATATTACATGCGCCATATAGGTGATTGTAGAGCGCATTAGCAGTCGTCTCCCGATTATCAACCTCGCCGTCGTGCTGCGCTTCATCCGTAACACGAACCGCTTCTGTCATTGCAGCACTTCGATTTCCCGAGAGGGACTCGGTTTTTGCCAAATAAGCCGCTGCCCTTGAAATTCCTTCACCGGCACTTTTCTCCAAAATGACGCCGTAATTGGATTCAAATGCATTCAGTATTTCGAGCTGCTCCGCATCAAGAAAAGTCAACGCAAGCTTTCGGATATCAGCGGGAATGCCGTAGTATGCTTCGGCAATGCCTCCGGCTATGGCAGCAATTGTATCGCTGTCGCCGCCGATAGAAACAGCATTGCGAATAGCGTCCTCAAATCCGGTTGACTCAAAAAACGCCTCCAATGCCTGCGGCACAGACCCTTGGCAGGAAACATCAAATGTATAATCGGCGCGGATGTCATCCAGCTTGAATTTTATCTTGTAATAATGCTCCTCGATATAGTCACGGATTTCCACCATGCTTTTTCCGGATTTAGCAAGATAGATGGCGACAGCTGTTGCTTCCGCTCCTTTCAAACCCTCCGGATGATTATGAGTTACTTCCGTGACAGATTTTGACAGCATTTTGGCCTCTTCAATCGAGCCGGCTGCAAAACCGCATGCGCTGACACGCATGGCAGCACCGTTTCCCCAACTGTTATAAGGGCGGGGATCACTGTCATAAATCCATTGATGAAATTTTCCGCCATATCCGGCGTGAGGGTATTTACGACCGTACTCTTGCATTCGTTCAATAGCACGAATGCTAAGGTTCTGATAGTCGCCGGTGCAATCCATAATAGCCTGCGCAACAGCTAAAGACATAACACTATCGTCAGTAGGCCTGCAGCCTTTGATATGAGAAAGGAGTTCAAAATCCTTATTCTTATGATTGTGCCATTCAAATCTTGAACCGGCTGTATCACCGATAATTGCTCCAAGCAAAAAAACCACCGCCTTTGTATCGATAAATTATATTGCATTCTAAACACTATTCTATCACACTAAAGCGTTATAAATCAAGACGTGATTTGTGATTACTCTTGAATATCAGTCATTTTGCGCCTCCTGTTGTCTGTTCCGAATAGCTTGTCTGCGGTGCAGATGATTCGGCTTGTTCCTTCGCCCGGTTCGCCGCGCCGGAGCCGATACCTATCAATAGATAGACAATCCACGCGGCGGCGATAATCCCTATCTTAGCGCCGGTTTTCAGTTTTTTGTTACGCGATATAATGATAGTCAGCGGGATCGGAAAAATAAATATCCATCCGAGTACCCACCACACT
>CACYPV010000019.1:23209-59038 GCA_902776375.1 uncultured Ruminococcus sp. | reverse complement strand
TTAGGGGTTTCAGCTTTTCCGCCCTGTCCGTTTCTCGGGGACGTCGGCTGCTTTTCCTAAATTTCACGTGTCCATTTTATGGGGTATAGTTTATAACTCACTAACCACTAACCACTAGCCACTAACCACTAATACCTAATACCTAGTACCTAAAAGAAAGGAAGCGACACAGTGAAGCTTTGGACAGTAGCCCCGCTTGATAAGGGCGAAGCGACGAGCATCCAGACAAATTATAAACTGCCGGGCATCATCGCGATGTTGCTCCAAATCAGAAATATCACCACTTTTGAAGAGATAGACGACTTCCTGAATAACGACAGCCGCATAGCCTCTCCCTTTGAGATAAAGGACATGGACAAGGCTTGCGAGCGCGTCCGTTCGGCTATAGACAACGACGAGTTCATTTGCGTTTACGGCGACTACGACGCCGACGGCGTTACCTCGACCGCTCTGCTTTATTCGTATCTCGAGGCGGTCGGCGCAAACGTTATGTATTACATTCCCTCGCGCGAGACCGAGGGCTACGGCATGAACACCGCCGCCATCGACGCGCTTCACCAAAAAGGGGTAAACCTCATAGTGACCGTCGACAACGGAGTCGCGGCTATCGAGGAAATCCGCCACGCGAAAAGCTTAGGCATAGATACCGTCGTGACCGATCACCATATGCCGCTCGGCGAGCTTCCCGACGCCTGCGCCGTGGTCGATCTGCACCGTCCCGACTGCCCCAGCCGCTTCAAGCAGCTTTCGGGCGTGGGCGTAGCCTTTAAGCTGATAATGGCGCTCGAGGGAGAATACTGCGACGTGGATTCGCTGCTCGACAACTACGCCGACCTGCTCAGCATCGGCACCATAGGCGATATAGTCGACCTGCGCGGCGAGAACAGGGTTTTTGTCAAACGCGGACTGCAAAGCCTGATGAACACCGACCGCGCGGGTATTCACGCGCTGATAAAGAACTCGGGGCTCGAGGGCAAGCAGCTCACAGCGGGCAACGTTTCGTTCACGCTGGTGCCCAGGATAAACGCCGTAGGCAGGCTGGGGCTCTCGGGCAAGTCGGTAGACCTGCTCCTTACCGAGAACATGGCTGAGGCGAATAAGATCGCTCAGGCAATGGGTAACGACAACACCGAGCGCCAGCAGATAGAAAAGGATATCATCCAAAAGATCGACGAGGAGATCACGCGCAATCCGTCGCGCGTCCTCGATAAGATCATTGTTATCGACGGCGAGGGCTGGCACCAAGGCGTTGTCGGCATAGTCGCCTCGCGAATAAAGGATATTTACGGCAAGCCTTCTATCATCATCACACGCGACGGAGAGCTTGCAAAGGGCTCAGGCAGGAGCATAGATGGCTTCGCGCTCTGCGACGCCGTCGCCGCCTGCGCCGATCTGCTGACCCATTACGGCGGACATCCGATGGCTGTCGGGCTTTCAATGAACTCCGACAACATCGAATTATTCCGTAAAAGAATAAACGAGTACGCCGACTCGGTGGAAATGCCGTTCGATACATTAAAAATAGCCTGTAAGCTCAATCCCGCGCTGATCTCTGCAGAGCTTGTGTCGGAGCTTGCTGTTTTGCAGCCCTACGGAGCCGGTAATCCCACGCCTTTATTCGGCTTTTACAATATGTTACTTACCAATATAATTCCTTTAACGAACAATAAACACCTTCGCCTTGTGCTGTCAAGGGGAGGCGTGACCCTTTCGGCAATGCTGTTTTTCACCTCTACCCACGAATTCCCCTACGAAAAAGGCGCCTTGCTGGATATCGCCGCAACGCTGGAGTTAAATGAATACAACGGCAGCAAAAGCGTTTCGGTCGTTATCAAGGACGTCAAGGCGCACGACGACGACCCCAGGCGCATCCTTGCGAGCGGACGGATATTTGAAGCCTTTTGCAGAGGAAGCATGCTCAGCCGCACCCAGCTTTTGAGCATCCTGCCCGAAAGAGATGACTTCGCCCAGCTTTACCGTTATCTTCGCGAGAAAGGCGGCTATCACTACAGAATCGAGACCTTGCCCGGCAAGCTCGGCTACCGCCTTTCTTACGGCAAGATACGCTCAGCGCTTGAAGCCATGAACGAGCTCGGGCTTATAGAGATACACGAGGGTCTGAAACGCAGCAAAATCACTCTCAAAAATGTCTTCGGCAAGGTCGATCTTGAATCGGCGTCAATAATAAGAAAGCTTAGAGAGGTAACACGATGAGCAGATTTTCCAACATAGCTCACTATCAGGATTTCACTGAGCTGCAGGGCATTTTGTCCCGCTCGGAAAACTCCTATGATCTGGACAAAATAGAAGCCGCTTACAAATTCGCGGAAAAATCACACGGCGACCAGCGCAGGGTGTCGGGTATCCCGTACATCCTTCATCCCACCTCGGTCGCCTGCATCGTCGCGGAGCTCGGCTTGGATACCGACAGCATCTGCGCCGCCCTGCTGCATGACGTAGTTGAGGACACTCCCGTCAAGCTCGGCGAGATACGCAGATTGTTTGACGACGACGTGGCGAAGCTTATCGACGGCGTTACAAAGCTTTCTAAAATACCTTACTCCACACGCGAGGAGCAGCAGGCGGAGAACATCCGCAAAATGCTCATCGCCATGTCCGAGGATATCCGGGTTATCATCATCAAGCTCGCCGACCGCCTGCACAATATGCGCACCATGGACTGTATGCCGGAGCAGAAGCGACGCGACAAATCGGTTGAGAATATGCAGGTCTACGCGCCGATAGCGCACCGCCTCGGTATCAAAAGAGTCAAGGAGGAGCTGGAGGATCGCTCGCTGCAATACCTTGACCCTGTAGGCTACAACGAGATAGAACAGGCGCTGATGCTCAACGAGGAGGGCAGGGCGAAGTTTATCGAATCCATCAAGGAGCAGATCCTTGAAAAGACAAAGGACACCATCCCGAACGTCTACATCAGCGGCCGCGTGAAGAGCATAAACAGCATTTACCGCAAGACGATCATGCGCAACCAGAGCATGGAAGATATCTTCGACGTTTTCGCGGTGCGCGTCATCGTAGACAATGTTTCCGACTGCTACAACGTTTTGGGCGTTGTGCACGATATATTCAAGCCCATCCCGAACCGCTTCAAGGACTATATCTCCATGCCCAAGCAGAACATGTACCGCAGCCTGCACACCACCGTTCTCGACAAAAACGCTATACCCTTTGAGGTGCAGATACGCACCTGGGAAATGCACTACACCGCCGAATACGGAATCGCGGCGCACTGGAAGTACAAGCTCGGCATGACCGAGGGCGGCAAGAACGACGATTTGGTCAATCAGAATATCGAGAAGGTCAAGCGCATGATCCTTGATCAGCTCGAAACGGAGGACGCCACCGACATAGCGCGCAATATCCGCAACGATCTGGGCGAAAACGACGTTTACGTATTCACCCCGAAGCGCGACGTCATAAGCCTTGCGCGCGGCTCAACGCCTATCGATCTGGCGTATCAGATACACACGCAGGTAGGTCACCGCATGGTGGGCGCCAAGGTAAACGGCAGGATAGTTCCTATAGACCACGTGCTCTCAAACGGCGAGATCTGCGAGATAATCACGCAAAAAGAGGAGCACCCCAACCGCGCGTGGATAGATATCTGCAAGACTGCCTCGGCAAAGGCGAAGATACGCCAGTGGTTCAAGCACGAAAAGCGCGACGAAAACATCGTCGAGGGCAAGCAGATAGTAGACCGCGAGTTCAAGCGGCAGGGCATTAACCTCAACGATGATGAAATGGCTGAGTTCTTCAGTAACATCAGCATGAAAAAGCAGTACAACACCCTCGACGACTTCTACGCGGCGGTGGGCTACGGCGGCATCCAGCTTTGGAAGATCATGCCCCGCATAAAAGAGGAGTACCAGAAAACCTACGAGAAGGACATCGAGCAGATCACCGTGCCTCAGGCTCCCGTAAAGCGCAGAAAAGCTTCCTCGGGCGTTATTGTTGAGGGCACCGACGACGTGCTTATCAAGTTCTCAAACTGCTGCAATCCGCTCCCGGGCGACGATATCATCGGCTATATCACCCGCGGCTACGGCGTTTCCATCCATAAAACCAACTGCACCAACGTGCCTAAGAATATCAACGACTGTGAGGAACCGGAGCGCTGGGTCTCCGCACGGTGGGAGATCGAGGCGGGCGAGGCGTTCCGCAGCACGCTGCAGATTATCGCGGCAGACCGCACCGGCTTGCTGGCGGACATCACCATCCAGCTCTCTAACATGCACATCTTTATCCACACGCTCAATTCCCGTGAGCTCAAAGACGGCAAGGCGATCGTCACCATAACCATCGACGTCGCCGGCAGAGATCACCTCAGGGGCGTTATATCCAGACTGTCCGACATCAACGGAATAGATGAGATAAAGAGAGTTTAGTTTAATGCGGAATGCGGAATTATTCTTTTTTAGAATAATAATACTCTTCACCATCCGCTTTCCGCACCAAAAAGGAGAAAAAATGAAAGCTATCCTTCAACGCGTTTCACGCGCCTCGGTATCGATAGACGGCGAAGTTGCCGGTGAGATCGGTCAGGGCTTTTTGATCCTGCTCGGCGTTGCCGACGGCGACGATCAGAAAGAGGCGACCGTCCTTGCCGATAAGATATCAGGTCTGCGCGTGTTCACCGATGAAAACGACAAAATGAATCTCTCGCTTGCCGATATCGGCGGCGAGGTGCTTGTTATCTCAAATTTTACGCTGTGCGCCGACTGCTCGCACGGCAGACGCCCCAGCTTTATCAAGGCGGCGCGCCCCGAAACAGCCGAGCCGCTGTATGAGTTTTTCTGCGAGCGTCTCAGAACCGACGGCGTAAAAAAAGTGGCGCAGGGAGTATTCGGCGCCGACATGCAGGTAAGTCTTGTAAACGACGGACCTGTTACGATAGATATTGATTCAAAGGATTTGAAAAGATGATAAAAATTCAGATTTATCCCGTTACCATGCTCGACACCAACTGCTGCTACCTCGTCGACGAGGCAACCGGCAAAGCGGCTGTCAGCGACCCCGGCGAGTGTTCAAAGCAGCTCGAGCTGCAAATAGAGAATGACGGCGGCAAGCTGGAATATGTGCTGCTGACCCACGGTCACTACGACCACATTTGCTACGCCAAACAGCTCGCCGACAAATACGGCGCGAAGGTCGTCACGGGCAGCCATAATGATATTTTCCTCAGCGACACCTACATCAACGGCACAAGGGAGCACAGGATACCGTACAAGCCCTTTAAGGCGGATATCCTGCTCGAGGACGGCGATACCTTCCGCCTCGGCGATACCGAGATAAAATATCTCTACACTCCCGGCCACACCTCAGGCTGCGGTATCTTTATTTTTGACGATATCATCATTGCGGGCGACCTGATTTTCTGTGAGTCCTACGGCAGAACAGACCTTCCGACGGGCGACGATAATGAGATGATAAAGTCGCTCAAGCGCGTCAAGGAGCTCGAGGGCGATTACACCATCATCCCCGGGCACGGTCCGCTCACCTCCCTAGAGCACGAGCGGAAATACAATCCCCTTATGAGGCGGCTGTAGGATGAACCTTTACGTTAAAAACAATACCTTTTGGTTTGAGCTTGAAAACCTTGCGCGGCTCTTTTTTCCAAATGAGAAAATTAATGTATACAAAGAGTTTTCAACTGTCGAGGAACCGTTCATCTATACGGAGCTCGGCGATAAGATAACGGTACGCGTAAAGCTCGGCAGCTTTTGCGAGGAGCATTTTGCCGATAAAACCGAGAGTAATTCCGAAAATGAGCTTGCCACGGTGCAGCTGGTTTATAAAGCCCTCTCGCGTTACTGCGATATCCGCCAGCCTTGGGGGCTGCTAACAGGCGTTCGTCCCATAAAGCTCTTTCGCAAAATAACCTCCGAAAAGGGCGGGGAAGAGGCACAGCGCAGGTTTTTGCACGAGTATTTTGTAAGCCGCGGGCGCGTTGAGCTGGCGCAAATGACCGAAGAAAACGAGCGCAGGATCATCTCGCTGTCGCGCCCCGAGTCGTTCAGCCTGTACGTCGGTATCCCGTTCTGTCCGTCGCGCTGCAGCTATTGCTCCTTTGTGATGTCCTCGGTCGAGAGGGCGAAGAAGCTCGTTGAGCCGTACACAGCCCTGCTTTGTGAGGAGATCAAGGCGACCGCCGAGATCGTAAAAAACCTCGGGCTGAGGCTCGAAAGCGTGTACTTCGGCGGCGGCACGCCCACTACTCTGAGCGCGGAGCAGTTGGACATGGTGCTATGCACGGTTAACAAAAGCTTCGATATGTCCACCTGCCGCGAGTTCACGGTCGAAGCCGGCAGACCCGACACCATAACCGAAGATAAACTTATTTCTCTAAAAGAAAATAATGTTGACCGTATCAGCATAAATCCGCAGACCCTAAGCGATAGCGTGCTTCAGGCTATCGGCAGAAAGCATACGGCGGAGCAGTTTTTGCAGGCGTTTGAGCTTGCGCGCCGCTGCGGCTTCAAGAACATCAACACCGACCTCATAGCGGGGCTTCCCACCGACACGGTCGACAGCTTCAAGCGTTCACTCGACACCGTGACGGGGCTTGGCGCCGAGTGCGTCACAGTGCACACCCTGTGCATGAAGCGCGCCGCTAACCTCACCACCGAGGGAAAAACCCTGAATCGTGACGAGGCGCTTGCCGCTCGCGCTATGCAGGACTACGCGCGGCAGTCGCTTTTGTCGCTCGATTACATCCCGTATTACCTCTACCGCCAGACGCGCATGGTGGGCAACCTTGAAAACGTCGGCTGGTCAAAGCGCGGCTATGAAAGCCTTTACAACGTTTACGTAATGGACGAGACGCATACCATCCTCGCGTGCGGCTCAGGCGGCGTTACAAAGCTCAAAAGATACGGAACAGACTATCTGACGCGGATATTTAATTTTAAATACCCATATGAATATATAGACAGATTTGACGAATTGCTCAACAGAAAAACGCAAATAACTCAATTTTACGGCAGTAATGCGGTTGATTATTCAGCTCAACCGTGATATAATATAGAATATAATTAAGATATGCGGGGAATTTCCCGCCGGAAAAGAAAGGTGAATTAAATGAAAAATTTTGACACGATCATCGATGATGTAAAAGTTAACGCAAAGAACGCGGCTACTGTATTATCGCAGAAGGCTGCCATGATCTATGACGCTTCCAAGCACAGAATCTCCGCTGAGACCATCAAGCGCAATATCGGCAAAAAGCTCATCGAGCTTGGCAAGCTCACATACAAGGCTACCACTCAGAATATCGATCTTTCCGAGGATATCGCTAAGGTGGTTGAGGAGATCTCCGAGCTCAAGCAAGAGCTCTCCATCATCGTAGCTCAACTTGCCGCTATCAAAAACCAGAAGATCTGCCCCGAGTGCGAAAACAAGGTAACCAAGGAATCTTCATTCTGCAATATCTGCGGCCATAAATTCGAGGATGAGCCCGAGGCTATTGAAGAAGCTGCTGAAGAGGCTGCCGAGAAAAAGGCTGACGCTCCCGCCGGAAAGCCCGACGACATCGTTGTTGCAGCTAAGGAAGCTGTTGAGGAGATCAGCGAAGACGCGGAATGATATCCCATCAACGCAGTTGATTTTATAAGACAGGGGAGTCCCTTTTGCGGACTCCCTGCATTGTGTATACTGATTGTGTATACTATATCATACTGTTTAAAGGTGATTTTATTTGAGTAAAAAGTACAACGCGGTAAAGAACTTTGAATCTGACGTTTCAAAATCCTTTGTCAAAGGCGCGGCTATTCTGACTATCAGCATGGTCATCGTCAAGGTGTTCGGTCTGCTCAACAAGGCTGTCCTTGCCGCCATCCTTTCAAATTACGGCGAAAACATGACGTCCTTCGGCAACGGGCTTTACGCCAACGCCTACGAGGTGTTCATACTGATCTTCACCGTAGCCACGGGCGGTCTGCCCATCGCGATCTCGCGCTTGGTGTCTGAAAACATGACCCAAAAGCGCTATAAGGACGTGCGGCAGATAC
Organism: uncultured Ruminococcus sp.; assembly: GCA_902776375.1. Taxonomy (GTDB): domain Bacteria; phylum Bacillota; class Clostridia; order Oscillospirales; family Acutalibacteraceae; genus Ruminococcoides. Next base: position 51,011 of record CACYPV010000019.1, on the reverse strand, counting down.
AAAAGATATCCGTCCCGTTCTTTACTATCCTGGGCTTGGTATGCTTTGTTATCGTTGCGGGCGCCAGCATCCCGTACTCGATGTTCGTTATCAAGCAGCCCTACGCCATAGTCCCCATGCTCTGCCTCGCGCCGACGGTGTTCTTCGGCTGCCTCGCCTCCGCCTACCGCGGATATTACGAGGGTCAGCGCAACATGAAGCCCACCGCGATATCCGAGATAATCGAGGCTGTGGTGAAGCTCGCGGTCGGTTCGGTGCTCGCTTACGCCATACTGTATTTCGGAATGGGAGCCCTTAACGAGAGCTCGCTCACCCTTTGGTGGATGAAGTTCGAAAGCATCGAGGACGCTCACAAGACCATTTTCTCCTTTGCGGTCGCGGGCGCTATCATCGGAATCTCGCTGAGCAGCCTGTTGTCATGGGTCTATTATTTCGTAAAGTTCAAGGTCCAGGGCGACGGCATACCCGAGGAGTTTTACGCTAATTCTATCGAAGCCCGCGAAAAACGCGAGACCTTCAACACTATCATCAGAACCGCTCTCCCGATAGCGGGCGGCGCGCTTGTAATGAGCCTCGCCTCGTGGATAGATTCTATCATAATCCAAAACGTCCTGCTCGATCTTAACAAGCACCACGGTCCCGAGCTGATAAATCAGTACGGTATTTCGCACGGCGGCTTCTTTAAGATGGATCATTTCAAGGGCGAGCACATCTCGATACACACCGACCTCTGGGGCTGCTACGCCAGCGCGCTCACTCTTATGCAGCTTGTAACGGCGGTCACCCAGGCGTTCGGCTCCAGCGCGATGCCTAACGTCGCCAGCGCGTGGACCAAGGGCAACAAGCGCGAGCTAAAGCAGTCGATGAACACCGTGCTTAAAATGACGATGATGTTCACGCTGCCGATGGCGTTCGGACTTGTTATGCTTGCACATCCTATCATGGCTTTCATTTACGGTTCAAGCCCCGAGATCATCGACATCGGCGGCAACGTGCTCACGGTAATGGGTATCACGACCATTTTCACCGCTGTCATCACGCCTATCTGTTCTATGATAAACGGTATTGGCAAGGTCAAGATCCCTATGATCCTGTACATCATCTGCATGGTGGTTAAGATTGGCACCTCATGGATATTTGTAAGCATTCCCGAGATAAACATCCAGGGCGCTACGGCGGGTTCATTGGTTGCCTACGCGCTTATCTGCGTCATCGGTATGGTGCTGCTCATCAAGTACAGCGGAATCGTTCCCGACTTCTTCAACACCACCATAAAACCCCTTGCGGGTTCGGTTTACGCGGTGGCAGGCGCGTACTTCTCGTACAACCTTTTTGATTCATTCATGCCCGGCCGCATTGCCCTGATACTTGCGGTAGTAGTTGCGGTCATTATATATATGGCAGTTTTACTAATAATTCGCACCTTTACCGCTGAAGAAATCAAATTTCTTCCAAAAGGAGAAAAAATCGCAAAAACACTTGCAAAATGGCGCTTAATTGGTTAAAATAGAATACCGTAGGCTAAAGCTACAGCAAGTAATGCTGAGGTGAGATAATTGGTTTTTACTGAAAAGCCACGATACGATTTCAACGATTTGGTCGAGATAGTAAAGATCCTTCGCGCGCCCGGCGGATGTCCGTGGGACAGAGCGCAGACGCACAAATCTATCCGTAACAACTTTATCGAGGAAACGTACGAGGCTGTCGAGGCAATCGACAACAGCGACGCGGAGCTTTTGAAGGAAGAGCTTGGAGACGTTCTTCTCCAGGTAGCGCTTCACGCCGAGATCGAACGCGAAAGCGGAGGCTTTGATATGGACGACGTCTGTGACGGGATCTGTAAAAAGCTCATCATAAGACATCCGCATGTGTTCGGCGACAAATCCGCGGGCAACGAACAGGAAGCCCTGCAAAACTGGGACGCGGTCAAAATGCAGACTAAGTCGCAGAAGACGCAGACCGAGGCAATGCTCAGCGTATCACGCGCGCTTCCGGCGCTTATGCGCAGCGAAAAGATCCAGCGCAAGTCCGCAAAGGTAGGCTTTGATTGGGCAACCGTAGACGGTGCGATGAACAAGGTCTATGAAGAGTACAGCGAGCTTAAGGTCGCTATTGAGCACGGCACTCAGGAACACCGTACCGAAGAGCTGGGCGATCTGCTTTTCGCGGTCGTCAACGTTTCACGATATTTCGATATCAACAGCGAGCAAGCTCTTTACTACGCCTGCGACAAGTACATCAAACGTTTTTCAATGGTCGAGCAGCTCGCGGAAGAGCGCGGCATCGACATGAAAACAGCAGAGCTATCGCAACTTGATTCCCTTTGGGAAGAAGTTAAGATAAAACTAAAGCAAAACAATGGAGGTTTAAAAGATGAAAAAGACTGAATTAATCGACGCTATCAAGGAAACAACCGGTCTTTCCAAAAAGGATTCTGAAAAGGCTCTCACAGCTGCTCTTGACGCTATCGTCAACGCTGTTGCAGCCGGTGAAAAGGTTCAGCTCACAGGCTTCGGCACTTTTGAGCAGCGCACCAGAAATGCCAGAACAGGTGTGGATCCCAGAACAGGTAATTCTATCGAGATCCCCGCTTCCAAGGTTCCCGCTTTCAAGGCAGGCAAGGCATTCAAGGACGTTGTAAACCATTAATCAGTGGATGATCAGAGAGCCGAGTGTTTCGGCTCTTTTTTCCTTTAGGTGATAAAATATGAGATTAGATAAATATTTAAAGGTATCGCGCCTTATAAAGCGCAGAACTGTGGCTAACGAGGCTTGCGACGCCGGCAAGGTGTTGGTGAACGACAAGGTCGCCAGAGCGTCTTACGACGTAAAAGTTGGCGACGTAATAGCCATAACTATGGGCGCCCGCACCGTTAAGGTAAAGGTCACCGAGGTTAAAGAGACCGTCCGCAAAGAAGACGCCGCGACGATGTACACTTCGGTATAGATACTAGCCACTAAAACTAACAGTAATATTCCCCTCATTTCCTCCATATACATTATAGTATAACTATCCGGAGGTAATGATATGAACGAAACGCAAACGGGCAGGAAACATACTCTTATGCTGGACAACCGCCGCAGGCTTGTGCTGACCGGCGCTGTCGAGGTGAACGGCTTCAATGAAGAGACCGTTTCGGTCAAAACCACCGCGGGCACGCTCATAATCAAGGGCGGGGGTCTGCACATCGACAGGCTTGATCTTGAAACCGGCGACGTCACAGTAAACGGCACCGTGAACTCCATGCAGTACATCGGCGGCAACAGCTCGCGCTCGCGCCTTTCAAAGCTGTTCAGGTAGGTGATACCTTGGACGGCTTAGAGCTTACCTTTGCGCAGCAGACGGTCGCGTTTATGTGGTCGTTCGCGCTTGGGGCGGGGCTTGGCGTGTTTTACGGAGCGCTCAAATTCCTGCGCCTCACCTTCTCGTTAGGCAAGGCTGCGGTGATAGCCGTGGACATATTTTTTATGCTCGTTTGGTCCATGTCGGTGTTCTTCTTCTCGCTCGGGTATCTTATGGGCTTCATCAGAGCATATGTGTTCGCCGGCAGCTTTATCGGTTTTTTGCTGTACAGACTTACCGCGGGGCGCTTGCTTTGCAAATTATACAGCCCGCTGATACGTTTTATAAAAGAACTGCTGCAAAAAACTTGCGAAAAATCAAAATTAATTGCTAAATACCTATTGAAAATTGCACGTAAAGTATTGTATAATATAAACAGGAAATCAGAATCACTTAAGAGTGATCATGAAATAAAAAGGAAGTCACATGAAGTTAATAAAGCCAAAAACAAAAAAAGCCGCTGATAAGGCAAAATCATCGTCGGATCACAACGGACCGAGAATGGTTGAAAAGCCCAAGAGAAAGCGCACGCTTCGCAATGTACTGCTTTGTCTTGCGGCGATCGGTTTTGTGTTCTACGCTGTTATTACGATAATTAATCAAAGCGTAAAAATCGCCGAGAAAAAGGCTGAGTTAAGTGAATTACAGCAGCATATCAATGTTGTTGAAATAGAATCCAATTATCTCGAAAAGGTCCGCAATTTCAAGGGCGCGGAGAAAAACGAGTATATGGAAAAAATCGCCAAGGAAGAGCTTGGCTACGTCAGCAACGGCGAGCGTATTTTCATAAACGTCGCGGGCGACTGATTGATCTGCAAAGGACATACTGCAAAAGCTTGAGGGGTACGTATTTTTTATGGCAATTGAGGTCGGAATTATTTTAGAGGGCAAGGTTTCGGGTATCACAAAATTCGGCGCGTTTGTTGATCTGCCTGATTCCAAAACAGGAATGGTTCATATTTCCGAGGTAGCGCCTACCTATATCACGGAAATCAGCGATTATGTAAAGGTGGGTCAAACTGTAAAGGTAAAGGTTTTGGCGGTAAACGACGGCAAGATCAGCCTTTCAATGAAGCAGGCTTTACCTAAAGAGCAGCAAAAAAAGCCGCAGAAACAGCCGCGCGCAAATTCTAATACCCGCCAGCCCTACAAGCCGGCGCCGCCGGTGACCTCACCCGGAGACTACGAGTGGCAGAGCTCGCGCAAGGCGAATCCTTCCACCTTTGAAGACATGATGTCGCGCTTTAAACAGACAAGCGAGGATAAAATGTCCGATTTAAAACGCGGCGAAAGCCGTGGCTACAGCCGCCGGGGCAACGGAAACGGCAGAAGGTAACACACAAGCAGCGGTTCGCCGCTGCAAAATATAAAACCGCGTTGCTTTGGCGTGCGGACATGACAGCATGTTTGGCGCGCAAAAGCGACCGCTTTGCAGGGAGGCATCGATTCTATGAAGATCACCTACACAGCACGGAAAGTAAACCTCAGAGATAATTTTAAAGAGAGGTGCGAGAAAAAGCTCGCAAAGTTCAAAAAGATTTTTTCCGAGGACGCTATCGCCAATGTTGTTGTCACCCTTGAGAAAAACCGCCAGACGGTTGAGATCACTATCCGCGACAACAGAATGGTGTACCGCGCCGAAAGCACTCAGCCTGAGATGAACGACGCTCTTGACAGAGTTATCGACATTCTCATGCGCCAGATCCGCAAAAACAAAACTCGCCTTGAAAAGCGCATCAAATCGGGCGGCTCGCTCGATCTGCTCACTGCCGAGCTGCCGCAGGGTACTGAGGAGCCCGAGGAAGATTATCAGGTCGTGCGCAAAAAGCAGGTGCTTATCAAACCTATCTCAGTCGACGAGGCTATACTTGAGATGAATATGATCAACCACGATTTCTTTATGTTCATCAACGCCGAGACCGACGAGGTCAACGTAGTTTATAAGCGCGAGGGCGGTCATTACGGTCTGCTCGAGCCGGCTAAAGACTGAGTATTTAGAAGCTAGATGCTAGAAGCTAGATATTGATCATTAATTATTGATTAAACAAAAAGGGTTGGCTCAAACCCGGTATGCGGTGAGCCGACCCTCTATTTTTGGAGAAGTTATAATGACTATGACATTCTGCGCCCCCTGCATATTTGGGCTTGAGGGCATTTGCGCCAACGAATTTCGATTTCTCGGATTAGAGAACGTCCGTGCCGAAAACGGCAGGGTGCTATTTGACGGCGATTTTTCCGATATGGCGCGCGCCAACATCAACGCTCGCTACGCCGAGCGCATACAGATATTGCTCGACGAGTTCAGGGCTACAACCTTTGAGCAGCTTTTTGAGCGCGTAAAGGCTATAAACTGGGCTGACTTCATCGGCATGAGCGACGCCTTCCCCGTAAAGGGAAGCTGCCTCAACTCTAAGCTTATGAGCGTGCCTGATTGCCAAAAGATAATAAAAAAGGCGGTCGCCGACAGCCTTTCAAAGCGTTACATGCTCTCTTGGTTCGAGGAAACGGGCGCGCCGCGTCAGATACAGTTTCTTATTATCAACGACAGGGTCAGCATTTTGCTAGACACATCGGGCGCGGGGCTGCACAAGCGCGGCTATCGCGCTCAGGCTAACGAAGCGCCTATAAAGGAAACGCTCGCCGCCGCAATGGCGGAGCTTGCGGGCGTTCGTCCTAATCATTTTGTGATCGACCCGATGTGCGGCAGCGGCACTATCCTTATAGAAGCCGCCACAAAGGCGCTCAGGATAGCCCCGGGGCTCAACAGATATTTTGCCGCCGAGCTCTGGAGCTGCGTTCCAGATAACGTATTTGAAGCGGAAAGGGAGCTTGCGCGCTCCAAAATCAACCGTGATTGCAGTTTTCGCGCCGAGGGCTATGACATCGACGCAGAGGCGCTCGAAATCGCAAAAAGCAATGCGGAAAAAGCCGGCGTCGCGGACGTGATAAGCTTTTCGCGCCGCGATGTCAGGGATATCACTTTGCCCGATGGCTACTGCACCGTGATTACCAACCCGCCCTACGGCGAGAGGCTGCTAGATTTAAGAGCCGCCGAGGAACTGTATAAGGTGATGGGGGAAAGATTCATCCCAGAAAGCGGCAAGCGCTACACGATAATCACGCCCGACGATGATTTCGAAAAGCTTTTCGGCAGAAAGGCGGACAAGCGCAGAAAGACCTACAACGGCACTCTGAAATGCCAGATATACATGTTTAGAAGCTAGATGCTAGATGCTGGAAGCTAGATATTGGATGCTGAAAGCTGGTATACGCAAATAACCGATGTTCATTTTCAGGAGAATTATATGAGCGAGAAACCGATCGTCGCTATAATGTACGACTTTGACAGAACTCTCTGCACAAAGGATATGCAGGACTACAGCTTTATACCGAGCCTCGGCATGACCGAGCGCGAGTTTTGGGAGACCACCAACGAGCTATGGCTGCGCGAGCACATGGACGGCGTTCTCGCCTATATGTACTCGATGGTGAAGATATCCAAAGACAAGGGCATACCGCTTTTGCGCGAGAAGCTTGTCGGCATGGGCAAGAACGTAGAGCTGTTCAACGGAGTTCAGGGTTGGTTCGATAGGATCAATGCCTTCGGTGAGCAGCGCGGAGTGCAGATAGAGCATTACATCATTTCCTCGGGAATGAAGGAGATAATCGAAGGCACTTCGGTAAGCAAAAGCTTCAAAAGCATTTTCGCCTGCGAATTCCTCTACGACGAAAACGGCTGGGCAGTCTGGCCGAAAACCGACGTAAACTACACCAACAAAACCCAGTTCGTCTACCGCATCAACAAAGGCGTGCTCGACGTCGCCAACGACCTCGACCTCAACCGCTCGATGCCCGAGGACGACAAGCGCGTGCCCTTTACCAACATGATTTACATAGGTGACGGTCTTTCCGATGTGCCCTGCATGAAGATGATGAAGGCGTACGGCGGCTACTCCATCGCGGTCTATCAGAAGCGCGACGGCAAGGTCGAGGAGCTGCTTCGCAAGGACAGGGTCGACTATATTTTCCCCGCCGATTACTCCGAAGGCACGGGGCTCGACGTCACCGTTAAAAACATAATAACAAAAATGGCTGTCTGCGACGTGCTTGAAAAGGAAAACGCGCGTCAGCTAAAGGAGATCAAATAAAAAAACCGCACGCCTTGTCGCGTTATCTTATCAAAAGAACAACACCGTCACTATTTAAAATAGCGGCGGTGTTTTTGTTTGGGATAATATTATGCTTATGACACTTTATCGAGAGAGTCCGCGCTTGTGGAAAACGGGTAGTATTTCGTGGCGACCTTCAGCTTTTTGGTGCCTGCCGCAATGTGGCGCGAAACGGTAGATGTACTCAGCCCGAGCGCTTTGGCGATTTCTTTTTGCTTAACGCCCTTTAAATAATACTCCGTCAGGCAGTAGTGCTGCAGGGGAGTGAGGTCGGTTTCGACGGCGCTCAGTATGAACTTTATTTTGCGCTCGATCTCCTCTCTGTTGGATTTTCTGTCTTTCACCGTGCAGTAGCTGACATAATCTGAGTTATTCTCGTTAATGTGTAAACGTTCTATTCGCATTACGCCACCCCTTTATGACGCTGCATAAGGTGATCCGCTACGCGAAGGCACTCGTTGCGGTAGCCTCTGTAGAGGGCTATTTTGTCGTTGAGCTCCTTTTTCATTGAATCGCCCTTGCCGCATTTTTCTTTCTTCAACCGTGTAATCACCTTGTCCAACTCCATTGCTGTTTGTTCGTATTCTCTTGACCATTCAAAATAATTCATTTGCTATCCTTTCTGTCTTATTCGATGAATTATGCTGTTATCTGAGGCGGGGCTGCCCTCATAGGAATTGCTTCCTGATACTATTATAGCTTATTTTTCAAGAAAAAGCAAACGAATGTTCGAATAATTCGAACGATATGTATTTTTATCGAGCATTGTGTCATTGTCAGGACAATGCTCGCAATGACGCGCTGCGATTTCGGCTGACTTTGTGCAGTAATAACGTTTGTTTTTCTAAGGAAGTAATAATCTGAAAATCCACTGTTTAAGCCGAAAACGAGATATACGCAGCAAGAATTCATATTGTGACCGTAGAATTTCACAATAACGAACGTCAAAAACGGAATGGTTTTTTTGTGCAATCTGCTATTTTGTCTTTGTTATAATTCGCCGAAAGAATAGAAACATCAATTTTATAAAAAAATACTGCACAAACTTTGCTGTTGTTTTTTGTGCACATCGTCATTTTGCCTGTTTAGAAAAGACAAATCAATGTAATGACCCTTGAAAAACGACTCTATAAATTGTATAATATACGTAAAGGAGATACAAGGGTACTACATATTGGGTAGTTAGATTTCACTTCTTCTCCTTACGGATTTGGAAAAATGAATTGCGTTCTGGAGCATTCATTTTCATAAAACACACAATCGTGGAACAGGCTGCCTTTGGCAGTCTGTTCTGCTTTTACGTAACAGTTATAAAACACCCGCATAAGATAGAGTATCAAGACTATCAGGTGCGGGTGTTTGTATGTGTATTGTAAGATCCTTTGGAATAATTGGCGGCGACAAGCGGCAGATATATCTTGCCCGCTCACTTTCTGATCAAGGCTACAGTGTACTTGCGACAGGCTTTGAAAGGGCGGGGGACACTGTATCTTGCAGCATTGACGAGGCGATAGGGCGGAGCGACGCGGTCATATTCCCGCTGCCCTGCGTTGCGGATGACAAAAGCGTCAACGCGCCGTTTGCAGATAACAAGATATTTTTGACTGACAGCGTTACGGATGAATTGTGCAAAAGGCTTGTGTTCGCAGGTATGAGCGGACGTTTGATTTCTGCTTATCCCAAGCTCAAATCAGCCCGTATTTACGATTACGCCGCGCGTGACGACTTCGCAGTGCGCAACGCAGTCCCCACCGCTGAGGGGGCTTTAGAGCTTGCTATGCGTGAATATGACGGCGCTGTTTTCGGCAGCCGCTCGCTTGTGACGGGCTTTGGCAGGATAGGAAAGTTCTTAGCCCGCAGATTGCAGTCGCTCGGCAGTGAGGTGACGGTATGCGCGCGCAAGGCTTCCGATTTAGCTTTTATTGAGTCTATGGGCTGCCATGCTGTGAGTTTTGCCGACTTTAAAACAGCGCATGACTACGATCTCATTTTTAACACGGTTCCGGCTCTGATTTTTGACAGAGCGCTGCTTGACAATACCGACAGGACCGCGCTGCTGATAGACCTTGCGTCCCTTCCAGGAGGGATCGACCTTGAATATGCGCGCGGTTTGGGCATGAACGCGCACAGAGCGCTCGGGCTTCCGGGAAAATGCGCGCCCAAGTCCGCGGGAGAAATTATCAAAAAAACAGTATTATCCATTATTGAGGAGGTAAATCGGTGACAAAAGCAACCATAGGATTTGCCATGTGCGGTTCCTTTTGCACCTTTTCAAAGGCATTTGAACAAATGAGCGCGCTGGTGAGCGCGGGCTACGACGTGATCCCCATAATGTCGCAGAACGCCTGCTCTACCGATACGCGCTTCGGTTCGGCGGCTGATATGGTAAAGCGCGCCGAGGATATAACGGGGAAGAGGGTGCTGTGCACTTCGGTAGATACCGAGCCGCTGGGACCTAAGAAGCTTTGCGACCTGCTGCTGATAGCGCCCTGCACGGGCAATACGCTTGCCAAGCTGTCGCTGGGAATAACGGACACTTCCGTCACCATGGCGGCTAAGTCGCACCTGCGTATACTTCGCCCCGTGCTTTTGTGCGCGGCTACTAACGACGCTCTTGGCGCTTCGGCGCAGAACATCGGCAGGCTGATGAACACAAAGAATATTTACTTTGTGCCGATGGTGCAGGACGACTATGTTAAAAAGCCCAATTCGCTTGTGGCGGATTTTTCAAGGATTCCCGAATGTGTCGCCGCCGCGCTTAAGGGTGTGCAGGTTGAGCCTGTATTTTCTTAAACAGAAAAATAAAAAATGACCGGGCAGCGGTTTTGCTGTCCGGTCTTTCTTGTGCAACGAAAGGTCGCTTATTTTTTCTTAGTAAGCTTGTAGCTTGAATATGTTTCCTTTAATTCAAGCATGGTGTCCGAAAGGGTTTGTCTGAGAGTGTAGGTGTAGACCTTTTGGTTGTCCCACTCGTTCAGGCTTACGGTAACCGTCTTTGCGTCCTCGTCAACAGAGTATGTGCCGCTGCCGTTGAAGCCGGTGGTGATGCCCTTCAGGGTGCATTTGTTCTTTCCGTCAAATGTCCATTCCCAGTTACCGTTAGTTTCGTCTTCCTGAATCCAGGTGCCTTCGATGACCTCGTTCGAGGTGTTGTTAAGACCGAGCTCATCTTTTAAATAGTCCTTCGCGCTCTCCAAAGGGTTGCCGTCAACGCCTAATTCGCTCTTCAAATAATCCTTCGCGTTGCTTACAACTTTGTTACCTTCTTCCTTTACGCTGTCACCACATGACGCCATTACACCCGCGCAAAGCGCCGCAAGAACGCCTATGGCAATAATACATAAAATTTTTTTCACAATGAATTAACCTCCGTCATTTTTGATGATTTGATTATATCATCGAATTTGAAAATAATTTTTCTAAAAATGAAAAAAACCCTTTATTTTTCAGGAAATATGTGTTATAATCAAAAACAGAGCGATTGAGAAAATTTCTTTAAAAGATTAAAAATCGACTGAAATTCCTTCAAAAACGCTAAAAATTACAAGATGTTGTGAATTGTGTAGCAAATGTCACTGTATGGTGTATAAATAATCGGCGAAATACAGTTTGACATTTTTAGATAAACGTGTTACAATATCGTTGGTTACATAATCGTAACCGTTTGTAACGAATTAATATGTTCGACGCATAACACCAATCTTCGGAAAGGATGATTATTTGAAGCGCACAGTATTAAAAAGAATCTCCGCAGTGCTCGTTACCACCGCGGTACTATTCACAACGTTATTTTCGATTTCTGTAATTGCCAACGCGGCAGGCACTACTTCGTTCACTCCAAGGCTTTCCGCTCCGGACTATTCCAATAAGTACTACTACAACGGCGACTACAACGTATTCTATAAGTACGGCTACGGAATGCCTAACTGTACGGCATATGCTTACGGCAGAGCCTACGAGATCTTAGGCAAAGAGCCTAAGCTTTCTTGGAACGGCGCCAGCCAGTGGTACGGCTACAACCAAGCTAATAACTTCTATAAATACGGCAAGACCCCTAAGCTCGGCGCCATCGCATGCTGGACTTACGGCTCGGGCGGACACGTTGCGGTAGTTGAGAAGATCGACAGCAACGGCAACGTTACGCTTTCCAACTCGGCATGGAACAGCACAAACTTCTATCTCACCTATGCCAAGACTACCGATTCCAACCCCGGCGGCAACAGCTGGTGGACATTCCAGGGTTACATTTACATTCTGGATAACGCCGAGACCGTTGAGAATCACACTTCAACCTATACTGCCGGTACATATCAGCTCACCTCCATGGTTAACTTCCGCACCAGTGCGGGCATCGACGGCAACGTTATCAAAACATTGAGCAACGGCACCAAGATCAAAGTTACCGAGACTTATCTCAACGACGGCTACAACTGGGGCAAAACAACAGTTGACGGCAAAACCGGCTGGGTAGCGCTTGACTTCTGCAAGCTCGTTCCCGCTGAGGAGCCCACAACGGTGGCTCCCACCACAGTAGCTCCCACTACCGTGGCTCCTACGACTGTGGCTCCCACGACTGTAGAACCCACCACTGTCCCGATGACTACGGTTCCCAGAGGACCTGTTACTCCCGATCCCGTGATCGTAACCACTACCGAGTCCACCACGGTTCCCGAAACGACTGTTAAGCCGGTCGTTAGGGGCGATGTGAATAACGACGGCAGAGTTTCGATCCTCGACGCCACAATGATCCAGAAGTTCCTCGCCAGCATGACTGACCTTACCGAAACTCAGTCGGCGCTCAGCGACTTCGACGGCGACGGCAAAGTAACGATCTCCGACGTAACGGCAATTCAAATCCATCTTGCAGATAACGCTTAAGAAAATAACAAAACAAAACCCGTTCTTGATCACACAGGTGGTTAAGAACGGGATTTTTTTATGTTGAGGGTTGAGTGTCTAGATACTAGAAGCTAGATGCTAGATGCTAGATGAATTAGCAACAACGTTTGTTCATTCATGTAGGGGCAGACCCTAATACTTATCAGCCGCTAACTGACATACTCCGCGAGCATTAGCTGTATCTGTGTGCAGTCCTCTATATTGATAATTCCGTCGCGGTTGTAGTCTGCGTTAGCCTGCGCCGTTGTGTTCATGGTGGTGTACTCCGCAAGGTGGCGCTGGATCTCGGTGACGTCGTTTATGTTGACTATTCCGTCAAGATCAGCGTCGCCCAGAAGCGTGGGTTCATAGGATTTTACGGTCAATGCCTTTATAACAAAGGTGCCGCCAATATCGTCGTTTTCGTTGCTTTTGTACCAGTCCATTAGGTCGACTGCCTGACCGTTTCGGATCATGAAGCTTTCGCCGCGCTTGCTGTCGGGAATAAATACGTAGCTATTGCTGCTTGTCAGCCATTCGTCTACGCCGATGGTCGCGTACATATTTGTTTTGGAGGCATTTATCTTTATAGCTATCGAGCCTTCAGTATCGGGATATTTAAAATCCTCGATGTCCGCGCAAATGTATCCCGCGTAGTCAACGGTGCCGCTTCCCAGCAGGGTCCAAGTGCCGATGTTGGGGTCGGGGGTCTCATTTTCGCCGTCGGGCACATAATAAATGCTGTATTCAGCCCCCGTGGCTTTTGTAGCGAATACTATTTTATCTATCGTGTTATAATCGGCGTCAAAGCTGAAACGGTTTATGAATGTCTGCGTTTTTTCGGGGATGTAGCCAAAGTCATAAGTCGCGCCGTATATCTCGTTTTGCACAAGCTTTTTATCTTCGGTTATCTCCTCAAAGCCGGTCAGCGCATAAGAAGGTGTGTATCTGTTCAAAAATACCCACGCGTCCTCGTAAGACATCCAGAAGAATCCGCCCATGCTGTTGAAGTTGTCGCCGTGGCTGTTCTTTATGAGCCACGCACCGTTGTTTTGCGGTCGTGAGCCGTCAATACCGTTGAAGTTTTCAAGCGGATAATCATCGTCCCAGCCTACGACCTCTACCGAGTGTCCTGCGCCGCCGGAATAATTCTTAGGCATGTAGTAGGACACCTTGTCCTCGCCCTTATTGAAGCAGGCGACGCTGTGACAGTAGGAGGTGTATACTCCGCCGTAATCTATTATGCAGCGTTTGATCGTATCGCGGTCACTGTTTGTCAGATACATTGCGGACGTAATGCCGTAGCGCGCAAGGTCGGTGGGGATATCGTCGCTCTTAATGCTTTCGTCGAGCGGAAGATCGCCTTCATCTGAGCTGAATACGGGGCCTTGCCATGAGGTGAAGTATCCCAGCGGGATCTTCGGGAAGCCGTCGCCGTAGATCGAGCGCGTCCAGCCGGTGCCGTCTTCGTGCGGAGTCGACCAGATATTGAGGTGCGCGGGGGACATATCCTCGGTTTCAATGCCGTTTTTAAGCAGCAGCGACTCGTATGTCGCCAGTCCCGCATAGACCCAGCAGGTGCTGTGAAACTGCATTTTAACGGAAGTTACATAACCCAGATCGCGCGAGCTGTAGTAGCTCGGCAGTTCGTTATCCTCTGCAGCCGCCGCGCCAATGGTTCCGGCGGAAAGCGCAACAGTCAAAACAAGCGCGGAGCAGATCGTTGTTTTTAATGTGAATCTTTTCATATTTCCCTCGAATCTGTAAAAGGATAAATTATTTACTATTAAAATTATTATAGCAGAATATTTTTTCGATGTAAAGAATAATCACTGCATTATCACAAACAATATTACGGAAAATTATTCTGCGGGTGATAAAATGAAGCTGAGGACCGATTTGGCGATAGAAGCGCGCGAAATAGCGGGTGAAAGGGTAGCGGGCATGGACTTTCGCGAGTATCGCGAGAACGATATGAAGATATCGCGGCTTACCGTAAAGAACCTGCGTGCAAAGCAGATACTCGGCAAAGAGATCGGCACATACATCACGATAGAGCTGCCCTCGCTGACCGACAACTTCCGCGAGACCGACGATAAGGTCAAGACGATAGGCAGGGAGATACGCCGCCTTTTGCCCGTAAACGGACTTCTGCTTGTCGCCGGCTTGGGCAACGAGAACATAACCCCTGACTCCCTCGGCCCCAAAACCGGCGGCAGAGTGCTTGCCACAAGACATATTTCGGGCGAACTCGCGCGTTCCTCGGGGCTCGACAGGCTGCGACCGGTGGCTGTTATAAACACAGGCGTGACGGGGCAGACGGGCATTGAAACAGGCGAGTATATTTTAAGCGTTGTAAAGCGGATAAAACCTAACGCGGTAGTGGCTATCGACGCGCTCGCCTCGCGGCGGATAGAGCGGCTGGGGCGCACTGTACAGATAAGCGACGCGGGCATTTCGCCCGGAGCGGGCGTTGGCAATCACCGCACAAGGATTAATCAGGAGACCCTCGGCGTGCCGGTCATCGCTATAGGCGTGCCGACAGTTGTAGACGCGCGCACCTTCGCGGATGACCTGCTCGGCGCCGATGAGATGCGGCACGGCTTTTCATACGCTCAAAGCCAGCCGATGATAGTTATCCCGAGGGAGATAGACCTGCTGACCGAACGTGCCTCGCGTTTGCTTGGCTTTTCGCTGAACGCCGCCATGCAAAACAGCTTTGAGCTTAAAGACTTGATGTCGCTGATGTGAGTTTAGAGATATCGTATCCTCTGCATATCAAAAACCGCGCCCTCATATATTTGGATATCAGAGGGTGATTACATTGAAGTTTAAAAGAAAAGTGTTCAAAGCTATGAGATACACGGTCTCGGCTGTATTGCTGCTGACAGCGGTGTTCTGCGTTTGCAGGCGGCTGCCGGAGGTTTTCTCAAACCGCGACACCGCGCTCGCGGCGGCAGCGTTCACCCTTACCGACGGCAAATACTACGCCGAAAGCGGGACCTTGCCCGAAAACACCCAGCCCGCAGCCGAAACAGCGGAGGAGGAGCCTACCGCCGTGGCGGCGGCTGTTGACTATACTCCGCCCGAAAAGGACAAAAGCGGCTACTATGACAGCTTTGCGGATCACAGCGGCGAGGCGGTTTATGATATCGAGGAAAAGACGATCGCGCCTATGGGAGTTCAGGTCGATGGCTGTTATGTGAGGAACTACACCGATCTGTCGCCCGATTTCAACTCGATCCTTACCGAAAAGCTGCCGTTCGCAGTGGACAAAGCTTCAAAGGAGCCGCAGGTACTTATCTATCACACGCACACGGGCGAGGGCTACCTTGACGCCGACGTTGATTATTTCTACGAATCCTATTACTCACGCACCAACAACAACGGGTTCAACGTCGTGGCGGTGGGCGACGCGATAACAGCCGGGCTCGAGAAAAACGGCATAAAGACCGTGCACGACACAACGGTTCACGATTCCTCCTACAACGGCTCGTATGAGCGCAGCGCGCAGACCGTGCTGGACGACATGGAAAAGTACCCCGGGCTGAAGGTCGTGCTTGACATCCACCGCGACGCTCTCGGCTCGGAGGAGCGCAAGGTCAAGACCGTGTTTGAGCACGACGGCAAAAAGGGCGCGCAGATAATGATACTCTCGGGCTGCGACCCCGACAATGAGCGCGGCTTTGAAAACTGGCAGAACAACCTAAGCCTTGCGCTTAAAATCCAGAACACCGCCGAAAAGCTTTACCCGGGCATGACCCGCCCGCTCGACTTTGGCTATTTCGCCTATAACGAGTACATCTGCGACGGTTCGCTGCTTATAGAGATAGGCACCGACGCAAACAGCATCGGCGAGGCTGAGTATACGGGAAGCCTGCTCGCTAACGTGCTGGCTGAGGTTTTATCATAAAATACTTGCAATATGCGTTGAACTTTGCTATAATATATTAAATATGTAATTATACGAGGTAATTGCAATGTTTAAAAAAGCTATAAGGGTCATTTTGCCTGTGATTCTGGCGGCGTTTCTGATCACTTCGGTGTCGACGCTCAGCGTCGGCGCGGCAAAGAACGAGGATATCCTTGATTTTATAAGCGATATTTTCACTGACGACGAAACGGATCCCCCCGAGGAAACCGAGCCTCCTATTATAGAAACGGATCCTCCCGAGGAGACTGAGCCTCCTGTTATAGAAACCGATCCTCCCGAAGAGACGGAGCCTCCCGTTATCGAGACCGATCCTCCCGTGACCGAGTACATCGGCGGCGGTGGTATCGACGACGGCGGAAACAACGGCGGCAGCCAGTCCTACACGATGCCTGTGCGTAATGATATCGACGGCATAAATTCAGTTAAAATGGACAAGTCCGTCAGCAACAAGTCTTTTTCCAGCGACAATACCGCTGGTATCGTCTCGTGGATCTGCGTAGCTGTGGGCATAGTCGTTATCATGGTGATGCTCGTTTCAACCAAAGTCAGCGGGCGCAGGGGCGTATGACCACACGCAGCATAGGCGGAGTTTTGCTTCCGTCAAGGGCGCTGCTCGCTCCGATGGCGGGTGTTTCCGACCGCGCGTACCGCGAGCTTTGCGTTAGCATGGGCGCTGGTTACTGCGTAAGCGAGATGGTCAGCTCAAAGGCGCTCTCCTTCAACAGCAAGAAGAGCGAGGAGCTGATGGGCATTTCCGATATCGAGCGTCCGTGCGGTATACAGATCTTCGGCGACGACCCCGACTGCATGGCTCAGGCGGCAGAGGCTGCAATGCGGCACAAGCCCGATATCATCGACATCAACATGGGTTGCCCTGCTCCGAAGATCAGCGGCAGCGGAAGCGGCAGCGCGCTTATGAAGGATCCTGAGCTTTGCGGCAGGATAACCGAGGCGGTCGTAAAGACCGCGGACGTGCCGGTAACCGTCAAGATACGCAAGGGCTGGGACGATAATTCCGTAAACGCCGTTGAGGTCGCGAAAATCTGCGAGCAGGCGGGAGCCTCGGCTATAACCGTCCACGGCAGGACGCGGCAGCAGTATTATAAGCCGCCCGTCGATTACGATATTATCCGCGAGGTAAAGCGGAGCGTAGCTATCCCGGTCATCGCGAACGGCGATATCGACAACGCAAAAAAAGCAAAGCAGGTGCTCGACTTCACGGGCGCCGATTTTGTGATGATAGGCAGGGCAACGCTTGGCAATCCGTGGATATTCATGCAGATAAACAGTTATCTCAGCGACCCGTCGGCGCCGCTTTACTACCCTTCCATTGAGGAAAAGCTCGACACTATGGTCGCGCACGCGGCGAAAATGGTCGAATACAAGGGAGAATACATAGCTATCCGTCAGGCTAGAAAGCTTGTCATGGGTTATTTCAAGGGCGTTCACGGAGCCGCCGCGCTCAGGAACGAAGCCGGAAGTATCGAGACCTTAGATGATTTAGTTCGTTTAAAGAATAAAGCCTTACAAGTATATTAATATATAAAATCAAGTACAAAAAAGGGGAAATCAAAAATGAGTGAATTGACAAACATCGCCTCACTTGAGTATCTCAAGGAGTACGATCCCGCCGTTGGCGAGGCAATGGACAGCGAGCTTAAAAGACAGCGCCGCAACCTTGAGCTTATCGCCAGCGAGAACATCGTTACACCCGCCGTTATGGCGGCAATGGGCAGCCACCTCACAAACAAGTACGCCGAGGGTTATCCCGGCAAGCGCTACTACGGCGGCTGCGAATGCGTAGACGTTGTTGAGGAGATCGCCCGTAAACGCGCATGCGAGCTTTTCGGAGCAGAGCACGCTAACGTTCAGCCCCACTCGGGCGCTCAGGCTAACATGGCTGTATACTTCGCCATGCTCGAGCCCGGCGACACCGTTATGGGTATGAACCTCAACGAGGGCGGACACCTTACCCACGGCTCGCCCGTAAATATGTCCGGTAAGTACTTCAACTTCGTACCCTACGGCGTTGACAGCGTTACCCACCGCATCGACTATGACAAGGTGCTCGAGATCGCCAAGGAATGTAAGCCCAAGCTCATCGTAGCCGGCGCTTCCGCATATCCGCGCATCATAGACTTCCCGCGCCTTCGCGAGATCGCTGATGAAGTAGGCGCGTACCTCATGGTAGACATGGCTCACATCGCGGGACTTGTTGCCGCGGGTGTTCATCCCAACCCCGTGCCTTACTGCGAGTTCGTCACCACTACCACCCACAAGACCCTCAGAGGTCCCAGAGGCGGTATGATCCTTTGCCGCGAGGAGTTCGCAAAGGCTATAGACAAGGCTATTTTCCCCGGCACTCAGGGCGGCCCGCTCATGCACACCATCGCCGCTAAGGCTGTTTGCTTCGGCGAGGCTTTAAAGCCCGAGTTCAAGGAGTACGGCGCTAAGATCGTATCCAACTGCAAGGCGCTCGCAGACGGTCTGCTCAAGCGCGGCTGCAAGCTCGTTTCGGGCGGCACAGACAATCATGTTCTGCTGCTTGACCTTCGCGATTCCGACGTGACCGGCAAGGAGCTCGAGGCTCGTCTTGACGATTGCTACATCACAGTAAACAAGAACACCATCCCCGGCGAGCCCCGCTCACCGTTCGTGACCAGCGGCGTGCGCATCGGCACAGCGGCTGTTACCACACGCGGCCTTAACGAGGAGGATATGGACAAGATCGCCGAGTACATCGTAATGGTG
Organism: uncultured Ruminococcus sp.; assembly: GCA_902776375.1. GTDB lineage: Bacteria > Bacillota > Clostridia > Oscillospirales > Acutalibacteraceae > Ruminococcoides. The sequence continues at coordinate 31,936 of CACYPV010000019.1, read as the reverse complement.
CTCAACGACTACGAAAACAGCAAGGAAACCGTCAGAGCCGGCGTAGAAGCCATCTGCAAAAAGTATCCCTTGTATGAATAATAGAAGCTGGAAGCTAAATGCTTAAAGCCGGATAATGATATACAGAGGTTAGATTAACAACGGTTATCTAACCTCTATTATCTATCGTTTGTTTTAAAAATCTAGCAACTAGCAACTTGCATCTAAATCGGAGGTTTTTTATGTTAAAGCCACTTGCAGACCGATTTCGCCCTCAAACGCTGGAGGACATCGTCGGGCAGAAGCATTTGCTTGCCGAGGGCAAGCCGCTAAGGCGCATAATCGAAAGCGGCGAGGTGCCGAACCTTATATTCTACGGCCCCTCGGGCGTGGGCAAAACCACGCTTGCCGCCTATATCGCCAACAAAACCAATAAGACCCTGCGCAAGCTAAACGGCACCACAGCCTCCACCGCCGATATCAAAGAGATAGTGTCGCAGCTCGGCACCTTTTCGGGTCTGAACGGCATTTTGCTTTACCTCGACGAGATCCAGTATTTCAATAAAAAACAGCAGCAGACTTTGCTCGAGTACATCGAAAACGGCAGCATCACGCTTATTGCCTCCACCACTGAGAACCCGTATTTCTACGTGTACAACGCCATCCTCAGTCGCTCAACGGTATTCGAGTTCAAGAGCGTCGAGCCCGAGGAGGTCGAAAAAGCTGTTTACCGAGCGGCAAGGCTACTCGAGGAGGAGCAGGGTATCCAAATAGAGCTGCCCGAAGCCTGCGCGCGTAAAATAGCCGTAGGCTGCGGCGGAGACGTGCGCAAGGCGATGAACGCCGTCGAGCTTTCGGTGACGGCTGCCGACCGCGACGGCGACAGGCGGATAGTCACCGAGGAGATAGTTTCCGCTCTGGTTCAGCGCAGCGCAATGAAATACGACCGCGACGGCGACGAGCATTACGACATCGTTTCGGCTTATCAAAAGAGCATGCGCGGCAGCGACCCCGACGCGGCGCTCCACTATCTGGGCAGACTGCTCGAGGCGGGCGACCTGCCCTCGGCGTGCCGCAGGCTCATGGTCTGCGCCTGTGAGGACGTGGGGCTTGCATATCCGCAGATAATCCCGATAGTCAAGTCGTGCGTGGACATCGCTCAGGCGGTCGGTCTGCCCGAGGCGCGCATACCGCTTGCCGACGCGGTGGTCATGGTGTGCAACGCGCCAAAGTCGAATTCCGCCTACATGGCTATAGATTCCGCGCTCAGCGATATACGCAGGGGCAAGGCGGGACCCATCCCGCGGCAGCTCCAGAACAAGCACTTCGACGGCGAGGACAACCCCAACAAGGGGCAGTTTTACCTGTATCCGCACGATTATCCCAACCACTACACGCCGCAGCAGTACCTGCCCGACGCGTTGAAGGACACGGTCTACTATCACTTCGGCGACAACAAAAACGAGCAGGCGTTCAAGGCGTATTGGGATAAGATCAAGAAGAACGAAAGGCAGTGAGCGCGTTGGAAATAACGCCCATAGCTTATATATACAACGATTTCCCCACAAAGTTCGGTTTGCCCAGACAAAGCGGGATGTCCAGTCACCTGATCTCGCGTATCGTAATGGAAAAGCGATTCTCGAATCCGGAGGCTTTTCGCGGGATAGAGGATTTTGAGTACCTCTGGCTGCTCTGGCTGTTTGAGCCGATGGGCAAGCGCGAATGGTCGCCCACGGTTCGCCCGCCAAAGCTCGGCGGCAACAAGCGAATGGGCGTGTTCGCCACGCGTTCTCCCAACCGACCTAACCCGATAGGGCTGACCCGCGTAAAGCTTTTAAAAGCAGAGCACAACGCCGACGGCACGGTGCTCACGGTAGCCGGAGCAGACCTTATGAGCGGCACTGCCATAATCGATATCAAGCCCTACCTGCCCTTTGCCGACAGCGTGCCCAACGCCGAGGCGGGCGTGTATGAAGCTAACGCCGGCTGCTTGCTTGAGGTCGAGCTTCCGGAAGATATCGCCGCGCTTTTCACCGAAGAACAGCGCGAAGCCCTAAAAGAAGCGCTCAGCTACGACCCGAGACCCGGCTACAAAACCGACGACTGCCGCGAATACGGTTTTGAGTACGCGGGCTATGACATACGCTTCACAGTAAAGGATAAAAAGGTTTTTGTGACAAATGCTTTCCGCAAACAGTAGTGACAGCGCTTGCGGATATGATTTTGCTTCATTCAGTTACCGGCATCAAGCATCTAGCGTCTAACTTCTAGGATCTAAAAAGGTGTCAAATGAAATATATAATCGCCGATCTTATCGTTGAGATGGATCCAAAATACGAAAACACAAAAAAGCTCGCGGCGCCGTTTGCTTATCACGGGGATCGCGAGGCTGATATAAAACTAAAGGTTTCCGAAGAATACCTTGCAAACCTGATGAAAAAGATGGTCGAAGGCACCGACGCGGGGCAGACGGAGAATTTTGCTCTGGGAACTGATTTCAACCGCAAAGCTATCCGCTTCGGTACCATGCTCGTACATTCCTCCGCGCTGATCTGCGACGGCGGAGCCTATTTATTTTCTGCCGATTCGGGCGTGGGCAAGTCGTATCACACCCGCCTTTGGCTCAGAAAATTCGGCGACCGCGTTCACATAATGAACGACGACAAGCCTGTGGTGCGCCTGTACGACAGCGTCGCCGTGGCTTACGGCACGCCCTTTGACGGCGGCAGCGGCATCGCGCTCAACGAGAGCTTCCCGCTTAAGGCGATAATCTTTATTGAAAGGGGAGAGTGCAACAGCGTGCGCGTGCCTCAAAACCGCGAGGTGATCCAAAAGCTCTACTTCCAGACCGCCCATATGGTGAACGCCGAAACTGCCGATAAAATGCTCGGCAACTTTGAAAAGCTCCTGTCGCTCACGCGCTTTTACGTGCTGACCTGTAACATGGAGGATGAAGCGGCGGAGGTCGCTTATCAATGCTTAATAAATACTTTGTGATTTGATGTAACAAAAGCCTCGCCCGTAACAATGACGGCGAGGCTTTTTAGGATCACTTTGACCTTTGCGCTAAAATGTGATCCAGCAGCGCATTGCAGCCCTCGGTCACGTCCCTGTAGGTCGTGTCGAAATCGCCGGTATACCACGGGTCGGCGACTCCTCTTGAGCTGCCGGTGAAGCTCATCAGCAGCGAGACCTTTGAATCGCGGTCGCTGCCTATTATGCGCATGATGTTGCGCACGTTCATGCTGTCCATTGCTATTATATAGTCGTATTTCGCGTAGTCGGCTTTTGTCATCTGCACGGCGGTCTTGCCGCTGCAAGAAAGCCCGTGCTGCGCCATTATTCTTCTTGCGGGCGGGTAAACGGGATTGCCAAGCTCCTCGCGGCTTGTCGCGGCAGACTGTATAATAAATTCCTTCTCCAAATATTTCTCCTTTACAAGCCGCTTCATAACGAATTCCGCCATAGGGCTGCGGCAGATGTTCCCGTGACAGACAAACAGTATCTTTATCATAATACATGACCCCTTTTGATTACTGTTTCCATTATAATATGTATCGCCGGTATTGGCAAGAGCCTATTTAGATTCTAGAAGCTAGACGCTAGATGCCGGATGCCTGTTACCGATTGCAGCAAAATCACATCGCAAGTGCTGTCACTACCACTTGCGGAAAGCATTTGTCAAAAAACCTTTTTATCCTTATGATAACCAAAATAATAGAAGTTTTTTGCGTGTAAAACAATTCATTTTCACGTTTTTATCTATTGTACTTTCACACAATATATTGTATAATACATATAGTTTACAACAAAAGAGGGAATGCTATGATAAAAACGCTTGCTTCTTACATCAAGGGTTACGGCAAAGCTTCTATCGCCACGCCTTTGTTTATGATCCTTGAGGTCATAATGGAAATGCTTATCCCGCTGCTTATCAGCTCTATGATCGACAGCGGCATACAAAACTCCGGCGGACCCGACATGGGGCACATAGTGCTAATGGGCGGGCTCATGCTGCTGTGCGCGCTTGTCGCTCTGCTTGGCGGAGCCATGGGCGGCGTGTTCGGAGCCAAGGCTTCGGCGGGCTTCGCAAAGAATCTGCGCTCCGCAATGTTTAGCAATATCCAGACCTTTTCCTTTGCAAATATCGACAAGTTCTCCACGGCGGGTCTTGTAACGCGCATGACCACCGACGTGACAAATCTGCAAAACGCCTACCAAATGATTTTGCGGATATGCTTCCGTGCGCCCGTAAGCCTTATCGTCGCAATGACGATCACGCTTATGATAAACGCCCGCCTCGCAAGCATTTATCTTATCGCGGTCGCGTTTTTGGGCATAGTGATGTTCTTCCTCATCCGCAAAACGCACAAGTATTTCATGCAGGTGTTTGAGAAATACGACGAGCTAAACGCCGGCGTGCAGGAGAATGTAAACGCAATCCGCGTGGTAAAAGCCTTCGTGCGCGAGCACCACGAGATAACCAAATTCGAGCGCGCGACGCTCAACCTCTACACGCTTTTCCTCAAAGCTGAAAAGCTCATGGTTTCGGTGTCGCCGCTCATGATGCTCACTATCTATTCGTCGATCATCGCCATAAGCTGGTTCGGCGCGAACATGATAGTGTCCGGCGACCTGACGACTGGCGAGCTTACAAGCATGCTCGCTTACTGTATGAATATCCTGATGAACCTGATGATGATAGCCTTTATCTTCATCATGCTCACCATGAGCCTCGCGAGCGGTCAGCGTATCGCTCAGGTGCTCAACGAAAAGCCGACTATCTGTAACCCCGAGAACCCCGACTACGATGTTCCGGACGGAAGCATCGACTTTGAAAACGTGGTGTTCAGCTACAGCGAAACCAGCGAGCGCCCCGTGCTCAACAACATTGACCTGCATATCAAATCGGGCGAGACCATCGGCATACTCGGCGGCACGGGCAGCAGTAAAACCAGCCTTGTCAACCTCATAGGCAGGCTTTACGACGTCAACGAGGGCGTCGTCAAAGTCGGCGGCAAGGACGTTCGCAGCTACGATTTAGAAGTCCTGCGCGACAAGGTTAGCGTTGTCCTGCAAAAGAACGTGCTGTTCTCAGGCACCATACTCGACAACCTGCGCTGGGGCAACGAAAATGCGAGCGAGGAGGAGTGCGTGCGCGCCTGTAAGCTTGCGTGCGCCGACGACTTTATCCGCGACTTCCCCGACGGCTACAACACGCGCATCGAGCAGGGCGGCACGAACGTTTCCGGCGGTCAGAAGCAGCGCCTCTGCATAGCCAGAGCGCTTTTGAAAAAGCCGCTTATCCTTATCCTCGACGACTCTACCAGCGCCGTTGACACCGCCACCGACGCAAAGATACGCAAAGCCTTTGCCGAGGAGATCCCCGACACCACAAAGCTCATAATCTCTCAGCGCGTATCCAGCGTTGAAAACGCCGACCGGATAGTCGTTATGGAAAACGGCGAGATAAATGACGTCGGCACTCATGACGAGCTAATGAGCCGCTGCAAGATATACAGCGAGACCTACATTGCCCAGACCGTGGGCAACGGCGACTTTGACAGGAAGGGGGAGAAGTAATATGGCAGGACCTACACCCGGACACAGAAGAAATACCCAGCCGCGTGCCAAGGTCGACGACCCCAAAAAGACTATGAAGACCTTCAAGCGCTTGTTAGGGCTTATTTTCAGCCGCTACAAGGTGCACATGATCTTCGTTTTCGCGTGCATCGTCATAAGCGTGCTCGCAAGCGTTCAGGGCACGCTGTTTATCAAAAACCTTTTCGACGATTACATCACGCCCATGACCTTGGATGTTGCGGCGGGTAAAGAAGCCGACTTCACCCCGCTGCTTTTAGCCATCGGCAGAGTAGCCGTGTTCTACCTTATCGGCGCGGCGGCAACCTATACTCAGTCGCGCATAATGATCTACGTCACTCAGGGCACGATGCGCGACCTGCGCAACGACATTTTCCGCCACATGGAAAGCCTGCCCATAAAATACTTTGACACCCACGCCCACGGCGATATCATGAGCGTTTACACCAACGACGTAGACACCCTGCGCCAGATGATAAGCCAAAGCATGACGCAGATCTTCAACAGCGCGATAACCATCGTCGCAACGCTCGCCAGCATGTTCACCCTCAGCGTGCCGCTGACTCTGCTCACTCTGCTGATGGTGGCGTTCATGATGTTCATTTCCAAAAAACTCGCGGGCAAAAGCGGAAAGTACTTCGTTGCCCAGCAGACCGACCTCGGCAAAGAGAACGGCTACATCGAGGAAATGATGAAGGGTCAGAAGGTCGTTAAGGTATTCAACCACGAAAAGAAGAACGTTGAGGATTTTGAAAAGCTCAACGACACTCTCTTCAACAGCTCCTACAACGCGAATATGTTCGCCAATATCATAATGCCGATCAACGCGCAGCTCGGCAATGTAAGCTATGTTGTGTGCGCGATAGTCGGCAGCATCCTCGCGATATCCTGCAACGATATCCCGGTGCTCAGCCTTTCGCTCGGCTCGCTAGTCAGCTTTTTGACGTTCAACAAGAACTTCAATATGCCGATAAGCCAAGTCAGCCAGCAGTTCAACAGCATAGTTATGGCTCTCGCGGGCGCCGAGAGGATATTCGCCCTGCTCGACGAAAAGAGCGAGGATGACAACGGTTATGTCACCCTTGTGAACGCTGAGTACAGGGACGGCAAGCTCTGCGAGACCGACAAGCGCACCGGCGTATGGGCGTGGAAGCACACCCATCAGGCAACGGGCGAGGTCGAGTACAAGCCCCAGCAGGGCGACCTCGTTATGGACGACGTGGATTTCGGCTACACCGACGACAAAATGGTGCTGCACAATGTCAGCATTTACGCTAAGCCGGGTCAGAAGATCGCCTTCGTAGGCTCGACCGGCGCGGGCAAAACAACCATAACTAACCTGATAAACCGTTTTTACGATATACAGGACGGCAAAATACGCTACGACGGTATCAATATCAATAAGATTAAAAAAGACGACCTGCGGCGTTCTTTGGGCGTTGTGCTTCAGGAGACCAACCTGTTCTCCGACACGATTATGGAGAACATACGCTACGGCAGGCTCGACGCGACCGATGAGGAGGTCATTGAGGCGGCGAAGCTCGCCAATGCCGACAGCTTCATCCGTCAGCTTCCCGACGGCTACAACACCGTTATCAAGGCTGACGGCGGCAACCTCAGCCAGGGACAGCGCCAGATGCTCGCGATAGCCAGAGCAGCGGTCGCCGACCCGCCCGCTCTGATCCTCGACGAGGCTACGAGCTCAATCGACACCCGCACCGAGAAAATGGTTCAGGAGAGCATGGATAAGCTGATGAACGGCAGAACGACCTTCGTCATCGCGCATCGCCTGTCTACAGTCAAGAACTCCGACTGTATCATAGTGCTTGAGCACGGCAGGATAATCGAGCGCGGCACTCACGACCAGCTTCTCGAGCAAAAAGGCAAATACTATCAATTGTATACGGGTAAAGCGAGTTAAATGAAGAACCAATTAAAATTCCTTATCAGAATAATAATTCCCTGCCTTATCATACTTACTCTCTTATCATCGTGCGACCTTGATTATCTGTTCGGCGACGGTTTGGGGGAGAAGAAGTACGATGGCAAGCTTGCCGTGCATTTTCTGGACGTCGGTCAGGGCGACTCGATATTCATTGAGCTGCCCAACGACGAGACGATGCTGATAGACGCGGGCGAGAACTACCACGGCGAGGGCATAATCAACTATATAAAAAAGGCGGGGCACAGCAAGATCGATTACCTTGTCGCGACTCATCCGCATTCTGACCATATCGGCTCAATGCCGTACATCGTGCGCAATTTTGATATCGGCAGCGTGTACATGCCGAAGGTCAGCGCAAACACGGATATTTACGAAAGTCTGCTGAAAGCTGTCAAAAACAAAAAGCTCAAGGTGAATAGCGGCAAGGCGGGTGTGAATATCGTCAAAACCGACGAGCTTTCCGCAGACATCATTGCTCCCGTAAAGATCGACGAAAGCAATCTTAACAATTGCTCCATCGTCATAAAGCTGAGCTTCGGCAAAAAGAGCTTTCTGCTTACCGGCGACGCTGAATCGAGCGAGATGAACACGATCACTGCCGAGCTTAAGGCGGATGTGCTCAAGGCAGGTCATCACGGCAGCAAGAATTCCACAAACAAAAAGCTTTTGGAAAAGATCGCACCCGAGATCACCGTGATCTCCTGCGGCAAAGACAACGATTACGGCCATCCGCACAAAGAAGTATTAACGCAGTTGAAAAAGATAAACTCAAGCGTTTATCGAACCGATAAGGACAAAACGGTTATCGTCGTGACCGACGGCAACGGTTTGACCGTCAGCACCGATAACGAATCGATCAAGAAGGCAAAGTGATGAAAAAGTTTATTGTAGACAGATTTGAGGGAAACAAGGCTGTGCTCGAATGTGAAAACGGCGAAACGGCGGTTTTCGAGCGAAAAGCTCTGCCCAAAAACATTAAGGAGGGCGACGTGCTCCGTTTTGAAAACGGGAGCTGTTACCTCAACGCCGAGGAAACCGCCGACCGAAAAAAGAGAATAAACAAGCTTATGCAGTCGCTGTTTGAGGACTGACATTCATAAAAAGGTGATAGTGTGAAAAAGTAAAAAACAGGCATTTTAGCCTGTTGAACACCAAAACAAGACCCACCTAAGTGAGCCTAAAATCGCAATAATTCCCACCAA
>CACYPV010000019.1:0-23163 GCA_902776375.1 uncultured Ruminococcus sp. | reverse complement strand
CAAGATAAATTATTGTCAACTGAAAACGGAAAATTTAGCGGCTTCCGTTTTCATCTCTATTTGTGCCGGTGCCGCACCGGCATGTGGATTAATATGAAAATAAAAAATGACTTTATCCTCCGCAAGGTCGCGGATTCCTACGTGGTAGTGCCCGTGGGCAAAATGACTCTTGATTTCAACGGTATAATCAATCTGAACGAAACCGGCGCCTTCCTGTTTGGTGAGCTTCAAAAGGGAGCCGATAGGGAAGAGCTTATCGAAAAGCTCCTTGCCGAATACGACGTCACACCCGAAAAAGCGGCAAATGACATCGACATATTCATCCAAAAAGCAAAGGACGCTGATGTGCTTGAATAAGGAAACAACGCTTGACGCCGTTATCGACATCATACTTGAAAAGCTCGACGAGGGCGGTACCGTGACATTTACACCTAACGGTACCAGTATGCTGCCCATGCTGCGCGACGGTCAGGATATCGTAATGCTGAAAAAGCCCAACGGCAGACTCAGGCTTTACGATGTGGCTTTGTATAAGCGTGAAAACGGGCAGTATGTCCTGCACCGCGTACTTGACTTCGGCAACGACGGCAGCTACATAATGTGCGGCGACAATCAGTTCAAAAAAGAAAAGGGCATAACGGACAACCAAATAATAGCTGTCCTTGTGGGCTTTGTGCGCAAGGGGAGACCCTGCACCACAGATAATATTCTTTACCGTATATATATCAGCTTTTGGTATCACACACGCGTATTTCGCAGGGCTTTCCGCTCCGTAAAGCGCCGCCTTGGGATCGAGGATAAAAAGAACAAAAAGGACAAAAAGAATAAAGAGAACAAAAAGAAAAAGGACACGGAATGAGAAAAGCTCATTTCGTGTCCGGCTTTTTTCTATAGATCAATCAGCGCGCATCGTAACATCGTCGTAAAGATTTACTTCTTTCTCAGGCTTGTCAAACTTTGTGGGACGGTTCGGGATACGGTTGAATACCGAGAAAAATTTCTTTATCCTTTTGTATTTGCCGTTGAGGATAGTGTGCAGCGCGTAAGCCGCGGTGGGAACAAGCAGGGGGATGTAAGTCATGATGTACTGTGATTTGCCCTCAAACAGCAGGTGATATCCAAACGCTCCCAGCAGAACAAGCGGCAGAAGCACGGTTTCGATATTGGTTTTTCGGTTGATGAACAGCATGTAGATTCCCGCCGCGAACAGTATGTACATCAACTGCATGTACATGTTGAAGTGCAGCTCAAGCGCTTGTCCGGCGCTCTTTTCGTAAACAGCTTTTGTCAGACCCGTCGTCTGCGAGCTGTCAATGATATCCTTGCCGCCCGACTTTTCAAACTGTTCGTCGGTCGCGGTGTGAGATTTGACCTTGCTGACCCAAATGCTCTCAAAGGTCGGTTCGTTCCACTGGCTGAGTATCTTTTTGCTGAAGAAGTCGAATGCGTATTCGGGATCATCCGCGAAAATGCCGAGGCGGTCGAAGATGCCGTCCTTATCCTGCTTGTTGATAACGCCGTGAACGCCGTCCTTAGCAACTTTGTTCGCATCGCCTACAGACGCGTCGCTGTCGCCCATAAAGGATGGATCGGAGTTGTATTTGTTGTTGTATCTGTTGGGGTTCTTTTTGATCTCATCAGCGTTCTCGCCCTTGAATTTCGGCGCGAGATAGTATTCGGTGTATATATCCTTTGCCGTATGCGTGTACCAGCCGGGAGCCATCGAGGACTCTTGCAGACCCAAGTCGAGGTATAATGTCTGCGATACGCCGCTCGCGTAGCTTTCGCCCGTGCGGCTTTCGTAATGAACAGTTACCAATGCGTTGGAAATAAGCACTACGGCTATCATAGCTGCGGCTATTACCGCGCTTTGCCACTTTTTCATCTTTACGATATGGATTATCAGCATGATAACAAAGGCGACAAGGTAGATCATGTTGTTGTACTTCACGAGCACCGCGAGCACAAGCAGACCGCCCGCCGGGTATATCCACGCGTAAGAGCCGGTTTGGAAGTACTTGATAAGGAACAGGCTTGCCCAGATAGCGCAGGACATACCGATGATGTTGCCGTAAACAAAGGTGCAGAACAGTATAGGCTGCAAGCAAAGGGTCAGCATACCCACCGCGATAAGCTCAACTTTGCGGCTCTTGAACAGCAAACGCGTTATGCGAGCTACGGCAAAGTAAGCCGAGGCAAGGCTCATAACGTTGATTATCTGCATCGGCATGCTGCTTTCGGTGCCGAAGATGCGGTAAACAAATTCACTGAACGCCACGAAACCGAGCTGGAACGGATAGAAGTCAAAGTAGGAATATCCGTCGTACATCTTGTTGTTGTAGAAGCCGCTGAAGCTCTGCATTGCGTTATAATTGCCCTTGGCTGCGCCTGTTGCCGCGTCAAATACGTTGCGGCTGTCGGCGGCGGGGATCGACTGAACGTCAAGCACCCAAACTATACCGATAATAAGAACATATGCCGCCAGTGCGAGTTCAAGCACAAACATCATATGCTTTGACTTGTACGAGTAACCCAAGTACAGCGCGAGCAGCAAGCCGAGCAGCAGCGCCATAAGCAGGAAGTTCATGGGGAAGAACATCGACGAAGTGGGCGCGTCGAGCGCTCTGACTATCGCCTCGCCCAATGAATCTGTCTTATCCTTCTCAAGAATCTGTACCGCGATGGTTATCAGCATGAAAAGCACAGTGATAGCCACTATGGTGATTATCGCGATAAGCGCGAGCTTTCTGATCTTTTGGTCGTCCTCGATATTTTTGCTAATAAACCTTTTCAGCCCGAACAGCGCTATGAATATCAGCACCGTGAACAGAATGTTCAGCAGGATCATGTCGTCCTGAAACAGTATGTGCTCGCCCGTGTAATGCTCGGGATCCAAAACGCTTGTCTGCAAAAACGCCATAAGCGCTATGTAGCCGAACGACAGAAAGACGAACAGGCTGAGGATATTTACCGCAATGTACTCAAACATGCATTTGCGCTGCACGGTCGCTACCGTTTTGACAGGCGCGTTAGCACCAGCGGCAGGTTTTTTACTCTTGTTTTTGTTTTTACTCATTTTTTATGTACCTTCTAGAATTCATCTTTGACGCTGCGCAGGAACATTTGCTGTATCTCTTCCTTGACGTCAGTTCCCTCAAACAGAGCGCGGTAGACCGCCGAAACGATAGGCAGGTCGACGTTGTGCTCGACGCCGAGCTTCAAAAGCGCCTTAGAGGTCATAACGCCCTCGGCGAGTTTGTTGAACTTTTTATCCTTTACAAAGTCCTCGCCGTACATGCGGTTGTGGCTCCACGGAGAGAACAGCGTAGCCTCGTAGTCGCCCAGATGGCACAGCCCGAAGGCGCTCATCTTGTTTCCGCCCAGCGCGTCGATAAGTCGGGAAATCTCCTGAGTGCCGCGCGCCATGAGCGCACCCTTAAGCGAGGTGTAGCCCAGACCGTCCAGAATTCCGGCGGCTATTCCGATAACATTCTTTGCCGCCGCGCCGATCTCGCTGCCTATCAGGTCTTTTCCTATGTAAAAGCGGATAAGCTCGCTTGTGAACTCGCCGACCAGCTTTTCCTTGACCTCGCGGTTATTGCTGTCTATGACCATGCAGTTGGGGATGCCCTTGACATAATCCTGCGGATGACCGGGGCCGACCCATACGGCTATGGGGGTTTTGCTCTCATCTACAAAGGAGCCGACGATCTCGCTGAGGCGTTTGCCGGTGGACGCTTCAACGCCCTTCATGCACAGCACGATAGTTTTGCCGTCGAGAGAATACTGCGCGATCTCGGCAAAGTATGAGCGCAGATACTGCGAGGAAATCGAAATAACTATCACCTCGGCACGGTTCACGGCGTACCCAAGATCGGCTGAGATTTCGATCGTCTCGGGGAACTCCAAATAATCGTTGCGCCGTGTGTTTTGAAGCTGAATGAATTCGGGAGCGTCCGGCAGTCCGCAGCTGAGCACATCATGACCGATTTTGTCAAGATACCACGCTATGCAGCTGCCCCATCTTCCGCAGCCCAGAACCGATATTTTCATAATAATACCTGACTTTCCGAAAAAAAGTGATCTAAATAAAAAAGAACATAAAAATACCCGCCCGACCGTATGATTTAAATAAATAACCTGCCTACGAATAGAACAGGTGGGTGCCCGCCTTCAAGCTTCAGGCTCCCTTCTTCCATAAGCGGGAGGTCTGCACACCACTGGAAGAGCAAGGCTCCCGATTTAAGTGTTGTAGGGTTATTTTAAAATCATTCACGCATCGGGCAGGAGATTGACCAGCCCTTAAATATTATGTGAACTATCATATTTTCTATTCTAATTTTACATTGTTTTTTTCATTAAGTCAAGGGTTTTTAGCAACAGATTATAAAATATATAAAAATAACAAAAAGTGCAAAAAAACTGTTGACATTTTACAAGTATTGTGGTATACTTTTTACTGTGATAAAGAGATAAGATAATGATTTCCTTTCTATGTGCTTGATTACTCCATAAAATTACCTAAAAACCGACGGCTATTTTCCGTCGGTTTTTACGTTATGCCGTAAAAGATTAAGCTTTTGCAATTTTTGTTGCAATCGGACTAAAGTAATTATATAATATATGTATATAATACGAATAGGAGGACGGGCATGAGAAAGTTTGAAAAGTTACCGTCTGAGTTTCAGTGCGATGAAGTGCGTCCGTATTACGAGAAGATGCACAAAAAAAAAGGCAGTCTTATTTTAAAAAGAGCCTTTGACATCGTTGCGTCATGTATCATGCTGCTTTTGTTGCTGATACCAATGATCGTTATCGGTATAATAGTTAAAGCTACCTCAAAAGGTCATGTGTTTTTCAGGCAGGAGAGGGTAACTAAATACGGTAAGCATTTCCGCATATTCAAGTTCCGCACAATGGTCGAGAACGCTGAGAGCCTCGGCACTCAGGTCACCACAAGCAGCGACAGCAGGGTAACGCCTATCGGCAGGTTCCTGCGCAAGTATCGCCTTGACGAGTTCCCGCAGTTGCTCAACGTCATTGCGGGCAGCATGTCTTTTGTCGGCACGCGCCCCGAGGTTCCGCGATATGTCAAGCGTTACAAGCCCGAGTATTACGCAACTCTGTTGCTTCCGGCAGGTGTGACCTCTTTGACTTCTATCATGTACAAGGACGAGGAAAAGCTTTTGGAGTCCGCCGAAAACGCCGACGAGGTATATATAAACACCGTCCTTCCCGAAAAAATGAAGTTTAATTTGAAATATACTAAGAATTTCGGCTTTTTTTCGGATATCAAACTCATGCTGAAAACCGTTAAGGAAGTAGTGTCCTAAGCCGAGAGTTGAGAGTTTATCAAAGGGGCGCTTCGCTTTGGAGTTGAATCGGCTTTGCAATGGTCATTTTGTTTGGCGATTTAGATCGAACGCGTGGGCATTTAGTCCAGAGTTACCCATTTGTTTAGAACTCCTTTTCCACATAGTGCCACAAAAAAATTCAAAGTATTGACAATTAAGAAAAATAGACTATAATAATACCGTATGTAAAATACAATCAAATTTATGGAGGAAATTATTATGAAAAGATTTATTGCACTTGCACTTGCAGCACTTATGTCTGTTGCTGTTCTCGCCGGTTGCGGCGGCAGCAGCGAATCATCAAAGACCGAATCCACAGCATCTGCCGGCGACGTATCACAGGTAACTTCTTCTGTTGACCTCAATGCCGTGCTGGACAAGCTCAACAGCGACAATGGTATTGATATGACTAAGGTCGATGACGTTACCAAACTCAAGCGCTACTATCAGATCGCGGCTGAGGATGTTAAGCAGTTCGCCGCTGAGAACGACAAGTCCGACCCCAACGCTCCTATCGAGATCGTTCTTATTGAAGCCGTTGACGCAGACGCCGCAGGCAGAGTTGAATCCGCGCTCAACACCAGATACGCTTCCGTACTCAACACCTACACCTCTTACACCCCCGACAAGGTCGATATGGTTAAGGCGTGCAAGGTAACAAAGGACGGCAACTTCGTAACACTTATCATCGCCGACAACGCAGAGGCAATGGTAAAGGCTTTTCAGGCAAGCATCTAATTAAACACTTATCAGGGGACTGCTCAGGCAGTCCTCTTTTGTGTCTTGCGTTTATCGAATTACGATAAAAATATATTGACTTATTATATTATAGATGCTATACTTTATATATATCATTGATTATGCGTGAAAGGAAGCGCCGCTATGACAGCCATTGCTAAAAAACTATTGCTCCTTATTCTATTATGCGCGCTTGTCGTTGCGGCGGGCGGTTGCTTACGCGCCCCTCAAATACCCAAAAGCGATTCCAAAGAGAATTTTTCAATGTATGAAAAATCTATCCGTGACATCGCGAAAAAGTATGATCTCGCTATTGACGAATTGGAGCCTGTTTTATATGATGGCTATGACGCAAGCCGGGTAAGCAAGGAGTTCAGCCTTTCCGGCGGCAAGGGTATGCATATCTATATTAGTTTTTCAAATGACGCCCTCGACGGCGAACCGGAAGGCGAAGAAACATTTTATATTGCCTATACGCTTCCCTTTGCCGAGGATTATGATTTGTATTTGTTCACAGAGCTGATCAACGCCGTATCAGGCGAAACGGTCACAACAAATTTCTGCCGTGATTTTTTACGCGGTCTTGAAATCGATCTCAGCCCTCCGCGTGTTAGGTACACAATTATTTCCAAATCAAAGCCTCTCGATTGGGACGGACATTGGATAATTTCGTATGATCTCAGCGGTTCTGACTATTCCGAATCATATAGGCAGGATTTAACTTTCAAAGGCTTAACAAAAGCAGGTTTTTGATACAACAGGAGGTATTATCATGTCACAAAAGAGCTTGTCAAATCTAGCGAAGCTGATAATTATCATGTTTGCGCTTTTGGGCGTTGCGCTTTACGGCTTGGCGTTGCCGCTCGGAGCAGAAAGCATGAAGGGCGAGCCGTTCGTCCGCGGCGAGAATTATTTGATATGGGTCGTTTTTATGGAGCTGATGGTTATTCCCGATTACGCCGTACTCGTTTTTGCGTGGAAGATCGCCGATTCGATAAAGCTGGGCAAGGCGTTCGGGTACGATAACGCCGGTCGTTTTAAGTGTATTTCGCTTATTTCTTTGGTGACTTCGGTATACTTTCTGCTCGGAAGCATTATATTATTCCTAATAAGAATTATATTCCCGCTCTTGTTTATAGTTTCCTGCGCCCTGACCTTTATCGGTCTGTCTGTATCAGGCGCTGCGGCTATCCTGTCATATATGTGCCGCAAGGCAGCGGATATCGAGGAAGAAAGCAGGCTGACTATATGAAAAAGCTTATGGCGCTGCTGCTGATAACGGTGATGTGTTTTTTGGTTTGCGGCTGCATGTGTTTTGTTACCGATTTGTTTGATGGTTATGACGCCGCGACCGAAACGGAAACACGCAGAGGAATTGACGGCACATATTATATTTTTTCGGAAAAAACAACGCTGAAGATCGACGCTAAGCCACAAGGAGACGGTTATAACGATAGATTGAATGAAGGAGAATTGGAAGGTAAATTCGATCTTTGGGCTTGGCATGATTTTGAGTTGTTTATTCTTACGGACGGGTGGTTTTATGTTTACGACATAAAAGGCGATAAAACCTCTTCGGCGAACCGTCTGAGAAAATACACCGAATCGGAGCTATCACAGATTTATCCCTATTATCGTGATTATGACTGGGGCATAAGCGGCTGGGCAAGGCGTGAAGCCGCAGCTCGTGAAAAATACCCGCAATTGGCAGGAGGATAATTATGGGCGAAATCATTTTTAATATAGACGTTATGCTCGCCAAGCGCAAAATGAGCGTTACCGAGCTTTCCGAGAAGGTCGGCATAACCATGGCGAATATCTCTATCCTAAAAAACGGCAAGGCTAAGGCTGTTCGCGTCAGCACGCTTTTAAAGCTTTGCGAGGCTCTCGACTGTCAGCCTGGCGACCTGTTGGAGTACAGGAAGTAGCATATCATTACAATCTTTTTATAAAACTTGACAATTCTGCGTTTTTCATATAATATAGTACTGTAAAAAGGGGGGCGGACTATGTTCGCCCATTTTTCTGTATTTTGAGGTTAGATATAATGACTCAAGCTGATATCCAACAAAATTTCAATCATATGAATCCCATGCAGCGCGAGGCGGTCTTCTGCACCGAGGGACCTTTGCTCATACTCGCCGGCGCGGGCTCGGGCAAGACGACGGTGCTGGTAAACCGCATCGCCTACATTTTGCAGTCGGAGCTGTGCCGTCCGTGGAACATCTTGGCAATCACCTTCACCAATAAGGCGGCGGGGGAGTTAAAGGAGCGCATTTGCAACGCCGTGCCCGAGGGTGGCAACGACATTTGGGCGGCTACCTTCCACTCCACCTGCGCGCGTATCCTGCGCCGTTACGGCGACAGGCTGGGTTATTCCTCGCACTTCACGGTGTATGCCACCGACGACCAAAAGCGGCTTGTCAAGGACATCTTAAAGCAGCTCAACATCGACGAAAAGCTGCTGCCCGTCAGGTCTGTGATGTCCGAGATATCCAAGGCGAAGGACAAAATGGATACACCGCAGGATATGCTGAAGCAGGGTGAGTACGACTACCGCAAGCTATCTATTGCCAAGGTCTACGAGGCGTATCAGGCTAGGCTGAAAACCGCCGACGCTATGGACTTTGACGACCTGCTTTGCAAGACCGTTGAGCTGTTCGAGCAGTTCCCCGAGATCTTGGGCTACTATCAAAACCAGTTCAAATACATCATGGTCGACGAGTATCAGGACACCAACCGCGTGCAGTACCGCTTTGTTTCCATGCTCGCCGAAAAGTACGGCAATATCTGCGTTGTCGGCGACGACGACCAGAGTATCTACAAGTTCCGCGGTGCCACAATCGAGAATATCCTGTCCTTTGAAAACACCTTCAAGGGAGCAAAGATAATCCGTCTCGAGCAGAATTACCGCAGCACTAAGAACATACTGAACGCCGCCAACGAGGTCATCTCAAACAACACTGTCCGCAAGGGCAAGACCCTGTGGACGGACAACCCCGAGGGCGAAAAGATCGAGCTGCACACCTGCGAGGACGAGCGCGACGAGGCGGCTTTCATAGCAAAAACCATCATGGACGGCGTAGCCGAAGGCAGAAAGTATTCCGACTTCGCCATCCTTTACCGCACCAACGCGCAGTCGAACGCCATTGAGCAGTATCTTTCGCGCAGCGGCATACCGCACCGCATAATCGGCGGTCACCGCTTTTACGACCGCGAGGAGATACGCGATATGATCGCTTATCTTCAAGTCATCAATAATCCGCATGACGACGTCCGTCTCAGCCGCATCATCAATGTTCCCAAGCGCGGCATAGGCGCACGCTCCCTGCAAGTCGCCGCCGAGATAGGCGCGGGCTTGGGCGAGAGCATTTACACGATCATCAAGGAAGCCGAGAATTATCCGCAGCTCAGCCGTTCGGCAGGTAAGCTCAAACAATTTGTTGATTTGATAGACGGGCTTATCGAGGCGCATGAAAGCGAAGATTATTCTCTTGCGGAATTATACAACCTGATTCTGGAGCATACCGGCTACGAAAACTATCTCAGGGTCGAAAAAGAGAACGCCGACGTCAGAATAGAGAACATCGAGGAATTGTCCTCCAACATCATCAAGTTCGAGGAGGACTACGGCGACGAAGCCGAGCTGTCAGCGTTCTTGGAGGAGATCTCCCTGATGACAGACATCGACAACTACGACGCCGAAGCCGACACCTGCGTTATGATGACGCTTCACAGCGCGAAGGGTTTGGAGTTCCCGGTGGTGTTCATCACCGGCATGGAGGACGGATTGTTCCCGTCAAGGTTATCGATGGATAATCCCGAGGAGCTCAACGAGGAACGCCGCCTCGCTTACGTCGGCATAACCCGCGCCAAGCAAAGGCTGTACCTCACCAAAACCCGCACGCGTATGCTCTTCGGTACCACCTCGTACAGCCGCGAAAGCCGCTTCGTCAAGGAGATACCCGACAAGCTGCTCAACAAAACAGGGGAGAGCAAACGCTATTCATTCGGCACGCAGAACGGAACCAACGCATTTTCAAGCGATAACGAAAGAGCGTCGTCGGTATCAAGCCGTTTCAGCACCTATCAAAAGCCCGCAGCCAAAGCCGGAGTGACCTACAGCGTGGGCGATTCCGTGCTTCACAAGGTGTTCGGTAAAGGGCTTGTGATGTCCGCCGAAAAAATGGGTAACGATACTCTGCTCGAGATCGCCTTTGACAAGGTGGGCACTAAAAAACTAATGGCGAATTTCTGCAAGATGGAAAAACTGTAGGAGGTGTGACTGTTGAAAAATATGATCATTAAGCCGCTTTGCCTGCTTATGGCGCTTCCGGCGCTTTTTGCCGCAGGCTGCTCAAACAATGATAAAAGCTCAGAGCCTGCAGCCGAGCCTACAACCGTCGCAGCCGAAACCACAGCGCCGACAGTTGCGACCGAACCCGTAACGACCATGCTCGACGATATCGGTTCAACCATGGATTCCGCTCAGATCGACGACGGCAAGGTCTCCTTTAATACGCTTGAAATCAAGCGCAACCTGACCGAGATCGAGTCAAACCTCGACAATTACGCCGAAACATATGGTTTTCGCGGCGCTTTGTACGCGAAGGTGGGAAACGACTTTGAGCACCACATGGAGAAGGGCGCGGCAAATCAGGGCGCGCATTTAGACAACTCCATTTACTGCGGCTATTACACCGGCTCGGTAACAAAGCTCTTCACGTCAACTGCCGTGATGAAGCTTGTCGAGGACAAGGGGCTTGATCTTGACTCCACGCTCGAAAAGTACTTTCCAAAATACGCGCACGCGAAGGATATAACCATCCGCCGGCTGCTCACAATGACCTCGGGCATCCCGAACTATGTTGACCGCGAAAGCGGCATGTGCCTTGTGCCTGCGCTGGAACTCAAGCTCGGAACTGAGGAGTCCCCCAAAAAGCTTCACTCCGCCGTGCTTGACTGGATATTTTCTCAGGAGCTTAGGGAAGACGCGGGGGAGTATTATTTCTCCGACAGCAATTACTTCCTGCTGGGCGATATCATAGCCGCCGAAAGCAAAATGAGCTACGAGGAATACATAAACACTGTTATTTCTAAGCCGTCGTTCCTCACAAAGACGGGCTTCAAGGCTGACGATTCCACCGCAAGACCCTATTTGAGCGACGCTCGCAGCGCGGTTTTGCTGCGCGAGGGAGTGGGTTATTCCTCGCTCGGGCTTATTTCGAACGTGTCAGACCTGCTTAAATTCATCGATACGCTTATGTCGTATCAGATACTAAGCCCCGATTCGCTCGCCGAAATGTTCAAGGATTACGGCAACGGCTTCGGATACGGCGCGTTTATCAACGGCAGCCGCGTTTCGTGCATGGGTAAAATCGACGCTTTCAGCTCAAAGCTGAGCTTTACCGAGGACAGAAGCCAGATATATGTCGCTTTGTCTAATTATTCGGAATGCGACCCCAACTTTATCCACCGCATGTTCCGCAACTATATGGTACAATACAGGAACTAAAACAGCAAACCTCCATAGTATAGTAGTACAGTTTATCTGTAATACTTATATATATGGAGGTTTATTATATGTCTGAAACCATTCTGAACGCCGAGCAGACAGCGCCGGAAACGCCCGGCAGCGGTGAAGAAGCCATCGGCTTTGACCCCGTTTGCCTTGAGGTGCCGCGTATCTACGACAACTGCGGAGCTAAAGACTGCCTGCGCGACCTGACCGTATTCTTCACTCCCGAAAACCAAACGCTTATCGAGACCGCCACATCGGCGCGCGTCACGAAGGTGAGCGTCATAACCGCCACCGTAGACGTCGACAGCGTCGCTTTCAACAGGGGCTACTATTCGGTCGACGAGACCTTTTATTTCCTCTGCTGCTGCGAGGTCTACTCCGCCGCACGCGCTACGCCCACGTCGATCTCAGGCTTGGCGGTTTCGTCAAAGCGCGTCGTCCTTTACGGCAGCGAGGGCTGCGTAAAGCGCTTTTCGAGCGACAGTACAGCCGTTATCGATCCTGCCGAGCTCGATTGCTGCACCGGCTACAGCTCCACGCTGCCTACCGCAAACGTTCAGGTTTCAAGCCCGGTCGCGCTCTCTGCGGCGCTCAGTCCGGTCACAGTCGCTCCGATTGCGCCCTTCGTGCCGGAGGACGTAACGGAATTCATCGGCGGCGAGCTCGCGGTTCCCGAAAGCCAGCAGGTTACGACCACCATCGGCGTTTTCTCTATAACAACGCTCTCGCGCGAGGTGCAGCTCATGCTGCCGTCTTACGATTTCTGCATGCCGCGCAAGGAGTGCGCCGACCGCACCGACGACCCCTGCGAGGCGTTCGGCAAAATAGAATTCCCCACGGAAGCCTTTTTTCCGCCCAATGCGCAGGACAGCGAGCAGGGCGATATGTCCTTTGACTGCCGCTGCGGCGGGTGAATCAGTATCGACAGTCAGTAAGTTAAATATAAGTTCTTCCTATAAAAAAGCCGGGCGGAAGTTATCCGTCCGGCTATAATAACATTTAGTTCCATGGTTCGATTTTTTCGCCCTTGACGATGAACGCCTTTTCGGCGATCTCAGCCAACGGGTCGTCGCTGTGGCTGTCGGAGTAAAACTCATCTATTTTGGTGTCGCCGAATTCCTCGCGGAAGCGGCGCACCTTTTCTTTTCCGTGGCAATTCTCTCCTTCATATTTGCCCGTTGAAGGGTCGACGCGAGACGCAATAAGGTGCTTTATACCAAGCCTTTCGCAGATAGGCGTCAGCAAAAAGTAAGCCGAAGCCGAGATTATAACATCGTCGGGGCGCTGCTGCTTTTTGTAATATTCTTTTATTTTTTTCTCGTTTATATCCCAAAAATCCTTTACGTCTTTTTCGATATCGCAGTATTGCAGAAATTTGTACATTTTTTCCTTAAACTGCGTTTTGCTGCCTTTTTTCAGCACATAAAAGCGCAGGGTCGCGCCCAGAAGGGAAGGCCCCAAAAAGAATATTATTTTATGTCTTTTGAATGAAAACAGATAAAAATCGGCGGTTGAATCGCCGTCGTATATCGTTTTGTCAAAATCGTAGGCGTTCATGTGTTTTTCACCTTTTTCTGCCATTCTTCAACTTTCTTCACATTACGTTCACAAATCTATGATATCATATACAAACATCAAAATAATTCCAATTTCGAAAATATTACATCTGCTACTTGCTTATTTCCACAAAATATAGTATAATATGAAAAGTATGACTATAAGGGGTAGTGTATGTTCGGATATTTAAGGATCCAAAAGAGCGAGCTGCTGGTTCGCGAATATGAAGCCTACAAGGCTGTATACTGCGGATTATGCAAGCAGCTCGGCAAGGATTACTCCTTTTTTACACGTTTGATATTAAGCTACGACTGCACCTTTTACGCTATGATCTTAATGTCGCTTGAACGCTCATGCAAGGGCTTTTACAATGGCAGGTGCAAGTGCAACCCACTGAAAAAGTGTCAATACGCCCGTTGCGAGAGCGACAGCTACAGCAAGGCGGCGGCTTTTTCGGTCATTTCGGCTTATTACAAGCTGCTCGACGACCTGTCCGACAGCGGATTTTTCAAAAGGCTTGCCGTCAGGATAATTAAACCGTTTTTTAAGCATTGGCACAAAAAGGCTGTGAAGCGGTACCCC
The DNA here is from genome assembly GCA_902776375.1 of uncultured Ruminococcus sp. Lineage (GTDB taxonomy): Bacteria > Bacillota > Clostridia > Oscillospirales > Acutalibacteraceae > Ruminococcoides. Next base: position 9,411 of record CACYPV010000019.1, on the reverse strand, counting down.
GAGCTCGACCCTCCCGTTGAGGAAATGATGCGTGCTCAGCGCGACGTTGAAGCCCGCGATGACCCGGAGATAGATGCGGCGGCGCACCCAACTGCCGCAATGCTTGCCGCGGTTTTTTCGCTGGAAGCTAAGGACGAGGGGCAAAAGCGTGTTTTTTATGAGTTCGGCTATCAGCTCGGGCGTTGGATATATCTTATCGACGCCGCCGACGATCTGGAAAAGGACAAAAAGCGCGGCAACTTCAACCCATTTAACGGTATAGCTGATGAGGAGCTGCAAGACTATGAAACCTCGGTGCTCAATCAGTCGCTTGCACGCGCTTACGACGCTTATAATCTTATTACATTTATCGATTTTAAAGGTATTTTGGATAATATGATGCTTTACGGCTTTCCGTCAAAGCAAAACGCGGTAATATACCGCAATGAGGAGGAAAACAATGAACAACCCGTATGACGTTCTCGGCGTGTCACCCAACGCTTCCGATGACGAGATCAAAAAGGCGTATCGCGACCTTGCCAAAAAATATCATCCGGATAATTACGCCGACAGCCCGCTCGCGGATCTTGCCGAGCAAAAGATGAAAGAGGTAAACGAGGCGTATGACCAGATCAACAACATGCGCCAAAAGGGCAAGGGGACAGGCTCAACGGGCGGCGCAGGCAGCGCAGGCGGATACAGCTCCAACGGCTCGTCATCTCAGTTCTACAGCGTCCGAATTTACATACAGCGCAATATGATAAAAGAGGCGGAGCAGGTGCTTGACAGCACTCCCGAGGGCAACCGCACTGCGGAGTGGCACTTCTTAAAGGGCATGTGCGCATTCAGAAAGGGCTGGAACGATCAGGCTACCCAGTATTTCACCACAGCGTGCAATATGGATCCCAATAATCAGGAATACCGCGCCGCGATGAACCGCTCTCAGGGTCAGCAAAGCTACAATTACGGCGGCTACAATACGGGATCAAACGGTTCTCCCACTCAATCTACAGGCTGTTCCTGCTGCGATATCTGCGCGGCGTACTTGTGCGCGGACTGTCTGTGCAGCTGCTGCCGTTCGGGTTGCTGATATGAAGAATCAACTGCAAAAACCCGCGTTCCGCTTGGCTTTTTGTTCAGTCGTAGCGGCGCTTGAGGTCGTGCTGATGATGGTGACCGGATTTGTCCGCATCGGCACTTACGCGCTTCCGTGCTTCGCCGGGCTTCTGACCATAGCCGTGGTCATCGAGTACAAGTGCAAGTGGGCGTTCGGCGTATTCGGCGTCGTCGCCGTACTGTCGTTTTTTCTGTCGGGCGACAAGGAAGCGGTCGTAATGTTCATCGCCTTTTTCGGCTATTATCCGATAGTTAAAAACATTCTTGAACGCTTCATCAAAAACACGTTAGTCCGATGGATAGTCAAGTTTTTGATTTTTAACGCGGCGGCTGTTGGCTCGTTCTTCGTCGTCACTTTCGTTGTCGGCGTTCCTGCGTCCGAGTTTTCCATATTCGGCGTATATTTGCCGCTGGTATTTTTGGCGTTAGGCAATGTGTTCTTTTTCCTTTATGATCTGGCGATCAACGTGTATGTTAAATTCTATGTTCAGCGCATCAGAAATGCAATGTTCGGAAAATAAAATATAAAAAATACAGAAAGGAAGATGTTATGAAATCCAAAGTTTTCGCAAAAGTGCTGTGCGTAGTGCTTTGTATGGCGATCATAGGATCCGTTCTGCTCATCGCTGTTCCGATGATCACGGGCAGTGCGGTAAGCTATACTCCCACAATAGGCAGTTACGGCACGATCAACGACGACGGAGTAAACATGCGCTCCGGCCCCGGTATGTCCAATACCATTGTCACAACCATGAATCAGAACACAAAAGTAATTTTCCAGGATTCCACGTCCTACAGCGACGGATGGTACAAGGTAAAGGAGCTAACTACTAATAAAACCGGCTATGTTTATGGCGGCTTTATCGATAACGAAGCTCCGGTGCATGTGTCATCCATCAAGCTTTGCGCCAAGACCGCGTTCACCTATGTAGGCTGTCAGTACGCATTCTGGCAGACCGGCGCCCAGCATCCCGCGTGGTCAAGCTCAAACACAGCTATCGCTACTATCGATTCCAACGGCGTTCTCACCGCAAAGGCTGCGGGCACCGTCACCATCACCGCGGCGGAGGGCGGCGAATTCGCGTCCTGCACATTTACCGTCAAGAACGGCAGCCCCACGGGTATTTCCGCGCCGAACATAACCTTGGCTCAGGGCAAGAGCAGCACTCTTACCGCAAGGATGTCCGACGTCAAGTGGTACTCGTCCAACATCAATGTCGCGGACGTCAAAAACGGCGTAGTTACGGCATTGTCCCCGGGTTATGCCACTATCAGCGCCTACAACTCAAGCGGAGCTTCCACCTGCCTTGTCAAGGTCACTGATCCGCCGCAGTCAAGCGTGCTCAGGCTCAGCTCTACCAAGGCATCCACTTACGTTGGCTGTCAGTACGCGTTCGGCGTTACGGGCGCTACAACCCCCATTTGGACAAGCTCGAATACCGCTGTCGCCACCATCGACGACAACGGCGTACTCACGGCAAAATCCGCGGGTGAAACAACTATCTACGTTATGCAGGGCACCGAGACGTCTTATTGTAAATTCACCGTAATGAACGGTAATTCAACGGGCATTTCCCAAAACAACATGACGCTTATAAACGGCACTACCGCAAAGCTCACCGCTTCAACAAGCGGCGTCAAGTGGTACTCGAGCCGCTCTAATATCGTTTCGGTCAGCGGGGGAGTTCTCACCGCAAAGGGCGAGGGCTACGTCACCATCAGCGCCTATACCTCGAGCGGCGCTTCTACCTGCCTTGTCAGAGTCATATCGGGTCCGCAGTCATCCGGTATCAAGCCCTGCGCGTTAAACGCGTCGACCTATGTCGGATGTAAGTACGCTTTTTGGCAGACAGGCGCTTCTGATCCCGCCTGGACTGTTTCAGACCCCGATGTTGCCTCTATCGACGATAACGGCATTTTGACGGCTAATTCGGCAGGCGCTGTCACCCTCACGATAAGCGAGGGCTCAAATAACACTTATTGCAGAGTTACCATAAAGGAAGGAACTCCCACCGGCATTTATCCCACAATGCTCACTCTTCAAAAGGGCAAGACCGGCGAGCTTTCCGCCACCTTTACCGATGTAAAGTGGTTTTCTTCAAACACTCCTGTAGCTTCTGTCAGCAACGGCGTAGTTACCGCCAAGTCTGTAGGCTACGCAACTATCAGCGCGTATAACGCCAACGGCGCGTCTACCTGTCTTGTGCGCGTGGTCGACGCTGATCAGGGTTCTCCCGTGACCGCGGCAATGGGCTTTATCAACGAGGAGTACGTAAACCTTCGTACAGGCCCCGGACTGAACTACGACGTCGTGACCTCTATGAGCGCGAACACCTCGTTCAGCTTCATGAGCGACACCCTTTATAATGACGGCTGGTATCATATTTTGCTGGCAGACGGCACCGAGGGTTATGTTTACAGCAGCTTCGTCACAAAGATCGAGCCGCCCAAGATCACTCTCAACGCAGTCAACGCTACTACCTATGTAGGATGTCAGTACGCACTGACTCAGACCGGAGCGGAGTATCCCACTTGGTCAAGCTCGAATACATCGGTCGCGACCGTAGATCAAAACGGCGTTGTCACCGCGAAATCAGCGGGTACAGCTACTATCTACACGTCCGAAAACGGCGGCGTCGCGTCCTGTAAGTTCACAGTTAAGAACGGCACTACTACGAATATAGCTCCCGCGTCGCTCACACTGGCGGCGGGCAAAACAGCCATTCTTACAGCGAAAGCCGGCGTTAACTGGTTCTCGTCAAATAAAGCCATAGCCACCGTAAGCGGCGGCACGGTTACCGCCAAGAGCGCCGGATATGTAACTATCAGCGCCTATAACTCAAACGGCGCCTCCACCTGCCTTATCAAGGTCACCAAGGGCGCGGGCACCATAAAGCTCCACACGACCAGCGCTACTACATATGTAGGCTGCCAGTACGCTATCAGCATGACCGGTTCGAATACCGCTTCATGGACAAGCTCTAACACCGTTGTCGCTACCGTAAACAGCAACGGCGTCGTCACCGCTAAATCCCCCGGTACCACGACTATCAAGGCTAGCAACACTGTATCTACAGCTACCTGCACAATTACCGTAAAATCCGGTTACGCTACGGGTATCTCTTCCTCCGGCATGACTATAGCCAGCGGTAAGTCTGTACTGCTTTATTCAGATACAAGCTATGCAAACTGGTTCTCGTCCAACACCAGTATCGCTACCGTAAGCAACGGTATCGTTAACACAAAGGGAACGGGCTATGTTACTATCAGCGCGTACACCTCGAGCGGCGCTTCCACCTGTCTGCTCAATGTCACAGCTCCCGACAATATCCGTTTTGTATACGCTTCACCCAACTCAGCTCCCAAGAACTCCACCGTCACCTTTAAGGCGATCACTGACAAAGCCCGCACAGCGGTGCGATTTGTGGTAACCAACGGTTCTACCTCATACACCGTTAACGCGACAAGCAAGGTCACCGACGGCAACACCTATATCTGGTCGGGCAGCCAGAAGCTCGGTTCTTCCGGTGTCTGGAAGGTCAAGGCTTATTCCAAGACCGCCTCCACCGACTACGCCACCACGGCGGATAACGGTGAGGGAGAGGTATTTGTAACCAATTCCACCGACACCACCACGCCGGTACTCGGTGAAAGAAGAGCCAGCGATGAGATCATCGACATGATTGCCTACTTTGAGGGCTTCCTGACGACTCTGACCGCCGACTATATCACCAGCGATCCCACTATCGGCTACGGCAAGGTAGTGCTTAAAAACGAGCAGTTCTACAACAACCTCACCAAAAACGAGGCTTACGCTTACCTCTGCCAGACAGTCAACTACGGTCCCTACACTACCGTAACCAACGATTTCCTCACCTCGAACAATGTGATGTTCAATCAGTGCCACTTTGACGCTTTGGTTTGCTTCGGCTACAATGTCGGCGCGCATGCTATCACAAACGACTCCGTCCTCAAGAACCTGATTCTCGACAGCTTCTCGGGCGGCGGAAACATCAACGCGGGCGCTCCCGGCTTTGTTAACACCTCGGGAGTAAACCTCCGTTCGGGCGCGGGTACATCGTACTCGATACTCACCAGCATGTCGCAGAACACATCCTTCACCTTTGTCGACGGCAAGCTCTATAACACCTACTGGTACAAGATCAAGCTGACGAACGGCACAACGGGCTATATCCACAAGGATTACGCCTCCAGTTCTGCGGGCGGCGTTCGCAACCTCAACAATATCAACAAGTCCGCCTTTATGACCAGGATATTACAGTATCACCACGCTGCGGGCAGCTGCTACATCGGTCTGCTCCGGCGCCGTGTCGACGAGGTAGAGATATTCTTCTACGGCGACTACGGCCGTGACGGCGCCGAAAACAAATACAACATCTATTTCCGCTGCTCGAGCAACAGCTCCTTCGGAATAGGATAAGGAAGTATATCAAATGAAAAAAATCGGATTTATCGGCGCGGGCAATATGGCTACCGCGATCATCAAAGGACTTATCTCGCAAAACGGCAGCGCAGAGCAGCTCGGCGTTTTTGACACCGATCCGCTGAAATGCAGCGCTATGCTCGGAATGGGCGTTGAGGTTTACCCCTCATCGCCCGAGCTTGTGCGCTCCTGCGACATCGTCGTGCTCGCCGTAAAGCCCCAGAACTACGCCGAGGCTCTTGAAGCCGTCAAAGGGGAGGCTGACGAGAGCAAGACCTTTGTATCTATTGCGGCAGGTATTTCCATCGACTATGTGCGCAAGGCGCTCGGCTGCAGCTGTCCGGTCGTCAGGGTCATGCCCAACACGCCGCTTTTGCTTCAAAAGGGCGCTACTGCTCTTTGCCCGTCCGAGAATATCAGCGAAGAAGATAAAGAGCTCGTGTACAAAATGTTCGCGGGCAGCGGCGTTTGCGAGTACATCACCGAGGATCACATGAACGAGATCATCTCGGTGAACGGCTCCAGCCCCGCGTATATTTACCTTTTTGCCAAGGCTATGGCTGACTACGCCGAAAGCTGCGGCATAGGATATCAGCAGGCGATGAACCTCATCTGCGCCACGCTTGAAGGCTCCGCGGCTATGCTGCGTGAAAGCGGCGACACGCCCGACGTGCTTATCGAGAAGGTGAGCTCAAAGGGCGGCACCACCATCGCCGCGCTCAACAAGCTGAGAGAACACGGCTTTACCGAGGCGATAACCGACGCAATGAAAGCCTGCACTGACAGGGCAGAGGAGCTTGGAAAGCTGTTTTGAAATGCGACGTTTTCGGGCGGACACACGGTTCCGCTCCTACACCGCCCCTAATATCTAATCTGGCTTCTAACATCTAAACTAACAGCATATCCTGTACTACGGACAACCGTAGAAAGGAATGTTATTGATGAAGGGCATCGTATTATCTTTGGGGCTTCCGCGCAAAAGGCGGCTACCCGATATCCGTCTTATTCTCAAGCGGCACGGCATTACCTTACTGCTTGCCTCGCTGCTTTTGGCAGGGCTTGTGCTGGGGGTCGTGTATTCGCGCTGCGCGGATAAAACCACGCTTCACTCGCTTGACTTTTTATTTACTACCAATCTCGACGCGCGGCTCAGCCAAGGTGTTATAGGCATCTTTTGCGCGTGCTTCGCGTCGGATTTCCTTTTCTTGCTCGGCATATATCTGCTGGGCGCCGCCGCGTGGGGGATACCCTTTATTGCGGCTCTGCTGTGCTTCAAGGGCTTCGGCACGGGAGTTACCGCCGGCTGGCTGTGCGTTACGCACGGGCTCAGCGGAGCGGGCTTTTACCTGCTGGTGCTCCTTCCCGGCACGTTCATATTTTGCGCGGTGCTCGTCGGCTTTTCGGTCAGGGCGTTCGCGTTTTCAAAGCTTGTCTTTAGGTATTCGCTTAGCAGGCAGACTCCTGCCGAAACATTGAGAGACGAGCTTTTACGGTTTTCATCCCGTTTTATTTCAGCGCTTATAATAACATGCGCCGCAGCTATGCTCGACACTTTGCTGTGGACGCTGTTTGCCGCAACATTTCAGTTTTAGCCGTTACAATATTACGGCACAGGAGGTAACAATGGCTTCACAATCCCAAAAAGATACCTTGCCTATCGCCGTGGTATTCTCAAATCTTTTCCGCAACCTTCCAAGGCTTATGCTCACAAATCTGTTGTTCGCGGTGCCGCTCGGAGCTTTCTTTGCTCTGTTTTGGTTTCTGACAACGGTTTTGCCGCTATCGGACATGCAGGCTTCAATGCTTATGCTGCTGACTATAATACTTGTGTTCCCGTTTTACGCGGGCGTAGTAAAGGTCACGGCAAAGATCTCGACCGGCGAGGAAAAGGTCGCGGTTATAAAAAACTACTTTTTCGCTGTAAAGGATAACTTCCTGCGCTTTTTGGTGCACGGAGTCGTGCTTTACGTCGTTGTGGTGTTTAGCGTTGTATCCGTAAATCTTTATGTTAATCTTATTAAACAGAATTCCATCTTTATCGGTCCGCTGATAATTTCGATCATCATAATGATCCTTTTCCTGTTTATATTCTTTTATATCCCCGTGATGACCGTCACCTTTGATATCCCCATGCGGTACATCTACAAAAACAGCTTCCTTATGAGCTACGGCGAGATAAAGAATAACTTCATCGGATTGATAGGACTGTTTCTGCTTTTGACTTTTTCTTCCACATTGCTCATTGCGTGCCAGGGCAGCTATATTGCGGTCATTGTTGTGACCGCTATCCTCGCCGCGCTGTTCGTGCCGGCTATAGCGGCGTTTATCATCCATTCGGCGGTATATTCCCGCATGTATGAAATGATAACCGACAAGTCTTCCCGCAATCAGGAGATCAACGCAAAGATCGATTCCAAACTAAACGAAAGAAAAAAGCCTGCTCCTTCGGTAGACCGCGAGGAATATCTGCGCGCAGTCAGGGATTTTCAAATAGACGAAAGCATTCCCGACGATGAGTACATATATTTCAATGGAAAAATGATGAAAAAATCCGCATTGCTTAAGCTAAAACGCGAGGCGGAGTTAAGCGTGAAGGATTGATATAAGCATGAATAAAAACGTTTTAAAAAGTTTGATCGCGGCGGTCATCGCTGCCGCCATAATCGCGACAGTTATTATCGTTATCACGATAAATCAGAATAAAGACTCAGGCAAGAGCGGCACGCAGAAAACTACTGCGGCAGCTACCGTTAGCACCGAGCCCGTTACTCAGGATGCGCAGAGCACAACGAAAGATCTGCCCGACGCTCCCCCCGCTACGGAGGCTCCGATTGCCACGGAAGAGCCCGAGACCATGCCCACTATCGATATCGCGCTTCCCACAGAGGGTGGCGAGGTGACATATTTCAGCGGAGTATATGTTCCCGATTCCTCGGCTGAGGATATTTCAAAGGGCACGAAAGTCAGCATGCGCAGTCTGTTCGGTCAAAGCTATTCGAGCGGCGCGCTGACCTTCAACGCAGACGGCACCTTTACCGATACTCTCAGCTCAACAGGCGCCGCCGCCGGCGCATACCATGTTGAGGATGGTATAATCACCGCCGTGTATCTGCCTGACAGGCAGATGGATATCACCGTCATCGATTGGGACGGTCAAAATAATAAGCCGTTCAGCTTTTATGTGATATACAGCATGGGCACGAACGCAAATTACAAGGTTTACTTCACGGAGAAAAAGTAATATGTCTGCTAAAAAAAAGAAACCCGCAAAAAAGAATAAACAGCCCGCTAAAAAGCCTTTCCCCGTCAAGCCGTTTATCGGCGCGTGCATAGCGGCAGTACTTATCGCGGGGCTTATAGTGTTCTTGATTTTCAAAACTAACGAGGACAACAAAAAGCACCTGCTGCGCAGCACCTACTGGAGCTCGATCAGCGCGAAAAACGCGAGCGGCGATGAGGTGGATATCCGCGAGGTCTACAACGTGAAGGCGTCTACATTTCAGGGCAGGCTTGAATTTGACAAAGAGAACGGCTTTGAGCTGTGGCTGAATCAGGGCGACAAAGACGACGGCACCCATACGGGCACGTACGATCTGTCCGACGACAAGCTCACAGCCACCTTCGACAGCGGCGACGTTGTTGATTTTCCCGTAATCAAAAACGGCGGCGATATCGTCCGCATCGACGTACCTTACGGGGACTATGTTGTTTCCTTCTTTCCAAAAGAATAAGCAGACATATCAAAAAAATAACGGAGCGGGATTTCCGCTCCGGTCAGACTGTAGAAAAACCCGAAATTCAGGCAAACTGGATTTCGGGTTTTAGCATGTAAAAGAGAGAATAGGCAAAATTAAAAAAAGTGCAAGGATTTT
>CACYPV010000018.1 GCA_902776375.1 uncultured Ruminococcus sp. | reverse complement strand
TAGAGGGTGGTGCTCAGCTTCGTAAAGGGTGGTGCTAAAGCCGCGTGACCGTGGTGCTAAAACTCCGTGCAAGTGGTGCTCACGCGGCGGAATATACAGTTTGTATAATAGAAATAAGGCACCCTAACTGGGTACCTTATTTCTATGGTGCGCCTGACAGGACTTGAACCTGCACCCTCGCGGACTAGAACCTAATGGTAACGTCACCTTGGTGGAGGAAAAGCCTGTTGCTGCACTTGCCGTAAATTTCTCAACTCATCAGTTTGATAAAATTATATATATTGTTTTACTACACTTTCTTATATCAGTGTCGAACCAAAATCAAAGAAAATCTAAGCGACAACAAAAATCATCACAAAAACAACCGTACTCAGTGTAATTCGCAACCATACTGGTATTTCCGCGTAAGCAGCCACAAAGCACATAAACAGCACTGTTATAATTGTCAAAAAAACAAGGGAAAACATTATATCGATATGAATATTCGCCTTCGTTAAAGTGTTTTATAAATATGTGGATTTTTATTTATAACTCTATAACTCTCGGATACTCAAAAAAACCGTTTCCTTTTTTATAGTGTATAAAATAAGATGGGGTAATAAAAAAGATATTATCAAATATGTATTTCTCTAAATCTGTGAATGCTAATTCGAAGCTGAACAAGTCCATAAGACTTCCATCTTGAATGCAAATACACAAATCCACTTGTTTGTAAGGTTTATTTTTTATTCTTTCTACCGCTTTGGCGTGTTTTAGCTCTAAGCTTTTGCGAATTGCATGATTTATCTCATTGATAGAGCTTCCGTAATATGAATAAATATCTCCGTTTGGTTTTAACTTAAGCGATTTAATATGGGAGGTTCTGAGATGAGTCTTTCTTTTAGATTTTAGCTTTTCATATTTATAGACATTGATTTCATTTTTGGGTATTACCGAAGTTATTTCTATAGCCTGTTCGTGCGTTGGAGAAATATAATCAAAGTTGTTTGTATCGGTGGGTGAATAGTACGTACCATATTCTTTATCGTATGACGCAGCGATTGTTTTGATAGCAAACGGTTCGATAATATGTTTGTTATATCTTTCAAAGAAACTCAATTTATCGTTCTCCTAAGCTGTGTTTTGTCGACATAAAGGTTTTTAAAAGGACAAGCCTAATTTTGCTTCTCATAATAAACTGCTATTGGATGGATAACACAAATATTCTTTTCTTCTGTTGGAAGAATAGCTCTCAGCATCTCATTAACAGTGAATTGAAGCGTAGCAAATATATTTTTGCTGTCCTCAGGATTTGTATCTTCCCCAATAATATTGGTGATTATGCCTACACAGGTAATATCTCCTCCATATTTGAAACCTAAGTTTTCAGGGTTTATCCTAAAGTATTTATCTTCTAATGGAATCAAGTAACCATCAGAAGAAAGCATCATCCTTGAATACGGTAGTATTTTACTATACATAGAAAGCAAATCATGAATATCGTCATATTCTTGGTTTTGTGCTTTGATCAGCTTCTGTGCTTTTTCTTTTATAGTCTTTCTTGCTGCTCTTAACTGTTCTCGAGTTAAGGAAGACTCGGTTTCCTGCAATTGACTGTCCGCTTTTTTCTTTGTATCTTTCTTTAGTAAATCAAGTATTCCTTCTTTTGAAAAAAGTTTTTCAAGATAAGAGAGATCAACAAAATCAAAAACCCGATTCAATTCGATATAGTTACCATATTGATCATCGTTATTATTTCCGAAAGGATACTTAGTTGGGTTAATGTAATTATAGGCAAAGTCAAACGCTGCATCATGTAATGTTTTGCTGATTATTTCACGATACGTTTCATGATTACCTTTGTTTGATTCGTAACTAATTCCTAAAGATCCTGTTGCTTCAGCGTTAGCAAACTTCCAAAACGATGCGCTTGCATTAGCTTGACCCTGCGCTTCTCCGGAATGTCTTTTTTCTTTGTTTGTACCTGTTTCATTTTCATTTGATATTTCTGTTGTCAAGCCTTGCTCAGATTGAGCAATTATTGAATTGATAATATCTGTATCTAAGTATAAAAACTGTTTCATAAAAATTAACCTCAGCAATGTTATAATAGTCTTTCGATTTTATCTAATAAACTATCTCTGTTCTTTATCTTCAATTCACATTCCCAAATTCTCAACACTTTCCATCCTCGTTGTTCAAACAATTCGGTTATTTCCTTATCGTGTCGTATGTTACGTTCCCTTTTCTTGTTCCAATACTCTGCGTTATCAGACGGTCGTGTGTTACGACAATCGTGACCATGCCAAAAGCAACCGTCGACAAATACTGCGATCCTCTTATCTAAAAACACAAAGTCGGGATGACCTTTAACCGGATAATTCCTTTTCCAACCCGTAATATGGTTATCTTTGAATATCTGTATTAGTTTTAATTCCGTGGATTTGTTGTTTATAGATTTTACTCGTTTCATAATCTGGGAACGTTTTGATGTATCAAAAACGTCGGACATAACGAGCCTCTTAAACTGTAGTTGAAGAGATCTGTTGTATGAATTCTCTGTAAAGCATTAAGGATCGTTTGATTTGAGACTTGACTGATGGAGACAATTGACTAAAGTCATATGTTTCCGATAAAGACAAAAAGTAAAGCCCATCCGGAACAGAGTTAATAGGGTATAATCTATCGGCTCTACGGACTCGAGATAGAGTATCGCTGGCTGTACGTTGCGTCAAGTTTCGGAATGTTACCAACCAATCAACAAACATCTCGCAGTTATTACAAATGCTTATTTCCGAATCGATATATTGTTTCAAGCAATTTGCAACATATTCCGCCAGTTTAACCGGAACAGCGTTGCCAATCATTTGCTCCATATCCGTTTTGTTACCGCACCACTTATATGTTGCCGGAAATGTTTGAATCAGCGATCTTTCTAACGTAGTTAATGCTCTGATGTTTTCGTTAATTGGACAAGCGTCGTTAGGATGGCCGGGATAGCCCTTAGGAACAGGACGATTCATTCCTCTCATAGTTGGAGCGGGTTCATCTATAGAAAAGACAGCTCTACGATTATAATTTCTTGGATGACGATAGTAGTACTCAAAATCTAACGTATCTCCAAAATAATCTCTTAATGTAGTTTCATGTTCAGATATTCCTTTTTCAATAATATCTAACATGAAATTATCTTCTTTATTTAATGCGCCAATACAGAAGAATCTTTTTCGCTTTTGTGGAACTCCACATTTACTTGCGTCAAGAATAATCTTTGTCAGACCATAATTGGCCTCTTTGAAAATGTTTTCGGCTCTGGAAAAGGCTTTACTTTTTACCGCTCTGTCGACGTTTTCCATTACAAAGTATTTAGGCTTAATAGAAGCAATAATTTGTGCAAACGACTCCGTCAAGCTTGCTCGTTCAGCCTCAATTCGCTTTCCAGCATGAGAAAAATCCTGACAAGGAGGACCGCCAATAATTAATTCAGGAGAAAAATCTTTTATTTGATTGATTGCAGTTTCCGTATCTGATAAATCGGTGCGAAACACAGGGTGACTGAAGTTCTTACTATAACATTCTGCGGCTATTGGCCAAAACTCAAACGCTGCGACCAAATTAAATCCAGCGTTTTCAAATCCTAACGACATACCGCCACACCCAGCAAACAAATCAACTGTTTTCATAGTAACCTCCACTTGATAATAATACAAATCCATGATATAATAAAATAAATTCTATAAAATAATAACATGAAAAGTCTTTGACGTCAACTATTTGACGTCAATTATTTGGTATCAATTATTTGGTATCAATCAAAGGAGGCAACGCTATGTCCACAGGTCTGTACGGAATTTATCATTCTAATCGTTCAGAAAACAATCATTGGGGAAAGAATTGTTTTAATTCGAGCTTTCCTACTTCCTTAGCCTGTTATATGCTTGATAGGAACATCAACGCCATATATATAACATTAGATATCATTAACGGTCATTTAAAAGTAGTGCCGCGGGAAATTCCAATTAGGCAGGTGTTTAATTGTGGGGATAAAACACCGCATGACTTATATTTCAGCTTTGAATCTGTCTTTGCTCCTTATCAACAATACTCTTTTGACTCAATTGATGGAATTGATTTGGTAGTTAAGGACACGGACGGAAACTACTTATCTCCACTTGAAGTAAAATTGACTGTTATTCCAACTTCACAAACAAGTACGCAGACAGAGGATAAATGGGGTTCTGAGCTAGTAGTTAGAGCTGCTACTACTTCGTATTGTGCTCTTGGTATGTTTGACACGATAAAAGATCACGCTCGTAACGTTAGAGAAATATTTGAAGAAGCCTGTTCCTCGATTCAAATGTGGGATAACGATTATGAAATGACTCATAAAATCCCTTATCTATGTGATGCTATCAATCAGTTTCAACTGCAATACTACACTAACCAAAAGCCATTGCTAATGCAAACGCTTTGGAAAACACAGGGACAGTCTCCGATTTTAGCTGATCAAGCGTTTGACATTGTGGTTTGGAGCGATTATGCTTTTTCAAGATTGTTTTTAGATAATTCAGCGTTGCCTGCTGATACTATGAGACGTGGAATGAGAGCCTCTGCAAGATTGGCAAGATGTCTATGGGAGTTAAGTAAATCCGGCAGAATAAGAATCACTGATATTTATCGTCAAATGGCTTTTGGCAATCAAACGGACAAAGAATTTGCTGTGGGCGGCTCTTTATGGAGAAAGTATGTTACAACGGACAGAGTTCAAAACTTGGCGATAAACAAGAATGTAGTGAATGAGATTATTGAACCAGGATATATTGATCGCTTAATGCCGGAACGCAGATTTGACCAAACATTGTATTTCACGATGAGAGGAAATACATGAATTGAACCGTCGTGTTGGTAAACGATACGACGGTTCTTTTAATTTGCAGAAAAAACAAAATTTCGCCCCGTGTCGCGCGAATAAAAAACGCGCAGTCGTACCCGATAAAACAGAATAAAGCCCACACAGGCGATTTGTCGCGGTTTATCGGCGACATTTCAGGCGATAAGAAAAATGCAGTAGATTCGCTCGGCTGCACTTTCGGTCATATCATTTTTAATATATTTTCATGGAGCGAATAGCGCGACACACCGTTGCTCTGCGGGTCTCGGGTGATGATAGAGTCAAATTCCTTCGGCAGCCACTTTTTACTGAAAGTACCGTTGCCGAAATAAGCGTCGAAGTTCGTGATCGGCAACACCACCTTATCGGTATCATCGGGCTTGTTAGCGATATAATACTTTACCAGTAATTCAGCGGCAGGCTGGGCAGGTGAAGCGACATGCGCTACAATGTATTCGCAGATACTGTCAGAAAGAGAAAATTCTTTATTTTGAAGTTTTCCTAATTCCAGCGCATCAGCGAGAATATCGTCAAAACGTAATATCCACGAGCCTATGGTTGTGGTTGAAAAAATCGGCACCTGAAATTGAATCACTTTTTTCTCCCATTCCTTGTCAAAACCCTTTTTCAGCAATTCGCACTTTGAAACTGTCGTCTTGCTGACAGAGCTGGGATTGTTTTTGACAAAATCACAGATGTTATGTACGTGCCGGTAAAACCAGCCGCGTCCTTCTTTGTCCACCAAATCGGGAAAGTCTGTATGAAGATGATTGAAATTGGTGTTTGCTTTCCAATCTTCTTTCTTTTCTGTCGGTAAACTGCACCATGCCTGCAATGCCCCTTTTGCACGGTCAATATCAGGAGTTTCCGATTCAAACATATATCCGCGTGCGATAGTTGTCAAAACCCTGTGCAGCCCGATTTGTTTTATCAGCATGTCAAAGGTAAACCGCCCTAAGAACGACATATCACGTTTGCCGTTGGCGTCGTACTTCGGAAATCGCGTATATGCCTTGAATTCTTTCGGTTCATTCAGCATTTTTCTTCACCCCCAGCACATACGAATAAACCGCGTCGGGCAGCATCTCCCACAGAAAATCACGCTTTCCGAGAGCCACCAAATACGGCACTGCCTTCTTCGGCTTGATAATTTTATCCATCAAAGCCCTGCACGCAGCAGCAACCGCCTGACGGTAACTCTGTGCGTGAGATTTATTCAAATACGCCTGCATCATTTCATTGAACTCCTTCGAGTCGTTTGACCGGAGGAGTTTTTTGCGTTCTGTCGCATTGTTCTCATCGCCAATGTCACAAATTAAGTCGCCGAGTACCCGGTAACCTCCGAAACGGAAATCTGCCAGTAAGATATAATAATCTTCATATTCAGGGAGAAGCTCACTCAGAAAATCAATCCGTGAATCCTTATCCATCAAATGCCACAACTGATTTTTAAGTTCTTCTCGAACCACTGAAATCCGTTCCGGCGATAGCATTGAAAATGCTGCGTAGAGTGCGTCACTGTCAATAAACTCCTCCTGCCCTCTTGAATAGAGAATACGGTCAATATCGTTTTGACTTGCTTTGTTCTTAATCGGTGCGCGGCAGGCGCGGATTCTGAATAAAACCGCTTCATATTGCTGCAACAAAAATCCGACGGAAGATAAAATATTTAAATCCAAGCGATTCTTCCAATCAGGCTTTGTCGCAAAAGTGAACAGCTCGCTGTCCTTTGCCGGTTTCGGGTTTAGACGTTTTGTGTTTTCCTTTAATTGCTTGGCTAAATACGGCAACCGCTCTACATTCGAGGTCACCTTACTCCAATCGGTTGCTTCAAAGAATTGCTTGATTTTCTTCTGCGGTGAATCCTCGTACCAAGCGTGGTTCCGGTCAAGCTCCAGCAAGGATTTGTATTTGAGGAAGAGATTGTGTGCCCTTCGTTCTCTGACAAGGTATTCAGACAAATCAGGCTTCACGCCGCTTTTAACGGAATCTATCTCCAAGCCTGTCAGAATGGACAGAACCTCCGTCTGTTCACGGCAGTGCTGGCGTTCCTCGTCGTTTGAGTTTTCATCATAAGCTATAATGCTTCTGTCAAATGCGGCATTGCAGATTTGCCCAACACGTGAGGAAAACGTATCGCGAACCGTCACAAACCTGTCGTGCCAGTCGTTGGCGTTTCGTGTAACAGGTTCTTCTGACGGAATATACAGCAGAGGAAGATTACTGCGGTCATTCAAATCATCATATTCGTAATTCCGCTTTACACATTCGTTAAGCAGATCATCCGCAATCGTTTTTATCATATCGCCGTCAAAATCAGCGCCGCCCAAACGCTGCGCCGCAAGGCTCTCAGGGTCTACCATCACTACATCTGTCAGCTGAGAAAGATAGTGTTTTCTCATATTACTTGATTTGCCATAAAGACCGAGCTGAATTTCCTCGTTGCGTGCGATATGCGGATTGCGCAGAAGCGTACAAACCGCGTCGGCATCATATGACGCGCCCGGCGAGTAAAAGCTATTTTTCTTAAACCGCTCTGTCATTGCCACCGACCAAAACACGCTTTGCCGATGATCCCTTTTGACACCGGAATCGATCATAAATATCAACAAATCCAGCAAATCATCAGAGAGAAAGCGGTTGTCGCCCTTTACGAGCAGCCTGCCTAAACTGTACTGCCGAATCAGCTTGTCGGCGTTATCGTTCAGTTCCTTGACACACGCTTTTTCATTGACAAACAAAGGATTCTTTTTAATACACTTTCCAAGTGTATTGTTTTTATCAATAAAATACTGCCTGCGAAAATCCTCATTACGGCAAAAATCAAAATATCTTTGTTCGGTTGCTTTCGTAATCCATTCTCTTTTATCCTCGGCAGGGCTGTTCTCCCAGCCGTCAGGCAAATCAAGCGGACGAAATTCTTCTGCAGTCATAGATAGGGTGTTGAGAAATTGATAGTTCAGCTCCGTGTGGTCGTCGGGCTTCACCTTGCTGACATTGGTTATATACAGCGCATGATTATACTTTTTGAAAATGTTTAAATAGTCATTCCAATCCATACCGTTTTCGGTCAGCCAGCCATAGCCCTTAAACATACTCTGTGTGAGTATCATTTCCACCTTATCAACAGGATGCCGAACGCCCCAAATGTCTGTTATATATTCACTGCCCGCACTTTTCAGGAAATCCTTGAAATTAATTTCATGAACCATACCCTTGACATACGGCATACGGATTTGGAAGGAATGGTGCATGTGTTTACCACAATAAATAACGTCAACTGTTTTTGCAAGCTCCTTGGAAATCAATCCTTCACCGTCATGGCGAAGAACCGTAATATCTCTTAATTCTTCCTTGCGGTTATACTTTTTGACCGCTTCGCTGACAGCAGTTCCTTCAACAGAAACCACTTTTGACTGAGCGCGGTAGGTTTCATTTTTCACTACAATTACCCTTATAGGCATAGAGCTTTGAAAGCTGACAGTCACCGACAACCATATCCATCATGATTCGTCTGCGCACTTCATCGTGAACATCTGCGCGGATAAACGACAGCTTTGCCTGACGGCTCATACTGCCCGAACGCTCAAAGGCAAGGTAACGCTGAGCGCCGTTCCCAAAGTCAAGTGTTACACCCTCAGGGCGAAACATCGCTTCGGCTTTCTTCTGCCGTTCCATCATTTTCGGAGAGTTGCCACGGTCAAATATACCATTGAAGTCAACATATAAAATCACATCCTGCAAATCGCAAAGCGCAGTTTCGCTTTGCGGAGGTTCAATATTGCTGCCGTGGAGAACACACATCGTCTGATAAAACAGTGCGTTATCGTCCTGCTCATCAGCCGCTTCACGCATGATACACTTGCGCGTGTCCGGTTTGCTGAGATGAAATGTATATTGATTGTTTTCCTCTTTCGCGTAACTGATAAGTGAACGCGCTGAGAGCATGTGGATATTATATCGTGTATTCAAATTACATCACCTGCCATCAATATTATCATAATTCATTTTGAAAATCAACCTATTTGCAAATATGAATACTACTCCCACTTTTAATGAGTGGGAGTTTTGTATTTGTAAAAATATTTTTGAAAGGAGGAATTACCTATGTGTAATCCAACGGACAACCTTGTACAGTACCCGCTTCCGTACAAGGTGGTGGACGGTTGCCTTTACAAAGAGGTAACCAACAAAAGCGGAATCACATCTAAAAAACTTTGCAACTTTCTGCCGTACATTGTCAGCGAGGTCAGCGTTGACGACGGCGCAGAAGTAAAAACTGTGCTTCGTTTAGGCGGCGTTCATTCAAGCGGCAGAGTGCTTCCGAAAATCGATGTGACAGGTGCGGAGCTTGGATCCTTCAACTGGCTGATTGAGCGCTGGGGTGCGGATTGCGTTCTTGAACCGGAAAGAAGCGTCAAAGAATACGTCCGTCACGCCATTCAGCAAACGGCAGAGAACGCAGAGAGAATCCAAATCTATCATGTTACCGGCTGGAAGCTGATAGACAATCATTGGGAATATCTGCTGCCAAACGACGGCAAGCATGATGTCACTCTGAGAGGAAAACTCAGCCGATATGAAAAAGCCGATGGTTGGATAGTTTCAGATTTGTCAAGCGCATATTTTATGACGAGCTATTTCCCTTTTGCGCCTGATGAAATCACTTTGCCGTTGTTGGCATTTACTTTTCTGACTCCGCTGAATGAGTTTCTTCATAAGGCAAATTGCGAACCGAAATTTGTCCTCTGTTTGCTCGGCAGAACAGGAACGCGCAAGAGTACGTTGGCGGCATTGTTCCTTTCGTTTTTCGGAAGGTTCAACAGTTCGGATTTGCCATTGTCATTTCGGGATACCGCAAACAGTATTATGTACAACGCCTTTTCATTGAAGGACGTGCTGACGTGCATTGATGACTTTCACCCAAGCGGCAGAAAAGAAGCCAACAAGCTGACTGAAACAGCACAGCAGATCATGCGCGGCTACGGCGACCGTATCGGCAGAGGAAGATTAAAATCAGATTCTACTCCGATGCAGTCAAGACCGCCGCAGGGTAACGCCATCATCACCGCCGAGCAGGCTCCCGATATTGGCGAGAGCGGAACAGCAAGATATTTTTGCTTGGAGCTGCGCGATGGCATGATCGATCTGAATAACCTTTCCAAATTTCAGCGCGAAGCAGAAAAAGGCACACTCCGCGGTTGTATGCTGGCGTACACGGAATGGATAAAGGCGCGGCTTTTGAAAGACAAGGATACTGAGCGGTCATTCGTCAATCAGCTGAAGAAAAGCTTTCAGAATTACCGTCAGGAGTTTATCAATTCAGGTATACACTGTCACGGCAGAGTGCCTGAGATCTACGCATGGCTGATGATTGGTATAGAATACTTTTTATTCTTTCTGTTGGACTATGAAATCATTTCCAAAGAAGATTACCATTCGACATTCGAGCGTTGCAGAAATTGTTTGTATGAACTTGCAAAAAAGCAGAGCATGAATATCGATCAGGACAAGCCGACGCACAAATTCATTCAGAAATTATACTCCTTGATCGAAAGCGGACAGGCTGTGTTGCTGGATAAACATAATCCGGTTGAATTCAAGCCTGTAAACTATATCGGCTATCAAGATGATGAATTTTTCTATCTCAATGCAGATATCGCTCACAAGCAAGTCAAACGGTTATGCGGCGAGCAAGAAGAAGCGTTTTCGATTTCCAAAAACGGATTGATTAAAGCGCTCGCCGAAGAAGGCTTGACAATTTGCGACAAGGGCAAGAACACAAAGTCTATCCGCTTAGGTGATAAAACGCTCCGCTTTATCTGCCTGATCAAAGATAAGGCTGACGCGGTCGCAGAGTTGTGTGAATAAACGGGTGACGCGGGTGACAAAGTTTCAAAATCGCAGTCAGCACGGGATTTTTCCTTTTTCTGTTGGGGTGACAAATGTGCAGCATGTTGCTTCTTTGTCGCTCCGATTTGTTTTGGAAAAGCTGATGAACAGTGCGCTGAGGTTAAATGTTGCTCCTGTTGCCCCAAAACACAGCATACCCACTCTACAAAACAGAAAATAATTCCTGCTTTATTGCCAGTTTCGCCTTTGTATTACGACCGCCCTCTTTCGGGCTGCCGCAAAGGCAGATGCGGGCAAGGCCCGCACCCCTTTATTAAAATCTTTGGAGGTGATTTTTATGAAAACACAAACAAAAACCGAAATCATTTCAACGAGAGTTACGCCCGAGCAGAGAAAAATCATCGAGGAAAAGGCGTACTCATCTTACCGAACGCCGAGCATGTATCTGCGTGACTGTGCGCTTGGCAAAAAGATTATCGTCGTCAAAGGCGTAGATGAAGTAGCAAATGAGCTGAGAAAAATCGGAAACAACCTCAACCAGCTGACGAGAGCAGTCAACTCCGGCTACATTTACGAGGTAGATTTGCGCGAGACGAGAGAGGAGGTGGCACGGCTATGGCAGTCGTTAAATTTGTTAACTCAGGAAGTCCGATGAACAATATTTTTGATTATGTTACGCGCCGTGAAGCGACGGAGAGCAAATTGATCAGCGGAGTGAACTGTTCACCCGAGAGCGCCCTCGATGAATTCCGGTTCGTTAAGAAGCGGTTTCACAAGGAGGATGGCAGGAGCTACTATCATATCGTGCAGTCATTCTCGCCCGATGACGATCTCACGCCGGAGACAGCGCACGAAATCGGATTGAAGTTTGCGGAATACTTTCCCGGATTTCAAGTGCTTGTTGCTACGCACACAAACACCCATGCCATCCACAATCATCTTATTATGAACAGCGTCAACTGCGAAGACGGAAAGAAATTCCACCAAAGCCGCGATGAGATGTTGCAGGTCAAGGAGTATTCCAATCAGCTGTGCCGCGAGTATGGGCTGAGCGTGACGGAGACCAAAACCAAGAATCCGCGCCACTCAAGATGGAAGCGTGACCTGATTGAAATAGCATCCTGCGCCATTGGTTGGTCGTCAACGAAGGAAGAATTCATCGAGTATATGCGCGAACACGGCTACAAGGTGCAGTGGGAAGACAAGTATAAATATATCACCTTCACCACGCCCGAGGGCTACAAAGTCCGCGACAACAAGTTGTTTGATGAGCGATTTCTGAAAAACAATTTGGAATTGTACTTCGCCATGGGCGGCTGTGACGGCGCAATGCTTGACACCTACTGCGACTATATCACGCCATACCACGACGACAGTTTCACCATGACAAGCACCGACGGACTGTTCAATCTCCTCGGAGATATACTTTCATCCGTGCCGGCGGACTACTATTATCAGCCGCATTACGTCAACGAAATGAACACGATGGAAAAACTTCGTCTCGAAAAGATCCTCGGCAGAAAGATTTCAAATGAAGCCTTCCACACCTACTGCACCCGCGAGGACTACGAACGAGAGCAGGGTATCTCACAAAGTTACTAAACAAAACATTTTTAGAAAGGATTGATGTCAAATATGAATCGGTTTTGGTTCAAAACTAAACACCACATTATCAGAATAATTAAAACAATTCGCCGCATTTACTACGGCGAGGAAAGGAGTTCTATGGCGAGAAAGGCTGAGCCGATTATCATTTCTACCGTTGAATTTGACTACGTCGGAACCGACGAGCAGTTCAACACATTCTTAAAATCCGTAGTCAAAGACTACATTTCAGAAAATAATTTACTGCCGGACGAGGATTTTTATCTTGAAAAATCTGCGTAAATAGTCTGGATATTCAATAAAAACTGTGGTATGTTGTGGTTGCACAGAGGTAGCGCGGCCACGACATTCCCACACAGAATCGAAAGGAGAATACACATGAGAGTATGGCTATACTATCGGTTGTCACGCGATGATGATGTAGAACAGAACTCGCTGACCAACCAGAAAAACATTTTAGTCGAATACGCAAAGGCGCATAATCACGAAATCATCGGAGAATCATTTGATGATAACGTTAGCGGAATGACCTTTGAGCGCGAAGGTATTGAAAAAATCTATGAGCAGTTCGATAAGAAATCCATCGACGCGGTGGTTGTCAAAGACCTGTCGCGGCTCGGCAGACACCGCACACAGACGATGGTTTTCATGGACGAGCTTCGCAAACACAATATCCGCGTGCTTTCAGTCACGGAAAATATCGACTCCTTCAACGAAGCGGATGACCTGACGATCGGCTTCAAGGGTATCATCAACGATATGTACTGTAAGGATACCTCGCGGAGAATCTCGGCAGGCTATCTGCAAAAGCAGCGCGAGGGAATTA
Organism: uncultured Ruminococcus sp.; assembly: GCA_902776375.1. Classification (GTDB taxonomy): domain Bacteria; phylum Bacillota; class Clostridia; order Oscillospirales; family Acutalibacteraceae; genus Ruminococcoides. Next base: position 40,268 of record CACYPV010000018.1, on the reverse strand, counting down.
TTATTGTCCCTCCGCTTGGATATTTCAAGGACAGAAATACCGACGAGGTTGTCATCATAGAGGAAGAAGCGGAGATTGTGAGAAGGATTTACGACCTCTATCTGCAAGGCTATGGGCTGAAAAATATCGCGCATCAGCTCAATGCCGAAGGAGTGAAATCACCGCTTTACTATCAAAACAAAAAGATGAAAAAGAAAACCATGAGCAACGCGCCGAAGATTACGAACCGGTTTCTGTGGACAGGCACTACTGTCAAACGGATTCTGAAAAATGAATTCTACAAAGGCACGCTGGTTTGCCACAAAACGCATACCAATAAAATCTATCAAATCCGCGAGGTGCTTCCGGTTGAGGAAAACTTCGTGCATGAAAACTTTGTACCTGCTATCATTTCCAAGGAGAAATGGGAGCAGGTACAATCTATTTTCGGGCAGAAAAAGAAGAAAGACGTCCGGGCAAGCTCAGGTAAACCCTGTCACAGATACACCGGATTACTGAGGTGCGAGGAATGCGGCTGCACCTTTGTATGCAAAATCCGTCGTTGGGCAGGGCTGCCTGACAGATTTGAATACAACTGCAACGGCTATCATCGCTACGGCAAGGAATATTGTACAGCGCATAGAATTGACGAATCCATACTTGATGAGCTGATTTACAACGAATTACTCAGTATCAAGGATAGGGCACTTTCAAACTATCAGTCTATCGAAAGCGACATCAAACGGTGGATGAAACAGAAAAGCAACGTCAGTAATAAGCTCGCGGAGCTGAACAGGACGCTCCGTCAGCGTATGACCGACCAAGAAGAAATCCTGCTCGAGCGCATCCGTGACAAGGAGCACTCCGCGATATACACGCGGATGCTGAAGCTCTGCGAGGACGATATCGAACGGCTGAAAAAGGAAATCGCGGCAATTACAGACTACAGCACGACCATCAAAAAACGAAAAGCGGAAATGAAAGAGAGCGTCGATTTAATCGAGCAGATTATTCAGGAGGGGGCTATCAGCGACGCTAACCTGCGGCTGCTGGTGGACAGCATTGTTATCTCGGAGAAAGATAAAAAGCTCCACATCAAAATCAACCTCAACGCCAAATTCGAACGGCATAAGGATTGTTATGATGAGGAGGGTAATCTGACGGAGAGAATGTTTATAGCATAAGAAAACGGCAGGCGTACCAACGTGGTGTGTCTGCCAAAATGTTTTCTTTCAGAGGAGAAAAAGCCCTATAATATATGTCGGATTCTCAAGGGCTTTCCTACAGGACAGTCGAGCATAATGTTTGTATCGCCGACCGACGGCCGGCGATACAAACAGCTCGTCGGGGAGACCCCGAACCACCAAACAATTCGAGAAATAATGATAGCAGGCAACCGCTAAAAGTGAGGTAATACTAAACACGTAAAGAAAACAAAACTGATTGCTATGAGATTTAAGGAATCGGATTATCAAGCGATCAAAAAAGCAGAGTCCCAAAGCATATAGCGGATGCGATAGCAAGGACTTTCCTCCCCGATATAATCGCCTTATTTCAAAGCGATGAAGAGCGAAGGGAGTACAAAGAATGGGAAAACAAAAGCAGGAATGCTTGAAGCAACAGAGCGAAGAATAGAGCGTTTGTGAGCCGGTAATCAATCCGATAAAACAAAACAGGCAGGGAGCGTCAAAATTCCCTGCCTAAATCATCTAATGCTTCTTTCTGTACGAAAATGACTATTCTTTAAACGCCAACTTTTTTAAGATTTCCCCATAATAGTCTATGTTTTTATTTATTGCTTTTAATTCCTTTATCAGCTCATTATAATGTGGATATGTGTATTGGATTTCTTGCGGAGTTAAATCCGAATTAGAATCAAGCTGTAAATTATACCATTTACGAAATCTTGCTTGCCATTTTGTTAAATGAGGACGCAAGCATTTATTCAAAACTCTGTCTGTAACAGAGATTAATTGTAGACTGCTATTCAGTTTTTCAACTGGAATATCCTTCAGTAATCCTCTGGCTATTCCAAAAAAACTATACCAAGAGTCATACACTTCAACAATCACATCATTTTCTTCGTCAAAAGGAAGTATAATTTTTCTTGTTGACATTTCAACCCATAGTTTATATGCTATCTCTCTATCTTCACGTGAGAACTTAATCTTCACTTTGCTGTTTGTTCCTATCCCAAGTTCAACTTCATCTATGTACATGGAATTTTTGTGTAAAAGCGGTAATATCTTTTTTACTATAATAGATACTCCAAACAGTATTACAAATAGAAGTATAATAGCGAAATAATTTAACTTGATAGATAAACTATACCAGTTTTCGAGCTCGATATTAATAATGTCCATTAGGTACCTCACCATTTATTTTGCTTCATCTGTAGCCTGGAATTATCAATCATCGAACGTCTTTTGCTTCTGTTATCAAAGGCTTCTTGAATATATGATGAATAGTTCGAAGTGAAATCATCCCATGTATAAATGTCTGCATAACCGGTTTTTATGTTATCTGCAAGTCTTGCAGGAATGTCCTGATAATAGTATTTTCCACTATACAGCGGGAATGTAGGCAGTAATACGCCAATTAGTCCTGCATTGCCATTGATGTATCGAGATAAACCAGCATAAATTTCCCAATCTACATGCTTGCGGTTTTTGGTGTTGGGACCAACTAAAACAACAACGACGGATGCATCGCTGATTTTATCTTCACGAATAAGACGCTTAACATACTCATCGCTTATATCTGTATTGTACTCTCCATTGCTGACTGATTTGTTTATAACAGTGTTTCCAAATAGATATTCTAAAGTGTCTTTGTACTTTTGATCATCGTGGTGGTAAAAACTGATAAACACTTTATGCTTCTGATTATAATAGAAATTATCGTATCCGTACATAGTAATCCTCCTTATCTTATATACTTCTGTATTAACGATAGATCGCTATTTGACAACTCTTCATACTTGAAATCTCGAGTTAGACTTCCATATTTCCCAAAATCGCTAATGTAATGTAAAAAGTCATCTGTGTTTTTAAGTGACTTATTTATCTTGAGAAACGAAGGAATATCATCTGCTTTCTTAAGCATTAACGAGGTGATTTCAACGTTTTGCCGATCTGCAAAACCAATCTCATATGGAACCCACCATGATAATCGCGTTTGGTCTGAAATAACGCATAACAAGTGCGTACTAAGATTCAAACCTGTTTGAATGGAAGTAACTATTTTTCTGTCGTTTTCCTCACTGACTGCTTCTTGTAAGATGCAGTCTTTTACGTCTAAATAAATATTTACATTAGCTATCTTCGTAAGATAATCACCGATTGCAATAGCTGCTTCTTCATCTTCTTTTTTATGAGAAATAAATATGCATTTTCGGCGAGAATCTCGGAACCCATAATTAAACAACGATCTGTCAAGATCGCTTGCAATCGCAAGATTAATACCCATCTTTCTTCCACCTTTTACAGTCTCAATTATGTCTATTTACTATTATAGTACCATCTTTTCCTAAACGCAAGATGTAGAACGATTTTCATACAAACCACTAAATACGGGATACTTTTACATCTTCGACATGTAGCTTTCGACAGTATGTTTGAATATAATGTTAACAAAAAACTATTCTAATACTCCCAACGACGATATTTTGGCATTATTTAGAATAGTAGATAATTTTGCAAATATGAAGAATATGTATCAGTTAAGTCAACAAAAAAGAACAAACCCAAAACTCTCTCCAATCGGGACGAGGTTCGGATTTGTACCGTTTGGTGCGCCCGACAGGAATTGAACCTGCACCCTCTCGGACTGGAACCTAAATCCAGCGCGTCTGCCAGTTCCGCCACGGGCGCACATCTATTTTTTCAACAGCATTTCGCTGTGAAAATCAAATTATTTAATTGTTACACCGAGGTGACGTTACCTAAATCTAGCGTGTCTGCCAGTTCCACCACAGGCGCGTTTTATAAAAATCAGGTCGCAAAACCCGATATTTATCTGTTATTTAATTGTGTCGAAAAAAGAAATAACTCCCTCATTGCTGTTGCTTGTTATACAGCTTGTTCGGCTCAAATTCGTATCTATCTAACTTACCTTCATAGCCGCATTCTCCCATTCGGGGAGAATTGACGACAGGAAGCATAAAATGCTCCTCCTTTTCGTAATGCGACTGCGCACATGACTCGCAAAAGAACGGATTGTCAAGCTCATACATACAATCACAGCATAACTCTTTTGCCGGTTTGCCGCAAATGCAGCATTGAAACTGTTTTGCTTCGTTTCGCGCCAATAATCTCACAGCTTTTTGCTGCCGTTTTCTGGCGGTATATCCTACGAAAGAAACTGTCAGTTCAGTTGTTGAACCAAAATCGTATTCATAACCTAGGACTGAGCCGATGGGAATGTTGGCGATTTTGCAGTTCATGCTGATGTCCTCATAGCGGGCAGCGTAGAAGGCGCTCATATGTCCGCAGCACTCCAGCCAAATACACCGCAAGAATTCATCAAGCTTCTCTAAATTTGAGGTGAGCGGGATTTCAACATAAATCCAATAATCCTTCAAGTACGGAGAGTCCACTTTTACCAAACAGCACTTCTGCGCTTTATCGCCTTCATACGCATGGGTAAGAAGGTGGCGCTTGGCACCTGTTTTTGTCAGAAGCTTACCGCAAAAATAGCAATGCGCTTTTGAAGTTGTTTGTGCCATATCTATCCTCCAACTGTCACCGAAGTGACGTTACCTGAATTATCCCCAAATGCTCAAAACTGCAAATCCACGCTTTGGCAAACAAAGCATGTCCTTGCGCCGTAGGGTGAGAACCGTCCAAGGTTTCTAAACGCATATTGAGCTTATCCATATCTGCAAGATGGCAGTCGGCTTTTTTGCACGCTTTTCGAATTGCGTTATTATAATCATCAAAGGGAACTCCGGAAAAGCATTGAGGAAAAAGCCAGTCGGAATCTCTTATTTTGGTTTTTACAAGTGTTCCGCAAACAATGTTAGCGTGAGGATAATTTGTTTGCAATTTATCGAGCATATAGGCGTATGCGTCATAGAATACCAATCGATCTTTTTTTATTGATATTCTTTTACGAAACGGCGGTATCCCTTTTCCAAAATCATTGATTCCCAAATAAACAAGTATCATATCCGGCTGATATAATTGTGTGTGCAAGCCGGAACAGCGCTGATCAGAGCCGCCACTCGGAAACGCAACGCCTGTAACAGTACTGCCGGAATAAGAATTATTGACGCAAAGGTAGGCATGAAGCGACTGGTTCACTTTTGCCCACCAAGTATCATATACCGAATGGATCCCGTTCAAAAACTGAACACGCTTGTCATAATACACAGCATATCCGTCGGGATTATAACCCTCAAACGTACTTATGGAATCACCGAGAATAGAAACCATCATCAGCTTATTGTCCTTTATTTGTTTTTTCACCGAGGTAGCGTTACCTAAATCCGGCGTGGTGTGTCTCGCTTGAAATATAATTGTACCGCGTCGCGCGCTGCGCTGCCTTGTACTCCTTATTTCAAACCTCGCTTTTGCTCGCTTCATCCGCCGCAGGCGGCGCTCGCAACGCGACCAATTCCACCACAGGCGCTTATATGAATTGAAAGTTGAAAATGTAAAATGGAAAATTATTATTTGCTTGACTTTAAGATTGTAGTCAAGATTTTCTCAATTTCAACACAATCTGCTAAAACAGTTTTTATCTCAATGTCAGATAAATAAGCAGTTGCGTTAAGTAATCTCAGCCAATACTTGGTTTCAGTTGTTTCTTTTAATGCGATAGAAATCTTAGAAATGAAATCAGCTTTACTTTGTGCTTGTTGCGCTTCAGCAACATTCGCGCCGATACTTGTTCCGGAACGCAAAAGCTGCTTGGAAAGCACAAACTCCTTTTTCTTATCAGAAAGATACTTATACAGCCTTACAATTCTGATTGCGAAATCAAAACTTTTCTTTTCGATAATATTTTCCATAATACAATATAAATCGGAGCGAAGTGACCCTAAATTTTCAACTTTCCATTTTCAATTTTCCATTATGATTCTTCCACCGAGGTGGCGTTACCTAAATCCGGCGTGGTGTGTCCCGCTTGAAATATAGTCGTACCGCGTCGCGCACTGTGCTGCCTTGTACTCCTTATTTCAAACCTCGCTTTTGCTCGCTTCATCCGCCACAGGCGCGTTTTTCTTGACTAAACTATTATACATTCTTTTTTATCAAAAGTCAATAAAATGCTGCGGCAAATGCATAAAGTGCCTTACAGCTGATAACAAAAAGATTGTTTGCACTTGCAAAACCGCATGATTTGTGATATGATTTCATTATCTTACAAGAAAGAAGGAGTTACATTGAAAAAACTGATAGCTATAGCTATGCTTTCTGTTTTTTGCCTGTCGTTTGCGGGCTGCGGATCATCTGACAGCAGCAGCGAAGCCGAAAGCAGCAAGGTTGAAAGCAGCAAGACCGAGGGCGGCAGCACAGAAAGCAGCAAGGTTGAGAGCGGCAAGGACGAGAGCAGCTTGGTTGAAAGCAGCGCAAACGATAGCAGCAACAGCGGCGCGACCCTGACAATGGATCAAATTGTTGAGCTTATGAAGGGCTCGGCGAAACAAGCCGGCACTGACGATATGAACGTCAATGTATATGCAGAGGGCGATACTCTGGTTTATGAGTATATCTATAAGAATGAAATACCCTCAGAGCAGATATCGCTTTATAAGACGGCGCTTGCTTCTCAGTTAGAGAATAAAAGTATCGCCAAAACTATGGCTGACAGCAAAGAAAAGATCGCCAAGGCGAGCGGACGCGATGTGAGCATCAGGTTAGTTTACAAAACAAACGACGGCACCGTGCTGGGTGAAAAAACTTACTAAATCAAAAACTTACTTAATCAAAAAAAGGAGCGGACAAGCGTCTGCTCCTTTTTGATATGCGTTTTTATCAATCCAAAGAATTTTTCTGCTTTGCGGGAACCTGCTTTTCATAGCACGCGAAGGCGTCCTCCACAAGCTTTTTGTCGGGCTTGGGAGAAATAAGGCTCACTACGGGAACGATGACAAGTCCTGCCAGCATCGCGATGGCGCCGCAGTTGATGGGCGACTGCCAGAACGCGGGCAAAACGCCCTTGAAGAAGATACCCATGATGAGGTTGAACAGCATAAGTCCTACGCCGAAAATAAAGCTAACCCAGCAAGCGAGCTTGGTTGTCTTTTTCCAGTAAAGACCGTAGAGGAAGGGAGCGAGGAACGCGCCCGCGAGAGCTCCCCACGAAACGCCCATGAGCTGAGCGATGAACTGAACGCTGGCGTTCTTGCTGTAAACCTGATAGATAGCGATACACGCCGAAATGGCGATGAATACTACGATGAAGATACGTATCAAAAGCACCTGCTTCTTCTCGTTCATCTTCTTAACTATGTTGCCCTTGAGCAGGTCGATAGTGAGGGTAGAGGATGAAGCGATAACAAGCGAGGAGAGGGTAGACATTGAGGCGGAAAGCACCAGGATCACGACTACCGCGATAAGCAGAGAGGGAAGACCCGACAGCATATTGGGGATGATCGAGTCGAAGATCGGCTGACCCGTCGCGGGGTTGTATTCGATCTGAGCGCCGAAAAGTCTGCCGAAGCCGCCGAGGAAGTAGCAGCCGCCCGCAACGATGATAGCGAACGCGGTTGAGATGATTGTGCCCTTCTTGATGTCGCGCTCATGCTTGATGGCGTAGAACTTCTGCACCATCTGGGGCAGACCCCAGGTGCCGAGCGAGGTGAGTATAACGACGAACAGCAGGCTCAGCGGGTCGGGGCCGAAGAAGGAGTTGAACGCTCCGGGAGTTTCGGCGGGTACCTCTGCAAGCTTGTTGAGCGCGGACTCAAAGCCGCCCTGATTCATCAGCACAGCCGCGATTACCGCAACGATGCCGACGATCATGATAAGACCCTGGATAAAGTCGTTGATAGCCGTTGCCATGTAGCCGCCGGCTATAACGTAAATGCCGGTCAGCACGCTCATGGCGATGATGCACCATACATAATCGATGTTGAACGCCATGCTGAACAGACGCGAAAGTCCGTTGTACAGCGACGCGGTGTAGGGGATAAGGAAAATAAAGGTGATGATGGACGCGCCGATCTTAAGACCATTGCTGTTGAAGCGTTTGCCGAAGAACTCGGGCATGGTGGATGAGTTCAGGTGCTGGGTCATAATGCGCGTGCGCCTGCCTAGGATCACCCATGCCAGCAGCGAGCCGATAAGGGCGTTGCCTATACCTATCCAAGTTGACGCAATGCCGAACTTCCAGCCGAACTGTCCCGCGTAGCCTATAAAGATTACCGCGGAAAAGTAGGATGTGCCGTAGGCGAACGCCGTAAGCCACGGGCCTACGCTTCTGCCGCCGAGCACGAAGCCGCTGACGTTGGTGGCGTTTTTGCGGCAGTATACGCCTACGCCGACCATGACGCCGAAGAACAGCACCAGCATGACGATTTTAATTACTAAGTCAAAATCCATTTTAAAAACCTCCGGTTTTTTATAATTGACAGTTGAAAGTTGAAAGTTGAAAGTTAAGGGTCGCTTCGCTCCGATTTGTATTGCTTTTGGTTGCGGAGCAACGTATCTGCCTTTCATCGGGGGATTCTTCGACTATTTTGCTTTTCGAATCGCTCAGGATGACATGCTGACCAACTTTCAATTGTCCATTTTAATTTGCGAGATTTCATTTTGCTGCGCGACTACGCTTTCGCCGCAGTATTTTTTGCGGAGGACGGGTTTTTCGATCTTGCCCGTCGGGTTGCGCGGTACGTCGGCAAAGATTATCTTGCGGGGGCGCTTATAGCGAGGGAGCGCCATGCAGAAGTTGTTGACTTCCTCTTCGCTCAGGCTGTATTCGGGTTTTACCTCGATAACAGCAGCGGTTATCTCGCCCAGACGCTTGTCGGGAAGTCCGATGACCGCAACGTCCTTTATCGCGATGTTCGAGCGCAGGAAGTCCTCGATCTGTACGGGGTAAATGTTCTCGCCGCCCGAGATGATAACGTCTTTTTTGCGGTCTACAAGATATATAAAGCCGTCGCTGTCGCGTTCAGCCATATCGCCTGTGTACAGCCAGCCCTCGCTGTCGAGCACCTCTTCGGTAGCCTTGGCGTCGCGGTAGTAGCACTTCATTACGCCGGGGCCTTTTACGGCGAGCTCGCCTACGCCGTCCTTGACCTCGTTGCGGTTTTCGTCGACGATCTTAACCTGCCAGCCGTAGCCGGGGATGCCGATAGCGCCGACCTTGTTGATGTTGCCTACTCCCAAATGCACGCAGCCGGGGCCTATGGATTCGCTCAGACCGTAGTTGGTGTCGTACTCGTGGTTCGGGAAGATCGCTTTCCAGCGCTTGATAAGCGTCGGCGGAACAGGCTGCGCGCCTATGTGCATAAGTCGCCAATGGCTGAGGTCGTATTCGCTTAGGTCGATCTCGCCGCTGTCGATGGCGTCGAGTATATCCTGAGCCCACGGAACCAGCAGCCAAACGATGGAGCAGTGCTCCTCGCTGACGGTGCGGATGATGCCTTCGGGGCTCACGCCGCGCAGCAGTACAGCCTTGCTGCCTGAGAACAGACTGCCGAACCAGTGCATTTTAGCGCCCGTGTGGTACAGCGGGGGAATGCAGAGGAAAACGTCGTCGCGGGTCTGTCCATGGTGCGCCTGCTCGACTCTTGCGGAGTGCATCAGCGCGCGGTGCGCGTGCAGTATAGCCTTGGGGAAGCCCGTTGTGCCGGATGAAAAGTAAATCGCGCCGTCGTCGTCGTCGGTGATGTAGATGCTTGGCGCCTGAGACGAGCAGTATCCGATAAGCTGTTCGTAGCTGTCGGCAAAGGCGGGACATTCGCGGCCGACATAGAAGCAGTTTTTGATTTTCGTCATCTGCGGCAGCACTTCCTCGACCCTGCCGATGAATTCGGGACCGAACACCAGCACGCTGGCGTCGGCTTTGTCTACGCAGTAGGCGATCTCCTCGGCGGTGTAGCGGAAGTTCAGCGGCACGGCAAGCGCGCCTGTCTTTAAAATGCCGAAGTAGATCGGCAGCCAGTCAAGGCAGTTCATCAGCAGGATAGCTACCTTGTCGCCCTTTTTAACGCCGCGGGTCAGCAGCAGGTTTGCAAAGCGGTTGGCTTTTACTTCAAATTCACCCCAAGTGAGCTGTTTGCGGAAGGCTCCGTCGCGGTTGCTCTCGATGAGCGAAAACTCGCGCCACGTAACGTGCGGAACATTCTTGACCTCGGGGTTGATCTCGACCAGCGCGACCTCGTCTTTAAAATACGTCGCGTTTCTGGTGAGAAGCTCGGTGATTGGCATTTTTTCATTCTCCTTTTTCCGATAACAAATAACATATGATCATGACAAAAATTCGCCCCGAGAAGATATTGTCGGGGCAGATTCGTTTCTTATATACTATCGCACGAAAGCAGAGATTTGTCAAGTATAACCATAGTTGCGCACGAAAATTTGTGAAACCCTTACAAAGAGAGGACGCTTTTTTGGTTTAAATTGCTACGCTTTAAAGCGCCTATGCTTTAAACCGTTAAAGCGAATTGAGGGCGCGCCGTTTTGGTATTTACAAAAAACCGTGTTAATGCTATAATCATTGCATAAACCCGAAGGGAGCTGTGCGTATGTTTTGCGGTAAATGCGGATCGAAAATGGATGACAATTTAACTGTTTGCCCGCGCTGCGGTTGGCAGCTTCCGCACGGCGTTAAGACGCCCGTGAGGTCTGTATCATCTGCGCCGGATAACTTCGATTACGACGAGCCGTCGCGCCAGAGCTTTGGCGTGGACGAGTATTTTCCGCCTGTTCCAAAGGAGTTCAGGCAGCCCATGCCCGCGGCAATGCCTGTTCAGCCTGCAGCGCAAAAGGCGAAACCCAAGAAAAAGGTTAATAAGGCTCTGATTATAACGCTGATAGCGGTCGGCGTCGCTTTGGCAGCGGCGGTCGGGATTTTGATAACGCTGATTATCCGGAACAACTCCGACGATTATAAGATCGACAAGGCTGAAAGCGAGATCCTTGCGGGCAACTACGACGAGGGCTATAAAATAATAGAGGATGTTTCGGCTCCGCAGGCAAACGCCATGCGCGATTTTGCTAACGTCATTCGGTGCAGGGATAACTTCAAAGAGGTTTATGATCCCAATGTGTATCAAAACGGCGACGATACCGTTGACGCTGCCGCCAAAGAGCTTATCAAAGCCTATGACGATTTCAAGTCATACGACGACCTGCCCTCGGGGCTGAGGGGGATGTACGATTCTATCAGCGGAAAGATGGCGGGCAGAAAGTCGGCGCTCGACGCGCTGAGCAGGGACGACCTGAAAAACGCCCAAAACTGCGTGCTCGAGTACAAGCTGCGCAAGGAGGGCAAGCATTTTACCATACCCGAGCTTGAGGCGATTATCGCGGCGTCCGAGCCCGCGGTCAAGTCGCTTGAGAATAACTTGATCAACACCGACGCGTACAAAAAGTTCTCAGGCAGTTCCGACGCGCTCGCGGTCAAGGACATGAACACGCTGTTCACCACAGTTTCTACGCAGGTCAGCCAAGACAAGTTCGATTTGCAAGAGTATCAAAAGACCAAAAAACGCGACGATTCGCTTTGGTTCCAAAGTATAGTCAGGCGGTATGACGCAGTGGTAGGCGACGGGCTGAAATATCTCAACAGGGAATCCGACCTTGTGGATAACGCCGAAGCGCTGTACACCGAGCTGTCCTACGCGTGGCTTGCCTACGCTTTTGAAACAAATTGATTTCTTTATTCAACAAACCCCTTTCATCGGCATAGAATGTCTGATGAAAGGGGTCTTTTTTATGATTAGCAACTACGAAAACCGCATTTCGGGCGATTCGCCCTTCAAGCCTGAGTTTGAAAGGTATATCAATGAGCATAAGGGGCGCGGCTCGCTGAAGGTGCAGGTAAGCGCGGCAAACCGCAGCTTTCCCGTAAAGAACGTGTTTGTCGACGTTGCGGTGATCGACGGCGGCATGCGCTACAGCCTGTATCACGACGTGACCGACGAGTCGGGAATAGTCAACGAAATAGTCCTGCCGTCCTGCGTCGGCAGCGATAACAACAGCCCCGAGACCGCGGGGAAGAACAACGTTACCTATCTTATTTCTGTCTATCATCCCGATTTTCGCGAGATAGTCGACTACCCGGTCACTGTGCAGGACAGGATAGAAACGATCCTCCCCGTGGCGCTCGAGCCGCTGAGCGGAGTCAGGGAGGGCTGAGCATGGCAGCAACACCCGTTATACCGCAGACGATAACCGTCCATTTGGGCAGACCAAACACCCCCGCGCCGAATGTCACCGTGCCGTTTACGGAATACATCAAGAACGTCGCCTCTAACGAGATCTATCCCACATGGCCGGAAAGCGCCATACGCGCGAACATTTTGGCGCAGATAACCTTTGCGCTCAACCGCGTTTACACCGAGTATTACCGCAGCCGAGGTTATGATTTCGACATCACCGACAACACGTCTATAGACCAGAAATTCGTTTACGGCGGCGAGATATACGACAATATCAGCCGCATAGTCGACGAGATATTCAACAACTATATCGTGCGCCCTGGCAGCGTAGAGCCGATCTACGCGCAGTTTTGCGACGGATACACTACGTTTTGCAACGGGCTGTCGCAGTGGGGCACGGTAACGCTCGCGAATCAGGGCTACACGCCTATACAGATACTGCGCTACTATTACGGCGACGATATCGCAATAGTTTACAACGCCGAGGTAGGCGGCAACACCGAGTCCTACCCCGGGGTGGCGCTTCGCCGCGGCTCCTTCGGCGACGACGTGCTGACGATAAAGCGCGAGCTGAACCGCATCGCGAAGAATTATCCCGCCATACCGACTGTGAACGGCAACACCGGCGTGTACGATTTGGAAACGGAGAACGCCGTCAGGACGTTTCAGCAGATTTTCAGCCTCGACCCCGACGGCGTTGTCGGCAAGGCGACGTGGTACAAGATAAAGCAGATCTTCGCGGGGGTCAAGCGGCTGAGCGAGATCACCAGCGAGGGGCTGACTCTGTCGGAGGTCGAGAAGCGCTACACCCGCGAGATGAGCATTGGCAGCTGGGGAGCCGACGTTGAGGCGCTGCAGTACTATCTGGCGTTCCTCGGCTACTTTTACCCTGAGCTGCCGCCGATACCGATAACGGGCTTTTTCGGCGAGCTGACGCGCGACGCGGTCTACACCTTCCAGAACAACTACGGGCTGCCCGTCACCGGAGTTGTGGACGCGAACGTGTTTTTTGAGATCGAGCAGGCGTACCGAGACGCGGTCAAGGATCTGCCGCCGAGCTACCGCACAGCGATAGGCGAGCCCTACCCGGGGCGGTTCATCATTGAGGGCGACAGGGGAGAGAGCGTGCGGATAATCCAGCGCTACCTCAACGTCGTGGCGCAGGGGAACCCGGCTGTTCCGGCTGTAGCGGTGGACGGCATTTTCGGCCCGCGCACAAAGGCGGCGGTCATCGCCTTCCAGCGTTCGCTCGGCATAGAGCAGAACGGCGCGGTAGGTCCTGCCGAATGGGCGGAGCTGGTCATCAGGGGAAATAATCTGTGAAACTGATGATATTTACGCCGACATTTTTTCTCTGATGACCGCTAGTATTTTCTTTTCCCGCCGGCTGACCTGAACCTGCGTCATGCCGAGCAGCCGCGCGGTCTCGGTCTGGGTTTTGCATTGGTAATAGCGCAGGCGTATCAGCTTTTTGTCGTTTTCGTCAAGTGTGCCGAGCGCTTGGTTCAGGCTGAGGCGCTCGGTTATTTCCTCCTGTATGTCTGGGGTCGGCACGTCGAGCTGAGGGCTGCCGTCCTCGTCGCAGTCAGCGGTCAGCGACAGCGGCGCGCGTGCGCTGCCGATAGCCTCGATTATCCTTTCGGGGCTGACGTCGAGCAGCTTCGCAAGCTCGCTGACGCCGGGCTCGACCCCGTTTTTAGCGATATATTCGCTGTTGAGCTTCGCGATCTTGAGCGACAGCTCTTTTACCGAACGGCTGACCTTTACCGCCCCGCCGTCGCGGAACAGCCGCTTTATCTCGCCGGCTATCACGGGGAAGGCGTAGGTGGAGAATTGCAGGTTTCGGCTTTCGTCAAAGTTGTTGAGCGCCTTGCTAAGCCCCAGACAGCCTGCGGCGAACAGCTCATCGTATTCGATGCCCCTGCCTGAAAAGCGCTTGCACAGCGCGTGCACAAGCCCCAGGTGCCGCCGCGCCAGCTCGTCGCGCTCAGTCATCGGCGCCGATCAGCTTTTCAAGCGTGACCGTGGTGCCCTTGCCCACAGTCGAGGTAACGCGCACTTTGTCGCAAAAGCTTTGCATGACAGCGAAGCCAAGCCCCGCGCGTTCCTCGTCCGCTGCGGTGGTAAAAAGCGGCTGCATGGCTTGCTCAACGTCCGCAATGCCGCAGCCCTTGTCGCGGATCTTTACCGTCACCCTGCCGTTTTCAAGTATCCTTCCGCTTATGTATATAACGCCGCTTTGTCTGCGGTAGCCGTGCACAATGCTGTTAGTTACGGCCTCGGACACGGCGGTTTTCAGGTCGCTCAGCTCGTTCACGGTGGGGTCGAGGTTCATAATGAACGCCGCCACCGCGCTGCGCGCGAACGCTTCGTTGCAGCTTTTTGACGGGAAGCTGAGCTTCATTTCATTCACCGATTTCATCTGAGCACCCCCAAGCTTTCAAGTCCCGACATCGCGAAAATGCGGTAGATGTTGTCAGAGTAGTTTTTGACGCGCAGCGCGCCGCCCAGCAGCTTCATTTGGCGGTACCTGCCCATTACCAGCCCGACGCCGGAGCTGTCCATAAAGCTGACGCCGCTGAAATCGAGGCAGAGCACCTTTGGCTTGCGCGACTGAGCCGCCGCGTCTACGTGCGCGCGTATCTCTGCCGCGCTGTCGTGATCGATCTCGCCCTGTATGTAGGCGGTCAGCACGCTGTTTTTGAATTCGGTTTTTATCATGTCATTAAATCCTTTCAATAAAAAAGAGCTATGCTAATCATAATCATAATCAGCATAGCGTTAATAATTTGTTTAATTATGTCGGTCAGGCGAATTTTTCCAAAATGTACGGTCTTATCTCACCCGCAAGGTACAGCGAGCCGCATATCAGCACCGCGCCGTTTTCGGCGCACGCCATCTCAAAAGCCGTATCAAAGGCGGCCTCCGCGCTCTTGAACGGAGCGGCAGACATGCCTGCCGCGCGGAATTTTTCGGCTAAAGCCTCGGCGCTGAGCGCGCGGGGATTGTTGACCGGCACGGTGTACACGCGCTCGAACATCCCGTCGAGCAGGGCGACGGATGAGTCGACGTCCTTGTCGGCGAGCATACCCATGACGCAGGTCACGGGAACGTCGGTCAGGAATTCGTCGAGCGCCTTTTTCAGCGCGCCTATGCCGTTGGGATTGTGCGCACCGTCCAGCAGGACGGGCGGCTCCTCGCACATCAGCTCGAGCCGCGCGGGATTTTTGGCTGACGCCAAGCCCTCGACTATCGCGTCCTCACTTATTGAAAGCAGCTTTTTATTTCTAAAATAGAATAAAGCTGACAGCGCGGTGAGCGCGTTTTCTATTTGATGTTCGCCCGCAAGCTTAAGCTCGCACTCGATACCCTCGACCTCAAAGCGGCTGCCCCAAAGCGACATTTCCTCGATGTTGACGGACAGCTCGCTGCTTTTTCGCAGGGGGACGTTCATGCGTGCGGCGGTTTCCTCGATCACCGCCATTGTCTCGCCGGTCTGGCGCGAGGTGAACGCCGCCGAACCGTTTTTGATTATACCGCATTTCTGCGCGGCGATCTTTTCAATGGTATCGCCCAGCACGGCGGTGTGGTCGAGCCCGATGGTGGTGATGACCGCGCCGAGCGGCGGCTTGATGATGTTGGTGCAGTCGAGCAGGCCGCCCATGCCGGTCTCGAGCACTACGATGTCGCAGCCCTCCTGCGCGTGAATGTAGAACTGCAGGGCGTTGACGTACTCGAACTCGGTTATGATCGTGCCCTCCGAGCGGAGCTGTTCCAAAACCGGGAAGGTTTCTTCAACGGCTTTGGCAAGGCTCTCCTTAGAGATCGGTTGGTTGTTTATCTGTATCCTCTCGCGGAAGTCGGTGATGTAGGGCGAGATGAACAGCCCCGTTTTGTAGCCCGCCGCGACCAGCACGGACGACAGCACCGCGCACACCGAGCCCTTGCCGTTGGTTCCGGCTACGTGGATATAGCGCAGCTTGTCCTGCGGGTCGCCCAGACGGCGCATTAGCTCGCGCATGCGGTCAAGCCCGGGGCGCGACCCGAAGGTCAGCAGCGAGTGTATCTTTTCAAGCGCGGTTTCGTAGGTCATGTCGTCAGCTCCCTGTATATCTCGTTTTTCTTAAAGCCCGTCGCGGCGGCTGCCTGCTTGGCGGCTTCGGTGGCTTTTTCGCCGTCCGCGATAAGCCGGCGCGCCATTTTAACGGCGGTTTCAAGAGTGTATTCCTCTTTTTCTTCCTCGGGCGCGCCCTCAAGCACCAACACTATTTCGCCCTTTACGCTGCCGTCCGCAAGGCTTTGCGCAGCGTGCGAGGTGGTGGTGCGGATGACTTCCTCGTGTATCTTAGTCAGCTCGCGCACTATGCTCAGCCTGCGCTCGCCGAAGGTCTCGTAAAAATCGCGCAGGGTGGCGGGCAGCTTGTGCGGCGCCTCGTAAAATATCATGGTGCGCTTTTCGTGAAGAAGGCTCTGCAAATGCTCGGCGCGGCTCTTTTTGTTCACGCTCAAAAAGCCCTCAAAGGTGAATCTGCCCGTGGACAGCCCCGATACCGCAAGTGCCGAAACGACCGCGCTCGGCCCCGGCACGACGACGGTTTTGACGCCGCGCTCGGCGCACAGCTTTACCAAGTCCTCGCCCGGGTCGGAGATGCAGGGCATGCCCGCGTCGGTCACTATGGCGCAGCTTTCGCCCTGTTCTAGGCGAGCGCAGATGATCTCGCCGCGCTCGCGCTTGTTGTGCTCGTAGTAGCTGACCATCGGCTTTTTTATGCCGAGATGGTTCAGCAGCTTTAGCGTCACGCGCGTGTCCTCCGCGGCGATAAAGTCGACCTCGCCGAGCACCTGCGCCGCGCGGGGCGACAGATCGGAAAGGTTGCCTATCGGCGTTCCCGTTACATATAAAATACCTGCCATATCGAACTCCTTGTTTATGAGGTGTATCCGTCTTTGTAGTCGCCGTAGATGTCGAGCATTTCCTGCGAAAAATCTCCGTTTTCGTCCTCTATGAAAAGTGTCGGCATTACATCCAAAAAGCCGCGCTTGCCGCCTCGTCTGCCTTCGAGCAGGAACAGCTTTGGCGCCTTGCTTTTGCGCTGCTGCACCATTCTGAGGCGCTTTGGCTCAATGTCAAATCGCCGCATGCTCTCCATCACATCGGCGAGCCGTTCGGGGCGCTGGCACATGCACAGCCTGCCGCCGAACTGCAAAAGCTTTGACGCGGCTTGGCAGATATCGTCGAGCGTACATTCCGATTCATGCCGCGCTATCAGCTTTTTTTCCTCGGGATTCAGGATCCCCGTGCCCTCGGGCTTGTACGGCGGGTTGCAGGCGACCACATCATAGGCGCCGAAGGGCAGCCGCCCCTTTAGCTCCTTAAGGTCGGCGCAGTGAACGGTCAGGCGGTTTTCAAGCTTGTTGTGCTCTACGCTTTTTTGAAGCAGGGCGCAGGCTTGCTCCTGTATCTCAACCGCGTCCACGGTCAGGCGCGGCTCGTTTTTAAGCCACAGCAGGGGAATTGTGCCGCAGCCCGTGCCCAAGTCGGCGCAGCGCTTTGCGCCGGTCTGCTTTGAAAAATCCGCCAGCAGAATGGTGTCGGTGGAAAAATGATAGCTGTCGGACACGTATATTTCAATGCCGCCGCCAAGCGGCTCAAGGTGAAGGTTTTTCATTTTGTTTCCTCGTGATTTGATATAGCTTCATTATACAATACGAAACGCGTATACGCAAGAAAAAATTAGACGGCAAGGAATGTTCCTTGCCGTCCGGGTCGTTTACAGTTTATCCTGTTATTAGCCTTCCTGGGGAGCGCCTACGGGGCAAACATCGGCACAAGAGCCGCAGTCTACACAAGCGTCAGCGTCGATAACGTACTTACCGTCGCCCTCGGAAATTGCTGAACAAGGACATTCATCTGCACAAGCACCACACATGATGCATTCATCGTTGATTACATATGCCATGAATTGAGCACCTCCTTATTAAGTTAGTTTAAGTATATCACAAATTTAAAAATTTGCAAGACTTTTACATGATTTTGTCGCAATAATCTGTGTTTGGCGGCAACCGGTCACTCCAGATCCGAAAGCTGTTCAAGCTCCTTCTTGTTTACCTTGATGTAGCCGTCCTTGACTAACCTGCACTGCTTTACGGTAAAGGTTTTGGGCGCGACGTCCTCGGGCGCGTTGTCAAGCTTGACCTTTAGTGTCCTGGCGATAAGGTTGTTTTCGACCACCAAGCCCCTGCCCTCGGGGGTGTTCACTATAGCGCCGACCTTTGGGGTGTGGCGCAGCAGGTCGGTGTACGCCTCCTGCTCGTATTTAAGGCAGCACATCAGTCTGCCGCAGGTGCCTGAGATCTTGACGGGGGAGAGGGAAAGCCCCTGCTCCTTAGCCATTTTGATGGACACGGGCTGAAATTCGCCCATGAAGCCGTTGCAGCAGAACGGTCTGCCGCATACGCCCAAGCCGCCGAGCATCTTTGCCTCGTCGCGCACGCCGATCTGGCGAAGCTCGATACGGGTGCGGAAAACGCCCGCGAGGTCTTTTACCAGCGCGCGGAAGTCGACCCTGCCGTCGGCGGTGAAGTAAAAGATTATCTTGCTGTTGTCAAAGGTGTATTCCACGTTGACCAGCTTCATTTGCAGCCCGTGCGCCGCTATTTTCTGCTCGCAGATCTTGCGCGCGTTCTTTTCCTTGATGTGGTTTTCCGCAAGGTGGTTAAGATCCTTTTCGGTAGCCACGCGCACAAGCGGCTTGAGCGGATGCACAAGGTTTTCCTCGTTGACGTTTTTGTTAGCCATAGCGACCTCTCCGCATTCAATGCCGCGCGCGGTCTCGACTATGACCATATCGCCGATGCGAAGCTTATTTCCAAGCGGGTCAAAGTAGTAAACCTTGCCCACCTCTTTGAATCTTACGCCGATTACCTCTGCCATGTTATCCTCCTGAACTCTCCGCACATCCATGTTGTGAGGAGGTTGATGTTTACATTTTGTTTCAGTTTATTTAAAGAGCTGCCGCACAGCTCGATCATAGCCATTATTTTTTTGCGCGTCAGGCGCGAAGCAAGCTGCTTTGCCGTTTCGCCGTCGCCTATAACGTCGCCGCCCGAAAGCAGCGCCAGCGCGTCGCGAAGGCTGAGCTTTAATGCCGATATTATTTGCCGGGGCGCCGCTTCCTCGTCGGTCAGCGCGTTGAGCGCGAGCAAAAGCGGGTATTCCCTGTTTTCCAAAATGCCCTGCGCTATCTTGCGCGCGGCTTCGAGCTCTGTTTCGTCAAACTGCTCCTCGCCGCGAAGGCTTATCACCGTGAAGCGCGATAGAATGGTGTTGAGCATGCGCTGCGCGTTCTTGCACAGCAGGATGAAAAACACGTCCTGCGGCGGCTCCTCGGAGAGCTTTAAAAAGCTGTTTTGCGTTACCGTCTGAAACAGCTCGTCCGCCCGTTCAAATATATATACCTTTGCGCGCGCCTCGTTCGGCTTGATGTAAGCGTCCTTGGTGATCTCGCGCATCTGTTCTATGGTGTATACGGTTTTCTTTGGCAGAAGCTCAAGATAAGTGATGTCGGGATGAGCCCGTTTTTGGGCGTTGATGCAGTTTTTGCATGTGCCGCAGGGGCGGTCGTCGCCGGAGCATACCGCGTACATCGAAATATACTCCGCAAGCTTCGCCGCTTTCTGCGGGTCGGGGCTTTCTATTATGAGCGCGTGGGGCAGTCTGCCGCCGCCATCAAGCTCAGACAACAGCATTTTTGTGTTGTCGTCAAAATCAAATCCGTTGAAATTCAAGCCTTGCACCTACTTTATTCTGACGATGTTGGTGACGATATCGCCCTTGTCGGTGATGTCGATGACGCCGTAGGAGGCGTAGTACCCGCAGCAGGTGCCGGGGTTCATTATGTGAAGCCCCTCGTAATAGTCGGTCATCGCCTGATGGGTGTGGCCGAAAAGCAGGATGTCCGCCTTTTGTTCGCGCGCGGCGTATATCAGATTCATCACCGTGAATTTAGCCTGATAAAGGTGTCCGTGCGTTACGAAGATGCGCTTGCCGCCCAGCTCGACCAGCTCGGTGTTAGGAAGGTCGCTTGACCAGTCGCAGTTGCCGCGCACGCCTACTATTATCTTGTCAGCCTGAGTTTGCTGAATGTATTTGAACTGCTCGAAACCGTCGCCGCAGTGGATGATAGCGTCGGCGTCAGTCCGCGCGTCAAGAGCGCGTTTGAGCGAGTGAAAATCGCCGTGGGTATCGGACAAAACCAAAATACGCATAGTAATACTCCGTTCTAAAATCTTTTGCCGCGCATAAAATAGGGCGAGGTGGTTTTATGGCTGATAACGCTAACGAGCTGTTTGAAAGTCTTTCGCGCGAGCTGAACGTGCCGCGCGGGCAAATCGAGAGCACATGCCAAACCGGCAACGCGGACGGTTTGCTGAAAAGCATTGACAGCGATAAAGCAAAGAAGGTGGAGTCGATTTTGAGCGACCCCGAAAAAACCAGGGAGATACTTTCAAGCCCCGAGGCGCAGGCGCTGATGAAGCTGCTGAACAATAAATAACGGTGGGTCTATATGTCTGAATTGCAGGATACTATCAATAAAATAATGAGCGATCCCGAGGCGATGCGTCAGGTGCAGAGCCTCGGTGAAAAGCTCGGTATCACGAACTCCGCGCCTGCTCAGCCGCCGCCTGTCCCGCAGCCGAGCGCGGAAAACGGGTTGTCGTCGGCGCTTTCCAAGCTGATGCCGCTTATGAGCGCGGCAAAGCCGAACGAAGAAACCGCGGCGCTGCTGAACGCCCTGCGCCCGTTCCTCAGCGGTGAAAAGCTGGAGCGGCTGCAAAGCGCGCAAAAGCTCGTGAGCCTTATTCGAATGATACCGCTGATAAAGGACAGCGGCTTGTTTTTGTAGGCGGAGGTGAGTGAAGTATGCCGAGTTTTGAAGAAGAGGCGTTTGAGCGCGCCCGAAGGATGTCGCACAGCCGCCCGTCAGCGCCGAAGCCGCCGAAGGAGCCGCCGAGACCCGAGAATACCGAAAGGACGGAAAAAACCGTCGCGCCTAAACCGGAAAAACCGGAAAAACCCGTCGCACCGAAATTTGAAAAACCCGCGCCGAACATGATCGAAACGCTGTTCCGCGACAAGGAGACCAGCCTGATACTGATGCTGCTTTTGCTCCTTGCCGACGAGAAGAACGACCCGACGCTCCTTTTCACGCTGATGTATCTTTTGATGTGATGAACAAATAACAATCTACAATCAACAATTAACAATCAACAGTGAAGGGTTGCTTCGCTCCGATTTGTATTGGTGCGTGCATGGCGGAAACGTTTGATGTTTAATATAACACACTGTAGGGGGAGGTCTTGTATCTGCTCCCTAATATGGGGACTGAGGAGTGATCACTAAACGTTTCGTTTATAGTTCGCGGTTCGGTCAAGACCGAACCCTACAGATGACAGCTACTTATAACTTATAACTTAATAACTTATAACTAACTAGCATCTAGCATCTAGCCTCTAGCCTCTTACCTGACTTGTCCGTTGCCTCTGATGATGAACTTCATGCTGGTGAGCTCGTTGAGTCCCATGGGGCCTCTGGCGTGGAGCTTTTGGGTGGAGATGCCTATCTCGGCGCCCAGACCGAACTCGCCGCCGTCGGTGAAGCGGGTGGAGGCGTTAACGTAGACCGCCGCGGAATCAACGCCCGCGGTGAACTTGTTCGCCGACGCGTAGTCGCTTGTGATTATGCTTTCGCTGTGACCGGTGCTGTATTTCGAGAGGTGGTCGAGCGCCTCGTCAAGGCTGTCGACGACCTTGACCGCGAGGATGTAGTCAAGGAATTCTATGGCGTAGTCGTTCTCGGTGGCGGGCACTACGCAGTCGCCCAGAATAGCGCGCGTTCTCTCGCAGCCGCGGAGCTCCACGTTCTTCTTGTCAAGCTCCGCCTTGATCGCGGGCAGGGCTTTTTCGGCGATATCCTTGTGCACGAGGATGGTCTCGATCGCGTTGCATACCGAGGGGCGCTGGGTCTTGGCGTTGAAAATGATGTTCGCCGCCATGTCGATATCCGCGCTGGCGTCGACGTAAACGTGGCAGTTGCCCACGCCCGTTTCGATAACGGGAACCTTCGCGTTTTCAACGACGCTCTTGATAAGTCCGGCTCCGCCGCGGGGGATGAGCACGTCGAGGTACTCGCTGAGCTGCATCAGCTCGGTTGCGCTGGCGCGGCTGGTGTCCTCAACAAGCGCCACGCAGTCGCGGGGAAGTCCGACGCTCTCGATGGCGTCGCGCATAACGGAAGCGATAGCCTTGTTAGAGTTGATGGCTTCCTTGCCGCCGCGCAGTATCACGGCGCTGCCGGCTTTGAGGCAGAGCGCCGCCGCGTCGCTCGTCACGTTGGGACGAGCCTCGTAGATTATTCCGATAACGCCCATTGGGACGGTGATTTTTTCGATCTGCAAGCCGTTTTTCAGGGCCCTGCCCTCAAGCACCTTGCCGATGGGGTCTGCCTGTGCGGCAACCTGCTCAACGCCCTCAGCCATGCCGAGGATGCGGCTCTCGTCGAGCTTTAATCTGTCGAGCAGAGAGGCGGTGAGCCCCGCCGCCTTGCCGTTTTCGATGTCGGCGTCGTTTGCCGCGATTATCGCCTGTGCGTTGTTCTTAAGCGCCTTAGCGATAGCCAGCAATGCCTCGTCCTTTTTTGAACCCGCGTTCATAAGCACGCGCGCCGCCTGCTTGGCGGAAGCGCCCATTTTTTCAAGTGTAGTCATAGCATTTCCTCTTTTATATTAGTTTATTCCAATTGTTCGGCATACAACATCTAGCTTCTAGCTTCCAGCATCTAGCTTCTAAGCTTATCTTTGCGCGAGAAACTTGGTTCCCGGGGTTTTGCCCTCGAATACGTCGTAAATGAGCTTGGGGTCGTTGCCGTTCATAACGTGCACCTCGATGCCGCGCTTGGTGGCGTAGTCAGCCGCCTGCAGCTTGGTTATCATGCCGCCGGTGCCTCGGTTGGAGCCCGTGCCTGCCGCCATGTCAAGCACCGATCTGTTGATCTTGGTCACGACGTCAAGCTTTTTGGCGTTCTCGTTCACGCGGGGGTTAGAGTCGTACAGCCCGTCGATATCGGTGAGTATCACAAGGCGGTCGGCTTTGATTATATGCGATACGATAGCCGAAAGCATGTCGTTATCGCCGAAGTTGTTGCCGTCCAGCTCGTCGGTAGACACCGTGTCGTTCTCGTTGATTATGGGGATTATACCCATTTCGAGCAGCTCGTCGATGGTGTTGTTGATGTTGCTGCGCTTCTTTTCGGTCTCGACAGCGTCGGCGGTCAGCAGTATCTGCGCCACCGAATGGTTGTATTCGCCGAATATTTTGTCGTACATAAACATGAGCTCGCACTGACCTATAGCCGCCAGCGCCTGTTTCTTTTTGGTTTCTTCGGGGCGCTTTTCAAGTCCCGTTTTGCCCATGCCTACTCCGATAGCGCCGGAGGATACCAGCATGATATCCTCGCCGCTGTTTTGCAGATCGGCGAGCACCTTGCACAGCGCTTCGATCCGTCTGTAGTTGATTTTTCCGTTTTCGTAGGTGAGCGTCGAGGTGCCCACCTTGATGACGGTCTTTTTATTATCCATATCTGCACCTGTCTTAGTATAAAAATCCAAACTATATTATAACACAAGCGTTCGAGTTCTGCAAGCTTTTTTAATTGCATAAAAAATAAGCCGAACGGCATTTGCGGAACCGTTCGGTCATTGGCTTACTTTTGTAAACATATATGCGGTTGTTTGTCCGTTGTAGTCGAATTTCAGGGTGAGTATGCCACGGTCGTAGCTCAGCTTTTGGGTCTTTCCGCCGTAGTTTATATCGACTGAGGTCTCGTTGAAGGTGTACGTGCCCTCGTTCTCTATGCCGCCTATCGTGATGTCGCAGCTTCCGCTTGCTTTAAAAACGAAGGAGAAGTCCCTTCCGTTGGTGTCAAGTTCACTGTAAGAGATCGTCGTGCCGCCTATGGATACCGTGCTGGGCTTCCATTCGCCCACTATCGCCGAGTTGTTCTCGGATGAGCAACCCGCAAGCGCGAACACTAACACGCATATCAGCAGCATTGCCGAAGCTTGCTTAAGCATAGCAGTCCTCCTTTAAAAAAGATGCTCAGTTATTCTAACACAAAAATCCGTTTTAGTCAATTGCAAAATTCAAGGCTTTGTTTTGACTGTAAATATAATTCTTCTTTCAAAAAATACACTGAAATAAGCGCGCTCATGGCGGCTGAGGATTAGTTTTTGCAATAATTTGCTGAAAAAACTGCATTTTGTCCGTTTTATTTGTGAACCGGGCAATATTGACAACAAGGCTTTATCTATGGTATTATATGCATATAAAAATATGGAAAGAGGAATCATTATGGCAAATCTTGATTTAACCAAATACGGAATCACCGACGTTAAGGAGATCGTTTACAATCCCTCTTACGAGCAGCTTTTTGAGGACGAGACCGATCCCGCTCTCGAGGGCTTTGACAAAGGTCAGGTCACCGAGCTCGGCGCGGTCAACGTAATGACCGGCATCTACACCGGCCGTTCCCCCAAAGACAAGTTCATCGTTATGGACGACGTAAGCAAGGACACCGTTTGGTGGACGACTCCCGAGTACCCCAACGACAACCATCCCGCCTCTGAAGAAACTTGGGCTGAGTGCAAAAAGCTCGCTATCAAAGAGCTCAGCGGCAAAAAGCTTTATGTTGTAGACTGCTTCTGCGGCGCCAACAAGGACACCCGCATGTCCGTGCGCTTCATCATGGAGGTCGCCTGGCAGGCTCACTTCATCAAGAACATGTTCATCAAGCCCACCGCTGAGGAGCTTGAGGTATTCGAGCCCGACTTCGTTTGCTACAACGCTTCAAAGGCTAAGGTAGAAAACTTCAAGGAGCTCGGCCTTCACTCCGAGACTGCCGCGATGTTCAACGTAAAATCGCGCGAGCAGGTCATCCTCAACACCTGGTACGGCGGCGAGATGAAGAAGGGTCTGTTCTCAATGATGAACTACTACCTGCCGCTTCAGGGCATCGCTTCAATGCACTGCTCCGCCAACACCGACATGGAGGGCAAGAACACCGCTATCTTCTTCGGTCTGTCCGGCACCGGCAAAACCACCCTCTCCACCGACCCCAAGCGTCTTCTCATCGGCGACGACGAGCACGGCTGGGACGACAACGGTATCTTCAACTTTGAGGGCGGCTGCTACGCAAAGGTCATCGGTCTTGACAAGGAGAGCGAGCCCGACATCTACAACGCTATCAAGAGAGACGCGCTGCTTGAGAACGTCACCGTTGACGAGGACGGCAAGATCGACTTTGACGACAAGAGCGTTACCGAGAACACCCGCGTTTCTTATCCCATCGAGCACATCGAGAAGATCGCCAAGAACGTTAACGGCATTTCCTCAGGTCCTGCCGCTGAAAACGTTATCTTCCTGTCCGCAGACGCGTTCGGCGTGCTGCCTCCCGTTTCTATTCTGACTCCCGAGCAGACCCAGTACTACTTCCTCTCGGGCTTTACCGCTAAGCTTGCAGGCACCGAGCGCGGCATCACCGAGCCCACTCCCACCTTCTCCGCTTGCTTCGGTCAGGCTTTCCTTGAACTGCACCCCACAAAGTACGCCGAGGAGCTTGTTAAGAGAATGGAAAAGAGCGGCGCTAAGGCGTACCTCGTGAACACCGGCTGGAACGGCACCGGCAAGCGCATCACCATCAAGGACACCCGCGGAATCATCGACGCGATCCTCGGCGGCGACATCAAGAACGCGCCCACCAAGACTATTCCTTACTTCAACTTTGAGGTACCCACCGAGCTGCCCGGCGTTGACACCGGAATCCTCGACCCCAGAGATACCTACGCCGATCCCGCTGTTTGGGACGAGAAGGCAAAGGATCTTGCCGCGAGATTCATCAAGAACTTCGACAAGTACACCTCCAACGAGGCAGGCAAGGCGCTTGTTGAGGCGGGCCCGCAGCTTTGATCTAATGCGGAATTCGGAATTCGGAATTCGGAATTACGCTTCCCGAAATGCTGAATACATGAATAAAAGGACGTGCTTTGCGGCGCGTCCTTGCTTTTTATAAAAATTAAATTTTTTTCAAAAAACCTAAAACTTTTTTCTGACTTTCTCCGTTATATAAGTACAAGGGAAAACCTTAGTATATTTTAAGGAGAATTTATTATGAAAAAGACGATCAACAAAACGGCGGCATTTTTACTTACAGGTATCATCGCGGCGACCTCGGGCGTATGCGCGGTAACGCAGTCCGCGGGCGCGGCGGAAAACAACAAGGCAATAATCCACATCACCTCACAGAATATAGATGATTATCACGAACACTACTACGGTTTTATGACCGGCACGATAACTCAGAACGACGTTATCACCGCTAATGTCGGCGATGTTCTGGAGGTAGTAGTATACGCTCAGACAAAAGACCCTCAGCATCCCAAATTCAGCTGCGCGCAGGCATCCGTATTTTTCAGCACCGATTCCTGCGTAGACGAAAACATGCGCGGCAACGGCAACGGTGTGCTTGAATTCTGCGACGATTATTACGATCCCCAAAAGCATATCATCACAAAGGCGAAGCTCGGCGGAATTATAAATCCCTTTAAGCTTGAAATGGACGATCCCTCATGGGTCAGGTGGTATGAAAAACGCCAAAACATGATAAACTACAATTTCAGCGATATCTATTTGGTAGATTTCGGCGAGCCCACCGAGATGTTCCGCTTTACCGTTCGTGTTGCCAAGGCGGGCGAGTGTTACATCAATTCAGGTGTTGTCGAATCGATAAGCAGCGAGATAGTCGGAAAAAAATATATTGAATACGATTCAAACGGCGCCAACCTGCACACCGAGGTCAATGTAGTAAGAAACGCCCCTGAACAGATCATCAAAGGCGACGTTGACGGCGACGGAACGGTCACTATTTTGGACGCCACTATTATCCAGCGTTTCCTTGCCGAGTTCATCACCTTTACCGACGAGCAGACGCCCGCCGCCGACATGGACAACAACGGCAAAATAGGCATCGAGGACGTGACGGCTATCCAAGTTTTGCTCATGCAGCGTAACCCTAAATAACAGGCTAAAGCGCAGATGTTTCTCCAAAAAGTTCCCTTGCGTCAGTTTTGGCACGCAAGGGAGCTTTTATTCTACAGAAAGCTTCGCAGCTCGCTGATGTGCGCCTGCTCGACGTCGAGCATTTTCTTTGCCAGCAGGGTGATGTTCGGGTCGGTGCGGTCGTAGTCGCGCAGGTGCTGCGCCATTTTGTTCACGCCCATCGTGTTGCCCTTTATCATCATTTCGGCAACGTGCGAGCTCGTGGGGTCGCGCTTCAGGTCGCGCTTGGTCGAAAGCTTCGCCATCTTTTTGGCTATGGGGCTTACGTGGTGGACGTCCTCGCCCAGGCTGCGCAGCATGCTGCCTGCGGCGGTATATATCTTGCTGTACCGTGCCATATGGTTGCTGAGCACACTGTCCATCGCCGGCGTCTGCTTGCCGTCGCGAACGTTCTTCACGCTTTGGCAGCCCATCTCCGCATTTTGTAAAATGTATGTCAGCATTTCCGCGTCGTTTATCATGTTTTTCACCTCTGACAAAATTATTGCCCAAAAACCGTTAAATATACGGTTGCAACTTTAAATATTTTATGTCATAATATAAATAAATATAACTGTCGCGCCGGTCGGCTGAAAAGCAAAACCGACGGTGGCAGCGTGAGGTGATAGCATGAAGCAAGCAGAGCTTTTTGAACTGTATCTGCCGTACCCCGGCAAGGACGACCGCAGGGTGCGCGTTTATGTTCCGGCGCACGGTGAGGGAGAGGAGCTTCCCGTGATATACATGACCGACGGGCAGAACCTTTTTGACGAGGAGACCTCGACCTGGGGCTGCTGGCACACGCGCGAGGCTGTGGAGGCAGAGCGCGCGGCAAGCGGAAAAGCCGCGATAATCGTGGGCATACACAACGACAACATCTGGCGCGACAACGAGCTTACGCCCGCGTCGATAGGCAAACTTGTCACAGCCGCGGATATGGCTAACTACACCGCCTCGGAGGGCGAGATATTCGACAGCTTTGTTATGGATACGGTAAAGCCGTACATAGAATCGCACTTTCCCGTAAAGCCCGGACGTGAGAGCACCGCGTTCTGCGGAAGCTCATCGGGCGGCTTGCAGGCGTTTTTCACCGCGCTAAGTCATCCCGAAGCTTTCACGATATCGGGTGTGTTTTCACCGGCGTTTTTGCTGTACTCGCCCGACGATATCCGCCGCTGGATTAGCGACGTGCTGACAGACGAGCCGCCGTACCTGTACATTTACACGGGCGCGGGCGACGAGCTGGAGCAGAGGATATTCGCCGGCACCGAAGCGACCTGCGACATCCTGACCGAAATATATCCGCCGGAGCTTTTTACGGAGATAATTCTTTTAGAGAATAAACACAACGAAGCGGCGTGGGCGGAGGTTTTCCCGGACTTTTTGCACACTTTTTTGTGCTGATTGGGAATCAGCATCAATGCGGAATTCGGAATGCGGCAATAAAAATTCGGTCGGGTACCGAACGCTTAACATAAGCTGATCTGTCTGCCCGACCGAAACTTTCAATTGTCAACTTTCAATTTTCAACTTAAACGAGGATTTCTCCGTCAACTGTGCCGCTCAGTCCTGCCGCGTTGCTTTCGTCGGTGTCGATGTGCATTGCGGGAGCGTACTTGTCGCTAACGCGAACCACTACGTCGCCGAAGATCACTTCTCTGCCGGTGCCTTCGCCGACCTTGACCGAAACGATCTGCTTGTCCTTAAAGCCGTTTTCCTCGGCGGTCTTGGTGTCGAAGTGGATGTGGCGCTGTGCCGCGATGATGCCCTGAGCTATCTCTACCTCGCCCTTGGGGCCTACGAGCTTGCAGCCGGGGGTGCCGGCTACGTTGCCGGACTCTCTTACGGGAGCGGTCACGCCGAGCTTTCTGGCGTCGGTCAGCGATACCTCAACCTGATCCTCGGGTCTTTCGGGGCCGAGGATGGACATGGTCATCTCGCCTTTGGGACCCACAACGGTGACCTTTTCAAAGCAGGCGAACTGACCGGGCTGGGACAGATCCTTTTTGTTGGTGAGCTGATAGCCCTCGCCGTAAAGCACGTCGAGAGTGGCTCTGCAAACGTGTACGTGATGAGCGGATGTTTCTACCATGATTTTCATAAAATTACCACCATTCATAAGTTATTCTGAAAAATCCAAAAATATTTCATTGAATCAATTATACTGCGAAAAACAGAATTTTTCAACCATAAATTAAAAAAGAGGTCAAAAATGTTTACAAATTGGGAAGAATTAAAAAACGCGTGCGAAAACTGCCAAAAATGCGAGCTGTGCAAGACCCGCCATAATGTGGTCGTGGGCGTGGGCTCGCCGACCGCCGAGGTGATGTTCATAGGCGAGGGTCCCGGCGAAAACGAGGACTTGCAGGGCGAGCCGTTCGTGGGCAGAGCCGGCAAGCTGCTCGACAAAATGCTGACGGCTGTCGATCTTGACAGGAACAAAAACATATATATCGCAAATATCGTCAAGTGCCGTCCGCCGCAGAACCGCGACCCAAAGCCCGAGGAGCAGGAGATGTGCATCGACTGGTTGCGCAATCAGGTAAAGCTTATCCGCCCGAAGATCATCGTGTGCCTGGGCAGGATAGCCGCCGCACGCATAATCAAGCCAGACATTAAGATAACAAAGGAGCACGGTCAGTTCATCGAGAAAAACGGCGTGCTGATGATGGCAATGCTGCACCCCGCCGCGATACTGCGCGACCCGCGCAGAAAGCCCGACGCCTTCAATGACTTTTTGATTCTCAGAGAGAAAATAAAAGAGATCTGCGACCACACATATGAGGAATAACAATGAGCTTAGTTGAATTCAGGGACGTATACAAGCGCTATAAGATGGGCGAGGTCACGATAAACGCCGTAGACGGTATCTCCTTCAGCGTGGAGGAGGGCGAGTTCGCGGTGGTCGTGGGCGCTTCCGGCGCGGGAAAAACCACGGTGCTCAACCTTCTGGGCGGCATGGACAGCGTGACCGAGGGCAGTATTTTTGTTGGCGGCAACGACATTAGCCGGTACAACGACCGCAGGCTCATCGAGTACCGCCGTCACGACATAGGTTTTGTGTTCCAGTTTTACAACCTTGTGCACAACCTGACCGCCGCCGAAAATGTGGAGCTTGCGGCGCAGATCTGCCGCGACCCGCTCGACAGCGAAAAGGCGCTTGAAAGCGTGGGTCTGCTTGACCGAAAAGACAACTTTCCGGCTCAGCTTTCGGGCGGCGAGCAGCAGCGCGTTTCAATAGCCCGCGCTCTGGCAAAGCGGCCGACCTTGCTGCTATGCGACGAGCCGACGGGCGCGCTTGATTACAATACGGGCAGGCAGATCTTGGGCTTGCTGCAGGACACCTGCCGCCGCGAAAAAATGACCGTGGTGCTGATAACCCACAACAGCGCGATAACGCCGATGGCAGACCACATTATCGAGATGAAAAGCGGCAAAATAGTCCGCGACATATACAACGAAAAACCGAAGTCGATCGAAGAGATAGAATGGTAGCCGGTTGCCACCGGAGGGCAGTGCGGCTTTGGAAAGCTTGGTTTTGCAAAAACGTTTGGCTAACGGCGCGTCAAAACTTGGGTATGTAGGATTACTTTGCTTATTGCAGAATGGGATACTTCGACTAAATCGCTAACGCGATTTTGCCTCCGGCACCGTTCAGGATGACATCGTTTTTCTGTCGCGGGAACCAAACGTTACTTTAATACTAAACACATCACTCGCGTCCTGCCCTCCCGTGGCAACGGGCACCGTTCAGGATGACAGCGCGGAGCGAAGTGAAATTCCCCTGACAGGGGAAATGTCGCGAAGCGACAAAAGGGTTGCCGCCCGGCTACGGGCCTTCACTCTCAACTCTCAACTCTCAACTCTCAACTATCTGGCATCCAGCCTCTAGCTTCTAGCTTCTAATCACTAACCACTCAACACTAACCGAAAGGGGGGCTTTTATGACAGGGTCATTGATAAAAAACACATTCCGCGAGATCATACACACCAAGGCGCGCTTTATTTCCATCATGGCTATCATCGCGCTCGGCGTGGGCTTTTTTGCCGGCATAAAGGCGACGAGCCCCTCTATGTACGACCTTGCCGAGAATTATTACCGCGATAAAGACCTTATGGATTTTCGCATAGTTTCCACCACGGGCTTTTCCGAAAGCGACGTCAAAGCCATTGCTGAGCTGGACGGCGTTAAGTCGGTCATGCCGTCATACTTCTGCGACGTTATCACAAGTCCCGAGGACGGCGGCGACGTGGTGCGCCTTATTGCGGTGCCCAAGGCATACGGCGGAAACAAGGCGCTCAACTCGATCGTTATCAGGGACGGCAAGAACGCGAGGCACAGCGGCGAGGTGGTGACCGAGTCGGTCGCCTTTGTCAAGGACAGCCACAGAACGGGCAAAACCATCACCTTTGCGCCTATGGCGGGCAAGCAGAAGCTTTCCGACATACTCAAGCGCGATACGTTCACCGTGTCGGGAATGGCTGAGTCGCCGCTTTACATCTCGTATCAGCGGGGCACCACCACTATCGGCGACGGCAGGATAGACGAGTACATGTACATTCCCGCCGAGGACTTCAAGACCGAGCGTTACACCGAGGTGTATGTGAAGTGCGATTATTCCGACGAGGTCTCGGCTTTTTCAGAGGAGTACGAGGACAAGACCGAGGACTTCAAAAAGTCGCTTGAAAAGCTGGGCGGTGAGCGTAAGTTCTCGCTTGCCGACGATCTGAAAGCGGCGCGTGAAACTTATAATAAAGAAAAGGCGGAAGCCGAAAAAAAGCTCGCCGAGGGGCTTAAGAAGCTGACCGACGGCGAGAAGGAATTCAACTCAAAGATAAGCGAAGCCGAGGCAAAGCTTGCGGCGGCAAAAGAGCAGATAGACAGCGGCGAGGCGCAGCTTGCGGCAGGCAGGGCGCAGTACGAGAGCGGCGTCACTTCCGGTCAGGCTATGCTTTCCACGGGCAGCGAGCAGCTTTCCGCCGCCAAAGAGGAGTACGCCCGCGCAAAGTCGGAGTTTGAAGCTCAGATCGCCGCGGCGCGCGCGGCAAGCGGAGCCGTGCAGACTGAGATAGACGTTATGGAAGCTATAGGTCAGGCACAGCTCGGCGCAGCGCTCTCCAAGATATATTCGGGGCAGGCGCAGCTAGCCGTCGGACAGGGCGAGCTGCTCAGCAATCTGTTTGGTGCTGAGGAAAAGCTTGAAGCCGCCGAAAAGCAGCTTGAAACCGCAAAGCAGCAGTACGACGAGGGCAAGCGGGCTTTTGAGAAAGAAAAAGCAAAGGGCAGCGCGGAGCTTGAAGCCGCGCGCAAGGAGTACGCTTCCGCAAAGGCAGAGGCGGACGAAAAGCTCAGTTCGGCGCAAAAGCAGCTTGAAGACGGCGAGGCAAAGGCGGCGGAGCTGGGCGCGGCTAAGTGGTACATATTCACGCGCAACGACAACCCGGGCTACTACACCTTCTCACAGAACGCCGACAGGCTGGACGCGGTCGCGTCTGTGTTCCCGCTGTTTTTCCTGCTGGTGGCGGTGCTGGTCTGCGTTACCACCATGACCCGCCTTATCGAGGAAAAGCGCACCGAGATAGCCACGCTAAAGGCGCTCGGCTACGGAAACCTCTCTATAATTCTTAAATACGTTATCTATTCGGGCATTGCCGCGGTCGCGGGCGGAGTTATCGGCGTGCTGCTGGGGCTTGCGACGTTGCCGTTCATTATTTACGACGCTTATAAAATAATGTTCTATATCGGTGATATCACGCTTATACCGCATGTCCCGTCCATCGCGCTGGGACTTTTGGCGGCGGCGCTGTGCACCACCGCGGTGTCGGTCATCGTGTGCGCCAAGTCGCTGAAGGCAAAGCCTGCTCAGGGCATGAGACCCAAGGCTCCCAAGCCCGGCAAGCGCATATTGCTTGAACGCATTACGCCCGTTTGGAAGCACATGGGCTTTACCGCAAAGCTTACCGCGCGCAATTTGTTCCGCTACAAGGTGCGCCTGTGCATGACGGTCATCGGCGTGGCGGGCTGCACTGCGCTTATAGTCGCGGCGTTCGGGCTTAAGGACAGCTTTGAGCCGCTTACCAAAACACAGTTTGACGAGATATTCAAATACGACGCCGTCGTTATCCCGAACGGTGCGGGCTCCGCAGGGGAGCTGAGTTACCTTGCGGAAATGTGCGCCGGCACCGGCAAGGTGAGCGCGGGCATGCTGTCGCTTCAGGAGGACGTTACGCTTGAAGCTAACGGGCACAAGGTCGATGAATCCACCTATCTCTCCGTGCCGAACGACGTTGAACATCTGGACAGCCTCGTTTCACTGCGCACGCGCGGCAGCAAAACCGAGCTTAAGCTCGACAATGAAAGCGTGATGGTAAACGAAAAGCTCGCTTCGGATTTCGGCATTTCGGTCGGCGACACGGTGAAGCTGAGCACCGAAAAGGGCTCGGCTGAGGTCAAGGTCGGCGGCATTTACGAGCAGTACATACACAACTACATTTTTATGACGCCCGACTGCTACAAATCGCTGTTCGGGCGCGACGTCAGGTACAACATGTATCAGGTGCGGCTCGCGGACAACAGCGACGCGACCGCCGAGGCATTCAGCTCGGCTCTGCTAAAGGACGAGCGAATAACGGCAGTCGCGTTTATGGACGAGAATATCGAGGACTTCCGCAATATGCTGAGTTCCCTGGATATGGTCGTCGTGGTTATGATAGTCTGCGCGGCGGCTCTCGCCTTCGTGGTGCTGTACAATCTGACGAACATAAATATCGCCGAACGCGTCCGCGAGATAGCCACCTTCAAGGTGCTGGGCTTCTACAACCGCGAGACCTCGCGCTTCATCTATATCGAGAACATCGTCCTCACTCTGCTTGGTATCGGCGTGGGGCTGTGGCTGGGCGTCTGGCTTTCGGGCTTCATCATCCGCACGGTCGAGGTGGACAACGTGATGTTCGGCAGGGATATTTACCTCAGGTCGTTCCTGTTTGCCGCAGGGCTGACGTTCGCGTTCTCACTGCTCGTGAATTTCGCTATGAGCTTCAAAATACGCAAGGTCAATATGGTCGAAAGCCTGAAAAGCGTGGAGTAGAATCAATGCGGAATTCGGAATGCGGAATGCGGAATTAGTTACTAGATGCTAGATGCTAGATGCTAGAAGCTAGATGTATTAGCGGAAACGTTGAGCTTCAATCAACTTGTCATTTGTCATTTGTAACTTGTAACTTATTACTTATAACTTATTACTTATAACTTATTACTTATAACTTATTACTTATAACTTATAACTAAACCTTAGCTATCGCCTTTTGCACCGGCAGGGCTATCAGCGAGGCGAGGGCGCATTTTGCCAGGTCTATGGGGATGAAGGTTGCGGCGACGAGCGAGAATGCCGTCCAAAAGCCGCGACCCGTCACCAGCATAAAGCCGATGATACCGGGCAGGTAAATGCAGGGAATGCCTACGACTACCGCGACCGCGATGTACCTTGCAAGCGCGAATCTCGCGTTTGACTTGCCTTTGAGCAGGCTTACCGCAAAACTCGCGATGATAAAGCCTATGATGAAGCCGCCCGTGGGGCTGGTTATCACCCCGAAGCCGCTTTGGTACCCCGAAAAGACCGGCAGTCCGATGACGCCGAGCAGGGTGTATATAAGCTGCGCCGTCAGCGCGTGCACCGGCTTTAGCACAAGG
This sequence comes from uncultured Ruminococcus sp., assembly GCA_902776375.1. Taxonomy (GTDB): domain Bacteria; phylum Bacillota; class Clostridia; order Oscillospirales; family Acutalibacteraceae; genus Ruminococcoides. The sequence continues at coordinate 5,112 of CACYPV010000018.1, read as the reverse complement.
GCGGTCAGGATCACGACGAACACCTGCAAAGTGAAGCCTATGCCGAACGGAGTGGGCACCGTCAGCGGCGACAGCACGCACAGCAGAGCCGCGCACACCGCGATTTGGCACAATGCTACGGTGGTTTGTTTGATGTTGATTTTATTGTCAGCCATATTGTCAACCTCTTTTTACAATCTGGTTGACATTATAGCACGTTCGGACGGGAATGTCAAATGTAGAAGCTAGAGGCTAGATCCTTAACGGAAAGCCTCCTTTCATAAAGGAGGTGGCACGGCATTTATGCCGTGACGGAGGATTTCCTGCGCCGTGCTATCCTTTATTACCGCGGTGTTATCAGAAAAATCGGTGCGAGTAAATCCTCAGTCACGCCGCAGAGCGGCGCGACAGCTCCTTTACAAAAGGAGCCTTTCGCATAGCTAAACGTTTCTGCCTTACATTGGCGAATGGGCGGCGGCAAGCACCGCCCCTACGTATTATAACCAACGTTTCCGCTAAATTAATTCCGCATTCCGCATTCCGAATTCCGCATTAATCCAGCCTCTAGCTTCTAGCTTCTAGCTTCTAGCCGCCCCCGGCACCTTGAAAAATCCGAATTGCTGTGCTATAATACTTTTGAAATGAGGTTACGATATGAAGAAATGCGAGTATTGCGCCAAGGAAATAAGCTATTTTGATCAGTATTGCAGCGACGAGTGCGAGCAGGAGTGCCTGCGCCATTACGCTTTGAACGAACGCTTTTCGAAGCTGTTTTTGGTAATAAATACCATTTGCATTTTCGGCATTCCCGTTGGCTTGTTCTTTGCGGCGTTCAATCCGGCGGTCGGCATCGGCTTAGCCTCGCTTTCCTGCGTCGTGCTGGGGGCGATGCTCATCGCGCTTCCGTTCCCGACCGAGGGAATGGTCAGGAAGCACAAGCTCAAAAAAGCCAAGCTCATGTGCCGCATATTCGGCATAGTCGTCATTGGCATGGGCGGGCTGGTTTTCGGACTGCAATTTATTTTGAAATAAAACGAATATTTTGAATTTTCGCGTCAATACTATTATCATCATTCTGTAAGGAGGCTTTGGAATGTTAGATAAAATAGCGTTGACGCTTTTGATCATCGGCGGACTGAACTGGGGCAGCATAGGCATTTTCCAATTCGATCTCGTCGGCTTTATCGGCGGCGGACAGGACGGCGTTATCAGCCGGATAATCTATATCGTTGTGGCGCTTGCGGCTATATGGTGCATTTCGCTCTTGTTCCGCGACACCCGCGACACCGTCGTAAACGACAGACACCCGCGCTCGATGGAAAATTAAAATATATCAATGTATATCAAGGGTCGGCTGAGTTTGAGCCGGCTCTTTTTCTGCGTTTTTGACAGAATTTGGCAGTAAATATAAAATTTTGCGGTATGGGCTTGCTTTTAGGGGGCGGAATAGGGTATAATAAAAGGGTTATAACGGTAGACAACAAATGTCTGATACGAGGGGAGTACAAATCATGGAGCCGTGGAAGCTGAATCCGGTGTTCCGCGCGCGAAATATCGGACTTGACGAAACCACATTGCAGCATTGGAAGGACTAGGCGATACCCTTATTATGAACTATTTTATTGATTTTGAGGCGACACAGTTTACGGGCGAGATAATATCCATAGGCTGCGTCGATGAAAACGACAGGCAATTCTACACGCTTGTCAAGCCCGAAAAAGCCGAGGACATAACGGGCTTTATCACAGATTTGACGGGAATCGGCAGGGGCGAGCTGAAAAAAGCCCCCACCGCCGACGAGGCTTTCGTCTCGCTGTTTGAATGGCTCGACAAAAGCGCTCCCGTGCGGTTTTACTGCTACGGCGACAGCGACGCGCATTTTCTGGAGCGCACCCTGCAGCACCTGCGCACCTTTGAGGGGCAGCTCGGACTGAGCGTCGTGAAGAGCGCGCTAAACGATTTTTCGGTGGACGTGCGGCGGCATTTTCAGCTAAAGCATTGCATCGCGCTCAAAAAGGTGGTAAGCTACTACCGCGGCAGGGAAGTTGAGCAGGTTCACAACTCGCTTGCCGACGCGATCTTCCTGAAAGAGATATACGACAGATCGCGCACCGAGGAGCCGGTGGAGTGCCCGTTCCCCGAGTACAAGCAGGGCGCGGACTTGCCCAGGATCAGGCGCAGGATAACCGCCGAAAAGGACGGCGTGAAGCTGGACTTCCCGTCCTTCGGCAAGGCGTCCGACTGGGTGATGTCCGAGTTTTTGAACGTTGCGGACAAGGTCAACGACAAAACCAAGTCAAAGGTCTGCAGCCGCATAATGGTGGCGGCGGAAAGGGAAAGACCCTACTGCGGATACAAGTGGAGCGTAGGGGGAGAGTAGAGGCTAGAGGCTAGATGCTAGATGCTAGATATTTGAGAGTTGTTTCAAATCTACAATCTACAATCTACAATTAACAGTGAAGGGTGGGCTCCGCCCACACCCATTTTGTATTGGTGCGTGCTTAGTAGAAACGTTTGATGGATAATCCAGCGTTTTGTAGGGTTTGGTCTTGACCAAACCGCGTGTTGAGCGCAATACGTTAATTTCATAGTCAGCGGTTCGGTCAAGACCGAACCCTACAGTGTGTTATATTAAACGCCAACGTTTCTGCTAATTCATCTAGCTTCTAGCCTCTAGCTTCTAGCTTCTAAATAAAAGGAGTAATATATATGATATTTAAAAAAATAACTGCGCTTATACTGGCGGTCGTTTTGGTTACTGCTATACCTGTTGCGGCTCATGCCGAGGACGTTCAGGGCTTGCCTGAGGTGAGCTTGGACACTATCATCGGCGACCTTGACCTCAACGGGCGGGTCAACATCAACGACGCCACGGAGCTGCAGCGCTTCCTTTTGGCGGAGCGCGCGCCCGAGTCGCTCGAAATGCTCAGGGTGATGGACGTTGACGGCGACGGCAGGGTTTCCATACTCGACGCCACCATGCTGCAGCGCTATGCAGCCGAGATGCCGGCGGGCGACCTTGTGGGCAAGCGCCTGGGCGAGGTCTATCCCGAAGCTACGCCCGATGAGGCTGAGCCGTTTGAGTTCACGCTCAGCGCTCACGAGCTCACGCTCGGCGTGGGCGAATACTATGGACTCAAGCTAATAAGCGAGGCTGAGGAGCAGCCAAAAGCCAACTTTACAAGCGGCGACAGCACAGTTGCCGAGGTCGGCGAGGACGGCGAGATCGTCGCCAAGGCTGCCGGCGTGGCTGAGATAAGCTGCGAATGCGGCGGCACTACCGACGTTTGCACCGTCACGGTCTGCCCTGCTGCGACTTCCCTGACGCTCAACAAGACCGCGCTCACCCTTGGCGTGGGCGAGATATACGACCTCAACAGCACCATAAATTCCGGTGCGGCGGCGTATCACCGCATCTATTCAAGCAATAACGAAAAGGTCGCTTCCGTTGAGGCTGACGGCGGCTTGGTGACCGCTAAAGCCGCGGGCACGGCGACCGTCAGCTGCACCCTGCTGAACGGCGTTAAGGCGGACTGCGTCGTCACCGTTCTGCCGGCTTCGCAAAAGCTCACGCTCAACAAAACCGAGGTCGCGCTCTCGGTGGGAGAGACCTTTGACTTCAACAGCAGCGTCCCCTCGGGCACGGCGGCGTTCCACCGCGCTTACTATTCCGAGAACGAAGGCATCGTTAGCATAACCAAGTCCGGCGGCTTGGCAACTGCGGTCAAGACCGGCACGACCCGCATTTACTGCGAGACCATGAGCGGCGTGCGCGCTTACGCCAAGGTCACCGTCCTGCCCGCGCTCCGCACCATTATGATAAACCACCTGCGCGCTCAGATCGGCAAAAACAACACCTCATACGTCAGCTACATAAACTCACACTCCAACCTGAACATCTCCTACTCCTTCCCGTGGTGCGCGGTGTTCGCGTGGTGCACGCTCGACCAGTTCGCGACTAAGGCGAGCAAAAAGAACCCCGTCAAGGCGTGCTGTCATGTCAGCGACATCGCGGTTCAGGCCAGGGCAAAGGGAGCCCTGCACAACCGCCTCGACAACGACTACATGCCAAAGCCCGGCGACGCGTTCACCACCTCGGCGATCTCGCGTCCCTACAACAACGCGCGAGATCACATCGGCTTCGTCGAGTCTGTCGAAACCGACTCCAAGGGCAGGATCACCAAGGTGCACACCATCGAGGGCAACTTCGCGTGGGAGACCGAGGGGGCGCTCGAAACAATAGTCTGGCGCGGCGAGTGGGTGCCCGGCGTGAAGAACAAGTACGGCTCGGCATTGTGCGAGTTCATCGATTTGGAAAAGCTGTTCTCGTGATCGTTAGGTACTAGGTATTAGGTATTAGGTATTAGGGGCGTAGAGGAAACGTCGGTGGAATATGGAAACATTGCCTATTATACGTAGGGGCGCACCCATGTGTGCGCCCGCAGGATAATGCGACGCTTTCGGGCGGACACACGGGTCCGCCCCTACACCGAACCTAATACCTAATCACGCTAGTACCTGATACCTAGTACTTAAAATGCCAGTAAGAAATATTTAAAATTGTATTGAAAAATCCCGTGCAATATAGTATAATACATTTGAATATAAAATTATGGCTGTAATTTTCGTTTACAAAGGAGGAAGTACCATGAAAGAGATATACGAACGCGTCGATCTGGAGATAATCAAATTCCGCACCGGCGACGTTATCACTACCAGTATTCCCTACGAGGACGACGAAACTTCGCGCATACGTTGATCGCTTAATATTTGATATAAAAAAAGCCTCGGATACGTCCGGGGCTAATTTTTTTAGTTGAGAGTGGAGAGTGGAGAGTTGAAAGTGAGTTATAAGTAATAAGTAATAAGTTATAAGTTATATGTGACGTTGCCGCCAGCTGTCATTCTGAGCGAAGTCGAAGAATCCCCCAATGTAAGGCAGGAACGTTTGATTAACGACGTAGGGGCGCACCCATGTGTGCGCCCGCAGGATAATGCGACGTTTTCGGGCGGACACACGGGTCCGCCCCTACACCTGAAGTGTACCCTTTGTCAAGTACAATTTTGAAGTTTAGTCAAATAAATTAAAAAAAGTGTGGTATAATGCCGGTGCTTTGCCAACAAGGAGGATAG
>CACYPV010000017.1 GCA_902776375.1 uncultured Ruminococcus sp. | reverse complement strand
TTTTTCTTTTTATCTTTTTAAAAAAGGGACTTTTATCTTAATGAGAATTGTGTTATACTATTTAGGATAACTAATTAAGATAAGTAAACGGAGATGATCGAATGAGTAATATAAACAGGACCGCGCTTGCCGACGGCGTGTTTTTTACCGCCGTTAAGGACAGCAGGTTCAAAACGATGAAGATATCGGCAAATATAGTCGTTCCGCTCAGCGCTGAAACAGCTTCGGCAAACGCGCTGCTCTGCGGCGTGCTGTCGCGCTCAACAGCGGCTTACCCCGATTTTACCGCGCTCAGCAAAAAGCTCAGCTCGCTTTACGGCGCGGAGCTCAACGTGAACATCCGCAAGGCGGGCGACAACCAGGTGCTCACTATTTCCGCCTCGGGGCTTGACGACCGCTATACGCTTGACGGCGAGAGCGTGGCGAAGGAGCTCTCCCTGCTTTTGTGCGGAGTCATTTTCGAGCCCAACCTCAAAAACGGCGCGTTTGTTGAGAGCGAGGTCGAGCAGGAGCGGCGGCAGCTTCTTGACGTGATAGATTCCGAGTTCAACGATAAGCGCATTTACGCCAACAGTCAGCTCATACGCTGCATGTGCCAAAACGAGATATTCGGCGTTGACCGCTACGGCACGGCTGAAAAAATAAAGCAAGCCACGCCTCAGTCGCTTTACGATACATGGCAAAACCTTTTGAACACCGCCGTGTTCGAGGTCATCTACATCGGCGACAGCGAGCCCGACAAGGCGGTGCAGGTGTTCAAATCCGCGTTTGAAAAAACCGACCGCACGCCGGTTAAGGCTGTTACCGAGGTCGTCAGGACTGCGGGCGAGCCGAAGCGCGTAGTCGAGGAAATGAACGTCGCGCAGTCAAAGCTCGTCATGGGCTTCAGAGCCGGCGTAGCCCTGCCCGATAAAGAGGTCGCCGCGTCTATGCTGATGTGCGCCATCCTCGGCGGCACCGCGCACTCCAAGCTGTTTTGCAACGTGCGCGAAAAGCAGAGCCTTTGCTACTACTGCTCCTCGCGCTATGACAAGATGAAGGGGCTTGTATTCATCGACAGCGGCGTTGAGGGTGAGAATATCGAGAAGGCTGAAAAGGGCATACTGAAAGAGATCGAGGACATGAAGAACGGCGAGATCACCGACTTTGAGATAAGCGCCACCAAAATGGCTGTCATCAACGCCTACCAGACCTCAAACGACACCGTCAGCGGCATCGAGGGCTGGTACTCGGCACAGCTTTTTGACGAAAGCTTTAAGTCGATAGAGGAGATGTCGGCGCTGATGAACGGCGTTACCAAGGACGAGGTGATCGCCGCAGCGCAAAAGCTGACGCTCGACACCGTTTATGTTTTGAAGAATCAGTGAGGGGGATAAGATGAATACCGAGATAAAGGAAGTCAAGTCGTCCCGCGCGGGCGACAGCTATTATAAGATAAAGCACAGCTCAGGACTGAATATTTACGTGTACCCCAAGCAGGGCTACCGCTCAGCTTACGCGATAATCGGCGCCAAGTACGGCAGCGTGAACACCTGCTTTTCGCTTGACGGGGGAGAGAAGATAACAGTTCCCGACGGCATCGCGCATTATTTGGAGCACAAGCTGTTCGAGAGCGCCGAGGGCGACGCCTTCACGCGCTACGCCGAAACCGGCGCATCAGCCAACGCTTACACCAGCTTTGAAAAGACCTGCTACCTTTTTTCATGCACCGACAAATTTGACGAGAGCTTTGAAATACTGCTCGACTTCGTTCAGGATCCGTACTTCACCCCCGAGACCGTGGCGAAGGAGCAGGGCATCATCGGTCAGGAGATCAAGATGTACGACGATTCTCCCGACTGGCGCGTGATGTTCAACATGCTTGAAAACATGTATCACAACCATCCGGTGAAAATCGACATCGCCGGCACTGTGGAGACCATAGCTCAGATCACCGCCGAAAAGCTCTACGACTGCTACAACACCTTTTATAACCTCAACAACATGGTGCTTTGCGTTTCGGGCAACGTCACTGTGGATCAGGTGCTGAAGACCTGCGACCGCATGCTAACGCCCTGCGAGGAGCACACCATTGAGAATTACTTTGAGGACGAGCCGTACGAGGTGGTAAGCCCCTATGTTGAGCAGAGCTTCCCCGTTTCGATGCCGCTGTTCAACCTCGGCTTCAAGGAAAAGCCCGAGCCCCTCGACGAGGCGGAGCTTGCCTACACCGAGATACTTTTGTCGGCGCTGGCGTCGCCCACAAGCGCGCTTTACCGCGAGCTGCTCGACAACAACCTGATAAACAACACCTTCTCTTACGAGCTGTTCGAGGGCCCAGGCTACTGCGGAGTGCTGTTCGGCGGCGAGAGCCGCGAGCCTGAGCAGGCGGCTGAGACCATCAAGCGCTATATCACCAAAATCAAGACCGAGGGTATAAGCGACGAGGATTTCACCATCGCCAAAAAAGCGGTATACGGCGACATAATATCCTCGCTCAATTCCGTAAGCAATATTTCAAATATAATAGCCGACTATCACTTTAACGGCAACGAGCTGTTCACCTATATCGACGCCATCGCAAACGCCGAAAAAGCGGATGTGGAGGGCAGACTGATGAAGATGCTCGACGTAAACAACTGCACCCTGTCCGTTGTTAAGAACGACGGCGAAGGAGGTACACAATGAAGACCTTTCACGTTCAATTCCCGGGTCTTGGCTGGGAATTCACCATCAACAACGTCGCCTTTTCAATAGGCGGCCACGACGTATACTGGTACGGTATCATCATCACCTGCGGTCTGCTGCTCGCGCTGCTTTACGCGTGGAGGACAGCGCCGCGCTACAACGTCAACTTTTCAAAGCTGATGAACTGCGTGTTCGTCGGACTTATCACCGGCATCATCGGCGCAAGGCTTTACTATGTCGCCTTTGCGTGGCACGAATTCGCCGACGATCCAATATCTATATTGTATATCCACGAGGGCGGGCTTGCCATCTACGGCGGCATTATCGGCGCGCTGCTGGGCGGCTTAGGTATGGCAAAGCTGCAAAAGCTTAAATTCATGCCCATCCTCGACATCACAATGGTGGGCTTCCTCATAGGACAGGGGATAGGCCGCTGGGGCAACTTTATGAACCAGGAGGCGTTTGGCAGTCAGACCGACCTGCCGTGGAGGATGTTCAGCGAGAACACCTATATCAACGGGCAGAACGTCGCCGTGCACCCCTGCTTCCTTTATGAGAGCCTGTGGTGCCTGCTGGGCGTCGCGGTGCTGCATTTCTACGGCAAGTACCGCCAGCGCTACGCGGGTCAGATATTCTACATGTATCTGGTGTGGTACGGCTTTGAGCGCACCCTGGTAGAGGGTCTGCGCACCGACAGCCTGTATGTGCCGTTCCGGGTGTTCGGCATGGATATCAGGGTGTCGCAGGTGCTCTCCGCGGTCATAATGGTTATCGGTATCATAATGCTTATCATAAATTTGAAAAAGGAGGATCCGTTCTATGCAAATTATCGACGGAAAAAAGGTGTCAGCCGAGGTAAAGGCAAACGTAAAAAAGCAAACTGAGGAATTAAAGGAAAAGTACGGCGTAACGCCCGGGCTGGCTGTTGTGATAGTCGGCGACGACCCCGCCTCCAGAGTTTATGTGAACAACAAAAAGAAGGCGTGCGAGGCTGTGGGCTTTATGTCCGAGGAGTACGCGCTGCCAGCCGAAACTACGCATGAGGAGCTGCTCGCGCTGGTCAAAAAACTCAACGATAAAGAGGATATCAACGGCATACTCGTCCAGCTTCCGCTGCCCAAGCACCTCGACGACAAGGCGGTCATCGAGGCTATAAGCCCCTTAAAGGACGTCGACGCCTTCCACGCCGTCAACGTTGGCAAGATCATGCTCGGCGAATACGACTTTTTGCCCTGCACGCCCGCAGGCGTTATGGAAATGCTCCACTCCTACGATATCCCCGTCGAGGGCAAGGAGTGCGTTGTGATAGGCAGAAGCAACATCGTCGGCAAGCCCATGGGCATGCTGCTGCTGCACGAGAACGGCACCGTCACCATCTGCCACAGCCGCACAAAGAATTTAGCCGAGGTCTGCCGCCGCGCGGATATTCTGGTCGCCGCGGTGGGTATACCCAAATTCGTCAAGGCTGACATGGTAAAGGACGGCGCAGTCGTCATCGACGTCGGCATGGATCGCGACGAAAACGGCAAGCTCTGCGGCGATGTGGACTTTGACAACGTAAAGGACAAGTGCTCCTTCATCACCCCCGTCCCCGGCGGCGTGGGACCCATGACAATCGCCACGCTGATGAAGAATACGCTCAAAGCCTGCAAGCTGCAGTTAGAGGCTAGAAGCTAGATAATGCGGAATTCGGAATGCGGAATTCGGAATTAAATTAGCAGAAACGTTGTTTTCACTACGTAGGGGCGCACCCATGTGTGCGCCCGCAGAATAACGCGACGTTATCGGGCGGATACTAACCACTAATTAATCTAAAGTACTTGACAAAAACGCAAACGCGTGGTATATTTAAAAGGCCGCATATTGCGGGTATGGCGTAGCTGCGCCCAAAAGCAGGTATTTCACATACCTCACCCGACGATAGCGAGACTAATAAAAAGGAATGAAACTATGTACGCAGTAATCCAGACAGGCGGCAAGCAGTACAAGGTACAGAACGACGAAGTTATCTTCATCGAGAAGCTTGACGCTGAAGCTAACGACACCGTTACCTTTGACGTTGTCGCTCTCGGTACCGACGACGGTATCAAGGTAGGCACACCCTTTGTTGAGGGCGCTAAGGTGACAGCCGAGGTCGTAAAGAACGGCAAGGGCAAGAAGATCAGAGTGGCTACTTACAAGCCCAAGAAGAACGAAAAGAGAGTTATGGGTCACAGACAGCCTTACACTCAGGTTAAGATCACATCTATCGAGGCGTAATGATTCAGGCGGTTTTTACGGTAGAAAGCAAGATCATCACGGGCTATGAGATAAGCGGACATTCGGATTTTTCCGCTCAGGGCAGCGACATCGTCTGCGCGGCGGTAAGCTCGGCGGCGTACATGACCGCCAACACCGTTACCGACGTTCTCGGGCTCAAGTGTGACATCACCGTAAACGACGGGTTTATGAAGCTAAGCCTGTCAAGCGCCGAAGCACAGCCGGCTCAGGTAATTTTGAACGGGCTGCTGCTCCACTTAAATGCTCTTTGCGAAGAGTATCCAGACTTTATTGATTTAAAAATTTCGGAGGTGTAAGGTAATGCTTAAAATCAACATTCAGTTATTTGCTCATAAAAAGGGAATGGGTTCCACCAAGAACGGCCGCGACAGCATGTCAAAGCGTCTTGGCGTTAAGCGCGCTGACGGACAGAAGGTCCTCGCGGGCAACATCCTCGTTAAGCAGAGAGGAACACACATTCATCCCGGCGAGAACGTAGGCAAGGGTTCCGACGATACTCTGTTTGCGAAGATCGACGGCGTACTGCGCTTTGAGCGCATGGGCAAGGACAGAAAGCGCGCCAGCGTTTATCCTGTCGAGCAGTAAGTTTTTATGGGTGGGTAGGTTTACTCACCCTGTTTTATTATAGTGGCTAGTGGTTAGTGAGTTATAAGTTATAAGTTATAAGTTATAAGCATGTCATCTCGAGCGGTGCCGTAGGCAATTTTGCGTAGCAAAATAGTCGAGATATACCCCTCGGCAATGCACAAACGTTTCCGTTAATACATCTAGTATCTAGCTTCTAGCCTCTAGCATCTAATACCTATTACCTATGAACCGGAGGTGATACCATGTCATTGTTCGTAGACAAGGCAAATATACGCATCAAGGCGGGCGACGGCGGCGACGGCGCTGTGGCTTTTCACCGTGAAAAATACGTCGCTGCGGGCGGTCCCGACGGCGGCGACGGCGGCAAGGGCGGCGACATTATCTTTGTCGCCGACACCAATCTGTCCACGCTCGCCGACTTTCGATACAAAAGAAAATACACCGCTCAGCGCGGCGAAAACGGCAGGGGCGGCAGGTGCAACGGCAAAAACGCCGAAAACCTTGTTATCAAGGTGCCGTTTGGCACGGTGATAAAGGAGGAGAGCACCGGCAGGATCCTCGCCGATATCTCCGACAAGGAGCCGCATGTCGTAGCCAAGGGCGGCAAGGGCGGCTGGGGCAACCCGCATTTCGCAACCCCCGTGCGTCAGGTCCCGCGCTTCGCAAAGCCCGGGCTTCCGGGCGAAGAATACGACGTTGTGCTCGAGCTGAAGCTGCTTGCGGACGTAGGTCTTGTGGGCTTTCCCAACGTGGGCAAAAGCACGCTGGTGAGCGTTGTTTCACAGGCTAAGCCCGAGATCGCCAACTACCATTTCACCACCATCACTCCCGTTTTGGGCGTTGTTTCGATGGGCGAGGGCTCCAGCTTTGTAATGGCTGATATCCCCGGGCTTATCGAGGGCGCGTGGCAGGGCAGCGGACTTGGACATCAGTTTTTGCGCCACGTCGAGCGCTGCCGCATGCTGGTGCATATAGTAGACGTTTCCGGCAGCGAGGGGCGCGACCCCAAAGAGGACTTTGAAACGATAAACTCCGAGCTTGAAAAGTTCAATCCCGAGCTCGCCGAGCGCCCGATGGTAGTCGCCGGCAACAAGTGCGACATGGCGACCGACGAGCAGATAGAGGACTTCAAGCAGTACGTCAACGCTCAGGGCTACGACTTTTTCCCGATAATGGCGGCTATCCGCTACGACGTTGACCCGCTGCTGAAAAAGATACAGGAAATGCTCTCAAAGCTTCCGCCTATCGCGACCTTTGAGCCCGAGCCCGCTCCCGTTATGCGGGTCGAGGACTTCGACGACCACAGCGTCACCGTCAAAAATGTCAACGGCGTTTATGTCGTTGAGGCTGACTGGCTGCTTCAGGTCATGCGCGGCATCAATTTTGACGACTACGAAAGCCTCAGCTATTTCCAAAAGGTGCTCGACAACGGCGGCGTTATCGAGGCGCTTCGTCAAAAGGGCGCCGAGGACGGCGACACCGTATCGATTTACGACGTTGAATTTGATTTTATGGAGTAACAGCTATGCATAATTCTACAGACGAATTATCACCGCTCACCCTTGCCTTTGTGGGCGACGGGGTTTACGACCTGCTGGTGCGCGAGTATCTTGTGCGGCAGGCTAACCGCCCCGTGGGCGAGCTCAACAAAACCAAGGTCGCCATGGTAAACTGCAAAAGTCAGGCGCAGTTTGCTTCAAAGCTGATGCCTCATCTGAGCGAAAAAGAGGTAGCCGTGTACAAGCGCGGCAGGAACGCGGCGCCCAAATCCATCGCCAAAAACGGCACTGTTGCCGAGTATCACAGCGCAACGGGGCTTGAATGTCTGTTTGGATACTTGTATCTCAGCGGCGAAAAGGGCAGGATAGACGAGCTGTTTGATATGATAATCAAGCTTGTGTAAACGGAGGATATCGAAATGAAAACCAACAAGACCAACAAAGTCGTTTTGATAGCTGTGGCTTTGATCATCATCACCGCCTTTATCGTGGTGATCGTCACGGTGAACCGAGGCTCCGGCAGCGATTCAGGCTCGGAAAAAGCTCAGTCCGCCACCGAAAATCCCGACTCCGCTATCCCTCCCGAAACCAGCATAGTGTCCGACCCCATGCTCACCATGGGCGTAGGCGAGACCGCCGCGGTACCCGCAGCCGAGGGCGACGCCTTCACCTGCGACAGAACGAACGTTCTGACCGTTAATGAAAGCTCGGGGCTCATGACCGCCAACGCCGAGGGTTACGCTATCGTTACCAAGAAATCCGCGGGCGGCAAGACCGCAAAGTACTATGTGACCGTCCGAAAAGCTCCGGCAAAGGTCGCTTTCCCGGTCGGCGCTTTAAAGCTGCAAAAGGGTGAGACCACCACGCTGACGCTGCAGCCAACGGCAAAGGACGAGGGCTTTGGACCCGCAAAGCTCACATCGTCCGACAGCAACATCGTTTCCGTTTCCGGCGGTGAGATCACGGCGGCGGGCGAGGGCACGGCGACCGTTACGGGCGTTGTATACAACGGTCAGAAAGCCGATATCAAGGTCACGGTGCTCAACGACAGCGGTTACACCGACAGAACTACCCTTTATCCCACAGCGCTCCAAAAGGAGGCGGGCTGGAACTTCCCGTCCGTTGTCAAGGTGCCCGAGGGCGCTCAGGTCAAGCAGTACGGCAAAAGCGACGACGGCCACTGGCTGCACGTGAAATACGGCAGCAACTACGGCTGGATATACAACAAGGCGTTCGAGGACATAACTAACTACAGCAAGTTTACTGTAGACACCCTGCCCGTCATGGCTGACGATCTGCTGTTTTCGATAGGCACCGACAAGCGCGAAATCTTCGATTTTGTCTACGCTATTTCATACGGTGCCAACGAGGACGATACCGACGAGAACCTCTGCGTCGATTACTTCAAAACTGAAAAAGGCAATTGCTTTACTCACGGCGCGATGCTGTGCTATCTTTACAACCGCTGCGGCTATGAGACGATAAGGGTCGTGGGCATCAGTGCGCTCGACCATGTGAACGAACATTCGTGGTGCCTAAGCAAGACCATAAACGGCTGGAAGCACGTTGACGCGCAGTTCTTCACTATCCGAACCGCCGATGATCAATACTTCATCGACGACTATTCATACTTCTTCAATTGGGACAGAGACAAGGCTCCTGCTATCGAGGTAGGCGCAGAATCGGGTCAGCAGGCGACTCAGGCGACCACTCAGGCCGGATCTCAGCCCTCAGCCGATCAAAACGACGTACCGGCGGACGATCAGGGGGACGGGGAAGCCTATGAGGAATACTACGAGGAAGACTATGAAGGCTACGAGGAGTACGCCGAAGAGTAGTGCGCCGGTGGGCGCTTTCGCCCGCCTTTGGAAAGGTTCGCTTTACCAAGCGTTCATCAGCGGCGGGATAGAGAAGTTTTATATAAAGTAAAAACAAAATATAAAAAAGTATTTGCTATTCGCCGTCTTTGTGTTATAATGAAGTGGTATAGATCATTCCACATCATTTTACAGAAAGACGGTGATTTTAATTGCGTAAAAGAATAATAACCTCATTGCTGGCGGCTTTGATGCTCACAGGCTCCGCTTTTGCTTTGAGCGCCTGCGGCGAGGGCGATAGCAGCGCTTCATCAAAAGCGGCTGACAGCTCGGACGGCAACGGCTCCTCGCAGACCTCCGGCAGCTCTGATAAAAAGAGCGACCCCGAAGCCTTGGCAAGGGTGGCTAACGGTTCTGTTTTACAGGTGTTCAGCTGGGACTTCAACACCATCAAAGAGTCCATGCCCGATATCGCCGCGGCGGGCTTTACCGCGGTGCAGACCTCGCCCGTAAACGAGTGCTTGGTCGGCGAGGGCGGCGGAATGGAGCTTTACGGCGACGGCAAATGGTACTACCACTATCAGCCGACCGATTTTAAGATAGGCAACTATCAGCTCGGCACGCGCGACGAATTCAAAGAAATGTGCGACGAAGCCCATAAGTACGACGTGAAGGTCATCGTCGACGTTATCGCCAACCACACCACGCCTCAGCTCGACGCGGTATCTCAGGATCTGATAGACGCGGGCGGCGGCAGCTTTGAAACGCTGTTCCACAAGAACAACGAGAAGGATATCACGGACTACGGCGACCGCTTGCAGTGCACGACCGCCAAAATGGGCGGACTGCCCGACATCAACACCGAGCGCCCCTCATTCCAGGAATACTTCTTTAAGTATATCAACGACTGCATCGACTGCGGCGCCGACGGCTTCCGCTACGACACGGCAAAGCACATCGGTCTGCCCGAGGACCCCAAGGAGAACGACGGCTTTGAAAATAACTTCTGGGATAAGGTGAAGACCGAAACAAAGGACTACGACAGCAAGTTCATCTACGGCGAGGTCTTGCAGGGCGGCAACGACATGATTGAGGAATATGTTGACGCTATCGGCAGGACGACCTCCAGCACCTACGGCGGCAAGCTCCGCGCGGCTGTTAAGAACGGCACGCTCGACACCGGCGTGGTGAGCGAGTACTGGATAGACCGCGACCCGAAGCAGCTCGTCACCTGGGTCGAATCCCACGATAACTACATCAACGACCAAACCTGGCGCGAGCTCGACAACGATCAGGTCATCATGGGCTGGGCTATCATCGCCTCGCGCGAGGGCGGCACGCCGCTGTTCTTCTCGCGTCCGTATAACGCCACCGAGGAAAACAACTGGGGCATGAACCGCATCGGACCTCAGGGCGACGATATGTACAAGGACTCAAGGGTCAGCGCGGTCAACTTCTTCCGCACCGCCATGACAGGCGAAGAGGAGACCCTTGTAAATCCCGCGAACGACTC
The DNA here is from genome assembly GCA_902776375.1 of uncultured Ruminococcus sp. GTDB lineage: Bacteria > Bacillota > Clostridia > Oscillospirales > Acutalibacteraceae > Ruminococcoides. The sequence goes on along the minus strand of CACYPV010000017.1, from coordinate 26,261 downwards.
GACCGCCATCATCGTAGAGCGCGGCAAAAAGGGCGCAGTTATTGTTAATTCTGAAAAAGAATTAAAAGCCGACTTCGATATCAACCTTCCCGATGGCGAATACACCGACCGCGTTGACGGCAAGACCGTTTACACCGTAAAGGGCGGCAAGCTCACGTCCGGCAAGGCTATCCCCGAAAACACTGTAGTGGTGCTTTACAACGACGGCTACACCGAGCGCGCGCCCATGGCGAACGTCGGCGTCGCTGAGGATACCGAGTTCAAGACCGATAAGGACAGCATTTCGGTCAACCTCACCCTTGAAAACGCCGATAAGGGCACGTATTCGATCGACGGAGCCGAGGCGAAGGAATTCAAGAACGGCGACAAGATCACCGTCAGCAAGCCAAGCAGCGGCAATGTTGTAAAGGTCGAGCTGCGCGCCGAGAACAAGGATGGCGCAAAGACCTACGAGCGCGTCGAGTTCACCTTTGAAACCAAGTACGAGATAAAGAAGGGCACGAAGGTTTACTTCCAAAAGCCCGACCCGTGGCAGGAAAATGTTCACGTCTACATCTACAACACCGACGATGAGTTCAACGACGACTGGCCGGGTGAGCCGATGAAGAAGGAAGCGGACGGCAAGTACAGCTACACCTTCACCGATGACTGGGAGACTCCGCTTATCATCTTCAACGACGGCGCCGAAAGCGGAACCGAGCAGTACCCCGCGCCGAACGAAAAGGGGCTTATCGTCGAGCCAGACAAAACTTACACAACAGAATCTTAACGGAAGGATATGAATAAAATGAGCGAAGGAAATTTAAAAGTAGAAAACAGCAAGGTGCCCGCCGAGGATATCAAGAATCCCGAGCTGGTCGCCGCTATTGAAAAAATGCAGGAGGACGGCTGCAAGGAGAACATCGACGCGATGATCACCGAATGCGTCAAGGCAAAATTCATACTGCCCGCGAACGTAAGGCAGGTACCCAACGCCCACACCCAAAACGGCAAGACCGTGATGGGCAACTCCACTCAGGTGCAGTTCAGGCTGCTCGAGAACAACCAGACTAAGCAGAAGTTCTTCGGCGTGTTCACCGACATGGACGAGATGAACAAGTGGAGCGGCGTGGCAGGCTCGCACAAGGTCGTGACCGACTTTGACAGCCTCGCCGGCATGGTGATGGATCCCAAATCCGGCACCGAGGGCTTTGTTATCAACGCCTTCGGCAAAAGCGTCACCTTCCCCAAGCCGATGGTCATCTCAATAAAGCAGCAGTACGACTACATGCGCCGCAAGAAGAACATCATCGCAAGCGGCACAGAGGTCAGAGTGGGCGAGCCCGAGGAGTATCCCATCGACCTTATGGCGGCTCTCATCAATCACCTGAGCACCGAGCCGCAGGTCAACGCCGCGTTCCTGCGCATGATCGAGAAGGACGGCAAGATGGGCTACTTCATCGTTGTGGATTTTCTCGGCGACATGGACAGCACCTTCGAGGGTATCGCCGACGTTGCCAAGCCCTTCATCGACGACGAGGAAGCGCTGACTATCATGCCCTTCACAATGGACTTTGCCAGAAACGCTGTTAAGGGCATCGAGCCGTTCTATATGAAGGAGAAGGAATAATTCGTAATTCTTAAAAATCCCGGGCAGACAGTTTGTATTTTTGGCGCATGTCTGCCCGGATTTGTATTTTATCTGATCGCTTCGGCGGCAACATTTTTTCGGAATCGGGGGATCGCAATTGATATATATAGTTATTGTATTGTGTCTGCTTGTTTTTGTGTTTTACGCTACCGTAAAGCAGGCGCAGATCAAAAGGGGAAAGCTTGATCTGAAATTTTTTAAAACGGAGGTTATTATGCAGCAGTCCAAGCATACAAGCGCCGAAGAAGCCGCGGGAAAGCTCTCGGAGCCGCCTCAGATAACGGACGCTCCATCCGAAAAACCCAAAGCAACCGCCGAAAAATGCGCTCCTGTTGTTAAAGCGCCTCTGCCCAAAAAAGAAGAAATAAAGATCCGGTATGATACCGGCATTTACATTTGCGAGGTGACGCTTGAGGTAGGAGAGAGCGAGGTTGAAGTTACGGCTCTTCACAGCGAGCAAGACTATGGATCAGGCGGCTTGCTCGGATGGTATCACGACATAAATAAGAGAACATTTAAGCGCGGCGACTATAGTAACGTCCGTTCGCTGTATGACGCTGTAGTCCGCTTTATTTCCACCCCCTCCGCTAAACTTTACTCCTTTTTTCCTTCTAATGAGGTAAAGGAACGCCTGACTGTTGATATGCTGATGAGCGGAAGCGAAAAAGCCCGATATAGCGCTCAGCTTCAACGCCGGAAAAATAAAACCACGGCAGACAAAACGCCGCAAGCGACTATCACAGAGAATCGCGACGATAAGAAAAACAAGCCCGAAAAGCCGCAAAATTGGAAGCTTATCGCCAAAGCTCTTGAAGAATCCTATAATGACGTAAAGATAAAGCGCGTCGATATCGACTTTTTAACAGAGAAGGGCGGAGATGATTCCGCGCGCAGCGGCGACGATATAGTTTACTATTTTTTGAAGATCAAAAAGAAGTTTTACCGTGAAAAATATCATTGGGACTTGGATGATCCCGGCGCGTGCCGCAGCTTAGGCAAAGAGGCGATTTCCTCGAAGCAGCTGTCGAAACGCATGGAGGAATATGCCAGAAGTACAATGACGTACGGTTCCGATGAACGGAAGGATTATCGTCCGCTTTACGCAATGTTGGTTTCATGGTGCATGACAGATCTCATTCCGAAGGAAATACCCAAACAGAGTTCTCCTTACGAGGATGATGGAAGTCTGTGTTTTAATTTTTATATGAAATGGTTTACTCATAAAAACGATTTCTATGATTTGGCGGCGCGTTTTCATCATCCGTTTATTGACCTTTACGCGAAGAAAAACAATAAGGGAGAAACCGTTAAATCGATTTTGAAATTTGCTCACCCGACGCAAGTATTTTCCGTTACAATAAAGATCGACCGCGAGTGCTTTAAGGCTGATTTCGGCAGCGGAGGAGGTATTATCGATTTCCTGAAAGAAACAAATCTTAGTCTGTATTATCATTTTCATGAAAGTTACAGCTTTCACGACGGCGGCGGAAGCGATTCTGAGGAGTGGACCCTTACAAGGGCAAAGAAAAAAGCTCTTCCGGGAAAAGCGATGACAGGTACCGCATATCAAGGCAAAAGGATTCCGCCGAACAACGGCTTTTACGATGATAACGGGCGGCTTCTGCTTGTAGAGCCGTTTGATCTGCGAGGTATCTTTGAGTATTCTTACTCTGCTAAAAGCACCGGTCTTGATGATTTATACTGATATTTAAATAAAATGTAGGGGGCAGAAACAAGACCAAACCCTACAGTACAATGATACAAACAAGGGCTTGGCTCTAACTCATTAATCGAGTTTTGAGCCAAGCCCATAAATTTTGCAGATGTTTTCCGTTAAATTTCCAGCTTCTAGCATCTAGCTTCTAGCATCTAGCCTCTAGCTTCTAACCGAAATTCCTTTATCATTCAGATATTTTTTCAGCTCCGGAATGGGTATCTCGCCGAAGTGGAACAGGGAAGCGGCTAGCACCGCGTCAGCCTTGCCCTCGGTGAACGCGTCGTAAAAGTGCTCCAAAGCGCCCGCGCCGCCGCTGGCTATAACGGGTATGCCAACGCGCTCGCTAACGGCTCTTGTCAGCGCGAGGTCGTAGCCCTTCTTCTGACCGTCCTCGTCCATGCTAGTAAGCAATATCTCGCCCGCGCCGCGCCTTTCGCACTCGACAGCCCACTGCACGGCGTCTATTCCCATAGGCTTTCTGCCGCCGTTTATGTAGACCTCCCAGGCGCCGTCGCCCTTGCGCTTCGCGTCGATAGCCGCCACTACGCATTGGCTGCCGAATTTGTAAGCCGCCTCGCTGATAAGCTCGGGACGGTGCACCGCCGCTGAGTTCACGCTCACCTTGTCCGCTCCCGCGCGAAGCAGGGCGTTGAAGTCGTCAACGCTGCGGATGCCGCCGCCGACGGTGAAGGGGATAAAGATGGAGTTTGCAACCTTTTCCACCATGTCTATAGTTATGTTGCGCGAGTCGCTGCTCGCGGTTATGTCCAAAAACACCAGTTCGTCCGCGCCCTGCCTGTCGTACTGAATGGCGCACTCAACGGGATTGCCCGCGTCGACGATGTTGACAAAGCTCACGCCCTTAACTACCCTGCCGTTTTTTACGTCGAGGCAGGGGATTATTCTTTTTGCGTACATCTTATTCTCCTCTCACGATACCGGCAAAGTTTTTCAGGATCTGCAAGCCCACGTCGCCGCTCTTTTCGGGGTGGAACTGCGTTGCGAACACGTTGCCGCTTTCTACAGCCGCGTCAATTGTGACGCCGTAGTGCGTCTGCGCAGCCACTATGCTTTTATCAGCCGCGTTCAAATAATACGAGTGCACAAAGTAAACGTATGGGTTGCCCTCGATGCCCCTGAACAGTCTGCTCTCCTTTGCTATGTCAAGGCTGTTCCAGCCCATGTGAGGTATCTTCAAGCCATCGCCCGCGGGTATCTTCGTGATAGCGCCGTCAAATATCCCCAGACCTTCGGCTCCGGGGCTTTCCTCGCTTGCGGGGAACAGCAGCTGTAGGCCTAGGCAAATGCCCAAAAACGGCTTTCCGCTTTTTATGTATTCCACCGCGGTATCCTTTATACCGAATTCATTCAGGCTGTCCACCGTGTCGCCGAACGAGCCTACGCCCGGCAGCACAGCGCCGTCGGCTTTTAATATTTCATCGCGGTCTCTTGTTACAAAGCAGTCGCAGCCGATGTGCCGCAGAGCCTTGTATACGCTTTGGATGTTGCCCGCGCCGTAGTCTATTATAGCTATCATATCATCATCTCCCTGTTTTATATGTATGATTCTACCATATAATAGCTTTATTTGCAACCGTAACACAGAAAAATTTCATGTCATCCCATAAAAAATAAAAAATCCCTGCAATAGTCATTGAAATTTGCAAGTCTTTGTGATAAAATGAAATGAGATTTTAAAAGGAGCATGAAATCCATGATCACACATCTTCTTTCAAGAATAGATTTGCAGATGAACAGCTTCTCAAAGGGGCAAAAGCGTATCGCCCTTTACATCGAAGAGCACTACGATAAGGCGGCGTTCATGACCGCCGCCACGCTCGGCAAGACCGTCGGCGTTTCTGAGAGCACGGTTGTGCGTTTTGCCACCGAGCTGGGCTACGACGGCTACCCTAAGCTTCAAAAGGCTATGCAAGAGATGATCCGCAGCAAGCTCACCTCTGTTCAGCGTATCGAGGTCACCTCGACCCGCATCGGCGACAGCAGCGTGCTCGACAGCGTTTTGCAGCAGGATATCGACAAGATACGCCGCACTATAGAGGAGACCTCGCACGAGGACTTCAACCGCGCGGTCGACGAGATCTGCAAGGCTAAGCGCATCTATATCTTCGGCGTGCGCTCAACTGCGGCGATAGCCGGCTTTCTGGCGTACTACTTTCAGCTTATTTTCGACAACGTAACGGTCATCAACACCACCAGCCTCACCACGATTTACGAGCATATTTTTCGCATGACGAGCGACGATATAATCATCGGTATCTCGTTCCCGCGCTACAGCACCATGGCTGTTGAGGCTATGGACTTCGCGCGCAGCCGCGGCGCTCACGCCGTCGCGATAACCGACAGTATGGCTTCTCCGCTCGTGTCGTCCGCGGACTCCATCCTTATCGCGCGCAGCGATATGGCGTCTATAGTCGATTCGCTCGTAGCTCCGCTCAGCCTGATAAACGCGCTTATCGTCGCGACAGTCCTCAAAAAGAAGGACGAGGTCAGCGAGACGTTCAGACTGCTTGAGCAGGTTTGGAACCGCGAGGGCGTATACACAAGCCACGACGACGTAAAGAAGAACACCGATGATAAGTAAAAAGGTAGCGGTCATCGGCGCGGGCGCCGCAGGGCTTATGGCGGCGGGCACAGCCGCGCAGCTAGGCGCTTCGGTGACGCTTATCGAGAAGAATCCGCGCGTAGGGCGCAAGATAATGATAACGGGCAAGGGGCGCTGCAATATCCTAAACAACTGCGACGTGCCGACCTTTATCCAAAACGTTCCCGTCAACGGCAGATTTTTGTACTCCGCCATAAACAATTTCACACCCGACGACGCTTACGAGTTCTTTGAGGGGCTGGGGCTTCCGCTTAAAACCGAGCGCGGCAACCGCAGTTATCCGATCTCGGACAAGGCGGTCGACGTGGTCGATACACTGCGCCGCTTTGTGCTTGACAGCGGCGTCGATATAGTGAACGATACCGCGCTTTCGCTTGAGCTTGAGGACGGCGCGGCAGTTGGCGTAAAATGCAAAAAGAACACCTATTTTGCCGACAGCGTTATCATATGCTGCGGCGGTATGAGCTACCCGCTCACGGGCTCTACCGGCGACGGCTACAGGCTCGCGAAACAGGCGGGGCATACTGTCGTTGATTTAAAGCCCTCGCTTGTGCCTATAGAGAGCAGCGACCCCGAGTGCAAGTCCATGCAGGGCTTGTCGCTCCGCAATGTCGCGCTAAAAATAATCGATAATCAAAGCAAAAAGACCGTTTACAGCGACTTTGGCGAAATGCTTTTCACGCACTTCGGCGTCAGCGGTCCGATGATACTTTCCGCAAGCTCGCACCTGCGGCAGCTCGAAGAGGGCAGATATGCCGCTTCGATCGACCTAAAGCCCGCGCTCGACTTTGAGCAGCTCGACAAGCGGCTGCAAAGAGACTTTGCGGAGAACAGCAACCGCGACGTTTCAAACGCCTTTTCAAAGCTTTTGCCGCGCAAGATGATCGTGCCGGTCTTGAAGCGCTGGGGCGTGCCGTTTGACAAAAAATGCCATTCCGTTACGCGCGAAGAACGCCGCAGACTGTGCGATATACTTAAAACGTTCACGATACCGCTCAGCGGTTTTCGCCCGATAGAGGAGGCGATCGTCACCTCAGGCGGCGTTAAGACCGGCGAGATCGACCCCAAAACGATGGAGAGCAAGCTTGTAAGCGGCTTGTATTTCGCCGGCGAGGTCATCGACGTAGACGCGTACACCGGCGGCTTCAACCTGCAAATAGCTTGGAGTACCGGAAGGCTCGCGGGGCAGAGCGCGGCGTATTGATATGTGATTTGTAATTTAATATTTATCATTCAAATAATTCAAACTGAAAGGAAATACTAAAATGTCTATCGCAATTGCTTTGGACGGTCCCGCGGGCGCGGGCAAGTCCACTATCGCCAAGCGTGCGGCTGCCGCGCTTGATTATATTTATGTCGACACCGGCGCGCTTTACCGCACCATCGGTCTGGCGGCGAGCCGCCGCGGCGTTGAGCCGGTCGCTTCTCCCGAGGTGGAGGAAATGCTCAAACAGATAACCGTCGATCTCACCTTCAACGATAAGGGCGAGCAGGTCGTCTTGCTTGACGGCGAGGATGTTTCGGGCGAGATACGCACCCCCGAGGCTTCGATGATGGCTTCAAAGATTTCTGCTATCCCTGCCGTGCGCGCTTATCTGCTCGACTTGCAGCGCGACATGGCTAAGACCCACAACGTCATTATGGACGGCAGAGATATCGGCACGGTCGTTTTGCCCGACGCTCAGGTAAAGATATTCCTGACCGCTTCCCCGGAAGCGCGTGCGGGCAGACGCTACAAAGAGCTTGTTGAAAAGGGCATGGACGTTAAGTACGAGGACATCCTTCAGGACGTTATCACCCGCGACTACAACGACTCTCACCGCGAGACCGCTCCGCTCAAGCCTGCCGAGGGCTGCGTTATGGTCGACACCACCGAGCTCGACCTTGAGCAGAGCATCGAAAAAATTATTTCCGTTATAAAGGAGAACATATAATGGCACAGAACAAGGCGCTTTACACTTTCGGCAAAGGTCTTTTAATGCCTTTCTATAAGCTTTTGTACCGCTACAAGGTCAAAAACAAGGGCTCTATCCCCGCCGAGGGAGGGGTTATCCTCGCGAGCAACCACCTTTCCTTCGCCGACCCGGTGCTGCTCGGCTTGTGCGAGAAGCGCAGGCTTTACTTCATGGCAAAAAAGGAGCTGTTCCGCAACAGATTCGCGGCGGCGGTCATTCGCGCGCTCGGCGCTTTCCCGGTTGAGCGCGGCGCGGGCGACGGCAAGGCTATCAAAACGGGCGAGGAGATACTGCGCGAGGGAAATGTGATGACCATCTTTCTTGAGGGCGGCAGAAGCAAAACGGGCGACCTTATACGCCCGCGCAGCGGCTGCGCGCTTTTGGCACAGCAAACCGGTTTTCCGGTCGTGCCGTGCTGCATCACCAAGCGCAACTTCAACCGCATGTTTTCAAAGACCATAATCCATTTCGGCGAGCCGATAAGCTTTGAGGAGTTCGGCTTTACGGCTGAGTGCGGAAGACGCGAGCTGAGGAACGCGACCAATAAGATAATGGATGAAATAAAAAGAATGAGGGAAGAAGATGCAAACGAGCTTAAAAAAGGCTGAGTCGGCGGGTTTCTGCTTCGGTGTGAGCCGCGCGGTCGAAATGGTGAACGAGCTGCTCTCTCAGGGCAAAAGCGTTTGCACTCTCGGCCCCATAATCCACAACATGGAGATGGTGGAGGAGCTCAGGCAAAAGGGCTGCCGCCCGATAAACAGCGTCGACGAGCTTGGCGCGGACGAAATACTCGTCATCCGCAGCCACGGCGTGCCTAAGTCGGTCATCGACGACCTCGAAAAGCGAGGGCTCGATTTTCGCGACGCTACCTGCCCGTTTGTAAAGAAGATACACCGCCTTGTCGCGGCGGCTGATCCCGAGCAGGATATCGTGCTTATCGCCGGCGACCGCGACCATCCCGAGGTTCAGGGCATTATCGGCAACTGCATGTGCGAATATTACACGTTTAAAAATGAGTCGGAATTGGACAATATTCTGCCTAATATTCTTGAAAAGAATAATAAAACGGTAAAAATGGTCGCACAAACAACTTTCGACACAAAAGAATTAAAAAAATCTGTAAAAAAGATAAAAAAACTATGTACAAATGCAAAAATATTTGATACAATATGTAATGCTACGTCCGTTAGACAAAGCGAGGCTGATTTGATAGCGGCTGAGTCGGACTTTATGGTAGTTATCGGCGACCGCCACAGCTCCAACACAGGAAAGCTGTTTGACATCTGCAAAAGGCGCTGCCCCGATACCGTACTTATAGAGACCGCCGCAGAGCTCGATATCGATCAGGTTCGCCGCGCGAAACGAATAGGCGTAACTGCAGGCGCTTCAACACCTGCAAGGATAATAAAGGAGGTACTGGATACAATGAGTGAAGAAATCAAATCCGGTGAAACAACAACAAATCTTGAAGAATCTTTTGAGGAGCTGCTTGAAGAATCCCTCAAAAACTTAAATACAAACGAAAGGGTAATGGGCACAGTCCTCAGCATTGCGCCCAACGAGGTTCAGGTCGACGTCGGCAGAAAGCAAACAGGCTTTGTCCCCGTTGACGAGCTGTCGAACGATCCCACGGTTAAACCCGAAGACGTTGTAAAAGTTGGCGATCAGGTCGAGCTGCTCATTATGAGAACAAACGATCAGGAAGGCACCATCATGCTCTCAAAGCGCAGAGTTGACGCGCAGAAGGGCTGGGAGGAGCTTCAGGAAAAGGTAGACTCTCAGGAGATTCTTACAAGCAAGGTGACAGAGGCAGTTAAGGGCGGCGTTATCGTTATCTACAATGGCGTCAGAGTATTCATCCCCGCTTCCCAGGCAACAGCTACACGTGACGAGAATCTTGAGGATCTCGTAGGTCAGGAAGTGAACTTCCGCCTTATCGAGGTATCTCAGCGCGGCAGATATAAAAGAGCTATCGGCTCTATCCGCAGCGTGCTCAAGGAGCAGAGAGCGGCACAGCGCGAAGAGTTCTGGAAGAACTGCGAAGTCGGCAAGCGTTACACCGGCGTTGTTAAGTCACTCACAAGCTACGGCGCGTTCGTAGACCTTGGCGGCGTATTCGGTATGATACATATTTCCGAGCTTTCCTGGACGCATATCAAGCATCCCAGTGAGGTAGTTAACGTTGGCGATACCGTTGAGGTATACGTTAAGGATATCAACGAGGAGACCAAGAAGATCTCGCTCGGCTTCAAGAACGCCGACGACAATCCGTGGGAGATCCTTAAGAGAGATTATCCCGAGGGCACAGTCGTTAAGGCTAAGATCGTAGGTCTGACCACCTTCGGCGCATTCGCTAACATCATCCCCGGCATTGACGGTCTTATCCACATTTCTCAGATCGCCAACAAGAGGATCGAAAAGCCCGCCGATGTTCTCTCCGTAGGCGAAGAGGTCGAGGCGAAGATCACCGCTATCGACTTTGACAAAAAGCGCGTCAGCCTTTCAATGCGCGCTCTGCTTCCCGAGGACGAGCAGGCTCCCGTAAAGGCTGCTCCCGCTGTTGAGGAAGCAGTAGAAGAAGCCGCTCCCGCTGTTGAGGAAGCAGTTGAAGAAGCCGCTCCCGCTGTTGAGGAAGCAGTTGAAGAAGCCGCTCCCGCTGTTGAGGAAGCAGTTGAAGAAGCTGCTCCCGCTGTTGAAGAGGCAGTTGAAGCTGTTGAGGAAGCTGCGGCAGACGCTGAGTAATTTGTACATTAGGGCGCTCTTTTTGAGTGCCCTTTTTGATTTGCCTGTGTCATTCCGAGAGTTTTTAATAAAGTTATAAGGAGGAACAACCGTGACCGCTAAAGAAGAATTTTTGGAAATATACAAGACCCACATCACCCGCAAGGGAGCCGACGAGCTGCTCGAGTGGATCGAGCGCACCGATTTTTTTGAAGCGCCGGCAAGTACGCGTTACCATTGCTCCTGCAAAAACGGTCTGGTCATGCACTCCGTCAGCGTGTTCAACACCATGATGGAAAAGCACTTTGACGAGGAGACCGACAGCATTGAAAGCTTTGCTATCTGCGGCCTGCTGCACGATCTGTGCAAGGCGCAGTTTTACAAGGTCAGCTCCCGCAACGTCAAAAACGAGGAGACGGGTCAGTGGGAAAAGGTGCCTTACTATTCAATTGACGATAAATTCCCCTACGGTCACGGTGAAAAGTCCGTTTTCCTGATCGAGCGCAAAATGCGCTTAAAGCTGGACGAGGCCATGGCTATACGCTGGCATATGGGCGAGTTCGGCGACAAAAACAGCAACCAGATAAGTCAGGCGTACGACATGTATCCGCTGGCGGTCAAGCTGCACCTCGCCGACCTTGAATCGACGTTCCTCAGAGAAAAAGGAACCTCGGCGGTACCTAAGTAGAGGCTAGATGCTGGATGCTGGAAGCTAGTGGCTAGTGGTTAGTGGCTAGTGAGTTATAAGTAATAAGTAATAAGTAATAAGAAGCTGTCATCCTGAGCGAAGTGGAGCAAAGCGGAACGAAGTCGAAGGTGATTCCCCTTTCAAGGGGAAATGTCGCGAAGCGACAAAAGGGTTGCCGCCCGGCTACGGACCCCCAAAGAGGGGTAGAAACGTTGATTACACTACGTAGGGGCGCACCCATGTGTGCGCCCGCATAGAAATGCGCAAAGTTTTCGGGCGGACACACGGGTCCGCCCCTACACCGACTCTAACACCTAATCCCTAATACCTAATACCTAATACCTAGTACCTAATTTGTGCTTGCCGCCGCCCGTTCGCCGCTCTGCGGCGAGATGACAGCCGCATAGGCTGTCACTACGCTTTTGGCGATAGTAAACCGAAAAAGGAATGAATGATATGAATCATGTTGATGCGCAGAAGCGCGTTGCCGAATTGACCGAAATAATCGAATACCACAACAACCTCTATTACAATCAGGACGAGCCCGAAATATCCGATTTTGAGTACGACATGCTCCTTCGTGAGCTCGAGGATCTCGAAGCGGAATTCCCGGATCTAAAGCTGCCCGATTCTCCCACCAATAAGGTCGGCGGCAGCGCGGGCGCAAAGTTTTCTCCCGTGACCCACGCGGTGGTTATGGAAAGCCTGCACGACAGCTTTTCCCACGACGAGCTGCGCGATTTTGACCGCAAGGTCAGGGAGGTCGTGCCCGACGTAAAATACGTAGTAGAGCCGAAATTTGACGGTTTGTCGGTGTCCTGCGAATACCGCAACGGCGTTTTCGTGCGCGGCTCAACGCGCGGCGACGGCACGACGGGTGAGGACGTGACCGACAACCTGATGACTATCCGCTCGCTGCCAAAGCGCCTTAAAGACGCGCCTGAGTATCTCGAGGTGCGCGGCGAGGTCTACATGTCGTTCGAGAGCTTTGAAGCGCTTGTTAAGCGGCAGGAGGAAAACGAGGAAAAGCCCGCCAAGAATCCGCGCAACGCGGCGGCAGGCTCACTGCGCCAGAAGAACGCGAAGATAACCGCCGAGCGCAAGCTCGACATCTTCGTATTCAACATCCAGCAGGTGGAGGGCGCGACCCTTACCTCGCACGAGCAGGGTCTTAAATACCTTAAAAAGCTCGGTTTCCCCACGGCGTTTTACAATGTGTACGACAATATCGAGGATGTTATCACGCAGATAGAAGTAATAGGCGACAGGCGCGGCGAGTACGATTACGCCATCGACGGCGCGGTCGTCAAGGTCGATGACTTCTCGGCGCGCGAGCTTTTGGGCAGCACCGCAAAGTACCCCAAATGGGCGGAGGCGTATAAATATCCGCCCGAGGAAAAGCCCACAAAGCTGCTTGATATCGAGATAAACGTCGGCAGAACGGGCGTTCTGACCCCTGTCGGCATATTTGAGCCCGTGCTGCTCGCCGGCACCACCGTCAGCCGTGCGACGCTGCACAACCGCGACTTTATCGTTGAGCGCGGCATCAACATCGGCGACACCGTGCTTATCCGCAAGGCGGGCGAGATCATCCCCGAGGTGCTCTCGGTCGTTGAGCGAGGCGGCGCTGAGACCGAGTGCTATCAGTTCCCGACGGTTTGCCCCTCCTGCGGCAGCCCTGTTTCGCAGGACGACGAGGCGGCTATCCGCTGCACCAACACCGATTGCCCTGCGCAGCTCATGCGCCACCTTATCCACTTCGTCAGCCGCGACGCTATGGATATCGACGGCTTGGGTCCGGCGGTGCTGGAGCAGCTGTCTAACGGGGGCTTGGTAAAATCGCCGGCAGACCTTTACCGGCTGACTGCGCAGGATATTTCCGCGCTTGACAGAAAGGCGGAGAAGTCCGCGAACAATCTGATAGCGGCGATAGAAAAATCAAAGCAAAATAAATTGTACCGCCTGATCTTCGCGCTCGGCGTCCGCAATATCGGGCTTAAGGCCGCCAAGCTTTTGTGCGAGAACTTCGTCACCGTAGATGATATCATGAACGCAAAGGCTGAGGATTTCGCGAAGATCGAGGGCTTCGGCGCGATCATGGCGCAGAGCCTGGAAAACTACTTCGCGCTGGAAAGCACGCACGAGCTTATCGACCAGCTTAAAGCTCTCGGACTTGAAATGAAGCCCTCCGAGCAAAAGCAGCAAGGCGGCGTGTTTGAGGGCAAGACCTTTGTGCTTACGGGCACTCTGCCCACAATGAAGCGTAGCGAGGCGGCGAAGCTCATAGAGCAGAACGGCGGAAAAACATCATCGTCGGTCAGCAAAAAGACCTCCTATGTAGTCGCGGGCGAGGAAGCCGGCAGCAAGCTGACAAAGGCGCAGACGCTCGGCATTCCAATACTCACCGAGGAAGAGCTGCTGGCAATGATTAAAAACTAAATAATCTTTATTATAGCGTCGGTTCCGTTCGGAGCCGGCGTTTTTTTGTTGCCCATGGTTCTATACAACAGCCCGTCCGCATAAAATGCAATGTAGCATTTGGGAGGTATCAAAATGTACGGATCATTAAACAGCCGCTTTTTACAGGCGGCAGGATGCCTTAGTCCGCCGCTGTTGAGCGCCTTGGAAAAACATATTTCTGTATTAGAAAATAAAGTGCAGGATATCAGGCTGCGCGCCGGCAAGCCTTTGGCTGTCGTCTGCCCCGACAAAACCTGTTTTGTGACGGAAAGCGGCGGCTTGACCGACATGCCTAACGGCGACCTGCTGACCGTTAGCAGAGTTGACATCGACGCGACCTTTCAGCGCATTTGCGAATACTCTGTTTACGCCCGTCAGCGCGAGATCATCGGCGGCTTCGTCACCATGAAGGGCGGTCACCGCGCAGGGATATGCGGCACGGCGGTCACATCGAACGGCGGTATCACTAACGTCCGCGACCTTACATCAATAAATATCCGCATAGCCCGTGAGCGCCTCGGCTGTGCCGAAATATTATTCCGCTCGATAAGAAACAGCCCGGGCGCGCTCATTTGCGGCGAGCCATGCTCCGGCAAGACTACCGTGCTGCGCGATCTGGCGCGGCTGTTCTCGACGGTGGACTGCGCCAATGTGTCGCTGATCGACGAGAGGGGAGAGCTTGCGGCGGTCTACTGCGGTGTTCCTCAAAATGACGTCGGACTTTGCGACGTCTTTGACGGCTACCCAAAGGCGCAGGCAATGGAGCAGGCGCTGCGGTGCATGTCGCCTCAGCTCATAATCTGCGACGAGCTCGGCGGCTATGATGATGTTCAAGCTGTGCGCGGCTGCGTTAACAGCGGCGTTCGGCTTATCGCGACCGCTCACGCCAAAAGCATGACGGAGCTCAAAAGACGACCCGCTCTTAGGCGGTTACTTAACACCGGCGCGTTTTCGGATATCGTATTCCTTAGCGGGCGCAGCCGCGCGGGCGAGGTTTCCGAGTTGGTGAGGGAGGTGTATCCCGTTGCCGCTTAAACTGTTCGGCGCGCTGCTTTTATCGCTTTCGGGCTTTGCGCTGGGCTGCATGTTTGTGCAGCGGCTAAAGCTGCGGCGCAGTTTTTTCAGGGAGTTTTCAGTATTTCTCAACGACCTTTCCACATCTATGCGCTACCGCAGAGAAAGTATTATCGGGTTGGTTAATTCTTGTGGAGAATTATTTTGCATAAGCAGCGAGGAAGCTTATAAGCCGTTTTCGGAGATTTGGCAAAACCAAATCAAGGCGTTCCCCAAGCGCTGGCGGCTGAAAAGCGAGGACATGGCTATGCTCAAAGAATTCGGCGACGGCTTGGGGATAACCGATGCGGAGGGGCAGCTCAGCCATATCGAGCTGTACAAGGCGATGTTTGCAAAGCAGCAAAAAGAAGCTGAGGACGACATATCGCAAAAGGCGAAGTTATACAAAACACTGGGGCTGTTTGCCGGCGTTTCGACGGCGCTCATGCTCCTTTAGAAGGGTATCAAAATGGACGTAGAGCTTATTTTCAAAATCGCGGCTATAGGCATAATCGTTGCGGTGCTGTGCCAGCTTTTGATACGCAGCGGGCGCGAGGATCAGGCTATGCTTACCTCGCTGGCAGGGCTTATCGTGGTGCTGACGATGATAATAATGCAGATAAGCAACCTGTTCGGCACCATAAAGCGGCTGTTCGGCTTCTGATGAATGTTTTAGCTATTGCCGCGGCGGCTGTAACGGCGGCGGTTTTGGCGCTGACGCTCCGCCCGAAGAACGGCGAGATCGCTCTGCTGCTCACAGTCGCCGCCTCGGTCATTCTGCTTTCTGCGGTCATAGGCAGCGCGGCTTCCGTGCTCGAAACAGTAAACAGCATAGTCGCCGCTTCGGGCGTCAGCACGGGCTATGTGGCTATATTGCTTAAGGTCATCGGTATCTGCCTGCTTACGGAATTTACCGCCAACACCTGCCGCGACTCGGGCAGCAGCGCGCTTGCGGCTAACGTTACTCTCGCGGGTAAAATAATCGTGACCGTCACCGCTCTGCCGCTCTACGCTGACATTTTGAACACCGTGCTGTCGATTTTGAAAACCTAGGAAGTGAAAGCTTGGACATCGCATACGATTATTCAGGAGTCTACAACAGCCTTTCCGACGACGCGATCAGGCGGCTTGATGAAATGGGGATAAACGCCGCCGACGCAAATCTGCTGTCACATCTCAGCTTTGAGGACGTGATGGGTCAGCTTGCGAATATGGCGGGCGAAAGCTTCAATAATCCGCTAAAAGGGCTTGTCACCGTTATCGCCGTGCTCATTTTGTGCGCCATGCTGTCGGCTTACAGAAGCAGCCTGTCCGACGATATCGGCGCAACGGTCAACACCGCGGCTTCCCTTTGCATAAGCTGCGCTTTGGCGGCTCCTGCCATTAGCTATATCGGCGGCGCGGGCGGTATCATCTCGCATAGCGCCAATATGTTTTTGGCTTACGTTCCCGTGGTCGCGGTCATGCTGGCGGCATCGGGCAAGGGCATAAGCGGTGCGGGATATCACGCCTCGATGATAGCGGCGGGGCAGGGCGTGTCGCGAGTTTGCGCCGATTTGATCCTGCCGTTTATGAACGTCTTTCTCGGCGTCAGCATAACCTCCGGAATTTCAAACGAAGTCAGGCTGAACAGCTTCCTCAGCCTGATAAGCAAAACGGTAAAGTGGCTGCTGGCATTCGTGATGACGGTGTTCACCGCCGTGCTCTCAATGCGGCAGATCGCCGCGGGAGCTGTCGATTCAGTAGCCTCAAGGACGGCAAAATTCGCCCTCAGCTCTTTTGTTCCGGTGGTGGGCGGAGCGCTCGGCGAGGCGTATAAAAGCGTTCAAAGCAGCATAACATTACTTAAGTCGGGGCTCGGCATATTTGTCATAATCGCTATCGCCGTTACGTTTTTGCCTACCGTTTTGCAGGGGCTGGGCTGGTCGTTCTGCATTTTCATCGGCAAGGCAGTCGCCGAGGCGCTGGGGATAGATGGCTGCGCAAAGCTGCTTGAAGCAATCGGAACGGTGTTTTCAACTATGATAGCGGTTCTGCTGTGCGTGATGTCGGTGTTCATCATAGCGACCGCGGCGGCGTTCACGATAGGCGGCGAGGGCTCGTGAGCGGGCTGTACACCGTTGCGGCGGTCATCTGTGGCTCCTCGGTCATCCTCGCTGTGCTGTCGCATTTCGTCACCGACGGAGGCACTAAAAAGCTGCTTAGGTTGGTCATGGGCGCGTTCATGTTGTGCTGTATCGCCGCGCCGACGCTCCGCGCGGTCGGCGGCATTAAGTCCGATCTGAGCGGATACAGCGCAGGGCAGGTATACGACGCGACAATGGACGAGGCGTATCAAAAAAGCGTGCTGAAGCAGACAAAGAGCAGCTTGGAGCAAACGCTAGCCGACATCCTAAAGCAGAACGGGATAGTGATAAACCGCGCGGAGATAACCCTCGCTTTAAGCGACGAAACGCATGTTATCATCGCGGATATCGCCGTATACATCGGCGCGGATGCCGAGGAAAAGCGCGATGAGATCATCGACGTTACGCAGACGCATTTTGCCGTGACGCCGCGCGTGATAACGGAGTAGCATATGGACAGAAGTAAAATAAAGACCCGCTTAGGCGAAATGGCGAAAAGCGGAAGGCTGCGCAACATCATCCTAATAGCCGGCGCGCTGGGCATAGCCCTTATATTTTTATCGGGCTTTTTGAGCAATGATCGGCAGAAAAACGCCGACGCTGAGGGCTTTTCATCATCATCGTACAGCGAGAGGATAACCGAGCGGCTGGAATCCCTGATATCCGACATCGAGGGCGCGGGCAAAACGCGCGTGCTGCTCACGATGGAGAACAGCGCGGAGTATGTGTATCTTGAAAACGGAACCACCAAAACAAAGGAGATAGAGCCGCGCGTGCGCGGAGTGCTTGTAATATGCGAGGGAGGCGACGATCCCGTTGCGGCAGGGCGCATAACCGAGGCGGTCACAAAGGCGCTCGACATCTCAACGGCTAAGGTATGTATATCAAAATTATCAGATTGAAGGTTGGTCATCTTATGAAATTCCAAAAGAAGCATATCATTTCCGCGGCGCTGGTTCTGGCGCTTGGCACGGCTGTTTATGTCAACTGGCAGTTCGGAGCCGGAGCGGCGCAGTCAAAGCCGAAGGAGCTGGGCAAGGCGTCGTATGTCAGCGCGACCGTCAACAACGCGACGGCGGATGAAAGCGTAAAAACGTCTGCGATGTCGAAGTCGCAGCAGGATTACTTTGCCGCCGAGCGGCTAAAGCGGCAGGAAACTCAGGACAAGGCGCTGGACGAGGCAAAGAAGGTGTTTGACTTGGAAAACGCATCTGATGAGGATAAAACCGAGGCTCAGAAAAGCGTTGAAGAAATGCTGAAAAGGTTCACGGTGCAGGACAGCATCGAGAGCATAGTAAAGGCTAAGGGCTTTTCGGACTGCATGTGCTTTATCAGCGACGAGGGCGTGACCGTTATAGTGCCCGCCGAGCAGCTCAACGACACCGCGGCTTTGATAATCGACGACGCGGTGACCTCGCATTACAATGTCGATTACGACAAAATTTCCATAGTCGGCGCGCCGTCGTAACAAAGCTGTAATACCTTGCTGTGAAATATATCTTCTTTACATTTTCGACTCATTGTGGTATAATTATTGTGAATAAAAATGTAAAGTTGGGTTAATATGTGTGCAGAGCAAAATACGCAAAATGAAGTAAAGCTTACCCGCAGCGAGGCGCGCGAACAGGCGTTCATGATACTTTTTTCGCGCTCGTTCGTAGAGGAGCCTTGGGAGGAGACCGTGAGCTGTGCCGAGCAGCTTTTTGAGGGCGGCGTCTGCGGCTATGCTCAGGCTGTTGTTCCGTCGATTGAAGCGGTGCAGGATGAGATCGACGCCGATATCTCGCGCTTTCTCAAAAAGGGCTGGTCGTTAAAGCGCATTTCGCGCACGTCGCTGGCTATCCTTCGGCTCGCGGTTTACGAGATAAAATACCTTGACAGCGTACCCGAGAGCGTGTCTGTCAACGAGGCTGTCGAGCTTGCCAAGAAGTACACCATCGACGAAAGCGGATTCGTCAACGGCATTCTCGGCTCCTTCATCCGCAGCCGCGAGGGTGAGGCGCAATGAGCCTTTATCTGGGCGTAGACACCTCGAATTACACCACCTCCGTCGCGCTTTACGACGGCGAAACAGGTGAGTTGCGTCAGCAAAAAAAGCTCCTTCCCGTCAGGGAGGGTCAGCTCGGTCTGCGCCAAAGCGACGCCGTATTCCACCACACCGCGCAGCTCCACGCGCTTTTTGATGAGCTTGTGCGTGACGTCGATACCAAAAGCATAGCCGCCGTGGGCGCGTCCGTAAAGCCGCGTCCCGTAAGCGGCTCATACATGCCGTGTTTTACTGTCGGAGAAAACACGGCTAAAATTATTTCCGCCGCGCTGAAAGTCCCGTTTACCGGATTTTCTCATCAGGAGGGGCATATCGCCGCGGCGCTCTACGGCTCCGGCAGGCTTGATCTGTTTGACAAGACCTTCATCGCCTTCCATGTCAGCGGCGGCACCACCGAGGCTGTGCTGGCAAAGGGGAGCGGCTGCGGCTTCACCTGTGAGATCATAGCGCAGACCCTCGACCTCAACGCCGGACAGGCTGTGGACAGAGTGGGGCTGATGCTCGGGCTCAAGTTCCCCTGCGGCATGGAGCTTGAAAAGCTCGCCCTTCAAAACGACGAGCCGATAAAGGTCAGGGCTACTTTAAAAGGTCACGACTGCTGTCTGAGCGGAGTTGAAAACCAATGCAAAAAGCTTCTTGCGCAGGGCAAAAGCAAGCCCTATATCGCCGCGTATTGCCTTGAATATATCCGCAATACGCTCGAGGGCATGACCGACAGTTTGCTTTGCGAATACGGGGAGCTTCCGCTTGTTTACGCGGGCGGAGTCATGTCGAACACCATCATCAAAAATTCTTTTACAGAAAAATACAAAGCGAGCTTCGCACCGCCTGTCTATTCGTCCGACAACGCGGCGGGCATAGCTTATTTGACATATTTATCAGAGAGATAACATGTACACACCTAAAATACCAAAGCCGACCGTCCTTTCGGTCTCGCAGCTCAATTACTACTTAAAATCGATCATAGACAACGACCCGCGGCTCAGCACAATCATTCTGTCCGGCGAGATATCCAACCTGACCGATCATTACCGCAGCGGTCATATCTACCTTTCGCTCAAAGACGAAAAAAGCGTTATCCGCGCTGTCATGTTCGCCGGCAATGCGCGTCGGCTGCAGTTCCGCCCGCAGGACGGCATGAAGGTGCTGTGCAGGGGCAGGGTGTCGGTGTACGAGCCGAGCGGGCAGTATCAGCTTTACATCGAGGACATGCAGCCCGACGGCATGGGCGCTCTTGCGCTAGCATACGAGCAGCTCAAAAATGAGCTGAGTCGGCAGGGCTTGTTTGATCCGGCGCACAAAAAGCCGCTTCCGCGCTTTCCGAGAACCGTGGGCGTTATCACCTCGCCAACGGGCGCGGCGGTCCAGGACATCCGAAATATCCTTTACAGGCGTTTTCCGGGCATCGAGATGATTCTTTGCCCTGTGCTGGTTCAGGGCGCGGGCGCACCGCCTCAGCTAGTTTCAGCGATAAACAAGCTCGACAACGACGGCAGATGCGACGTTATCATCATAGGCAGGGGCGGCGGCTCCATCGAGGATTTATGGGCGTTCAACAACAAAGAGCTCGCCTACGCTGTCTACAATTGCCGCACGCCTGTCATCTCAGCCGTCGGCCATGAAACGGACTTTACCATCTGCGATTTTGTCGCCGACATGCGCGCGCCTACACCGTCCGCAGCCGCCGAGCTCGCGGTACCCGACGCGCAGGAGCTCAAAGCGCACTACATGTCGCAGCGGCATTATGTGCAAAGCCTTATCGACAGCCGAATAAGAGAGCAGTCCGACAGGCAAATCCTGTACCGCCGCGCGCTCGACGGAGCGGATATACCGGGCAGGATCGATAGATTTTGGAATCAGCTTTCCTTTTACCAAAAGCAATTGCAGGGAATTGTCACAAATAAAATTTCTTTAGAAGAACTAAAATTACAAAAATCCGCGGACAAGCTTGAAAGCCTCAACCCTGTGGCGATACTCAAAAGGGGTTTCACGCTGACCGAACAGGACGGCAGAGTGATAAAAGCGGCGGCGGAGCTCGATAAGGAGCAACCCTTCACACTGACCTTTTCAGACGGAAAGCTGACTGCGAAAGCGATCGATAATTCATAATCAATATAAATCGGAGTAGCATCAATGGCGTTTACACATCTACACGTTCACACCGAATACAGTCTGCTGGACGGCGCGTGCCGTATCGGCGAGATAGCCTCTGCCGCCAAGCGGAAGGGGTTTTCTTCGCTTGCCATTACCGACCACGGCGTGATGTACGGCGTTATCGACTTTTACCGCGCCTGCATAAAAGAGGGCATACACCCCGTTATCGGCTGCGAGGTATACGTCGCGCCGCAGTCGCGTTTTGATAAAAACCCCATGGAGCGGTATTTCCACATGGTGCTGCTCTGCGAGAACAACACGGGCTACCAAAACCTGATAAAGCTTGTTTCGCTCGGCTTTACCGAGGGTTTTTACGGCAAGCCGCGCATCGACGACAGCCTGCTCGAAAAGTACCACGAGGGTCTTATCTGCCTTTCGGCGTGCCTTGCGGGAGAGGTGCCGCAGCGCCTGCTTATGAACGACTACGCGGGCGCAAGGGCAAAGGCTGAGTATTACCGCGATTTGTTTGGCAAGGACAACTATTTTATAGAATTGCAGGATCACGGCATTGAGGAGCAGCGGCGAATAATTCCCGACTTGGTGAAGATCGCCGAAGAAACCGGAGTAGGGCTCGTTGCCACGAACGACAGCCACTACATCGACAAAGCCGACGCGGAGATACACGGTATTTTGCTCTGCATCCAGACCGGCAGCACCGTGAACGACGAGAATAAAATGGAGTTTCAGACCGACGAATTCTACCTCAAAACCGAGGACGAAATGCGCGCGGTCTTTGAAAAATACCCGCAGGCGCTCGACAACACCCAAAGGATCGCCGACCGCTGCAACGTCACCTTTGAGTTCGGCGTTCGCAAGCTCCCGCGCTTCGACGTTCCGAACGGCGAGGATCACCTTGATTTCTTCCGCAGGAATTGTTACGAGGGCTTACGCCGCCACTACGGCGACACCCCCGACAAAAGTCTTACAGACCGCCTTGAATACGAGATAGGCGTTATTTCAAACATGGGCTTTGTCGACTATTATCTTATCGTCAACGATTTCGTGCAGTACGCCAAAACTCACGGCATCCCCGTGGGTCCCGGGCGAGGCTCCGGCGCGGGTTCGCTGTGCGCCTACTGCATCGGCATAACCGACATCGACCCCATAAAATACAACCTGCTGTTCGAGCGCTTCCTCAACCCCGAGCGCGTCAGCATGCCTGACTTTGACATCGACTTCTGCAAGGAGCGCAGGGGAGAGGTCATCGATTATGTTGTCGAAAAATACGGTCATGACCATGTGGCGCAGATAATCTCCTTCGGCACCATGGCAGCGCGCGGCGCTATCCGCGACGTGGGCAGGGCGCTCGGCGTACCTTACGGCGAGGTTGACGTTATCGCCAAGCAGGTGCCGTTTGAATTAAACATTACAATAGACAAAGCAATGCGCGCCAACCCCGCGCTGAAGCTGCAGTACGACACCGACCCAAGGGCGAAGCAGCTTATCGACATAGCCAAAAGGCTTGAAGGCATGCCGCGCCATGCCACCATGCACGCGGCGGGCGTAGTTATCACGGACAAGCCCGTAAGCGACTATGTGCCGCTTTCAAAGAACGACGACAACGTGGTGACCCAGTTCACCATGACCACGCTCGAGGAGCTGGGACTGCTCAAAATGGATTTCCTCGGTCTGCGTAACCTGACCGTCATAAACGACGCCGAAAAGCTCATCGCGCGCGCTCATCCCGAGTACAGCCCCGACCTGATACGCGAGGACGACCAAAGGGTGTTCGAGATGATCTCGCAGGGCGCCACCGAGGGCGTGTTCCAGTTTGAGAGCCAGGGTATGAAAAACGTGCTCACACGCCTGCGCCCCGACTGCATGGAAGACCTGATAGCCGTATTATCGCTTTACCGCCCGGGTCCTATGGACAGCATACCGACCTACATCGACTGCCGCCACAACCCGTCGCACATACGCTACAAGCACCCAAGGCTCAAAAGCATACTAAACGTGACCTACGGCTGCATCGTTTATCAGGAGCAGGTAATGCAGATATTCCGCGAGCTCGCGGGTTACAGCCTCGGCAGGGCGGATATAGTCCGCCGTGCCATGAGCAAGAAAAAGCACGACGTTATGGAGCGCGAGCGCGAGATCTTTATTCACGGTCTGCTCGACGAGAGCGGCAATATCGCAGTTGAGGGCTGCGTGCGCAGGGGAGTGGACGAAGCCTCGGCAAAGGCTATCTTCGCCGAAATGGAGAGCTTTGCTTCCTACGCGTTCAACAAATCCCACGCCGCCGCTTACGCCGCGGTATCGTACAAAACCGCGTGGCTCAAATGCCGGTATCCGCGCGAATACATGGCGGCGCTGCTGTCAAGCGTGCTCGACAATCAGAACAAACTGGCTTCATATACAGCCGAGTGCCGCCGTTTGGGCATCTCCGTGCTGCCGCCGAACGTAAACGAGAGCTTTCAGGGTTTTGCCGTCAGCGGAAACAATATCCGCTACGGTCTGCTCGCGATCAAAAACCTCGGCAAAGCGTTCATCGATCAGATCATACGCGAGCGCGCCCTGCGCCCGTATAAATCGTTCTATGATTTCTGCAAGCGGCTTTACGGCAAAAACATGAACAGCCGCGCTGTCGAGAGCCTTATCCGCTGCGGAGCCTTTGACGGCTTGGGCGCGAACCGCCGCCAGCTTTTGGCTATCTGCAAGACCGTGCTCGACGACCTCGAGTACAACTCCCGCCACAACATGGGCGGACAGCTCAGCTTCTTTGATATGGGCGGCGCGGAAAGCAAGCTCTCGGACGAGCCCGAGATACCGCCGATGGAGGAATTCCCGCGCGACGAGCTGCTCTATATGGAGAATGAAACGGCGGGCATGTACCTGAGCGGTCACCCGATGGACGACTACAGCGTTTTTTCGGAGATGGTAAAGGCTGACCGCATCGGCGATATAATCCAGAACGAAAACAACGAATACCCCGACGGCAAAAAAGTCTGCGTCGTGGGCGTTATAACAAGGATAAAATCACAGCTCACCAAGAACAGCAGGATGATGGCTTTCATCACCGTCGAAGACCGCTTCGGCGAAATAGAGACGGTGGTGTTCCCGAACGTTTACGAGCGTTTTTCGGAGTTTTTGGGCGAGACCAATGTAGTGATCCTGCGCGGCTCGCTCAACTTCAAGGAGAACGAGGAGCCTAAGCTTATCTGCGAAAGCGCGGACAACGCGAGGGACAACGAGGAGTGTAAAAACTACCGCCCAAGCGCCGCGCGGCATGAGCAAAAGCCGCAAAAGCCGCAGCAGCCTCAGGCGCTCTACCTGCGCATAGACGACCTCGACACGCCGATGTACGAAAAGGCAAGGCGCGTGCTCGATATCTTTGACGGCAGAACGCCCGTGATTTTCTACCTTACCAAAAGCAACCGCAAGGTCAAGGCGCCCGCGAATATGTGGGTCAGCCTAAACGACGTTATGATAAAAGAGCTGAAATATCAGCTCGGAGAGAATAATGTGGCAGTGCGGTAGGTACTAGCGAGATTAGGTATTAGCGAGATTAGGTATCTATTATCTAAAAACTAATACCTAGTACCTAATACCTAACCAACAACGGAGTATAACATGATAATCGATTTTCACACACATACATTTCCCGACGCGATAGCCGATAAAACTATCGCGTATCTTACCGAAAAGGGCGGTATCCTTCCTTACCGCAGGGGCACGCTCGGCGCGCTTATCGACAGCATGAAAAGCAGCGGAGTCGATTACAGCGTCGTGCTGCCCGTTGTCACAAACCCCAAGCAGGAGCGCACCATCAACCGCGTTTCGGCTGAAAACAACGGCAAAAACCATGTTTTCTTCGCCGGCGGCATCCATCCCGACTGCCCCGACGTCTGCGCGACGCTCGACTATATAAAGGAAAGCGGCTTGTTCGGCATAAAATTCCACCCCGACTATCAGGGCGTGCATTTTGACGACCCGCGCTATATCAATATCATGGCAGAGGCGGCAAAAAGAGGTTTGTATATCGTCACACACGCGGGCTGGGACCCAGCCTACCGCGATCATCTGCACTGTTCGCCCGATATGATTCTTAATGTCTTAAAAGAATTAAAAGGCGTTATAGACAACAGGCTCATCCTCGCGCATCTGGGCGGCTACGAAATGCCCGACGAGGTGCTGGAGAAGCTTATCGGCGCGCCGGTTTACATGGACACCGCCGCCGTTTTGCGGCCTTATCCCGATAAGTGCCGTGAGATAATCCTGCGCCACGGAGCCGACAAGATCCTTTTTGCCAGCGATTCCCCGTGGGACAGCCAGTACGATTACATACAGTACATAAAAGCGTTCGGACTGGGCAAGCAAGCCGAAGACATGATTTTTCACAAAAATGCCGAAAAAATCTTAGGTATTCTCTGACAGTCAATGGAGGGTTAGTAGAGGGTTACCGCAACCCTCTACATAAAATAATGGCTTATCTATGCTGATATTTAAGCTTGTAGAGGGTTGTAGAGGGTTTTTATAGGACTTTTACAAAACTGAAAAAAATATATAAAAGTATGTAATTTTTTTAAGTATATAGGGAGTTTGCAGAAGGTAGGTATTAGGTATTAGGTATTAGGTGTTAGGTATCAGGTGTTAGGTATTAGGGGTGTAGAGGAAACGTTTGTGCTTTGCCGTTGCCTCCCACTGTCATTCTGAGCGAAGTCGAAGAATCCCCCTCGGCAATGCACCAAACGCTTCTGAAAAATGAAGCCTCCCCTGTGTAAGGGGAGCCTTTCTGCTAAACACGCACCAATATAAATCGAAGCGAAGCGACCCTTAACTTTGAACTTTACACTTTGAACTTTGAACTATCTAACCCCTAATACCTAATACCTAGTACCTCTCTAATAAATGTACCTAGTACCTCTCTAATAAATGTACCTAGTACCTCTCTAATAAATGTGTATGTGTTAAAATGATATGAACCAATAAAAAGAGAAGTAACTTCAAAAATATGGTATAATGGAATCACCACAAAACACATTAACCAGGAAGGAAGTTACTTCTCATGAACATTGTAACACAAGAAGCAAAGAAAAAGCAAGCGGTAGTTGAATTTGCATACAAAAAAGGAAAGAGCGCAGCAAGCG
>CACYPV010000016.1 GCA_902776375.1 uncultured Ruminococcus sp. | reverse complement strand
CGGTGCTTACACACTGTCCAATAACAACGGTGATGTTGTTATTGATGGTTCCACCATCAACGCTAACCCCGCAGGCGGCTTTGCATTCGACGTATGCCGTTATTCAAGCTATCCGTCCGTTAACGTAACCGTTAAGGGCAACAGCGTCATCAACGGTAATGTTGAGGTTTATGCTTCCGGCAGCGACGCAAAAGACGGCTTCTCCCTGACTCTGGAGAGCGGCACACTGAACGGCAACATCGTTGTTGATAAGACTGCTGCTGCTGCAATGGCTGCAACTCCCGACAAAGCAGAAGTTGACAAGGCTACCAGCTTCACCGCTGCTGCTCCCGCAGGCTATGTGTGGGTTGCAGACGCAACTGATGGCGGACAGACTCTTGCTAAGAATCCGAAGCTCTTTGTCGGTCACAACCTCGATCTCGGCGGCGACATCGGCGTGAACTTCTACCTGAATCCTGTGATTCTTAATGCTTACACCGGAACCAAGACCGTGAAATTCACCTGCGACGGCGAAGAAACGACTGTTAATGTTCCCGCGACGCCCACAGCTAACGGCTACAAGGTAACCCTTAACGTGGTAGCCGCTCGCATGGCACACAAGATCAAAGCCGTGGTTTATGTTGACGGCACAGCTCTCGATCAGACTGATTCTTACAGCGTACAGGATTACGCCGAGGCGGTCTATTATGACGAGAACAAGCCCGACGAGCTCAAGGCACTGGCTAAGGCTATGCTCAACTACGGCTCCGAAGCACAGACCGTGTTTGCTGGCGATCTTAACGAGATTCCCGACCACCGTGCGGACAAAACCGTAGGCACCACAGACTACACCAACGTTACCGCAGGCGCTGTAACCGCCAAGATCATACGCACAGCTTCCAATCTTAAAAATGTAGCTGGACAGCTCAACGCGGAATACTACACCAGCTCTCTGATCTATCTGCAGAACAACACTCTGCGCATCTACTTCACTCCCAAGTCAAAACAGCTCGGTGGTTTGGCTGGTATGGGCTTTGACGGCGCACTGTCCAACTATTACTACTACAAGGATGTGGAAGGCATCGCTGCTGCTGAGCTTGATGAACAGCAGACCTTCGATGTAAACGGCGTAGAATTCCAATACTCCGCGCTCGATTATGTCGTAGCTGTATTGAACAGCGGCAACAAGATGAACGACGCGCAGAAGGACCTCGCCAAGTCCCTGTTCCTGTACAACCAGGCTGCTAACGCGTACTTCGATTAAGCGAAAAGGAGATTAACGAATGAACAAAGAAATATATGAGCGTCTTGCTATGGACGTTACTAAATTCGACGTTGAAGACGTTATCACCACCTCGGGCGAAACACCCACCGGCACACCTCCCGCATTTTATTCTACGAATCCGTGGGAAATGCCCGTAGGCGTTTGATCCTTGTAAAACCTAACATAAACAAATGATTCGCGCCGCCGTTTGAGTGCTTTGCTTAAACGGCGGCGCTTTCTTTAGTTGAGAGTTGAGATGATAGATGCTAGAAGCTAGAGGCTAGATGAATTAGCAGAAATGTTTGTTCATTGCCGTAGTGACAGCCTTTACGACTGTCACTATAAATCATATCAATCAATAATCTGACAGATTTTTCAAATAATAAAAAAAGAAAATCTCCTTATAATACTATTGCGGCGACAAATTGCGAAGGCAAAACGCCGCTTTAGATAGATAAAGTTAAGGAGAAAAAGTTATGTCAAACAGAAATAACAACCAGATCAATGTTCCCGAGGCAAAGGAAGCTATGAACCGCTTCAAAATGGAGTGCGCCAACGAGGTGGGCGTAAACCTTAAGCAGGGCTACAACGGCGACCTCAGCTCCCGCGAAGCCGGCTCCGTCGGCGGTCAGATGGTCAAGAAAATGATCGAGTCTTACGAGAACAGCATGAAGTAAATCTTTACGAACGAAACGGTTGTATCAGGGAACACCTTGATACAACCGTTTTTCGCGTTTTATTTGTTTCTGTTTTTAAACTTTTTTACGTCCCTGACCTCATCTATCAGTCCTTTGGGGCGCGTTACCGCTCCCTTTATCGGGCGGTACACGAACAGCAGGGGATAGAGGATCTTGTGCTTGTATACCGTGGGGTAATTCTTTTTCAGCTCGTCGCCCGATATGAACACGCGCTTCAGCAGGTACTTCCGCTTGGCTTTTCCGGTGTCCTCGCCGCCCATGCTTCGTGAAAGGCGGTTTTCCTTCCAATGCTCGTTTGTGCCGTTTGCGCCCGATTGAACGAAATACATGGTTTCTTCGTTCTCGGTAAAGTCAGTTTCTTCTCCGCAAAACAGTTTATATGCCAGCTCGCGGATCCTCTGCTCAAATTCAGTAAGCTCCAGCGCGCTCAGCTCGCGCGACAGGTAGTCCTTATCCATCCCGTCGTACCGCGCTTTGTTGAACAGGTAAACGTCCGCCAGCGAGCGCAGACCCGTGCCGCCGTTGTTGTAGTGCTTGTTCATGTGGCAGATAATGTAGATGTAAAAATCCTCGTCCGACATGTGATAGCCGAATTTGTTGCCGCTGTCCTTTATCAGGCGGTCGAAGATGTTATCGAAATACGCTGCGGATTCCGGGTACTTTTCAAGGTCAAACAGCGTGCGGTGCATCTCGAATTCCATCGTCGGCGGCTTCTCGTATACATCGTGATTGTACATATCATACATCACGCAGGAGTAGCCGAGTTCTTCCATAACGGCTCTTACTATATCGGGCTTTTCGGGGTCAAAAAGGATGTCGTTGTCGGTCATTTCGCGCATTGCCGCCTTGGGGTAAAAGGATTTGAGCAGAATTCCCTTGAGCGGCATGTACCACACGCCCTTTTGCTCCAGCGCGGCGAGTAACTTTATGCGCTCGATATCGAAATGTGACAGCTTGTGTATAGCCTTTTTCTTAGCCTGATCGAACGCGCGCGGCAGCTCCGTGACCTTTTCCAGCGCAAACGCCGCGGCGGAGGTCAGGGAATGAAACTGCGCGAGGTAATAAACAGCCTCCAAGTCCATCTCCCTGCAGATGTCGGTATTCGGTTTTTTCTCGTTGACCGCGCAGGAGACAAGGTAAATCAGGTCGCGCGCGGTTTTGGATGATGATTCCATATCTTTTGCTCTCAATCGTCTATTGCGCCGATCGCTCTCAGCTGTGCGATAACGTCGGCGACGTCTTCTTCAATAATGGCTCTGTCGCCGTTGAATCTTCGGCAAAGCTCGTCGGCTATCTCTTTTTCGTCAGCTCCGCGTTCAAGACATTCAAGTATGGCGGCGACGCTTTTGTTCCCCTGTACCAGCCCGTGAAATTTCGCGCCGGCGGTGGGGACGATGACCGTCTCGTCGTCTATTGTGTGCATTATAAAATTGGGGTTAAGCTTCATTTTTATAACTCCGTTATCGCGTCATGCTGCGGTCGAGTGCTTGACTGCGTATTTTTTTGGCGTGTGTAGTATTATAATGCTTATTTTACCATACAAGTAAAGATCAGTTCCACATATATTTTGCTGTCTGATTTATGTTTTAGAGTATTATATGAGAGCGGCTTCGAAAACTGCATTTATTCTTTTTCTTTTTTGGGGTTGACATGCACCATTACGTGCTTGACCTTTGGAAACCGCTCCTCGAGTGCGTCGTGAACACGTTCCGATATATTGTGAGCCGAGCCCAGGTCAAGCGTCTCGTCAACGCCTATTTCAACGTCGACGTATATCTTGTTGCCGAATATCCTGGTGCGCAGCAGGTCAATGCTCCAAACGCCCTCGATACCCGCAGCACATTCGCGCATTTTTTCCTCGGTCTCGCTGTCGCAGGAGTGATCTACCATGCGGTCGATAGCATCCTTGAAAATGTCGTAGGTGACCTTAAAGATGAAAAGGCAGATTATAATGCTGGCTATGGGTTCAAGGATGGGAAAGCCCAGCGCCGCGCCGCCTATGCCGATAAGCGCGCCTACGGAGGACAGCGCGTCGCTCCTGTGGTGCCATGCCTCAGCCGAAAGCGAGGGAGAGTCTATCCTTTTTGCGTTGATCTTGGTGTACCAAAACATAGCTTCCTTGACGACTATAGAGGTCACTGCGGCGATAAGCGCCAGCGGATTATTGAAAACAAACGTCCGGTAATCACCGCCGATAATGCTTTTTACGGCTTCAACGCCTATCGTTACGCCCGCGATGAACAGCACGACCGAAAGGATAATTTCAGCCACGCACTCGAACCGCTCGTGCCCGTAGGGGTGGCGCTCGTCGGACTCCTTTGCCGAAAAACGCACGCCCGCTATAACTATCACTCCGCTGAACGCGTCCGAGGCAGAGTGCACCGCGTCGCTTATCATCGCGCCCGAGCCCGATATCAAGCCCGCCGCAAGCTTGAAGGCGGTTAGCAGTATATTGCCCACCATACCCACAAGCGACACCCTTGTAGCTACGCGCTTTGAGTTGTTTTCATTCATATCGATTCTCCGTTCAAAAATAACATCTGTATATTGTAGTGCGGAAAAAACAAAAAAAGAACCCGCGGACATAAATACCGTCCCGCGAGTTTTCGCTGTTGAAATAATACTTCAACCCGACTCCAAGGCTCGCCATAACCTCGGTCTGCTCGGCAAACTAATTATAACATGGTATTATTTTGATGTCAACAAACAGATAAAACAAAATATATTATAGACATATACGGAATATTCTGGTATAATAATAAAATACAAGAAACAGGAGCTTTTTAATTAATTACAAGAGGTGATCGGCAATGAACAATTTTATTCTTTCGTGCGAGTCAACTGTTGACATGCCTTTTGCGCAGGTAAATGCGCGCGATATCTCCGTTTTGTTTTATTCGTATACCGCAGGCGGAGAGGATTACACTGACGATATGGATCGCGACCCCGAGGCTCTGCCCAGGTTTTATGAGCTTCTTAAAAAGGAGATACCCTCGACCTCTCAGATAAATGAATACCAGTATTTTGACTATTTCTCAAAGCTTCTTAAAGAAGGCGACGTGCTTCATATCGTGTTCAGCTCCGGACTTACAAAGTCCATCCACGGCGCTGAGTCCGCAGCTGAAAAGCTGAGAGAAAGATACCCCGACCGCAAGCTTATCGTTATAGATTCAATGTGCGCTTCGTCCGGTTACGGAATGTTGGTCGACTATGCCGCCGATCTTCGCGACGAGGGCGCTTCGATCGACGAGGTCGCCGAGTGGGTCGACAAGGCTCGCCACAAGGTGCAGCACCAGTTTTTCTCGACCGACCTTAAATACTACCGCAAAAGCGGCAGAATGTCCGGCGCGGCGGCTACCGTAGCGACTATCCTCAATATCTGCCCGATTTTGCGCATCGACGACAAGGGCAAGATCATAGCCTACGACAAGGTTCGCGGCAAGCGCAACGCCATAAATTACATAATGAACGTTATCGCCGAACACGCAGACGGCGGCGAAAACTACAGCGGCAAGGTGTTTATATCTCACTCGAACACCATCGAGGACGCTGAGGACACAAAGAAGGAGATCGAACGCCGCTTCAAAAAGATCGACGGCAAGGTAAAGATATTCAACATCGGCACCATAATCGCCTCACACACAGGCCCCAGAACTGTAGCGGTATTCTTCATGGGCGACGAAAGAAAATAAATCAATATCAGAGCGGCTCGGTACATGCTATCGGGCTGCTTTTCCTTTTTGGGCAAAAGGAAAAAAATAATCAATATTCTTTATCGAATTTATTTTTCGGCGGGGTTGTGGTACAATAAAATGGATTTTTGGAAGGCAATGGAGGCTTATATATGAAAATCGGATTTGACAATCAAAAGTATCTGGATATGCAGTCGCAGCACATCCGCGACCGCATAGCGGAGTTCGGCGACAAGCTGTATCTTGAATTCGGCGGAAAGCTGTTCGACGACTATCACGCCTCGCGCGTGCTGCCCGGCTTCAAGCCCGACTCAAAGCTCCAAATGCTTATGCAGCTAAAGGACGAGGCTGAGATCGTTATCGTCATCAACGCCGCCGACATCGAGAAAAACAAGGTGCGCGGCGACTTGGGCATAACCTACGACCTCGACGTGCTCCGTTTGCTCGATATTTTCCGCGGACGCGGACTGTGCGTTAATTCCGTGGTGCTCACGCGCTTTGCCGAACAGCCGACTGCCATCAAGTTTGAACAGCGGCTCATCGAAAACGGCATAAACGTCTATCACCACTACACCATTCCGAATTATCCCACCGACGTTGACCTAATCGTCAGCGACAAGGGCTACGGCAAAAACGAGTATGTCGAGACCACGCGCCGCCTTGTCGTTGTCACCGCTCCGGGCCCCGGCTCGGGCAAAATGGCGGTCTGCCTCAGCCAGCTTTATCACGAGCACAAGCACGGCGTTAAGGCGGGCTACGCGAAATTCGAGACCTTCCCGATCTGGAACCTTCCGCTTAAGCATCCCGTGAACGTCGCCTACGAAGCCGCCACAGCCGACCTCAACGACGTCAATATGATCGACCCCTTCCACCTTGAGGCTTACGGTATTACCACCGTCAACTACAACCGCGACATCGAGATCTTCCCCGTGCTCAACACGATGTTCGAGCTTATTCTGGGCGAATCGCCCTATAAATCGCCTACCGATATGGGCGTTAACATGGCGGGCAACTGCATTATCGACGACGACGCTGTGCGCGACGCGGCGAATCAGGAGATAATAAGGCGCTATTACTCCGCTCTCGCCAACCAGACCAAGGGCGTAGGCTCGCCCGATGAGGCGTATAAGATAGGGCTTTTGATGAAGCAGAACAAGCTGCAGACCTCAGACCGCGCGGTCATAGCTCCCGCGCTTAAAAAGGCGGAGGAAACGGGCGCTCCCGCCGCGGCTATCGAGCTCAGCGACGGCACCATCGTCACGGGCAAAACCACAAAGCTGCTCGGCGCGTGCTCCGCAATGCTGCTCAATGCCCTGAAATATCTTGCGCATGTCGATATGGACACCGATATCTTGGCGGCTGCCGTAATCGAGCCCATCCAAAGGCTTAAGGTCGGCAGCTTCGGCTCCGCTAACCCGCGCCTGCACACCGACGAGATACTTATTGCTCTGGCAATGTCGGCGGTAACTAATCCCATAGCGAAAAACGCGCTGGATCAGCTTCCCAAGCTGCGCGACACCGAAGCCCACGCCACGGTAATCCTTTCCGAGACCGACACCCGCATACTCAAAAAGCTCGGCATCAGAGTGACCACCGAGCCGGTCTACGAGACGGAGAGGCTTTATAGGAAATAGAGGCTAGAAGCTAGATAATGCGGAATTCGGAATGCGGAATTCGGAATTAAATTAGCAGAAACGTTGATTTCACTACGTAGGGGCGCACCCATGTGTGCGCCCGCAGAATAATGCGACGTTTTCGGGCGGACACACGGGTCCGCCCCTACACACCTAATACCTGATACCTAATACCTGATACCTAATACCTAATACCTAGTACCTAACACCTAATAAATCGGAGGTTTGAAAGTGAATCTTTTTTTGAACATCCTGCTGCTGCTTGTCGGCTTTGTCGCGCTTATCAAGGGCGCGGACTTCTTTGTTGACGGCAGCGCGTCTATCGCCCGCACGTTAAAGGTGCCGGGCGTCATCATCGGACTTACCATAGTTGCCATGGGCACCAGCGCGCCCGAGCTTGCGGTCAGCGCATCGGCTGCCTTTAATAAATCTAACGAGATAGCCATAAGCAACGTGACGGGCTCAAACATCTTCAACCTGCTCATGGTGCTCGGCGTGTGCGCTATAATCCGCCCGATCCCCATCGACAGGGGCATAATCAAGCGCGACTTCCCGATCTCTATCGCGGTCACTGTCGCGGTGCTCGCCGCGGCGGGTATAAATATCTTTACGGGCATGTACAACCCGCTTGATACAAAGTTCACCCAAAATGTGGGCGAGCTCAGCCGCTGGTTCGGTATCGGACTGCTTGTAGTTTTCGTGGCGTACTTAGTTTTTCTGATTCTGCTCGCCCGCAAAAACAGGACAGACGAGCCCGAGGAAAAGCCGATGCCGGTTTGGAAAGCGCTTATCTTTATTGTGCTGGGCGCGGCGGCTATAGTGCTTGGCGGCAACCTTGTCGTAAACAACGCGAAGGATATCGCTAAGTTCTTCGGCATGTCCGAGACCCTCATCGGTCTTACCATAGTTGCGCTCGGCACCTCGCTGCCCGAGCTCGTGACCTCGATAGTCGCCTCGCGCAAGGGCGAGAACGGCATGGCGGTCGGCAACGTGGTCGGCTCAAATATCTTTAACCTTATGCTCATCCTCGGCGTGTCAGCCACCATCAATCCCATCACGGTCAATTACGCCGCGGTCGTCGATTTGGCGATACTGCTGTTCGTGTCGGTCGTGACGCTCGTGTTTTCGCTCACCAAGAAGATCAGCAGGGCAGAGGGCGCGATAATGGCAGCGCTGTATTTCGGCACAATGGCGTTCGCCGTCATGAGAGATATGGTGTGGAGTTAGAGGCTAGAAGCTAGAAGCTAGATGCTAGAGGCTAGTATCGGAGACCGGAAATTAGGTAATAGAAAAAAACAAGTCGGAAAGACATTGCTTTAATGCTTTGCCTTTCCGACCTTTTATTTGTATTTATCACATTTGTGAGGGCAGCTCTCGCAGTCGCAGGAGCAGCCCTTGCCTTTTCTTTTTCTGATTATGATAGCCGCTACAGCCGCTATGACCGCCGCGCAAAGCAGCGAAATAATGATGATTTCTACAGGATTCACAATAACCTCTATTTTCAAATATATGCCTTTGGCATACAGCATCTAGCTTCTAGCCTCTAGCCTCTAGCCTCTAGCATCTAGCCTCTAGCCATTACCCTCCAAACAGCATGCATATCCAATACGCCGCGCCTGCCGCTACATAGGCTACTACGCACTGCCACAGCACCACGCCCAGCGCCCAGCGTCTGCCGAGCTCGCGCTTTACCGAGGCTATAGCCGCCACGCAGGGGGTGTACAGCAGGCTGAAAACGAGCACGGAAATCGCCGTAGCCGCCGTCATCACGCCTTCGATACCGCCCGTGTAGAGCACTTCCATGCTCGAAACAACGCTCTCCTTTGCCATAAAGCCGCTTATCAGCGCGGTCACCAAGCGCCAGTCGCCGATACCGACAGGCGAGAACACCGGCGCTATCAAGCCCGCAAGCTGCGCAAGGATACTGTCCTGCGAGTTATCCACCATGTTGAACTGCAAATTGAAATGCTGCAAGAACCACACGATGATTGTCGAGATGAATATTACCGTGAACGCGCGCTGCAAAAAGTCCTTTGCCTTCTCCCACAACAGCCGCGCGACGTTCTTTACGCCCGGCAGGCGGTAGTTTGGCAGCTCCATAACGAAGGGCACCGCCTCGCCTCGGAAAAGGGTCTTTTTGTACAGCAGAGCGATCAGTATGCCCAAAATTATCCCCAGAAAATACAGCCCCGATATTATCAGCCAGCTTACGCGCGGGAAAAACGCCTGGGCGAAGAACGAGTATATCGGCAGCTTTGCCGAGCAGCTCATGAACGGCGTAAGCAGGATAGTCATCTTTCGGTCGCGCTCGCTGGGGAGGGTGCGCGTGCTCATCACCGCCGGCACCGTGCAGCCGAAGCCTATCAGCATGGGCACAATGCTTCGTCCGGAAAGTCCGATCTTGCGCAGCAGCTTGTCCATGAAGAACGCCACGCGCGCCAGATAGCCGCTGTCCTCGAGTATCGACAGGAACAAAAACAGCACCACGATTATCGGCAAAAAGCTCAGCACGCTGCCAAGTCCCGCGAATATGCCCTCGGTGACAAGTCCGGTTATCATCGGGTTAACTCCCGCGCTTTCCATGCCGCCGCGCGTTACGATAGTCAGCTCGTCGAAGCCCATTCCCAGCAGCTTTTGCAGATTGCCGCCGATAACGCTGAACGTCAGCCAGAATATCGCGAACATTATCAAAACGAATACGGGGATGGCGGTGAACCTGCCCGTCAGTATTTTGTCTATCTTTGTACTTCGCTTGTGCTCGCGGCTCTCGTGCGGCTTGGTTACGGTCTGTCCGCAGAGCTTCTTTATGAACGAAAAGCGCATGTCGGCAATTGCCGCGTTGCGGTCAAGCCCGCGCTCCTTTTCCATTTGGCAGATGATATGCTCCAGCATCTCAAGCTCGCTGCTCTCGAGCTTCAGCTTTTCGAGTATCCGCACGTCGCCCTCGACTACCTTGCTTGCGGCAAAGTGAAGCGGTATCCCTGCGGCGTGCGCCTTGTCCTCTATCAAATGCCGTACCGCGTGCAGACAGCGGTGAACCGCGCCGCCCTGTTCGTTGGGCAGGCAGAAGTCCTGACGCTGCGGCTTTTCCTGATAGTGCGCAATGTGTATGGCGTGCTTCACAAGCTCGTCTACGCCCTGATTTTTGGCGGCAGATATCGGGACTACCGGCACGCCCAAAAGCTCCTCCAGCGCGTTTATATCCACCGAGCCGCCGTTCGCGGTCAGCTCGTCCATGATGTTAAGCGCCACGACCGTGGGGATGTCGAGCTCCAAAAGCTGCATGGTGAGGTAGAGGTTGCGCTCGATGTTGGTCGCGTCGACGATGTTTATTATCGCCTTCGGCTTTTCCTCCAGCACAAAGCTGCGCGAAACTATCTCCTCGCTGCTGTACGGCGACATCGAGTAAATGCCCGGCAGGTCGGTTATAAGGGTGTTTTTGTGACCCTTTATCACGCCGTCCTTGCGGTCTACCGTGACCCCGGGAAAGTTGCCCACATGCTGATTCGCGCCCGTAAGCTGGTTGAACAGCGTGGTCTTGCCGCTGTTCTGGTTGCCCATAAGCGCGTAGGTGAGCGTAGTATCGTCGGGCAGAGGGTTGCCGCTGCCCTTGGGGTGGAACTTGCCGTCCTCGCCCAAGCCCGGGTGATGGTGCGACCGTTTCTTTTTATATTCGGTTTTTCCCTTCGGAGGAAGGGGATTGACCTCGATCTTTTCGGCGTCCGCAAGCCGCAGGGTCAGCTCGTAGCCGTGTATCTGCAACTGGATAGGGTCGCCCAGCGGAGCCAGCTTTACCGGCTTTACCTCAGCGCCGGGTATCATGCCCATGTCCAGCAGGTGCTGCCTGAGACTTCCGCTGCCGCCGACAGAGGTTATCCGCGCGGTCTGTCCGATTTTCAGTTCATTAAGCTTCATAAGACATGCCCATTTCATAAGTTCTCATTTTATTATATCAAATGATTTATGATTTGTCTAGCTGTTAGAGGCTAGAAGCTAAATGCTAGATGCTGGATGTATTAGCAGAAACGTTGATTACACTACGTAGGGGCGCACCCATGTGTGCGCCCGCATAGAAATGCGCAACGTTTTCGGGCGGACACGCGGGTCCGCCCCTACACCGACTCTAATACCTAATACCTAATACCTAGTACCTAGCTTCTAGCATCTAAACTGCAAACTTCCCATATACTTAAAAAAATTACATACTTTTATATATTTTTTTCTGTTTTGTAAAAGTCCTATAAAAACCTGCTACGACTTGCTACGAGGTATTATTTCCGCATAAACAAGCCGTTTTTTTACGTAGCAAGTTGATTGAACCTGCTACTGACCTGCTACTAACCAACGTGATATTCAGATGTTTTCCGTTTGCTCTTTGACAAATCCGCCGAGCTTTACTATAATATAGGCAAAGGAGTGTGACGATATGGATCACGGAGAAAAGGCTGAAAAACTGTTTAAGGAAGGCTACAACTGTGCGCAGTCTGTGCTGTGCGCCTTTGAGGACGTCACGGGCTTTGAACGCGAAACCGCGGCTAAGCTCGCTTCATCATTTGGCGGAGGCTTGGGGCGAATGCGCGAGGTCTGCGGCGCGGTGAGCGGCGCGGCGATGGTGCTGGGGCTTGCAAAGGGCTATTCCGACCCCGAGGACTTCGACGCCAAAAAAGCGCATTACGCGCTGATACAAGAGTTTGCCGCGCGCTTTAAGGAGCAAAACGGCTCTATAATCTGCCGCGAGCTTTTGAGCGGCTCGGGCGCTTCAAACGGCTTTACACCCGAAAGAAGGACGGACGGATACTACAAAAAGCGCCCCTGCGCCGAGTTGTGCCGCTGCGCCGCTGAAATAGTTGAAGGATTATTAACATTAAAGTGAATTAAATACTTGACGTTTTGTGTCATTTCGACTATAATTAGAATAAGTTAAAGTGTATTCTTTAATAATGAAAATAAGGAGGAATTGCTTATGTATTACACAGCAGAAGTCACCAAGATGTGCCCCGTAGCTAAGGGCGCATATCACGGTCCTGCTCCTATCCCCGAGGAGGGCAAATGGGTCCAGGCAAAAGAAATCAAGGATATTTCGGGCTTCACACACGGTATCGGCTGGTGCGCACCTCAGCAGGGCGCCTGCAAGCTGACGCTCAACGTGAAGGAGGGTATCATCGAGGAAGCTCTGGTCGAGACCATCGGCTGCTCCGGTATGACCCACTCCGCCGCTATGGCTTCCGAGATCCTTATCGGCAAAACACTGCTTGAAGCGCTCAACACCGATTTAGTTTGCGACGCTATCAACACCGCAATGAGAGAGCTGTTCCTGCAGATCGTTTACGGCAGAACACAGTCCGCGTTCTCAGAGGGCGGCCTGCTTGTAGGCGCTTCTCTCGAAGACCTCGGCAAGGGTCTGCGTTCACAGGTCGGCACAATGTTCGCCACCAAGGAAAAGGGTCCCCGTTATCTCGAGATGACCGAGGGCTACTGCACACGCATCGCCCTCAACAAGGACGATGAGATCATCGGCTACGAGTTCGTCAGCCTCGGCAAAATGATGGACTTCATCAAGGGCGGCATGGACGCTAACGACGCGCTTGAAAAAGCGAAGGGTCATTACGGACAGTTTGACAACGCTGCCAAGTATATTGACCCGCGTCAGGAATAAGGAGGTGTGCAGCATGAGTTTATTTGAAAACTACGACAGAAGAATCGAAAAGATCAACGGCGTTCTCGCTCAGTACGGTATCGCTTCCGTTGAGGAGAGCCGCGAGATCTGCAAGGCCGCAGGCTTTGACCCCTATGAGATCGCAAAGGGCATTCAGCCCATCTGCTTTGAAAACGTATGCTGGGCATACTGTGTAGGCGCCGCTATCGCTCTTAAGGCGGGCGCAAAGAACGCTGAGGAGGCTGCCAGATACATCGGTATCGGTCTCCAGAGCTTCTGCATCGACGGCTCCGTCGCCGAAAACCGCAAGGTCGGTATCGGTCACGGCAATCTTGCCGCTATGCTTCTTTCAAACGACACCAAGTGCTTCGCTTTCCTCGCAGGCCACGAGAGCTTCGCGGCTGCCGAAGGCGCTATCGGTATCGTAAGAAACGCTAATAAGGTTCGTGAGCAGCCCCTGCGCGTTATCCTCAACGGTCTCGGCAAGGACGCGGCTCAGATCATCTCCCGTATCAACGGCTTCACCTATGTTCAGACTCAGTTCGATTACTTCTCGGGCGAGCTGACCATCGTTAAGGAAACTCCTTACTCCGACGGCGAGCGCGCTAACGTTCGCTGCTACGGCGCTGA
This sequence comes from uncultured Ruminococcus sp., assembly GCA_902776375.1. GTDB lineage: Bacteria > Bacillota > Clostridia > Oscillospirales > Acutalibacteraceae > Ruminococcoides. The sequence continues at coordinate 32,897 of CACYPV010000016.1, read as the reverse complement.
CGATGTTCGCGAGGGCGTTGCCATCATGCACAAAGAGGGCGTTGACGTTTCCATCACCGGTAACTCCACTAACCCCACCCGCTTCCAGCATCCCGTTGCAGGCACCTATAAGAAGGAATGCAACGAGCAGGGCAAGAAGTACTTCTCCGTTGCTTCCGGCGGCGGCACAGGACGTACCCTCCATCCCGACAACATGGCTGCAGGTCCCGCTTCCTACGGCATGACCGACACCATGGGCAGAATGCACTCTGACGCGCAGTTCGCAGGCTCCTCCTCCGTTCCCGCGCACGTTGAGATGATGGGCTTCCTCGGCATGGGCAACAACCCGATGGTAGGCGCTACCGTTGCAGTTGCTGTTGCTATCCAGAACAGCCTTAAATAATCATATTTGAATCAGGCAGTCGGACAGGCTTCTGTCCGGCTGTTTTTTTCGTGTAAGCATTGTATTTTATTTCATAATATGGTAATATTATTACCGAAATCTATCCAAAGGAGGTCTGTTGTGCGAAAAATGCGAAAAATAGTATTGATTCCAGCTTACAAGCCCGATAACACGCTGACAGACCTTGCTGCGGAGCTGAGCAGAAACGACATGGATATCGTTGTCGTCGACGACGGAAGCGGTGAAAAATATGCCGGCGTATTTGACTGTGTAAAGCAAGTCGCGGCTGTTGTGACCTGTGAGCGCAGCGGGGGAAAGGGTACGGCTCTAAAGCACGGGCTTAAGTATATAGAAAGTCATTTTGAAAAGCCGTATATCATCGTGACCGCCGACGCCGACGGTCAGCACCACGTAGAGGATATTTTGAGGGTGGCGCGCTTGGCTGAGAAAAACCCCGACGCGCTGACTATCGGCGCGCGCACCATAAGCCGCGAAATGCCGACGCGCAACTGGTTCGGCAACGTTTATACAAAGCTCGCGTTTTTTTGCGCCACGGGCAAGCGTGTGGGCGATACACAGACGGGTCTGCGCGGCTTTTCCGACAGGGCGCTCCCCTTTATGCTGCGCGTCAGAGGCAAACGCTACGAGTATGAAATGAACGTGCTGATGTGGTGGGCGCGCAGCAACTCAAGGATAGTCGAGATCCCAATACTAACGCTTTACGAGGAAGGCAACAAAAACTCACACTTCAAGGCGGTGCGCGACTCTATCCGCATTTATTGGGAGATCATCAAGTTTTCCGCTCCGTCGTTTTTGTGCTTCGCGCTGGATGTGACGCTGTTTGGGCTGCTTTATTATCTTTGCCTGCCGTTTTGGGCGGCGAATACCCTTGCAAGACTGCCCTGCGCACTGATTCACTTCTTCACATTGAAAACGTTGATAACAAAGCACAAGGTCTTTACGCGGATTTCCGCGCCGCACTACGCTGCCGTCGCAATCGCAATTCTGGCGCTGAACACCCTGTTGCTGTGGGGCATGCTCGCGCTTGGCATGTACGCGATCTGGGCAAAGGTCGTTGTTGACGTTGTGATGTTCTTTGCGACCTTCGTGCTGCAAAGAAAGCGCGTGTATGTGGCTAGAGGCTAGATGCTAGAGGCTAGATGCTGGATGTATTAGCGGAAACGTTGAATATTATACGTAGGGGCGCACCCATGTGTGCGCCCGCAGAATATTGCGACGTTTTCGGGCGGACACACGGGTCCGCCCCTACACCAACCCTAATACCTACACTGTTAATTTGAAAAAAGGATGATATAAATGCAGCTTTTAAACGGCAGACCCGCGCAAAATGACGAGCGTCAGGAGCGCGAGGTGCGCGTATATGACTTTTTGGACAAGCTGGGAATAGAGTATCGGCGCGTCGACCACAAGCCCGCCATGACGATGGAGGACTGCAAGGCAGTTGACGACGTGCTGGGGATAGTTATGTGCAAAAACCTGTTTTTGTGCAACCGCCAAAAGACTAATTTCTACCTTCTGCTCATGCCCGCCGACAAGCCCTTCAAGACAAAGGAGCTCTCCGCGCAGATAAACGCCGCGCGCCTCAGCTTTGCGCAGGCTGACAGCATGCTCGAATACCTCGATATCCTGCCTGGCGCGGTCAGCGTTATGGGGCTGATGAACGACAGCGACAACGCGGTAAGGCTGCTCATCGACGAAGATCTGCTCGGCGAAGAATACATAGGCTGCCACCCCTGCGTCAACACCTCGAGCCTGAAAATCAAAACCGCCGATGTTATTGAAAAATTCCTGCCCGCGGTAAAGCACACGTTTACAAAGGTGCGTTTGATCGGGGAGTAATACAGATAAAGACCGCCTTGATGATTTGGCGGTCTTTGTATTGACAGGCAAAGATTTGAATGATAGAATGATATTGTGGAAACCAACCTACCTTACTGAGTTTTACCACGTTTGTAGGCAGGGGATGGTTAAAAGACGGTGCCTCTTTAACTCGCATTAGCGGAAAGGGGGCGACTATTAAAGCTCTTGCGAGAATCTTTCTCGAGGGGGCGATAATATGATTATTCTATCTGTATGTGGAAGTATAGCAAGTATCGTCGGATTGGTATTTGCAATATATAACTACATAAAGAGAAAATAAGCCGTCTGCTGGCACAGGCGGCTTATGATTGCGAGGCGTAGCCTCATTTCGTAAACTATCTATGTGGGCACCGTCCGGTTTCCACATTTTTATTTTACCACTTTTTTGTGAGAATGTCAATATAGGAATTAGCGTAGTCCATTGCTCATTATTCTATAAAAGAAAGAAAAATACAGTTCCTGCCACTGTGCTTATCAGCCAGCCACCCACCACGTCGTGCACAAAGTGGGCTCCCGCGAAGATGCGGCTCATCTCTATCAGCAGCGCGACAAACAGCGCGGCTATACCAATCGGGATGTTCACATACAAAAACGCCATCGCTATTATAAACGCGCTTGCGGTGTGACGGCTCGGGAAGCTTTTGCCCTTTGTCTGCTTGTTGAACACCGAGGGCTTGCCGTATTTTTCGTAAGGGCGTTCTTCGTTAACTGTTATGCGAAGGACCGTAACAAAGATAAACACTCCCAGCGGCACCAGCACAAGCTTTAGAAAATCTCCGCGCTGCCAAAAGAACGCGTAAACCAGAAGCGCAGGGTAGGCGACGAACATCGAAAGCGGCAATATATTGTAAATAAAATGAAGTGTGTAGCGCGCAGGAAGATTTTCGGTAAAAAACGTCACATAGCGCTCAAATATCCTTTTGTTCATAGCTGTTCCTTTGTTTTATTGTTATTATTATTCTATCACATCCTTTACACTATTTCAACCTTATATTTTTCAAACCAGTGATCGAGCTCAATTATATACGCCAAAATCTGCGGAGCCTTCATAAGCTGACCGTACCACGGCTCGGTAATGCTGTTCGGATCGTCGATTATTTTATTCACGGCGGTTTTGTCAAGCAGCTCGGTTAAGCTATTTTTCTTTTTTAGAATCAACCTTACCCTGCGCGCGCACTCCTCAAAGTATACGGGATTGTGCGTTTTGGGGTAGGGGCTTTTTTTGCGCCACGCTATCTCTCGCGGCAGCACATCCTCAAATGCCTTGCGCACAATGCCCTTTTCTCTGCCGCCCCACGCCTTCAGCTTCCACGGCATGTTGTAGGCGTATTCTGCCAAGCGGTAGTCGCAAAACGGCACGCGCACCTCTAAGCCGCACGCCATTGAGCACCTGTCCTTGCGCTCGAGCAGGCACTGCATGAACCAATAAAAATTCAGGAAGAACATCTCGCGCATACGTCTGTCCTCTTTGCTGTCGGTGGGCAGCTTAGGCGCGGAGTTTATTGTGTCGAGGTAGCGCTGGCGCACGTACTCCTCGCCGCGTGGAAGCGCGCCGTTTTTCAGGATAAAGCGGCGGACGTTCTGACTGCGCGACCACGGAAAGCAGTCCTCAAACAGTCTGTCGCGGTCAAAGTACCACGGATAGCCGCCGAAAAGCTCGTCGGCGCACTCGCCCGAAAGCGCCACGGTGTAGTCCTTTTTTATCTCGCTGCAAAACAGTAAAAGGGAAGAGTCAACGTCCACATACCCGGGCAGATCGCGCGCGTCAACGCAGGCGTCAAGCGCTTCGGCTACATCAAGGTTGTCGAGCACGACCTCGGTGTGGCGCGTGCCGGCGTTTTTCGACATCAGCTTTATGAACTCAAAGTCGCGCGTGGGCTGGAATTTACTCTCGGTAAAGAACTGCTCGTTGCCCCTGTACTCCACCGAAAAGGTGCTCGGTCTGCCCAGTTTGTGGCTGCGGTTGTACAGCGACGCGACCTTGACGATAACGCTGCTGTCCAGCCCGCCCGATAGCAGCATGCAAAGCGGCACGTCGCTCACAAGCTGGCGCTCCACCGCGTCGGTCAGCAGAAAGCGCGTTTTTTCAATGGTCTGCTCCTCGCTGTCGGTGTGCTCGCGAGCCTCTAACGAAAAGTACGTCCTGCGCGTCAGTCTGCCGTTTTTGTATACGGCACATTCCCCGGGGTTCAGCTCGAAAACGCCCTTGAAAACTCCGCAGCCGGGCGTTCGCGCGGGGCCTAAAAAGAATATCTCGTTCAGCCCCTGTTCGTCGATCTGCGGCTTTACTTTGCCGCTCGCGAGCAGGGCTTTTATCTCTGAGCCGAACATCAGACCGCCGCTGTACTCGTAATAAAACAGCGGCTTAACGCCTATTTTGTCGCGGCATAAAAACAAGCTGCGGTCTTTGGTGTTGAACACCGCGAAGGCGAATATCCCGTTGAGCCTTTCGCCGCACCGCGCGCCGTACTTGATATAGGCTTTCAGCACGACCTCGGTGTCGCTGTGACCGCGAAAGTGGAAGCCGTCCGCGCGCAGCTCCTCGCGCAGGTCGGCGGCGTTGTAAAGCTCGCCGTTGTAGACTATCACATAGGTCGCGTCGCCGTGCCGCGCCGACATCGGCTGCTTGCCGTTCTCACGGTCTATGACAACCAGCCTGCGGTGGATGAGCGCCGTGTCGCCGTTGATGTATATCCCGTTTTCGTCGGGGCCGCGGTTTTCAAGCGTCTCCGACATGGTTTTTAAAATTTCGCCGTGCTCCACCATTTTGCTGTCCTTTTCAATCCATCCCGCGATTCCGCACATGGTATTACCTCCGTTGTTGTTAGGTATTAGATGCTAGTGGTTAGTGAGTTATAAGTTATAAGTTATAAGTAAAATGACAAGTTACAAACGACAAATGACAAGTTGATTGAAGCTCATCGTTTTTTGATAAAACAACTTGCAATTTGTAATTTGTAATTTTCAACTATCTAGCCTCTAGCCTCTAGCTTCTAACTTGCTTGACTGATATCAAAAAGCAGATCATAACGCTTAGCAGCGCCGCGCCCGAAAGGACGCTGCCGCCGAATATCGCGGCTTCTCCCGCAGTCGCGGTGGAGAACACCTCGGCTTTTTGAGGCAGCAGCCGCAGCCCGAAATGGGTCAGAGCGGCGGTGACAAGCCCTTGGATAATTCTGAATAAGAAAAATAAAGCCTTGTTTACCTTTATCCCGCCGAGCGACGCGAGTATCTGGCAGTGGACGCACAGTCCGCCGAAGCCTATGGCGAACGCCGTCCATTCCACGGGGAAGCCCTCCGACAGCCTAACCGAAGCGCCGCAGACCTCCAGCAGCACGGAAAGCGACGTCAGCGTGTTTTTATCGCTCAGCATCTGACCGAGCACGCCCATGACCGCCGAGAACAGCAGCACGAACGCACAGATCATAAGCATGCTCCGCGCCGCGCTGTAAACCGACGATACAAACGCCTGAGAGAACGGCTTGTGCTTCGTGTTTATTTCTGCTACAGAATTATAATCTGCTTTTCCGAATAATATTCTCGCCAATATAGCCGTCAATAAAACCGAAGCTGCCTGCGCGGCGTAGATCATCAGCCCAAGCTCGCGGCTTTGGTAAAGCTGCACGCCGACAAAGCTTACGATGAACCCGGGACCCGCGCACACCGAGAACAGCGCCGCCCGACTCGCTTCGTCCTCGCTTATCGTGTTTTGCCGCCGCAGCTCCGAAATGCCCGCCGCGCCCACGGGGTAGCCGCCTATCAGGCTCATTATCAGCACCGGAGCCGTTGCGCCGCTCACTCCGAACACCGCGCGGGTGAATCTGTTGAGCCGCTTTCCCGCCTTTTGGCACAGCCCCGTCTGCGCAAAAAGATTTGTCGCCGCCATGAACGGGAACAGCGAGGGCGCAAGCACATTCAGGCACAGCTTTACCCCCTGCGCCGCTCCGTCGCGGCTGCCCTGCGAATAGCACAGCAGCAGCGCGCAGCAAAGGGCAAGCGCCGCGCATTGCGATATCGTTTTTATTTTGCCGGTCGCCATTACATCACCGTTAATATCTATGCCGCGGCGTGAATAATTATTAACGAGGTGAACGAAATTGAAGAACGGTATGGATATTGGCGGCGCGCCGCTTATCGAGATGACGGGCAACCGTCAGGCGCTTATCGAGGGCTCGGCAGGGATATTGCTGTACGAGAGCGAGCGGATAAAGCTGAGCACCGGCAGGATGATAATTACCTTTTGCGGCAGGGGGCTGAGGCTGCGCTGCATTTCGGGCTCCTGCGTTGAGATATACGGTTTTATTTCTAATATAGAATTTACATGCTGAGGTGATGATATGCTTTTAGGTCTGATAAGGTACGTAAAAGGCAGCGTGTTTTTCAGAGCAGAGGGCAGGTCGCCCGAGCGGTTTTTGAACCTTGCCGCCCGCAACGGGGTGAATATTTGGGACGCTCAGCCGACGGCTAAGGGTATAGAGGGCTTTATGTCGGTCAGGGATTACCGCCATATCCGTCCGCTCGCGAGAAAGGCTTCGGTGCGCGCGCGGATACTCTCAAAGCACGGGCTGCCTTTTTTTGCCGCCAAATACAAGCCGCGTATCGGCATACCCATAGGCGCGGCGGCGGGGCTGGCGCTGCTTATTTTTCTGTCGAATTTCATCTGGACTATCGACATAGCGGGGGAGAAGCGCGTCAGCGAATCGGCGCTCAGAGGTCTGCTCGCCGAAAGCGGCGTTCATATTGGCGCGTATAAGCATACGGCGGACACGGGGCAGGCGAGGCGCGATATCCTTTTGAAGGTCGACGAGATCGGCTGGCTGAGCGTGAATATCGTCGGCTGTCACGCGACGGTAGAGGTCAGGGAAAAGACCGAAAAGCCGCCGCTCGACAACACCACGCCTTGCAACCTTAAAGCAAACGCCGACGGGGTCATCACGAAGATAATCGCGGACGAGGGCATAGCGCAGGTCAAGACGGGCAGCGGCGCGGCGAAGGGCGACCTGCTTGTTAGCGGCGTTACCGTCACCAAGAACAACAAGGTGAGGTATGTCCGCGCGAGGGGAGAGGTATATGCGGATGTTATTTCTAAAAAGGAATTATATCTCCCGAAAAGCTTTAACTATATTTCTTTGTCAGAAAATAATGCAAGCCGCCGCAGACTCAGCTTTTTGGGCTTTGAGCTGCCCTGCTCGCTGAGCTTCCGCTCCTTTGACGACGCGGTGTACACCCGCGACAGCTCCTTTCTGAACCTCAACGGGCAGTCGCTTCCGCTCGGCTTTGTCACCGAGACCTCGCGCGAGCTCGTGCGCAAGCCCGTGACAAACGACCGCCAAAAGGCGGAGCGCGTGTTCCAAAGGGAGCTGCTGCTGTATGAAATATTTGAAAAGGGCGGCAGCAGACTGACTTCAAAAGGCTTTACGATCGACGAAACGAAGGACGGCTTTACCTGCTCGGCAAAATTTGTTTTTAACGAGAATATAGCCGAAAGTGTTGATTTCAGCGTGGAAGAATAGTATAATAGTTGGGAATTGAGAGTTAAATCCAAAAACGGAGGAAAAGTATGCGTATACTTTGCATAGGCGATGTTGTGGGCAGCGTCGGTTGCCGCTTTTTGCGCTCGAAGCTTCCCGCTTTAAAAAAGGTAAAGGGAATTGATCTTGTCATCTGCAACGGCGAAAATTCCGCCGACGGCAACGGCATAACGCCCGCTTCGGCTGATTACCTGTTCAAAAGCGGCGTTGACGCCATAACGCTCGGCAACCATGCCTTTCGCCGCAAGGAGGCTTTTGAGCTGTTCGACAGCAGCCCGTTCATCGCGCGTCCGGCAAACTTCCCCGACGGCGCCGCGCCGGGTCACGGCGTAATAAACATCGACACAGGCAGACGCATAGTCACCGTCATCAACCTGATGGGCAATATGTTCCTTGAAAGCGGCTTGGACTGCGCCTTCGACGTTATCGACCGCGCCCTGGCTCAGGCTGAGGGCAAGCTGATACTGGTGGATTTCCACGCCGAGGCTACAAGCGAAAAGCGCGCTATGGGCTATTACCTCGACGGCAGGGTCAGCGCGGTGTTCGGCACCCACACCCATGTGCAGACCTCGGACGCTCAGGTTTTGCCTAACGGCACGGGCTATATAACCGACCTTGGCATGACCGGCGTTATCCATTCCGTGCTGGGCGTCAAGACCGAAATAATCATCAATAAATTCAAAACCAAGCTTCCCGCGCGGTTTGACCTTGCCGACGGCGAGTGCAGGCTGGAAGGAGCGCTTTTTGACCTTGACGACAACAGCGCAAAGTGCAAAAGTGCCGAAAGTATTCGCGTAGAATAGCCAAATTTTTCTCAAAACACTATTGAAATCATCACAAAAACCTTGTATAATAAGGTATGACAATGTATCACACACACTGTGTAAAGGATGTGCTTTCATGATTAACGGAGAGGTTTTAAGAAATGCGATTATTTCCGGCGCGCATAATATCAGCGTCCAGAAGAATCATATAAACGATCTCAACATTTTCCCTGTTCCCGACGGCGACACAGGTACAAACATGTCGATGACAGTCATGGCTGCCGCAAAGGCGCTTGAGGAATATGACGGCGAGACCGCCGGCGAGGTTGCGGCTATCGCGGCAAAGGCGATGCTCAGAGGCGCAAGAGGAAACTCCGGCGTTATCACCTCTATCCTTTTCAGAGGCTTCGCTCAGGGACTTAAAGACACCGACGAGGTCAACGGCAAAAACATCGCCGCCGCGCTGGGTATCGGCGTGGACGCGGCGTACAAGGCTGTTGCCAAGCCCACCGAAGGCACTATCCTTACCGTTGCCAGAATGGCTTATGAAGCGGGTATGGAGGCTTCAAGAGAGAATCCCGACCCCGTTTACGTTTGGCAGGCTATCGTCAACAAGGCTAACGACGCGCTTGCCATCACTCCCGAGCTGCTCCCCGTGCTCAAAAAGGCAGGCGTTGTAGACGCCGGCGGCAAGGGACTTTGCTCGATCTTTGAGGGTATGCTTTGCTGCTTCAAGGACGGCGAAATAGTTGAATACGAAGAAAACCAGGCGCTCACTATGGAGAGCTTCGACAGCGCCGCCGCCGAGTTCGACGACGACATCGAGTTCACCTACTGTACCGAGATCATCGTAGGCAGAGAGCCCGAATGTGAGCTTGAGCCCGACGATCTGCGCTCCTTCCTCCAGACTATCGGCGACTGCGTGGTAATGGTCAACGACGAGGAGATCATCAAGATCCATGTCCACACCGAGACCCCGAACGTTGTTCTGGAAAAGGGTCTGCTCTACGGTCAGCTTCTCGCGGTTAAGGTCGAGAACATGAAGGAGCAGCATAAGAACGCCAAGCAGAACAGCAAAAAGTCTTCCAAAAAGAAGAATAAGAAGAAAGAAACCTTCCCTTTTGCCGAGCCCGTTGATGATTTTGGCTTTGTAGCGGTAGCGGCGGGCGACGGACTTAAAACACTCTTTAACGATCTGGGCTGCACAAACGTGGTTTCCGGCGGACAGAGCATGAACCCCAGCACCGACGATATCCTCGAGGCTGTTCTGGGCACTCCCGCAAAGACCGTCATGGTGCTTCCCAACAACAAAAACATCATTCTTGCCGCTGAGCAGGTCGTACCGCTCGTCACCGACAGAAAGGTAGTCATCGTTCCCACACGCACCATCCCGCAGGGAATGACCGCTATGCTCAACTTCGACCCCGACATCTCTGCCGAGAGCAACGCTCAGCTCATGCTTGACGCGGCTCACGGCGTTGGCACAGGTCTTGTCACCTTTGCGGCGCGCAACAGCGAGTTCGGCGGAAAGAAGATCAAAGAGGGCGACATCATCGCGCTGCAGAACGGCAAGCTCACCATCACCGAAAAGAGCGCCGTCAAGGCTCTTGTGAAGCTCAGCAAGGATATGGTCACCCGCGACACCTCGTTCATCACGCTCATCTACGGCGAGGACGTAAGCGAGGAGGACGCTAACAAGGCTTATGAGGAGCTGTGCGACAAGTTCGGCTCACGCGCCGATATCTCGCTTGTAAAGGGCGATCAGCCTATCTATTACTTCATCCTCAGCGTTGAGTAAGCGCCGGCTGTAACATTCATATAAACAATAAACTGCTTATAGGGCGGGGGCTTGCCCCTGCCTTTTCTGTATCATTACTGTTATGCCATCATTATATAAAACGCCTCTCACCGGGCTAAAGGGAGTAGGCACAAAACGCGCGGAGCTTTTCCGAAAGCTCGGGGTCGATTCGGTAGGCGAACTATTGAACTTCTTTCCCCGTGCCTATGAGGACTGGACTTCCGTTGAAAAAATCGCAAACATGCTTGAAGGCGGCACCTACTGCATACGCGCGCGGCTGGGTACGGCTGTGTACAACAGCGTCAAGTCCGGCGGCATAGTGCTTGCAAAGACCACAGTGTACGACGACACCGACAAGCTTGAGCTAGTTTGGTTCAACAATCCGTACATCAGCCAAATGCTCGCTTACGGAGAAGAATACTTCTTTTACGGAAAAATAAACATCAGCAATTACGGCGCGCAAATGATATCGCCTACCTTCGCTCCCGTTTCAAAGGGCGCGATGATCCACCCGGTTTACCGCACTACGGCGGGGCTTTACAACAAGCAGATTTCGGCGGCGGTCGAGCAGTCCCTTGCGCTTTTGCCCGAGACTGTCAACGACCCCATTCCCGAGTACATCCGCAAAAAGTACGGCTTGTGCGGCCTCAGGCAGGCGCTTTGCGACATACATTTCCCCAAGACCCGCCAGGCGCTTGACAAAGCCCGCGAGCGGCTTGTCACCGAGGAGCTGCTTGTGCTAAACCTCGGCATGCGCGGAATGAAGGGGCGCAACAGGGGAGTAAGCGGCGTGAGGATAGCCGAAGACCATTCGCGCGAGTTTGAAAAGCTGCTTCCGTTTGAAATGACCGGCGCGCAAAAGCGGGCGATAGCCGACTGCGTTGCCGATATAACCAAAAATTCCGAGCCGATGAACCGCCTTATACAGGGCGACGTGGGTTCGGGCAAGACGGCGGTCGCCGCCTCGCTGTGCTATACCGTAGCCAAAAACGGCTTTCAGGCGGCGTTTATGGCGCCTACCGAAATACTTGCAAGGCAGCATTACGAAAACCTTTCAAAGCTGCTTGAAAACACCGGGCTCAATGTAGCCCTGCTCAGCGGCTCGCTTAAAGAGAGCGAGAAAAAGCGCGTAAGAAGCGGACTTGCCGAGGGCGAGATCGACCTTGTTATCGGCACCCACGCGCTTATCACCGACAAAACCGAGTTCCGCAGCCTGGGACTTGCCGTCACCGACGAGCAGCACCGCTTCGGCGTAGCCCAGCGCGCGGCACTTTTGGGCAAGGGCGAAAACCCGCACCTGATGGTAATGAGCGCCACGCCCATACCGCGCACCTTGGGGCTCATCATCTTCGGCGACCTCGATATCTCGATAATCGACGAGCTGCCGCCGTCGCGCAAGCCGGTAAAGACCGTGCTTCGCCGCGGAGCCGACAGACCCAAAATATACAACTTTATCAGAAAAGAGATAGCCGCGGGCAGGCAGGCGTACATCGTCTGTCCGCTTATCGAGGAGGGCGAGCTTGCCGACGTAGCCTCAGCCGAGGAATACGCCGCCGAGCTTATGCTGCGCGACTTTTCCGACATACCCGTAGCGGTCGTTCACGGCAAGACAAAGCCGGACGAAAAGGAGCGGATAATGTCCGACTTCGCCGCCAACAGATACTCGCTGCTGGTCGCGACCACCGTTATCGAGGTCGGCGTCGACGTGCCGAACGCTTCGGTCATGGTGATAGAAAATGCCGAGCGGTTCGGGCTTTCGCAGCTCCATCAGCTTCGCGGACGCGTCGGCAGGGGAAGCTTTCAATCCTACTGCGTGCTGATAAGCGACCGCCGCAGCCACGACACGCTTGAACGCCTGAACGTCATGTGCGCCACCAACGACGGCTTCAAGATAGCCGACGAGGATCTTAAAATGCGGGGTCCCGGCGACTTCTTCGGCGAGCGCCAGCACGGACTTCCGCAGATGTCCATTGCCGATTTTGCCGACACAAAAAGCCTTGAACGGTCACAAAAGATCGCCGACGACATCATTTATACATATAAAGACCTGCGCAACGACGAGCTGCGGCTGCTCAAGGCAGAGGTCGACCGCCTGTTTTCGCGCGGCGGACAATACACTTTGAACTAGGGGAGAATGCCAATGAAAAAATTTGCGTGCGGATTTATTGCCGTGATCATGCTGATGACCGTGCTTTTTAGCGCGTCCGTGTGCAGCGCGGGAGCCGTCAGCTACCCCAACAATATAAATACACATTCAAAATCCGTCCTCCTTGTCAGCATGGACAACGGTCAGACGGTGTACGAAAAGGACGCCGACAAGCAGATGTACCCGGCGTCGACCACCAAAATAATGACATACATCATCGCCTACGAGAACATCGAGGATATCGACAACACCCGTATCGAGATCAAGAAATCGGTGCTCGACAAGCTCAAAGGCACGGGCAGCTCCACCGCGTATCTGGAAGATCATATCGGGCAAAAGGTAAAGGTCATCGACCTGCTTTACAGCCTTATGGTGCCCTCGGGCAACGACGCCGCGCTGGTGCTTGCCGATTATGTGGGCGGCGGCGACATCAATGTTTTCGTGAATAAAATGAACGCGAAGGCTCAGGAGCTGGGCTGCAAGAACACCCACTTCGCCAATGCCGACGGACTTCACGACAAAAACCACTACACCACGGCGCGCGACCTGCTTTTGATAACCAACTATGCGCTTAAATTGCCGCGTTTCAAAAAGATATCCAATACCGTTTCGTATACCTGCGAGGGCGACGAGGATCCGATCAGGACGACCAACCTGCTCATCGACAGCAACAGCGAGTATTATTATCAGTACGCCGAGGGTATCAAGACCGGCACCACCGACGAGGCGGGCAGATGCCTTGTCACCATGGGCTCGGCTGACGGTCAGTCCTACATGCTCATACTGCTCGGCGCTCCCTACAAAATGGGCGATCAGGAGGAGTATTACACCTTTATCGACGCAAAGGCGCTGTTCCGCTGGTGCCTGACCGAACTGGAGCTCACCACGCTCAAAACGACCGAAACGCCTATTTGCGAAACGGGCGTAAAGTCGTCGATGGATCGCAGCAAGGTCACGCTCGTTCCCGAGAAAAACCTGATAACGATAATCCCGAAGGAGCTTGAGCCCGACGAGGTCATAATAGAGCCGGACGTTCCCGAGCAGCTTAAGGCTCCGCTTAAAAAGGACGATGTTGTCGGCACCGCCTCGGTGTATTTCATAGACCCTAACTCCGGCGAAAAACAGCTTGTTGAAACGGTCAACCTGCTGCCCGCCGACGACGTGAGCTACAGCGGCTTAAAGGCGTTTGGGGAAACGATGGGCGAAATTTTCAGATCCTACTGGTTCCTCATCATCATCGGCATCATCGTGCTGGTGATAGTTATTTACATAATCGCCGCAAGGGTGCACCGCGCCAAAAAGAGAAGAAACCGCGAGGTAAAGAGGTACAGGAACTTTTAGAAGCTAGAGGCTAGAGGCTAGAGGCTAGAAGCTAGAGGCTAGAAGCTAGAGGCTAGAGGCTAGAGGCTAGAAGCTAGAGGCTAGAAGCTAGAGGCTAGAGGTGTAGGGGAGACCCTTGCGGTCTCCCGAAACGTCGCAATATTCCGCGGGCGCACACATGGGTGCGCCCCTACGTCGTTAATCAAACGTTTCCGCTAAAACATCTAGCATCTAGTATCTAGCATCTAGCTTCTAAAAATTAAAATATTGTAAACTTATTCATCTTGTTTTATTTATAATTCTATGATATAATTTTTTTAGAGAATAATTCGAGGTGATCAGTTGTGAAATGCCCTTATTGCAGCTTTGAGGAAAGTAAAGTAATCGACTCGCGTTCAGCGGACGACGGCGAGAGGATCCGCCGCCGCAGAGAGTGTTTGGGCTGCGGCAAGCGCTTTACTACCCATGAAATAATCGAGACCGTGCCGATAATCGTCGTCAAGCGCGACAAATCGCGCGAGGTCTTTGACCGCAACAAGCTTACCGCGGGCATTTTGAGAGCGTGCGAAAAGCGCCCCGTGTCTATACAGCAGATAGAAACAATGGTCAACACCATCGAAAGCAAGATACAAAGCGCCCTCGAGCGCGAGATCACCACGGCGCAGATCGGCGAGCTGGCTATGGAAGAAATCAAAAAGGTGGACGAGGTCTCCTACGTTCGCTTCGCTTCCGTTTACCGCCAGTTCAAGGACATCAACACCTTCATGGAGGAGCTCAATAAGCTGCTCACCGAGAAAAGCAAATAAGAAAAAACGGTTGTCTCATTCCCGTAACAGGGCGTTGAGGCAACCTTTTTTTAGATGCTAGATGCTAGAGGCTAGATGCTAGATGAATTAGCGGAAACGTTTGATTAACGACGTAGGGGCGCACCCATGTGTGCGCCCGCGGATTATTGGGACGCTTGAGTATCACGCTGCCCCAAGAACATTATACAATATGATACTCATGGTAAAAATGGCTTATCTATGCGGTTTTTACATAAGTCTCAACCCCGCTGCAATATGATACTCATGGTGTGAAAACAGCTTCATAAGTATCATTTAAGTATCATTTCAGCGTCATAAGTATCATATAGAATCTCACGTGAGACTTATGCAAAAAGCCCTTGTTTATGCGGTTTTTCCCCATGAGTCTCACAGTATCACATTCCCTTGGGAAAAGTGATACTCATGTAGCGAGCGTCAACCGTTCAAAACCGTTTGCTCTGCTCGACCGCCAGCCTGTCGCAGCGCTCGTTCTCGGGATGACCCGCGTGACCCTTGACCCACACGACCTCTACCTGATGAACGTCGCAGAGCCGCAGCAGCTCCTCCCACAGCTCGGGGTTGAGCGCGGGCTCTTTTTTGTTGCGCATCCAGCCCTGCGACTGCCACTTCTTTGCCCAGCCGAGCTTCAGCGCGTTGCAAACGTACTGCGAATCGCTGTAAAGCGTCACCTCGCACGGCTCCTTCAGCGCCTTTAGCCCGCTGATAACGGCGGTCAGCTCCATGCGGTTGTTGGTGGTGTTCGCCTCGCCGCCCGAAAGCTCCTTTTCAACGCCGTTGTAGCGCAGTATGGTGCCCCAGCCCCCGGGACCCGGGTTGCCGCTGCACGCGCCGTCTGTAAATATCTCGACCTTTTTCATATGTTTACCTTCCTTGTGTCGCTGTGATTTCTAATCTATTTTGCCACAATCCGCTCCTGTTGACAAGGGGTTACGAAAAATTTTTATTTTATTTACTCTAAGAGGCTTATAATTCTTTAATCCGCTTGACAGACAGGTGGTTTTTGGGGTACAATAAACTGAATATGTATACTGGGTCTGAGTATACGCTATTGAGTTTTTCAATACAAATTGATCGGAAAAAATAATAATACGGAGGTTATATTTTGTGAGCTCAAAAAACCGGAATAACAATTATATGCTCCAGCACAACTGGTATCAGAAGAATTATCAGGGCAAAGGAAAACAATCCGTAAACAAGAAGCCCGTGCCTGTTAAAAAGCCGCCCGTGAGGATATCGTTCCTCGGCGGTCTGAACGAGATCGGAAAGAACATCACTGTCATCGAGTGCAACGGCGATATGGTCATAGTCGACTGCGGCATGGCGTTCCCCGACGGCGATATGCTGGGCGTTGACCTCGTCATCCCCGATTTCTCCTACATTGAGCAGAATGTGGAGAAGGTGCGCGGCATCGTGCTTACTCACGGACACGAGGATCATATAGGCGGACTGCCTTTCCTGCTTTCGAAAATCAACGTTCCGCTCTACGGCACCCCGCTGACCCTCGGCTTGGTCGAGAACAAGCTGCGTGAGCACAGCCTCATCAACAAGGTAAGGCTCAACACCGTAAAGGCGGGCGGCACCGTAAAGCTCGGCTGCAT
Source organism: uncultured Ruminococcus sp. (assembly GCA_902776375.1). Classification (GTDB taxonomy): domain Bacteria; phylum Bacillota; class Clostridia; order Oscillospirales; family Acutalibacteraceae; genus Ruminococcoides. Next base: position 16,650 of record CACYPV010000016.1, on the reverse strand, counting down.
GGAGATCAAGTTCATCCATGTCAACCACTCCATACCCGACTCGGTCGCTTTTGCCATAAAAACACCCGGCGGCACCATTGTGCACACGGGCGACTTCAAAATCGACTGCACGCCCATAAGCGGCGACACTATAGACCTTTCGAGCTTTGCTCGCGTGGGCGACGATGGCGTGCTCGCACTGCTCGCCGAGAGCACCAACGCCGAACGCCCGGGCTATACGCGCACCGAGCAGATGGTTTCCGAAAGCCTTGACAACCTTTTCAAGAAGGCTGAAAAATACCGCATTATCATCGCGACCTTCGCGTCAAATGTTAACCGTGTGCAGCAGATAATCAACTGCGCCGACAAGCACGGCAGAAAGGTCGCCTTCTCGGGCAGGAGCATGGTCAACTACATGGACGTCGCGGTAAAGCTCGGCTATCTCGACCTGCCTAAAAATATCCTTATCGACATCGATATGCTCAAAAAGTACCCGCCCGAGCAGGTCGTGCTCGTCACCACGGGCAGCCAGGGCGAGCCTATGAGCGCACTTTCGCGCATGGCTTACTCCGACCACCGCAAGGTAATGGTGGGCGAGGGCGACTTCATCATCATCTCGGCAAACCCCATCCCCGGCAACGAAAAGACTGTCGGCAACGTAGTCGACGAGCTCTTGAAGCGCGGCTGCAAGGTCATCTACGAGTCGATGTACGACGTTCACGTCTCGGGTCACGCCTGCCAGGAGGAGCTTAAAATAATGCACCGCCTTGTGCGCCCCAAGTACTTCATCCCCGTTCACGGCGAGCAAAAGCACCTGCGCAAGCATGTTGAGCTTGCCGAGCAGCTCGGAATGTCTCGCAAGAACATCTTTATAGGCGACATAGGCAAGACCGTTGAGATATGCAACGACTATATGAAGGAGGTCGCTTCCGTTCCCGCCGGCAAGGTATTTGTAGACGGACTGGGCGTAGGCGACGTGGGAAGCATAGTTCTGCGCGACAGAAAGCACCTCGGTCAGGACGGACTTATCATCATCGTGGCAAGCCTCGACGTTTACGACGGTCACGTTATAAGCGGCCCCGACATCGTTTCGCGCGGCTTTGTGTACGTGCGCGAAAGCGAGGGTCTGCTCGACGAGGTAAGGCAAATGGCGCTTGGTATCCTGGAGGATTGCGCCGAAAAGAATATCCACGAGTGGGGCATTATCAAGAACCGCCTCAGAGAGGATATCGCCAAGCTCATCTCTCAACGCACCCGCCGCACACCGATGATCCTGCCGATCTTGCAGGAAGTTTAATGAATAGTGAATAGTGAATAATGAATAGTGAATAGTGAAGGGTCGCTTCGCACCCGATTAATAATGCGAGGTATCGCCTTAACTATCAACTCTAAAGGAATAACTATGAAAAGAAGAAATTGGACGCTGACCCCGTGGTTCATCATCTTCGGGGTGGCAATGCTTCTGATGTCTGTGTTGATGAGCACCTACAGCATGCCGTTGTTCTATATCTTTCTCGGCATCACAGTGCTCGCCACGGGCGCGGTCATCGCGCTTTCGCTCAAGTTCGGAGGCTACATTCGCGCTACCGTCCGTGGTACGGCGGAGCGCATTTCGGGATTCAATTCCGAATTTCTTGAACAATATAAATATCCCGTTGTCGTTTCGGGCGAAAAGGGCGACATCATCTGGTGCAACGCCCGCTTCCGCAAGAATATCTGCGGCGGCAGAAGCCCCGAAGGCGACAACATCAACGCCTATCTGCCCGGCTTCAACATAGTCGACATAACGAACGGCGAGGGAGCCGACGTCGCCATCGACGGCAGGGAGTTCACGGTTTACGCCGTTTCCGCAGGCGAAGCGGGCGGCGCTGTCTGCCACTTTATCGATAACACCGATTATAAGCAGGCGGTAAGGGAATTCCACGCCAACCAGCCCGCCGTGGCGCTGATAAGCTTTGACAACGCCGAGGACTTTTTTACCGATTCCGACGAATCTTACTCAAACGTCCTCATCTCGGTCGAGGCGAACCTGCAAGGCTGGGCGACGGATTACAACGGTCTTTACAAGCATTTGGGCAGCAACCGCTACATGATAATCTTCCGCGAGGCGGATGTTGAAAAAATGATCGCCCAAAAGTTTCCCGTGCTCAAAAACGTGCGTTCCATCAGCGCCAACCGCCATATAGCCACCATCTCCGTCGGACTCAGCAGGGGCTGCAAGCTCGTCAAGGACAGCGAGCTGAACGCCCGCAAGGCGCTTGAAATGGCGCTTGGCAGGGGCGGCGATCAGGTAGCCGTGATACGCGACGGCAACTACGAGTTCTTCGGAGGCACCGCGGCGGCTGCCGAAAAGGTCAGCAAGGTGCGCATGCGCATCATCGCCAACGCCATAAGCCGCGCGGTGAACGATTCCGACAAGGTCTACATCATGGGTCACCGCTTTTCCGACCTCGACTGCGTGGGCGCGGCTGTGGGCTTGCAGTGCATTATGGAAAAGACCTTCAAGCGCTACAGCAAGGTAGTCATAAACCGCGACGCCACAATGGCGCGCAAGCTTATAGACTACACCGACGAGCGGCTTGAAAGCAACATCTTCATCACCCCCGAGGAAGCCATACACGGGCTCACCTCAAAGACCCTGCTGATAATCGTCGACACCCACCTCAAAAACTCGCTAGAAAGCTCCGAGCTGTACGAAAAGTGCAAGCGAGTGATAGTTATCGACCATCACCGCCGCGCGGTAAATTACATCAACAACGCTCTGGTGTTCTGTCACGAGCCGTCGGCTTCATCCGCCAGCGAGATGTGCTGCGAGATAATCAGCTACATGGACGACAAGCCGCTGGGCTATATCCAGGCGGACGCCCTGCTCTCGGGCATCATGCTCGACACCAAGAATTTCGTGCTCAAAACCGGTGTGCGCACCTTTGAGGCGGCGGCGTACCTGCGGCGCAAGGGCGCCAATACGCTGACCGTCAAGGAGCTGTTTTCGGGCAGCATCGAGACCTACCGCGAAAAGGTGGACATCGTATGCCGCAGCGAGATATACAACGGCTGCGCTATTTCCACCTCGCAAAGCGTCGAGAGCGACATCCGTCTTGCCGCGGCTCAGGCTGCCGACGAAATGCTCACGCTCACGGGCGTGGCGGCTTCGTTCGTTGTATTTCCCGACGACGAGCGCATCAATATTTCGGCTCGCAGCTACGGCAGGATAAACGTGCAGGTCATCATGGAGCAAATGGGCGGCGGCGGTCACCAGACAATGGCGGCAACGCAGCTTTACAATACAACCATTCAGGACGCGCTCGCGCAGCTTAAAGCGGCTATAGACAAGTCTGTCGTAGAGAGCGAATGACGAAAGGAATTTTGATATGAAGGTTATTTTATTACAGGACGTCAAGTCCTTAGGCAAAAGGGGAGAGCTTGTAGAAGCCTCCGACGGCTACGCGCGCAATTATCTTTTGCCCCGCAAGCTGGCAAAGGAAGCCAATGCGCAGGCGATGAACGAATATAAAAACGCCGAAAACTCAAAGCAGTACAAGATCGCCACCGAAAAAGCTCAGGCTGAGGCGGCTAAAAAGAAGCTCGAGGGCAAGACCTTTAAGATGACCGCCAGAGCGGGTCAGAGCGGCAAGCTCTTCGGAAGCATCACATCCAAGCAGGTCGCCGAGGAGATCAAAAAGCAGTACAACATCGTTGTCGACAAGCGCAAGGTAGTGCTCGAGAGCGATATCAAGGAGTACGGCACCTATAAGGCTGAGGTAAAGCTTTACACCGGCATCACCGCTAATATAGATATACAGGTTAGTGAAGAGTAAGTTGAGTGGCTAGTGGCTAGTGGTTAGTGGCTAGTGAGTTAATTCTTAGATAATAGTGTAGGGGCGCACCCATGTGTGCGCCCGAGAAAACCGCTATTGCTGACAGGGCGCACACGCGGGTGCGCCCCTACATATTACACTCTAAAGGTAAGTTATGGCTGATAATAACACATACGCGGAGTACAATCCGACAAACCTGCCCTACAGCGCTGAGGCTGAGCAGGCGGTTCTGGGCGCTATCATCATTGATAACAGCATGTTCGACAACGTGCTCGACTATATAAAGACCGCCGATTACTTCTATGTTTCACTGCACAAGCTGATATTCACGGCTATGCAGGAAATGATGAACATAGGGCAGTCCATAGACTTTGTAACTCTGCTCAACAAACTAAAACAAAACAGCGGCTTCGAGGAAGCAACAGGCAAGACCTATCTTGTAGATCTGGTCGATAACTGCCCCGCGCCCTCAAACGCCGGCTCATACGCGAAGATCGTCGCGGATAAATACAAGCTCCGCATGCTCATCACAGCCTCGCGCGAGATAATCGACGACGCCACCGCCGCCGAGGACGAGACCTCGGTGCTGCTCGATTCTGCCGAACAGCGGATCTACGATATCCGCAGCGACAGCGAGAAGGGCGGCTTGGAGCGCATCGGCTCCGTTCTGCTGCAAACCTTCGAACGTCTCGACTCGCTCAACCGTGAGGCGGACGAGAGTGTTCGCCCCGTTTCGACCGGCATCGGCGACCTTGACAGGGTCATCACCGGACTGAACCGAAGCGACCTCATCATTCTCGCGGCGCGCCCCGGCATGGGCAAAACCAGCTTTGCGCTCAACATCGCGCGAAACGTCGCCTGCAAAAGCAAAAAGGCGGTCGCGTTTTTCTCGCTCGAAATGTCTAAGGAGCAGCTCGCCAGCCGTCTGCTTTCGGCTGAGGCGCTTGTCGGCGGCACAAAGCTGCGCACGGGCAAGCTCAGCGACGAGGAATGGCAGCGCCTTGTTCCCGCAAGCGACGTGCTCAAAAACGCCAACCTTTACATTGACGACACCCCCGGCATCACTATAACCGAGATGAAGTCAAGGCTCAGGCGTCTGCGCGAGATCGATTTGGTCGTCGTCGACTATTTGCAGCTCATGTCCAGCACGCGCAGGATAGAGAGCCGCGTCAACGAGATCTCCGAGATCACACGAAGCCTTAAGATAATGGCAAAGGAGCTCAATGTTCCGGTCATCACGCTTTCGCAGCTTTCGCGTGCCTCCGAGCAGCGCCCCGACCATCGTCCGCAGCTGAGCGACCTTAGAGATTCCGGCTCGATCGAGCAGGACGCGGACATCGTGCTTTTCCTTTACCGTGAGGGCTACTACGACAAAAACAGCGACGACAGCGCCGCGCCTGCCGTCGATATGAATTCGGGCGAGTGTATCGTAGCAAAGAACCGTCACGGCGAGATGAGCACCGTCAAGCTGCACTGGCAGGGCGAATTCATGCGCTTCACCGATGTGGAGACGCGTTATGGTTGATTCTGTTTTGCGCGCCGTCGAGCGTTATGACATGCTCCAAAACGGCGACAGCGTAGTCGTTGGGCTTTCGGGCGGAGCCGATTCGGTAAGCCTGCTCCATGTGCTTAATTCCATAAAAGAAAAATATAACTTAACTATATACGCCGCCCACCTCAATCACATGCTGAGAGGGGAGGAGGCGGAGCGGGACGAAGCCTTCTGCAAAATTCTTTGCAAGAAATATAATATCCCGCTTTACGTGCGCAGGGCTGATATCCGCGAGCTTTCCGCCGAGCGAAAAGTCAGCGAGGAGCTGTGCGGCAGAGACGAGCGTTACGCCTTTTTCGCAGAGCTGGCCCATAAGCTGAACGCCAAAATAGCCACCGCGCACACGGCAAGCGACAACGCCGAAACCCTGCTGTTCAACCTCGCGCGCGGCATGTCCGTAATGGGCGCGGGCGGCATTCCGCCCAAAAGGGGAGATATCATCCGTCCGCTGATCCTATGCACGCGCGACGATATCGAGCGTTACTGCGCCGACAACGGGCTGAGCTACGTTACCGACAGCACCAACCTCGGCGATGAATACACGCGCAACAAGATACGCCACCGCGTTATCCCGACGCTAAAGGAGCTCAACCCTTCCTTTGAGCTTGCCGTGCTCAGGTTTTGCGAAAGCGCAGCTCTCGCCGCACAGTGCATAAGCAGTCAGGCGGAAAGCCTTTTGCGGCTGGCAAAAACCGATTACGGCTGGAGCGCCGACACCCTTTTGCGCGCGGCTCCCGCGGCTCTGACGGAAGCGCTCGCACTGCTTTGCGAAAGGCAGGCGGATTTCACCGCCGAAGCCCGCCACCTTGAATTGCTGACAGGAATACTCAAAAGCGGCGGCGCGGTCGATCTGGGCGAGCACACCGCTGTATGCAAGCAGGGGCTGTTGCGCTTTTCACCCAAAACGATCAAAAGCATGCCCTGTCAGCTCAGGTTTTCGGGCAGCTTTGAATTTGAATATAACGAAAGACACATCGTTGTCAGACTTGAAAATTCTGATGAAGAATTAAAAGAGTATGTTTTACGCACACGTCAAGGCGGCGACCGCTTCACCTTTGCCAAGCGCGGCGTCACGAAGCCGCTGCGCAAGGCGCTCAACGAAAAGCGTGTTCCGGATGAAGCGCGCGAAAGCCTGCTGCTGATATGCGACGGCAGCACGGTGCTGTGGTGCGAGGCTCTGGGCTATTCAAAGCAGGGAGAAGTCTTGCGTGAAACACATAAATTGTCGGTAATTATTTCAAAAAGGGGCGAAAACCATGCATAAGGATGTGGAGAGAGTAATTCTCTCAGAGGAAAAACTTGAAAATATTGTGAAGTCTCTTGCAAAACAAATCGAAAAAGATTATAATGGCAGAGAGTTCATCATGGTTGGATTGCTAAAGGGCAGCATCGTCTTTATGGCTGAGCTTATGACGAAGATAAATCTTGACTTTAGGATCGACTTTATGGTGGCGTCAAGCTACGGCGGCGGCACCGAAAGCTCCGGCAAGGTCAAAATCATCAAGGATCTTTCAATATCCGCCAAGGATAAGGATATACTTATCGTAGAGGACATCGTTGACTCGGGCAACACCCTCAACTTTGTGATCAACCACCTTGTTTCAAACGGCGCGGCTTCCGTAAAGGTAGTCACCCTTTGCGACAAGCCCGACCGCAGAAAGGTACCGCTTGTGCCCGATTACTGCGGAGCCGTCATACCCGATGAATTCATCGTCGGCTACGGGCTGGACTACGACGAAAAATACCGCAATCTGCCCTATATAGGCATATTAAAGCGTTCGGTATATGAATAATAGAAGCTAGATGCTAGATGCTAGAAGCTAGAAGTTGGAAGTTAGAAGCTTGGCGTTTTGGAGTAAGGTATGAGCATTAATAATTATAGAGAAATGATCGTTTGGCAAAAGTCAATGGATTTGGTTGTTGAGGTATACAGATTGCTAAAACATTTACCGAGAGAGGAACAATTTGCGCTTACATCGCAAATACGCAGAGCGGTCATTTCAATTCCTTCCAATATTGCCGAAGGGCAGTCAAGAAAATCCTTTAAAGAGTTTACCAATTTTCTTTCTATAGCCAGAGGATCTCTTGCAGAATTGGAAACACAGCTTTTTATTTGTGAAAGACTGAAATATCTTTCTTCGGAACAAATAGCCTTGCCGTTAAGGTTATCGGACGAAATCGGAAGAATACTGACAGCTTTGATTTCTAAGTTCACTAAATATTAAAAGCGAAACATATCGGTCAATGAATCTAGCTTCTAGCATCTAGCATCTAGCATCTAAAAAAGGAGAATTCCCATGAACAACAAGAAAAAAGTGCGCAATTTGCTGCTTTACTTAGGTATTCCGATTTTGCTTATCATCGTCGCGGCGATCTTTCTTAATTCACGCCAAAGCGATCCGCCTAAGACCTCTACCCTTATGCAGTACTTTGTAGACCATAAGGTAGAAAGCTACGACATAAGCTACGGCTCGGGAACTATTGAGATAAAGCTCAAAGAAAACGAGTCGGCGGTTTACGATAAGGTCGCGGACGACGAAAAGGCTGTTAAAAACGCGACCTCTAAAAAGGACGGGCACGAGACAGTAAAGGGCAAGCTTGCCGATATCAGCCGTTTTCTCGACGATATCAAGCAGTACGACGACCCTAAAAATCCCGTAAAGGAATACAATCTTATCCGCGCCACCGACAATTCACTGCTCATCGACCTTATCCCGACTATCATCGTCGTTATCATCTTCATTGCCGCGTGGGTATTCTTTATGCGGCGCATGGGTGGCGGCGGCCTCGGCGGCAGGGAAATGAGCTTCGGCAAGGCTAAGATCAAAAATACCAATGACGAAAAGCGCAAAACCACCTTTGACGATGTGGCGGGCGCTGACGAGGAAAAGGAAGAGCTTCAAGAGGTCGTAGAGTTCCTCAAAAACCCCGACAAGTTCAACAAGCTGGGCGCGCGTATCCCCAAGGGCGTGCTGCTTGTGGGACCTCCCGGTACCGGTAAGACCCTGCTCGCGCGCGCAGTCGCAGGCGAGGCGGGCGTTCCCTTCTTCTCGATCTCCGGCTCCGACTTCGTAGAGATGTTCGTCGGCGTGGGCGCTTCGCGTGTGCGCGATCTGTTCGATCAGGCAAAGAAAAACTCACCCTGCATCATCTTTATAGACGAGATCGACGCCGTAGGCAGACAGCGCGGCGCGGGTCTCGGCGGCGGCAACGACGAGCGCGAGCAGACCCTTAACCAGCTGCTTGTTGAGATGGACGGCTTCGGCGTTAACGAGGGCGTTATCCTCATAGCGGCGACCAACCGTCCCGACGTTCTCGACCCCGCTCTGCTTCGTCCCGGACGTTTTGACCGTCAGGTAGTCGTAAGCTATCCCGACATCAACGGACGCGAGGCTATCCTTAAGGTGCACGCGCGCAAAAAGCCGCTTGCTCCCGACGTTAAGCTCAAAACCATAGCAAAGACCACCGCCGGCTTTACCGGTGCGGATCTTGAAAACCTGCTCAACGAGGCTGCGCTGCTTGCAGCCAGAGCGGATAAAAAAGCCATCACCATGAAGGAGATCGAGGAGGCGACCATTAAGGTCGTTGTAGGTACCGAGAAGAAATCCAAGGTGATGAGCGAGAAGGAAAAGAAGCTCACAGCTTACCACGAGGCGGGTCACGCGATCCTCTTCGACAAGCTTGAAACGCAGGATCCCGTTCACGAGATATCCATCATCCCGCGCGGAATGGCCGGCGGCTACACCATGCCGCTGCCCACCGAGGATAAGTCCTACAACTCCCGCAACGAGATGATCGAGAGCATCATCGTCGATCTGGGCGGACGCGTTGCCGAGGCTATCATCCTCGACGACATTTCCACGGGCGCTTCAAACGACATCGAAAAGGCTACAAAGACCGCACGCGCCATGGTTACCAAGTACGGTATGACCAAGGAGCTGGGCTGCATCAACTACGGCTCCGAGGACGGCAGCGTGTTCCTCGGCAGAGATTACGGCAGAACGCAGGATTACAGCGAGGCCACAGCCGCCAAGATCGACGAGCTGGTGCTGGGCATCGTTAACGACGCCTACGAAAAGGCGGAACTGCTGCTGCGCGAGAACATCGACAAGCTGCACGAGATCGCCGCTTATCTTATCAAGCACGAAAAGATGGGCGCCGAGGACTTTGAAAAGGTCATGAGCGGCACCTATGTCGAGCCGATCGAGACCGACGAGGAAGAAATCTAATAATGCTATATAAACAGACGCACCTTCGGGTGCGTTTTGTTTGTGCAATCAGTAACAGCTTTTGGACAAAAACAAACAAAAAAGCAAGTAGCTGAAAAAATAATACTAATCTCAGATAAAAAGGAAGGACGCCGCAAGGCTGTCGCCTTGCAAGGACGACAACGAAGTATTGCGGAAAATAGACCGCAAAGATTGTCTATTTTTTATTTGAGTTTAGTATTAAACAAAAGATTCAACAAAAAATCGACAAAAAGCCATTGACACCCGCACGGCGTGGTGATACAATAGTGACAAGTGTTCATATGATAACCTGTCATATTAGCTTTGGAGGTGTTTTTGTGATAAAGCAGACCTTTTTGAATCTTCCCGAAGAAAAGCGCAGTCGGATCGTAAAAGCGATAATCGAGGAATTTTCCGAACCGTCAGACGATAAAATCAGCATAAACCGCATAGTAAAGCGGGCGAATATATCGCGCGGCAGCTTTTATCAATACTTTGACGATAAGGTCGACCTTATCGAGGTGCTGTTAAAGTCATTTGTCGAGCGTGTATTGCAGGGGCTGAATGAGGCGGCGCTGCTGGACAGGGGCGATGTGTTTGAAGTGTTTGAACAGCTTTTTGAGATCATCGTTTCCTTTGCCGACGACAAAACAAGCCGCACGGTGCTGCGAAGGCTCACAAGGAACCTTCACGCCAACGACGATTTGGTGTATGAATACATGACTAACCGATTCAACGGTATTGAAAAATACAAGGACTGCTCAAAGCGGTTTTCAAGGGATAGCCTGCGCTATAAGAGCGACAGCGACTTTGACCTTTTGTGGCAGATACTTACAAGCATGCTGAAAAACGCGCTGTTCAATTTTTATGTCACGGAAGACGACTGCGCGCACGTTAGGCAGGAATACCGCCGCAAGCTTGAAATACTAAAGCACGGCGCGCTCGCCTGACCACAGGAAAGGTATACGGAGGAAATATGTTATCAAGACTAAGTGTTAAAAAGCCAATGACGATCTTCGTGGCTGTCATAATGGTTCTGGTGTTGGGCGTGGTGTCCTTCTCAAAAATGACGCCCGACCTTATGCCGAATATGGATCTGCCGTACGCGGTCGTCTTAACCACATATATCGGTCAGACCCCCGAAACCGTCGAGACGACCGTCACCAAACCGACGGAGCAGTCGCTTTCGGTCATCGACGGCGTAAAGCAGATACGCAGCGCTTCAAGCGACAATTACTCGATGTGCATGATCGAATTTCAGGACGGCACCGATATGAACACCGCTACGGTCGACGTGCGCTCGGCGCTGGACGTTTTGTCCGATAACTGGCCGGACGCGGTGGGCGCGCCATATCTTATAAAGATCAATCCCAACATCCTGCCCGTCGCCATGATCGCGGTCGATTACGAGGGCAAGGATCGCAGAGAGCTGTCTGAGTTTGTAAGCGATACGCTAATAAACCGCTTAGAGGGAGTAGACGGCGTAGCTTCCGTCAACGGCAAGGGAATACTTGTCGAAAAGGAAAACGTCGTTATTTCGCAAAGCAAGCTTGACGCGCTAAACAAAAAGATACAAGCCGCGCTCGACAGCCAGTTTGCCGACGCGGAGGACAAGATAGCCGCCGCCAAGACCGAGCTGGAAAACAACGCGGCAAAGGCGGGGGACGGTGGGGCGGTCATCGCCGATTCAATGCAGAGCATAAACGATCAGCAAGAGGCGCTCGCGCAGCAGCTTGCTGACGCTCAGAAGCAGGCGGACAACGGAAAAAGCCAAATGATCTCCGCCAAGATGGAGTTGCTGGATCAAAAGACCGTGCTCGCCACCACAAAGCAGGTTTTGGAAACCACATATAAAGCTCTGCTCGACATCAAGACCGCCTACAATGATCTGATAGAGCAGAAGAACGGGCTTATTGACAGGTTGGATTCTCTCAGGATAATCAACACCGATTACACCGACACGTTAGCAAGGCTTGCGGACAGCACGCTGAGCGACGAGGAAAAAGCGTATTTGAACGAGGCTCTTGCGGCGATCGACACAAGGCTCGAGCAGTTCGGAATAAAAAAAGAGGAGCTTGCCGCAACTATTGCAGAGATCGAAACAGCGCTCAAAAACGTTGATTCATCCATCGAAAAGGTGAACGACAGGCTCAAAGAGCTCGGCACCGACACCTCGATGCTTGACGACACTCTAAAAGAAGTCAGCGACCGCATAGCGAAGATCAACGAAGGCATAGCTCAAATCGATACTGCGGTAAAGGGACTCGACGATAATACCGTCACGGTAAACGACGCTCTCGCCACCATTGCCCAGCAACAGTCGAGCGCGGACTTCAAGCTGTCGGGAGCGGTCTCCACACTCGCCTCGAAGCAGACCGAGGTAAGCTTGGCTGCGGCTCAGCTTGAAAGCGCGAAAGGCGAGCTGGACAAGTCTGTAGCCGAGCTGACGGCGAAGAAGGATGAGGCAAAGAAAAAAGCCGATCCCAACGCCATGGTCACCATTGAAAACGTTTCGAATATACTTGTTGCGCAGAACTTTTCCATGCCCGCCGGCTATGTTTCCGACGAGGACAACAACCGTTACATGGTGCGCGTGGGCGACGAGGTCGCTGATGAAAAGGAACTCACCTCGCTTCCGCTTTTTGACACAAAGATCGACGGCATAGGCGTTATCCGCCTAAGCGACGTTGCCGATGTGTTTGTTGCCGACAACGCCGAAAAGCTATATACAAAAGTTGACGGACGCGACGGCATCATCCTCAGCTTTACAAAGCAGAGCAATATCGCCACCGCCGAGGTCTGCGACAACATCAACGCCGAGATCAAAGCCCTCGAGGAGGAGTTCAAGGGGCTTAATTTTACCACGATGTACAGCCAGGGCGACTACATCGAGATCATAGTCAACAGCGTGCTGCAAAACCTGCTTATCGGCGCTGTGCTGGCTATCATCATCCTTTTGATCTTCCTGCGCGATATCAGACCCACCATTATCGTCGCGGTCTCTATCCCGGTCAGCGTTATCTTTGCCATCGTGCTTATGTATTTCAGCGGTATCACGCTTAACATGATATCGCTTTCGGGACTAGCCATAGGCGTAGGTATGCTGGTCGATAACTCGGTCGTAGTTATAGAGAACACCTACCGTCTGCGGCGGCTTGGATATTCGGCTGTTCAGGCGGCGCTCAACGGCGCGCGGCAGGTCGCGGGCGCTATCATAGCGTCAACGCTCACCACGGTCTGCGTGTTCCTGCCTATCGTGTTTGTCGAGGGCATCACCCGCGAGCTCTTTGTCGATATGGCGCTCACCATCACCTACTCGCTGGCGGCAAGTCTTATCGTGGCGCTTACGCTCGTGCCCGCTATGAGCCAGCGCATGCTGCGCAAGGTAAAGGAGACAAAGAACAAGGGCGAGGGCAAGATTCTAAAGACCTACGACAGATCCTTGCGCTTCGTGCTGCGCCACAAAATAGTCGCAATACTGATAGTTATCGCCCTGCTTGTAGGCAGCGGACTTCTGGCTTTGGCAAGAGGCTTCAGCTTTATGCCGGATATGAGCAGCGAACAGATACAAGTCACCGTTCAGCTCGATCCCAATACGACATTTGACGAAACCGTTGAAGTCGCCGAAAAGGTCAGCGACATAATGAATGAGTACAATGAGTTTGAAACCGTAGGCGTTATGCTCGGAAACGCCGCCGGAGCAATGGGCATAGCGCCCTCCGGCATGAGCGGCGCTCAGGATGATTCCGGCTCGCTTATGGCTTACGGCGTCCTCAAGGATAAATATATCAAGGACGGCAAGAGCATCACAAAGGAGATTGAGGAAAAGCTGAAGGATATCGACGGCAAGGTGACCGTCGGCGCCGGAGCGACAAGCTCGATGAGCTCGCTTATCGGCGATCCCGTCGTACAGATAACCCTTTACGGCGAAGACCTCAATCAGCTTAAAACCACGGCGGAGGATATGGCGAAAAAGCTCGGCGAGCTCGACAGCATAAAAGAGACCGAGAACGGAGTCGGTGCGACCTCTCCCGAGATCAAGGTCACCGTCGACCGCAATAAAGCCGCCGAGAACGGACTTACCACCGCGCAGGTGTTCCAGCAGGTGGCTTCGGCAGTCGCGGGGGAGAAGACCTCTACGACGCTTAAAACCGTAAGCGGAAAGTCGATCGACGTCGTTACCGTCAAGGACGAAAAGCAGCTTATCACCGCCGACAAGGTAGGAAACATCACGCTCAAATTTACCGATACAACCACGGGCGAGGAAAAGACCGTTAAGCTTTCTTCGGTTGCCAAAATCGAAAAAAGCGATACTCTCGACACCATCAACCGCAAGGATCAAAAGCGTTATATCACTATCAAGGGCATAGTCAACGACGGTCACAGCCTTACCGAGGCGACCAACGACGCCAAGAGCCTTTTTGATGATTACAAGCTTCCCGACGGATTCTCGATAGACTACGAGGGCAGCAACAAGGCGACGATGGAGGCTATGGAGCAGCTTATGCTCATGCTGCTGCTCGGCGTCATCCTGATATATCTTATCATGGTTGCGCAGTTCCAAAGCCTGAAATCCCCGTTCATCATCATGTTCACCATCCCGCTTGCGTTCACGGGCGGCTTCGTAGCGCTGCTGATAACGGGTTACGACGTCAGCGTTATCTCGCTTATCGGCTTTATCATGCTGTGCGGTATCATAGTAAACAACGGCATCGTCCTTGTTGACTATATCAACGTGCTCCGCCTTGAGGGCAAGGAGCGCCGCGAGGCGATCGTCGAGGCGGGCAAGACCCGTATGCGCCCGATATTCATCACCGCGCTCACCACAGTGCTCGGTCTGTCCGCAATGGCGTTCGGCATCGGCACAGGCTCCGAAATGATGCAGCCGCTCGCGATAGTCTGCATTTGCGGCTTGCTCTACGCTACGCTGATGACGCTGTTCGTCATCCCGATCATCTATGACGCGTTCAACAGAAAAGAGCTGCGCAAGATCGAAGACAGCGAACTTGAAGCGGTTGAGGAGTAACTGATAATGCGCAATGCGTAATTTTTACGGTAAAGGATCAAGCCTTCCCTTGCGATAAGGGGAGGCTTTTTCCGTGCCTGATAAGCCCGTATTACGACGCGCCGTTAGCCAAATTTTTTTGCTGATATTTTCCAATGGAGCGCCGGGTGCATTGATGCGATGCTTGCATTTTTTTGGGGAATGATGTATAATACAATAAGCATTAATAATTTAGGAGAATCGATATGCTGGAACTGAGAAACCTGTCCTTTTCGGTCGAGGACAACGGAGCGCAAAAAGAGATCATCCACGACCTCAACATAACCATAGATAACGGAAAATTCGTTGTTATCACAGGCCCCAACGGCAGCGGAAAGTCCACTCTCGCGCGGCTTATCATGGGCATTGAAAAGCCCTGCGCGGGTCAGATACTTTTCGACGGTCAGGATATCACCGACCTCGGCATAACCGAGCGCGCAAAGCTCGGCGTCAGTTTTGCCTTCCAGCAGCCGGTGCGTTTCAAGGGCATTCGCGTTATAGACCTTCTGCGGCTTGCTTCCGGCAAAAATATCAATATCAACGATGCGTGCGACTACCTTTCCGAAGTCGGTCTGTGCGCACGCGACTATATCAACCGCGAGATAAACTCCTCGCTCTCCGGCGGCGAGCTTAAGCGCATTGAAATAGCTACCCTGCTCGCCCGTCAGACAAAGCTCAGCGTATTCGACGAGCCCGAGGCGGGAATAGACCTTTGGAGTTTTCAGAATCTTATCCGCATTTTCGAGAACATGCGCAGCAACATCAAGGACAGCTCCATCGTTATCATCTCGCACCAGGAGCGCATACTCAATATCGCCGACGAGATAGTTCTTCTTGTCGACGGCAGTATCAAAAAGACGGGCTCGGTTTCCGAGGTAATGCCCGAGCTCATCGGCACCACCGCGGCGGTCAACGCCTGCGAAAAGCTGAAATAGGGAGGTTTAGAAATGCTTGATTTAAACATCGACGATATCGGCAAGCAGCTTTTGGCTGAGATAGCCGACATCCACGACACCCCCGCGGGCGCGTACAACTTCCGCGTCAATTCTCAGCTTGCCGGCAGACACACCACCGACAACATCGACATCATGACAAAGGAAGGCTTGCCCGGTATCGACATCTTCATCAAGCCCAACACAAAGGGCGAGAGCGTGCATATCCCCGTTGTAGTCAGCGCGTCGGGAATAAAAGAGACCGTCTACAACGACTTTTATATCGGCGACAACTGCGACGTGGTAATCGTTGCGGGCTGCGGTATCGACAACTGCGGCGAGCACGACGCTCAGCACGACGGCGTTCACCGCTTTTACGTCGGCAAAAACTCAAAGGTGAAGTACGTTGAAAAGCACTACGGCAGCGGCGACGGCAGCGGCAAGCGCATCCTCAACCCCGTGACAGAGGTCTATATGGAGGACGGCAGCTCAATGGAGATGGAGATGGAGCAGATAAAGGGCGTGGATTCCACCGAGCGCTCCACCATTGCCGAGCTGAAATCCGGCGCGAAGCTGATCGTCAAGGAGCGCCTGATGACCCACGGCGTGCAGTCGGCAAAGAGCGAATATATGGTAACGCTCAACGGAGCCGATTCCACCGCCGACGTTGTGTCGCGTTCCGTGGCAAGGGACGATTCATCCCAGACCTTCAACGCGAGGGTAACGGGCAACGCGCCGTGCAGCGGTCATACCGAGTGCGACTCTATAATCATGGACAACGGCAAGATACTCGCCATTCCGTCGCTTGAGGCTAACGACGTTGACGCCATGCTTTTCCACGAGGCGGCTATAGGCAAGATAGCCGGCGATCAGCTTATAAAGCTGATGTCGCTCGGACTGACCGAACAGCAGGCAGAGGAGCAGATAATCAACGGCTTTTTGAGATAGCCCATAATTGTGCATATAAAAAAGGAACGTGTAAAAATGCACGTTCCTTTGTTTGTATGACGGGCATATCAATGCTCTGTGGTGAAAGTCCACCGAGGCGTAGTTACCGACGAACTCAAAAGCGACTCCCAAGGTTTGTATCGTGAGG